>NZ_CALUWS010000025.1 GCF_944324525.1 uncultured Desulfovibrio sp.
GAAAATGTGGATTGCTCTGGTAGTCGCGAGAGCGACTACCCGCAACCGAACACACGGAAAAACCACGCTTTTTCCGTGTGTGAGGGCAGCGTCAGCATGGAAATTGGACACAATTTCCATGCGAATCCGCTCATGGGAGAGAAAGGGCGGAGAGGGGAGTGGCGCGTTATTTTTCAAGGGCCACGCCTTGCAGAGACAGTCATTTTGCGGGTGGGACCGCTTACCGGAAGCCCGCTCGTCAGGAGGTTTTTTCCATGAGACATCAGGAACAGTTTCCCGGACAGGCCATTGCCGGCCTGCGTACCCGTCTGCTGGTCATGAGCGCCGCGGTCGGCATCGCGCTTGATGAAAGCTTTCGCGCGCTCGACGAAAGGAGCCCGGCCCGCGCGGCGGCCGTCATCGATGGGGATAACGTCATAGACGATCTGGAAGACGAGATCGACGAGCAGGCCCTGTGCCTGCTGGCCCGCACCCAGCCCGTGGCCTGCGATCTGCGTTTCGTGGTGGGGGCGCTCCGCATGGTCGCCGATCTGGAGCGCATCGGAGATGAGGCCGTCAGCATAGCCGAGCAGGCCATCCTCCTGCAGGATCTGGGGCAGCGGCCCGAGATGCCGGAAGAGCTGCGCCAGATGCTGCGCCGTACCCGTGCGGCGTTTGAAATGGCCGAGGAGGCTTTCCGCGGCAACGACGGTGAGGTGGCCCTGCGCATGCGGGATGAGGATGACGACGCCGTGCAGAGCGAGGTGCTGGTCCTGCATCGTCTCATGGAGCGCCTCACCTCCCAGCCGGGGACCGATCCGCACTGGGTCATGCATTATATCCTCGTGGTGCACAGCCTGTCCCGCATCTGGCGTCGGGCCGTCAATGTGGCGGAACATGTGCACTTCATCACCCAGGGGCAGAGCCTCAAACACGGTGGCGACGCCTGCCGCGATTCCTGACGGTACGGCGCGTCGCGCTTTCTTTTTGCTTTCCTCTTGCTCTCCTTTTCGGGCGGCCTTGTGCCGCCCTTTTTGTTTTGCGGACGGCATGACCGGAAGGGGGAAAAGAAAAGGCAATTCTCTAGAAAAAAATGAGATTTTTTTTCATCCCCCTTGACAAGCGCAGAGGCAGGGCGGCCCTGCTTTATCGAGGATGACAAGAAAAATGAAGAAAAAATGAAAATAATCGAGAAAAACAAAATGCTCTTTGTGTATATCTTGGCACATGTTTTTGTGGAAAAAAACGTCTGGCCCCCTCCCCATGCTGGTTTTTCAAGCTTTTCAGGCATACGGGGGGGAATGTGAAAAAAAGAAAAAATATGTAAAAATAATGTGTTATAAAAATAAGGCTTGGGGAAGGGCAAAAAAGCCTTTGGGCATATCTGCCTGTTTTCTTCTCATTGCTCCCGTTTTGGGCCTTCGGGTATAGAAGCCCCATGCAGGAACAATGGCAGAAGATACGAGGAATCCTTGAAAATCTTATGGAACCCGGCCCCTACAAGGTCTGGGTGGCTCCTGTGCAGGCGTGCATCGAGGGGACGACGCTCCGTCTCTCCACGGTGTCTGCCTTTGCGGCCCGCCGTCTGCGCGAACAGTTCGAGCCTCTGATCCGGGAAGCCGCTGCCGCTGTTCTTGAATGCGAACCCGCCGCCCTGACGCTGGAATTTGCCGCTCAGGCAGCCGTCACGACGGCCGCCCCCGCGCCGTCCCTTTCCGCACAGTCCGGCAGCGCCGTGCAGGCGTCGTCTGTTTCCGTGCCGGATATGCCCGCCGCCATGACTGCGCAGCAGGGCATGCTGCCGCTGGGGCTCGCCCCCATGCCCAAGGCCCGTCCGCGCTTCCGCTTCAGCTTTGATGACTTTGTGGTCGGCAGCAGCAACGAGATGGCCGTGGCCGCCGCGCGGGACGTCTGCAAGGCCGACGGCTTCGTGGAGACGCTCTTCGTCAGTTCCGCGCCTGGTCTGGGCAAGACCCATTTGGCGCAGGCCGTGGGCCTGACCCTGCAGCAGGAAGGCGAGGGCGCCCGTGTGGGCTACCTGACCGCCGAGGAGCTGACCTCCCGTTTCGTGCAGGCCGTGCGCCAGCGCGATGTGGAAAGCTTCCGCGAGCAGATGCACCAGTGGGACGTCCTCCTGCTGGAAGACGTGCATTTCCTGCAGGGCAAGGAAAAGATCCAGGAAATGGTGCTCAATCTGGTGAAAAGCCTGCAGAGCCGTGGCGGCAGGGCCATCTTCACCAGTACCTTCACACCGCGCGAGCTCTCACGGCTGGACAGTCAGCTCGTGTCCCACCTCTCCGCCGGCATCCTGGCCCCCATGGAGCGCCCCACGCAGGAGATGCGGCGGGAGATCTTGCAGCGCAAGGCGCGCAGCTTCCAGGTCATGCTGCCTGACGAGGTGGGCGAACTGCTGGCGGGCCGCCTGAACGGCGATATTCGCCAGCTGGAAGCCTGTCTCAACAATCTGGCCTTCAAGGCCCGCCTGCTGCACAAGCGCATCAGCCCGGAAATGGCGCTGGAAGTGCTCCAGCAGTTCGCCGGGGCCGAGACCGTCCCGGACTGGGACGACATCGTGGCGCTCGTCTGCAAGATCTACGGTCTGAGCCTGCGTCAGCTCGAATCCCGCTCCCGCCGTCAGGAGTGCGTCATGGGCCGCAATACCATCTTCTATCTGGCCCGCAAGCATACCGACCTGTCCCTGGCCGAGATCGGGGACCGCCTCAATCGTACTCACTCCTCCGTCATCAAGGGCATCACCAGTCTGGAACGCGAACTCGCCCGCGAAAGCAGCAAAGGCCGCCAGATCGCCCGCGCCCTTGACCTCATCGAACGCAACGCCGGCCTGACCGCTGCTGCGCGTGCCGTTTAGGCCTACTTTTTTGTCGGAAGGTTTTTTGTGGGGGAAAGGGGGAACTTTTTGCAAAAAGTTCCCCCTTTCCCCCACGCCCCCTTTTCCCCTCAAAAACTCTGCCGGGGAGGCCGGCAAGGCGTCGTGACGCCCTGTCCCGCCCTTCGACCGCAGGTCCCCCGGCGGCATGACGGTAAATATCCCGAGTTTGCAGGAGCAAGAGCGTTTTAGCTTTGAAAAGGTAAAACGCGAGGCGGCAGCATAGCGCCGCTCGGTCCAAACCAAGCGGGAAAACCGCGTTTTTTTCCGCGAAACGACAGGCCGTATGGTGTGAAACGCACAGCGTTCCAGGCGGAAAATGCTTCATGGCGCTGCCGGGGGACAAGCGGTCGAGAGACGGCCTTCCGGGAAACGTCAGCCTGTCATCTTCCAGAGTAAGGTTTTTTGCAGGATGGATGGGGGGCGCGGGGGGAAGGAAGGGGACTTTTTTGCAAAAAAGTCCCCTTCCTTCCCCCCGTATCAAATCCCCCGCAATACGACAAAAAACGCTGCCTGCCGGAGCGGGCCGCGTTTTTTGGGTTGTCGTTCAGGGACAGGTTTTATTCCTGTCCGTTATGTTCCTGGTATTCGGCGATGACGCGGTCGGCGATGGGCTGCGGCGCTTCTTCGTAGTGGGCGAATTCCATGGTAAAGAAGCCCTGACCGCCGGTCATGGAGCGCAGGTCGGGGGCGTAGCGCAGCACTTCGCTCATGGGGACGTGGGCCTTGATCTCGGTCACGCCGGCGCGGGAGTCGGAGCCGAGTACCTTGCCGCGGCGGGAGGAGAGGTCGCCGATGACGTCGCCCATGTTTTCGTCCGGCACGGAGACGGTCAGCAGGACGACAGGCTCGAGGAGCACGGGCTTGAGGCTTTCCATAGCCTTTTTGAAGGCCAGCGAACCGGCGACCTTGAAGGCCATTTCCGAGGAGTCCACGGTGTGGTAGCTGCCGTCATAGACCTTGACGCGGAAGTCCACCACCTGGCAGCCGGCGAGGAAGCCACGGGCGGCCGCCTCCTGGATGCCCTTGTCGATGGCGGGGATGTACTGGCGGGGGATGACGCCGCCGACGATGGCGTCCTCGAACACGTAGCCGGAGCCGCGCGGCAGGCCTTCCAGTTCAATCCAGCAGTCGCCGAACTGGCCGCGGCCGCCGGACTGCTTCTTATGGCGGCCCTGCACCTGGCATTTGCCACGCACGGTCTCACGGTAGGGGACCTTGGGGGTCTTGAGGATGATGTCCACCTTGAAGCGGCGACGGGCCTTTTCCACGGAAAGCTCGATGTGGAGCTGACCCATGCCGGAAAGGAGGATGTCGCCTGTTTCTTCGTCCCGGCCGAGCTTGAGGGTGATGTCTTCGTCAAGCAGGCGCTGGATGGCGGCATAGACCTTGTCTTCGTCGCCCTTTTCCTTGGGCGAGAGGGCGTAGGTGATGAGCTGCGGCGGCAGTTCGGGCGCGGGCAGGGTGAAGGGGGCCTTTTCGTCACACAGGGTGTCGCCGGTGCGGGTATTCTTCAGCTTGGCGACGGCGATGATGGCGCCGGGGCCCACCACATCCTTGCAGGGGGTCTGGTTCTTGCCCACCATGTAGAGCAGGTTGCCGAGGCGTTCGTTTTCTTCGCTGCGGGTATTCTTGACGGTGGCGTCGCCGTCGATGGTGCCGGAGAGGATGCGCAGGAAGGAGAGCTGCCCGGTGAAGGGGTCGGCCAGGGTCTTGAAGACAAAGGCGGCCAGCGGTTCA
Source organism: uncultured Desulfovibrio sp. (assembly GCF_944324525.1). Lineage (GTDB taxonomy): Bacteria > Desulfobacterota > Desulfovibrionia > Desulfovibrionales > Desulfovibrionaceae > Desulfovibrio. Next base: position 4,607 of record NZ_CALUWS010000025.1, read on the forward strand.
TCGGGGGAGGGGGCGCGTTCGTTGCCTTCGGCGTCCACGAAGGGCGGACGTTCCAGCGGGGAGGGCAGCAGGGTCTGCACGGCGTCCAGGATGGCGGCGCCGCCCTTGTTCTCCAGCGCGGAGCAGACGAGCACGGGCGTCAGGTCGCCGCGCAGCACGCCGCTGCGCAGGCCGGTACGCAGATCGTCGTCGGTCAGGCTGCCTTCTTCGAGGTATTTTTCCATGAGGGCTTCATCGCTTTCCGCGATGTTCTCCACGGCAACGTCCCGCAGCAGGGCCACGTCGTCGGCTACGGCGTCAGGCAGGGCGACGGGGGTGGCGGCGCCGTCCGGGCCGAATTTCCAGGCCTTGCCGGTGAGCACGTCCACATAGCCCGTGAAGGCTTCGCCTTCGCGCAGGGGATAGTGCAGGGCCACCGGCTTGACGCCCAGCGAGCTCAGACTGTCGAAAGCCATGGAGAAGTCGGCGCGGTCGCGGTCCAACTTGTTGATGACGAAGAGGGCGGGCAGCTTTTCCTCACGGACGGCCGACCAGAGTTTTTTGGTCAGGGGGCGCACGCCGTCCACGGCGTCGAGCACAAAGAGCGCACTGTCCACGCCCTTGAGCAGATATTCCATGTCCCCGGTAAAGTTGCCGTCGCCGGGAATGTCGAGCAGGAAATGCCGGTTCTTGTTCCACGTCCAGGTGGCGACGGCGGGCTGTATGGAGCCGCGGCGGCGGACTTCTTCGGGCTCATAGTCAAGGCTGGTGGTCCCTTCCTCAATGGCGCCCATCCGCGAGATGGCGCCCGTGGTGAAGAGAAGCATTTCCGCCAGCGAGGTTTTGCCGCACCCGCCGGTGCCGACGAGAGCGAACGTGCGTTGAGCATCTACCGGGTTGGACATAGAAAACTCCCTTAGTAATCAGTGTGGCACGGAGCCGGAAGGACCTCAGCCGATAGGGGCATGGCGCGTCTCCGGCTGCATGCCCGACAGCCTGGGCCGATGGATGCTCCGCGCCGTCCTTCGGGCGGGAGACAGGCAAGACGGTACGGCGTATCTCCCGAAACATTCGGGAATGGCGTGGTGTGACGCCGCGGATGACCGTCGCCTTGCCTCAAAATCGGCCCAGCATGGTTTTACTCCTTTTTTAACCATAGCGCGTCGCCCAAAAAAAGGGAAGTCCCCCCGCGGATATGGATATCTTGACAGAAAGAGAGGGAAAGATGACTATATGTGGATAGGATGTGCCATCTGGGGAGGCAAACATGGTTGTGCTGGCTGCCGGGGCCTTTATCGTGCTCGTGGGCCTGATCTTCAGTTTTCGCATCATGCGGCGCGGCATCGGCTCGCTGGAGCGCAGCTCGGAACGCATGCGGGAGCGCATCGCGGGCGAGGAACGCAAGATCGCCGAAGACATGCGCAATATGAGCAGCGAGGAGCACATGGACGTCACCACGGCCGCCGTGCGGGATCTGCTGCGGCTGACGCCGGGGCGCGAGGCCTGCCCCGTGGAGGTGGAGGGCCGCCGTCTGGTGCTGCATCTGCCGGAAGGGGAACTCAGCCTGGCGCTGGCCATGCAGGAGACGTCGTTGCGCTCCCTGCACAAGCGCATCCAGGGGCACGCGGTCTGGCAGGTGCGCGGTTGCCGGCGCGACGCCGATTTCCACGATGTGGCTTCGGCCATGCAGCATCTGGATCACATCCTGCGCGGGTACGAAAAAGAGGCGGAGGAACTGCCGCAGTTTGCCCGCCGTTTTGCGCCTCCGCGCGGAAAGGCCCAGCTGGCGCACCGGCATCATATGTCCGCCGCGGTGGCCCGGCTGGCGCAGGGCAGGCCCGCCGTCAAGCGGGGCCTGCCGGGACAATAGAGGTTTTTTCGTGGAGAACGTTTTGCGTTCCACACGGAAAAGACTCCCACTGAAGCTTTACACAGTATTCCCTGGATACAGGAAATTAGCCGCACATTCCGCTTGCCCTCAAGCAAACGGCAAGCACTGGTGACAGGACCTAAGCCGGATCCGCGGCGGGAAGGTAAAAAAGCGCCTTGAACCAGTCCGGCACAGCCATCGGGCGGCCCTCCCGGTTGACCAGCGCATGCTGGGTGCTGCCGGTGGCCAGCAGGGCGGACTTGTCCTCATTCCACATCTCATATACAAAGACGAGCGACGCGCGCCCCCATTCGCTGATGCCCGCGTGCACCTGCACGAGGTCGTCATAGCGGGCCGGGGCCCGGTAACGGCAGCGGGCTTCGCGTACCGGCAGCAGGATGCCGCGCGCCTCGACCTCGCTGTAGCTCATGCCCCGACAGCGGATATATTCGCTGCGGGCCCGTTCGAAGATGTGGAGATACTCCGCATAGTATAAAACTCCCATGGTGTCGGTTTCCCCGTAGGAGATGCGGTGCGACAGCCAGACATCGGAAGCAGGAAAGTTGGTATGCACGCCATTGCTCCTTCGCAGGCAAAGCCCCTGCGAGCGTCGTTGTTTGCGCTTGTGCGCTGTGGTCTTCTGCTGGCGCTGACGCTTTTGTGCGCCTGCGCCGGGAAATCGTCGGACGTCAGGGTGGAGGCCCCGCGCTGGCGGCCTCTCGGTCCGGCGGTGACGGCGGAAGCGCCGCAGGAATTCGTCCGCTGGCTGGATCCGCGCAATCAGGATCTCACGTCATGGCGCGAGATGGCGCCTACGGTGCGGAAGTCTCTGCGCTATGTCAAGAGCAAGCCGCAGGGGGCGCTGGCCGTCAACCGGCCCGGGCTCAAGCTGACCTGGGGCGAGATGCGGCGTACGCTGGAACGGCTGGACGCCCTGCTGCCGCGCCTGGATGCCGAGCCGGGGCTTTTCCTGGCCAATTTCACCTGGAAGGCCGTGCCCAACGGCATAGATTATTCCGGCTATTACGAGCCCTATGTGCGGGCCAGCCGTACGGCCAAGCCCGGCTATCCGCAGGCCATCTACAAGCTGCCGCCGGATCTGGCCGCCGTGAAGCGGCGCAACCGGGGCCGTTATTACGACCGCCGTACCATCGAGGAAAAGCAGGTGCTGGCCGGCAAGGGGCTGGAACTGGCCTGGGCGGCCGATCCCGTGGACGTCTTCTTTTTGGAGATACAGGGGTCCGGGCGGCTCATCTTCGACGACGGCACGCAGGCCTTCGTGAACTATGCCGGACAGAACGGCCACAAGTACAAGAGCTCCGGCCGCATCATGCGGGAAAAGGGCCTCCTGAAGGAAGGCCATATCTTCGAGCAGCGCGAATGGTTCAAGAACAATCCGCAGCGCGTGAACGAGATCCTGCATGAGAATCCCAGCTACGTCTTTTTCCGCTTCGGCAACCGCGGCCCCACGGGCGCTATGGGGCAGGTGGTGGACGACTGGCTCTCCCTGGCCACGGACCGCAAGTACATCCCGCTGGGCGCGGTGGTGGCTTACGGCGTCAACGCGCCCGACCCGGATTTCGGCATCATCCCGCTGCGGGGCATAGGCTTCGCGCAGGACGTGGGCGGGGCCATCAAGCGCAACCGTATAGACATCTTCTGCGGCGGCGGCGATCGGGCCAACTATGTGGCCAGCCATCTTGACGCGCACGGCCCGGCCTGGGTGCTGGTGGCGCGGTAGAGCGTTCTATCTTTGAAAAAGCTGCGACGCGAGGCGACGGCACAGCGCCGCCCGGCCCAAACCAAGCGGAAAAACTGCGCTTTTGTCGCGAAACGTCAAGCCGTATGGTTTGAAGCGCAAAGCGTTTCAAATTGAAAATGTTCTGGTCCGCCCAGCCACGGCGGAGCAGACAGGGGGGAGCGCCGCGGCGTGTCGTGCGCCGCGGGCAGGGAGGAGAGGTATGGCCGTTTTGATTTGCGGCGGCGCGGGCTACATCGGCTCGCATGCCGTGCGCGCCTTGCGCGAGCAGGGCCGCGAAGTGGTCGTGCTGGATAGCCTGCGGACAGGGCACCGTCAGTCTCTGCCCGCGGACGTGCCCTTCGTCGAGGGCGACATGCGCGATCCGGCCGTACTGGACGCCATTTTTGCGCGCCATACGGTGGAGAGCGTGCTGCATTTTGCCGCCAGTTCGCTGGTGGGCGAGAGCATGCAGCTTCCGCTGCAGTACTTCAGCAACAATGTGCACGGGATGCAGGTGCTGCTGGAAGCCATGGTCCGCCACGGTGTGGAGCGCATCGTCTTTTCCTCCTCGGCCGCGGTCTACGGCGAGCCGGACAGCGTGCCCATCACCGAGGAGGCCCCGTTGCGTCCCGGCAATCCCTACGGCGAGAGCAAGCGCATCATGGAGAGCATGATGCGCTGGGCGGCCGCTGCGCACGGCCTGCGCTACGTCTCCCTGCGCTACTTCAACGTGGGCGGCGCGGCGGCGGACGGGTCCATCGGCGAGGACCACCGGCCGGAAAGCCATCTCATCCCGCTCATCCTGCAGGTGCCGCTGGGCCGGCGGCCGCATATCACCATTTTCGGCGACGACTACGATACGCCGGACGGCACCTGTATCCGCGACTATGTGGGCGTGGAGGATCTGATCGAGGCGCATACGCTGGCGCTGCGGCACCTGGAAGCGGGCGGCCAAAGCGACGTGTTCAATCTGGGCAGCGAGCAGGGCTTTTCCGTGCGACAGATGATCGAAACGGCCCGCCGTGTCACCGGCCGCCCTCTGCCGGTGGTGGTGGGAGCGCGCCGCCCGGGCGATCCCGCACGGCTGGTGGCCTCTTCCCGCAAGGCGGGGGACGTGCTCGGCTGGCAGCCGCGGCAGGGCGTGGAAGAGATCATCGCTTCGGCCTGGCGTTGGCACAGCCGGCATCCCGCCGGCTATAAAAAATAGGAAAAACTCCTGATAAAGGTCTTGCCAAACAGCAAGACCTTTTTTATGGTTATAAAAACCTAGGAGAATGGTATGAAATTACCTTCTCTTTTCAAGGATATCCCCCTGCTGGTGGTGACGGTGTTTGCGCTGTTGCTCATCGGCCTGACCTTCACCAAGACACGCAATGCGGAGGCGACCATGCAAAACTCTGCCATGCCGCCCCTGAACAAGCAGGAAGCGGCGGTGATCCTGAACAAGGCGACGGAGCCGCCCTTCAGCGGCAAGTTCAACCATCAGGGCGATCCGGGCACCTATATCTGCCGTCAGTGCGGCATGCCGCTCTACAGCAGCGAGGACAAGTTCGATTCCGGCTGCGGCTGGCCGAGCTTTGATGCCGAACTGCCCGGCGCGGTACGGCGCTTGCCCGATCCTGACGGGCAACGTACGGAGATCGTCTGTGCCCACTGCAACGGCCACCTTGGCCATGTGTTCGAGGGCGAGGGCTTTACCGAAAAGAATACGCGACACTGCGTCAATTCCGTAAGCATGGCCTTTGCGGAAAAGGGCAGCGAGGCGGAAAAGGAAGCCTTTGCCCGCCGGCAGGCGGCGGGGCTGACCGCCACGGCCATCGTGGCCGGGGGCTGCTTCTGGGGTGTGGAAGACGCTTTCGAGAAGCTGCCCGGCGTCATCGAGGCCGTTTCCGGCTACACGGGCGGCACCGTGCCCTCGCCCAGCTACGAGCAGGTCAGCACCGGCCGGACCGGACATGCGGAGGCGGTGCTCATCCGCTATGATCCGTCCAAGATCAGCTATGAGCAGATCCTGCGCCGCTTTTTTGAGGTCCACGATCCGACCCAGCTGAACCGGCAGGGGCCGGACGTGGGCACGCAATATCGCTCGGCGGTCTTCTATGCGTCGGGCAGTGAAAAGTTCATTGCCGAACACCTCATCGACGAGTTGAAGAAGCTGGGCTACAAGGTGGTGACCACTCTGGAAAAGGCGGGCCCGTTCTACGAAGCGGAAGCCTACCACCAGAACTTCACCGCCCGTACGGGCCGGGGCGGCTGCCACCTGCCGGTCAAGCGCTTCGAGCAGCGGGCGGAATAGGCAAAGCGTTGCGGGGAGGGGAGTCTCCCGACGCTGCCCCGCTGGCCGCTGTGTCACCTCGCACAGCGGCCAGCGGTCATTTCCGGCGGCAGGCATGGACGACTGCAAGGGCCGAGTTTTCCCGGACTGACGACAGGGAAGACACGGCCCACGGCCGGACAAAAGTACGGAGGTTGCCGGAAAAGCTGTGTGGCGCTGACGCAAGGCCGCAAATCGACAAGACGCCGGAGGAGCCATCCTCCGGCGTCTTGTCGCGCGTACGTTCCACTTGGAGCATTTCAGTTTGAAACGTTTGGCGTTTCAAACCATTTGCTTTTGAGGGCGGGTTGCCTCGTGTCCCTGACTCTTCCCCAGAAAAAACGCGCAGGAGAAGGGATGGGGTTCCCCTTCGCCTCCAAACAAGAAACGGATAGTGGCAACAGGCCCTAAATGCGAAAAGCCCGGTCAACCGGGCTTTTCGCGTGAACGAAGGGGAAAGGCGTCTATTCGGGGAGCGGGACGTCCGTCTGGAAGCCGGTGGCCATGCAGCGGGCGATGAGCTGTTCGTTGGCGTCGCGCACTTCCACATTATAGCTCTGGATATGGGCTCCCTTGCGCACAAGGTGAGCCTCGGCCTTAAGGGGACTCGCAGTGCCCGGCCGCAGGAATTCGATGGTGGAGTTGAGGCTGACCACGCCGTGGACCTGCCCCGCATTGGCCGCCGCGCCAAAGGCCACGTCGGCCAGCGCGAAGATGGCGCCGCCGTGGGCAACCCCCATGCCGTTCTTGTTGTTCTCCGTGATGGGCATGCTGACACGGGCGTATTCGCGGCTGGCTTCCTCGATGGTCATGCCGAGGTGGCGCACGAGTTTGTCATGTTTGGCTACATAGTTGGTCATGGGTATCCTCGAAGATGGAGTTCGCAAAGGCGCGGCGGGAAGTGCCGCCGCCATGAAAAAGGCAGACCGCCGCGGCGGTCTGCCGAAAAATCAGGCCAGGGAAAGGTTAGCCGACAACTTGCTGGATGCCGTCCAGCTTCCACGTCCCGTTGGTGCGAGCGCGGACGAAGTGCCAGATCTCACGGGCGTTGGACGGCGTCTGCTGCTGGGGATCCTCACGCAGCAGCACGTCAAAGTACACTTGCGCGCGTTCGTCCGTGCCGTCTTCCGTCACTTCCAGCAACTGGGCATTGACGAGGATGATCTCCGTACGGCTGGGGTTGGGGTCCTCAGCAAGCTGTTCCCGCAGTGCGTCCAGCACGGCTGGCGTGGCGAATTGCGCGATGTCGTTGAGGTCGCGCTTGTCCCAGGAGGCCTGCAGACGATTGTAGGCAAGCTTGGCTCCCTGCAGGAACTCCTCGGTATCAAAGCCGGCAGGGATCTGCGGGCCCTGAGCCTGAGCGGCTGCGCCGCCGCTCAAGCCGCCCCAGGCCTGGGCGGAGTCGGAGCCGGACGAGACGTCGGCATACTGGCTGGCTGACGCATTCTGGGGGAAAGGCGTCTGCACCATGCCGCCATCGGCCCCGGCGGCAGCGGCGGGAGACGGAGCCGGAGACCCGGCACGGCGCCGGATAAGGAAGCGGTAGGCAAGGTAGATCACCAGGCCGAGGATCAGGATGTCCAGCAGGCCGCCGCCGGAAAAGCCGCCGCCGGACAGCAGAGAGCCCAGGAGCGTACCGGCCAGCAGACCGCCGACGATGCCGCCCATGCCGCCCAGGAAACCACGGTTGGGCTGCCCCACGGCATTTTGGCGCTGGGCCGCATTGGTCTGGGCCTGCCGCTGCATGGTGCTGGCAGGCGGCGCGGCCGGACTGCGCATGGCGGGACGGCTCCCGAAGGAGCGCCCGCCGCCCATGCGGGCGGCTTCCGCCATATCGGGCATGACGACGGCACAGGAGGCAAAAAGGAGAAAGAAGGCGGTGACAAGAGCTTTGAAAGACATGGTTGACTCCCTGAGGGGGTTGGACGACGTCTGGCGACGTCATGTGGATATGTCACTCTTATCTATATAGTCATGGCGTCGGATATGGCAAGGGGCAGGTGGCGGACAAGCCGGCAGGCGCGGCAAAAAGCGGGAAAGGCAATAAATGATGCTGAAGCGCCGGAATCTTGCATATCTGATGTATTTATAACAAAATGTAACGGTGACCAGCCGCCGTACCGCCGTACCGGCGGCGAAGAGAAAGGGGGCCTGCGCTCCGACGGGTCCGCCAGCCGGCCGCAAAACGCCGTATGGCGAAATCTCGTTGTGATGCTTGCCAAAGTATCATCTGTGAATGAGGAATCGTATCATGTTATGGCTTGACAACGGTAGGGATAGGGGTAGAAAGGAAATAAGTAGTTCAAAGAATCACAATGTCAGCGCGGGCGACAGGCGGCAGCCGGGTGGGCTGCCGGAGGTTGTTTGCCGCTTCCTGCCGGGCCGCATAATGCAATAGGGGGTTACCAGACAGTTGGTGTATTGCGGCTGACGAATGTGGAGTGATCCGCCCGACGGGCGGATGTGGTGTCAATTCAATTGGAGGAGATGTCTATGACAACGAAAGCAACATTCAATGAAGATAAGGTTGCCCTGTTATTGGGTTCAATCATCTTCATTCTTGCCTTGGGCAAGTTCGTCGGCATCGACGCGCTTGGCTGGGCGCTGAAGATGGGCATGTGGGTGGGTGACCCCATCAAGTGCTGGAGCTCAGCCAGCAAGATCATCCCCGGCGTGGGCGCGCTGTTCGCCACCTATGCCTTTGTGGCGGCGCTGCTCTGCTTCGGCGTGAAACTGATGAAGGGCAACGTGGGACGCTTCCTGGCGGCCTTCACCGTCATTTTCTTTGTGGCTGTGGCCTGCTATACCGTGGGCGCCAACGCCTACATCGCGGCCAACCCCACCCAGCTGGAAAAGCAGGGCATCACCTGGGCGCTCGGTCTGAGTACCGAAGCCGGCCTGATCCTTGCCCTTATCATGGGCCTGCTCATCGGCAACGTGACGCCGGGCTTCGCCAACTGGCTGCGTGACGCCTGCCGCCCCGAACTCTTCGTCAAGATCGCCATCGTGGTGCTCGGCGCCGAACTGGGCGTCAAGGCCGCCGGCGCGTCCGCCTTTGCCGGCCATGTGTTCTTCCGAGGCCTGTGCGCCATCGTGGAAGCCTACCTGCTCTACTGGGCCGTGGTCTACTATGTGGCCCGCAAGTACTTCAAGTTCAACAAGGAATGGGCGGCCCCGCTGGCCTCCGGCATCTCCATCTGCGGCGTGTCCGCCGCCATCGCCACCGGCGGCGCCATCCGCGCCCGGCCTGTGGTGCCGATCATGGTGTCCTCCCTGGTCGTGGTGTTCACCTGCATCGAAATGCTGATCCTGCCCTTCATCGCCCAGCAGTTCCTGTACACCGAGCCCATGGTGGCCGGCGGCTGGATGGGCCTGGCGGTGAAGTCCGACGGCGGCGCCATCGCTTCCGGCGCCATCACCGAAGCCCTGATCATCACCAAGGTGGCCGGCATGACCGGCGTGCAGTATGAACCCGGCTGGATCGTCATGGTGACCACCACGGTCAAGGTGTTCATCGACATGTTCATCGGCATCTGGGCGCTGTTGCTGGCCTACATCTGGACGGCCAAGTTCGACAAGACCCGCGGTGAACGCAGCATGACCTGGGGCGACGTGATGGAACGCTTCCCCCGCTTCGTGCTGGGCTATCTGGCGACCTTCCTGATCATGCTGGCCATCTGCCTGCTGGAACCCAACGGCCCCATCCATCAGATTGGCAACAAGGTCTCCGGCGTGGCCAACTGCTTCCGCGTGATCTTCTTCCTGCTGACCTTCTTCAGCATCGGCGTGGTCTCCAACTTCCACAAGCTGCGTGAAGAAGGCATCGGCCGCCTGGCCGTGGTGTACGTGGTCTGCCTGTTCGGCTTCATCATCTGGGTGGGCCTGTTCATTTCCTTCGCCTTCTTCCACGGCATGCATCCGCCGGTCATGGGCGGCTAGTCATCCCGTGCTCAGTAAAGGAGAACTCTCATGGAAGATAAAGAAGTCAAGCTGCACGAAGAAATCAAGAATATGGAGTACGAGCCCCTTGATGAGACGGAAATGAAGCTCATCCACTGGAGCTGGGGCCTCGGCGTGGGCCTGCTGGTGGTGCTCTTCCTCATCAGCAAGTTCGTGATGACCGTCCACTAGGCCTCACCGTCACCATCTGATTCTGACGAGACCGGGAGGGGATTCCCCTCCCGGTCTTTTGCAAGGAGCGACATCCATGCCCCGTTATCATCTCCGTTTTCTCAAGGGCCCCAATTACACGCTGCGTCTGGCGCAGGAAGCCACGGTGGAGGCTCCCTCCTTTGCCGAGGCCCTTGCCCCGTTCACCAACTGGCCCATCACCGAATCCTATGACCATGCCACGGCCACGGCCTGGAATCCAGGCACCTGCATGTATTATCAGGAGATGTGGGAGGCGGCCCTCCTGCCGGATACGGACGAAAGCGCCGCGCCGGAAGCCAAGAGCGGCACGGCCGACAAGGAAGCCAAAGCATGAAGTATGTGGTCAGCGGTTGTCTTGCCGGGCTTTCCTGCCGCTATGACGGCGGCAGCAAGCCCTTTGAGCCCGTGCGCAGGCTGGTGGAGGAAGGACGTGCGGTGACGGCCTGCCCGGAAAGCCTGTCCGGCCTGCCGGTACCGCGTCCGCCGTGCGAGCAGCGGGACGGCCGGGTCATCATGCGGACAGGGGAGGACGTAACGGAAGCCTTTGAACTGGGCGCCGAGCGGGCCATGCGCATCGTGCGCGCGCACGGCTGTACGGCGGCCATCCTCAAGGCGCGTTCGCCTTCCTGCGGCTTCGGCGAGATCTATGACGGGAGCTTTACCGGGGCCACCTGTCCTGGCGAGGGCGTCTGGGCGCGCCGTCTGCGGGAGGCGGGGCTTGTCCTCTATTCCGAGGACGACCTGCCCCCGGAACTGACGGGAAAAGCGGACTGAACGCCCCTCATCCCGACAGGGGCGAGCAGCAAGGACAATAGCGTATCGTTAGAGCGTTTTGCCTTTGAAAAAGGTAAAACGCGAGGCGGCGGCACAGCGCCGCCCGGCCCAACGTGAGCGGAAAAAACGCGTTTTTTCCGAAAAGCGCCAGGCCGTATGGTTTGGAACGCGAAGCGTTTCAAACGGGAAATGCTCTAGGAGCGGTCTTGCCGGGAACGGCGGCCGCTCCTTTTTGCATGAAGAAAATCTCAACAGGACCGAGAACGCTGAGTGGCGCGGATGCCACGCCGCTGCAGTTCGTCCACGACCTTGCGGCAGAAGGTGGGCAGCATGGCCTCGGCCTGCGGACTGAGCTGCATGACCATGCTGTGATAATCGAAGGGCTGCAGGCCGAAAGCCAGCGCTTCGGGGCGATGTCCGGCCAGTTCGCAGGTGGCCAGCGTGTCCAGCAGGTCCGTCTGGTGCATGGAATCCCTGAAGCTCAGGCTTTTGCGCAGATCGTCATTTTCCAACAGATAGACCGTCCCCGGGGCTTCCCCGCCCAGCACCACATCCAGCACCACCAGCAGATCGCAGGACTGGATCTCCGGCATGAGCATGATGCCGCCGGTCTCGCCGGCCAGAAAGCGCACGTTCTCCGGCCAGTCGTAATGTTCTTCGAGGTAAGCGACGGCGCGCACGCCGAAGCCTTCGTCACAAAGCAGCACATTGCCGACGCCCATGATGAGGATGCGCGGCGTTTCCGGGTTGAAAGAAGCGGGCATGATGCGTCCTGAAAAAAAGCGGGGGCCGTGGCCCCCGCTCTCTGAGTCATGGCAAGGGATTACAGCACCTTGAACTTGTGCACTTCGTTGCTTTCGCCGTCGATGACGTGCACGGCGCAGGCGATGCAGGGGTCAAAGGAGTGGATGGTGCGCAGAATCTCCACCGGACGCTTGGGATCGGCCACGGGCGTGCCGATGAGGGCGTGCTCGGCCGCGCCCATGACGTCATTGCCGTCGCGGGGACCGAGGTTCCAGGTGGTGGGCACGACCAGCTGGAAGTTGCCGATCTTGCCGTTTTCAATGCGCAGCCAGTGCGAGAGGCCGCCACGGGGCGCGTTGACGAAGCCCACGCCGCGCGCTTCCTTGGGGATCTCGCAATCTTCCACGATCTGCTGATCCTTGACGATGTTGTCCTGGTAGCTCTTCAGCCAGACGTCGATCTGCTTGGCGATGGCAAGCGTCTCGATGCCGCGGGCAGCCGTACGGCCCAGCGTGGAGTACAGCGCGTCAGGCTTCACGTTGAGGGCCTTGAGCACATGATCCACAAGGGGTTTGATGGCCTCATGCCCCTGCGCATAGCTCACGAGCACCTGCGCCAGGGGGCCGGTCTCCACCGCGGTCTCCTTGTAGCGCGGCGCCTTGAGCCAGGAGTAGCGATCGGTATCGCCCATCTTGGTGAAATGGGGGACGGTCTGGCCTTCGTAGGGCGGCAGGGCCTTGTCGCCTTCGAACCAGCTGTGACGCACATGTTCGGCGATCAGTTCAGGATCGAACTTGTTGATGCTGGACAGGTCGCGCTTGTAGATGACGCCGGGCTTGAGCCAGCGGCTGTCAAGCTGACGCTCGCCGCCCGGAGCCGGGAATTCGCCGAAGGCCATGAAGTTGTCGGTGCCGCCGAAGGCCGCCCAGTCCTTGTACTTGCTGGCCACCATGAGCAGGTCGGGGATATAGACCTGCTCCACGAAATCGCGGGTCTCCTTGTAGAGATCGGTGAATTCCTTGATGCGCGCGGGCGTCAGGGATTCGTAACAGGTCACGCCGCCGGCCACCAGGAACTGCGGATGCGGGTTCTTGGCGCCGAAGGCCGCCATGGCCCGGGCCGTCTTGACCTGCACGCGCAGGGCTTCCAGATAGTGAGCCGTGGCCACGAGGTTTTCCTCGGGATCAAGGTAGTAGGCCTCATGGCCGCCGAGGAAGTAGGCGTTGGTGAAGGGGCCGAGCTGGCCGGAAGCCACAAAGGCTTTCAGCTTGTCCTGCACGGCCTTGAAGTCCTCGGCCTTGGCCGGACGCGGCGAGATGGAGGAGGCCAGCTGGGCCGCCTTGGCCGGATCGGCCTGCAGGGCGCTGGTCACGTCCACGAAGTCGAGGGCATGCAGATGGTAGAAGTGCACGAGATGGTCATGCAGGAACTGCGCGCCCAGCACCAGGTTGCGGATGTAGGTGGCATTGGCCGGCACCTTGGCCTTGATGGCGTCTTCCAGCGCGCGGGTGGAGCAGAGCGCATGGGTGTAGGTGCACACGCCGCAGGTGCGCTGGGTGATGTGCTGGGCGTCGCGCGGATCACGGCCTTTCAGGATGTTCTCCAGACCGCGGAACAGGGTGCCGCAGCTGCGGGCGTCCTTGATCTTGCCGTTTTCCACTTCCACTTCGATGCGGAGGTGCCCCTCGATGCGGGTCAGGGGGTCCACCACAACAGGGCCGGAATAGCTGCTCTGGGGGGTTTTCTTGTCGCTCATGTGGTTTCTCCCTGGCTAGTTCTGGTAGAAGGGGGTCAGTTCGTCCCAGAAATTGGGCTCGCTGCAGCCGATACAGGGGTGACCGGCGCGCACGGGCCAGTTGGTGTCGTTGAACAGGGCCTTGGGGCAGTTGTTGAAGGTGCTCGGCCCCTTGCAGCCCAGTTCATAGAGACACCAGCCCTTGCGGGCTTCCTCGGAATTGAAGGAAGGCGCGAATTCGCCGGCTTCAAAGTGGGGCAGGCGCTCGCACTGGTCATGCACGGACTGACCGAAGAACATGGTGGGACGGCCCTTGTCGTCGAGCTCGATCTCCTTGCCCTGCAGGAAGGCCACGATGGCGCCCACCAGGTTGAGCGGATTGGGCGGACAGCCGGGGATGTTGATGGCCTTGATGCCCAGATCGGCATAGCAATCGTTGATGCCCTTGGCCTGGGTCGGATTGGGGGCGGCCGCCTGGATGCCGCCGTAGGCGGCGCAGGTGCCCATGGTGATGACGGCCTTGGCCTTGGGGAGGATGCGCTTGCCGATGTCGTACATGGTATGTCCGGCCACATAGCCGAATTTGCCCATGTCGGCGGTGGGCACGGCGCCTTCCACGATGCAGATGAAGCCGTCCGGGCCTTCCACGGCTTTGTTCAGGGCGTCCTCGGCGGCTTCCCCGGCGGCGGCCATGATGGTTTCATGGTAGTCCAGGGAGATGGTGTCCAGGATCAGGGAGTCAAGGAAGGGCTTGTAGGTACGCAGCAGGGCTTCGGAGCAGCCCGTGCATTCGGCAAAGTGCAGATAGACCACGGAAGGCCGTTTGCCCGTGAGGGCGGCGGCCACCTGCGGCGCGAAAGCGGGGCCCATGCCCATGGTGACGGCGACGGCCGTACAGAATTTCATGAAATCGCGGCGGCTGACGCCGGCGCTGTCAAGGCGCTGTTCCGCATCTTTTTTGCCCAGTCCCACGGCAATACGCATAAGAGCCTCCTGGCAAGAGTGTGTGAACACAAGGCAGATAAGGTCACGGGCGCGGCGCATGGCCGTCCCGCCCCGCCCCCGGCCGCGTAACGCTACGGCCGGCCGCGGACGGGCATGTCTGGATAGGTTCACACTAGCCTGTTGGAAAGGGCAGGTCAATAGGGTCATGTTTTTTGGGCATGATGTGAAAAAGGGAGCACAGGCCGCGGTTGCCATGCGGCACGGCCTGACGTAAGGTAGCTGCCGACATTTCAGCACGTTCAGTGAGGTTTTTTGCATGAAAGAAGAGTCTCTCTGCCTCTATGCCGGCTATACGCCGGGCAACGGCGAGCCGCGCGTTTTGCCCATCACTCAGAGCACCACCTTTACCTATGCCTCCACGGCGGAAGTCAGCAAGCTCTTCGACCTTGAGGCCGAGGGCTTTTTCTATACCCGCCTCGGCAATCCCACCGTGGACGCGGTGGAAAAGAAGATCGCCGCGCTCGAGGGCGGCGTGGGCGCGCTCTGCACCTCGTCCGGGCAGGCGGCCAATATGCTGGCCGTGCTCAATCTGGCCCGCAGCGGCGAGCACATCGTCAGCACGGGCAGCATCTACGGCGGCACCTTCAACCTCTTTGCGGTGACGCTCAAGCGTATGGGCATCGAGGTGACCTTCGTGGATCAGCATGCCTCCGACGCGGAGATCGCCGCGGCCATCCGCCCGGAAACCAAGGCCGTCTTTGGGGAGTCCCTGTCCAATCCTTCCATGGACGTGCTGGACATCGAGCGGCTGGCCCGCATCGCCCACGCCCACGGCCTGCCCCTCATCGTGGACAATACCTTCGCCACGCCCATCCTCTGCCGTCCGCTGGATTTCGGCGCGGACATCGTGACCCATTCCACCACCAAGTACATGGACGGCCACGCGGTGCAGATGGGCGGCGTCATCGTGGACGGCGGCCGCTTCGACTGGGCGGCAAGCCCGCGCTTCCCGGAATTCGTGGAGCCGGACGACTCCTACCACGGGCTCGTCTATACGCAGGCCTTCGGCAAGGCGGCCTATATCGTCAAGGCCCGCGTCCAGCTCATGCGGGACATGGGCATGTGCCAGACCCCGCAGGGGGCTTTTTACATCAATCTGGGGCTGGAGACCCTGCCCATGCGCATGGAAAAGCACTGTGCCAATGCCCTGCGGCTGGCCCAGTGGCTGAGCGGACATGAGAAGGTGGGCGAAGTGCTCTATCCCGGGCTGGCGTCGAGCCCCTGTCATGCGCTGGCGCAGAAGTACATGCCCAAAGGCTGCAGCGGCGTGGTGTCCTTCACCCTCAAGGGCGGGCGCGAGGCCGGGGCCCGCTTCATCGACGCCCTGAACATGATATCCTTGCAGGTGCATGTGGCCGACATCCGTACCTGCGTTCTGCATCCGGCCAGCTCCACGCACCGTCAGCTCAGCGACGCGCAGCTGGTGGAAGCGGGCATCACGCCCGGCATGGTCCGCCTGTCCGTCGGGGTGGAGCATCCCGACGATCTGCTTGCCGACCTGCGGCAGGCGCTGGACAAGGCGTAGAGCGCTTTGCCTGAAAAGGCAAAGCGCGAGGCGGCAGCACAGCGCCGTCTCGCCGAAAGTAAGCGGAAAAACCGCGTTTTTTTCGCGAAACACCAGGCCGTATGTGTGGAACGCAAAGTGTTTCACACTGAAAATGCTCCAGGGGGCCCGACTCCCCACATAATGACAAAAAGAAAAGCCCCGCCAAAACGGGGCTTTTTTTGTGCTTGGAGCGCTTTGCCATTGAAAAAGGCAAAGCACGAGGCGGCAGACTTATTCCACCAGCCGGTCAGCCACCTTCTGCAGTTCTCTGAGCTCTTCCGTCAGGGCCTGCGTGGATTCGGTGGCCTGCGACATGGCATCGACCAGTTCCTTGCTGATGTGGTTGACTTCTTCCACAGCGCCGTTGATCTGGGCCGAGGTGGCGGACTGTTCCTCACTGGCGGAGGCGATGAGCCGCACCATGTCCGCCGCTTCGGTGGACAGGCTGACGATGTCGGCCAGATGGTCGCCGGACGCGCGGGCCAGCTCCGTCACATGGTTGATGTTGCTGACGGCCTCGTCCACGTTCTTCATGTTGGTGACGGCATCGCGCTGTATGCCGCCCATGGTCTTGTCCACCTCGGTGGTGGCGGCCATGGTCTTTTCGGCCAGCTTGCGCACTTCATCGGCCACCACGGCAAAACCGCGTCCGGCTTCCCCGGCGCGGGCGGCCTCGATGGCGGCATTGAGGGCGAGCAGGTTGGTCTGGTCGGCGATATCGGAGATGACGGTCATCACCTGGGTGATGTTCTGGGCCTCGCCATGCAGGTGTTCCATGTCCGTGCGCAGGCGCAGGGACTTTTCCTGCACGGCGCTGATGGCCGCCACCACCTCATTGACGATGTCCTGACCTTCGCTGGCCTTGTCGCGCATGGTGGCGGAATGGGAGGCGGCATCCTCCGCATTCTTGGCGATGTTGAGGACGGCGGCGTTCATCTGCTCCATGGCCGACATGGTCTCGGCCATGCGCTGCGAGGTCTGGCGCGAGGAGTCGTCCGCCTTGGCGATAAGCTGGAGCACGCTGCCGCAGGCCGTATTGGCCGTGCCGATGCGGGCGGTGGTCTCGCCGGCGGCCTCCTGGATGCGCTCGGCCGTTTCTTCCATGTGCCGTTGCTGACGGCTGATCTCCGTGTAGTCCAGCCAGACGACCAGCGTATCCCGGACGACCTGCTGATTGTCGAAAATGGGCGTGGCCATGGCCGCGCCGAAGACGTCACCCTTGCCGGGGATGTTCAAATGGCGATCTTCGCGCAGGGTCGTGCGCGATTCCACGCAACGGCGGCAGATGTCGTCATCCGCGCCGATGAAGGCGCGCATGTTCATGTTGACGTAGCTTTCCGGGTCGCCCTTGTGGGCAAAGAGCTCCAGCATGGGCGTATTGACGAAGCGGATGATCTCTTCAGTGTCGCAGACCATGACCGGCGTAGGCATGGAGCTCAGCACGCCCCGGGAGAAGGCGAGTTCCGCCACAAGCTTGTCCAGCATGTTGTCCAGCGCGCGGGCCAGGTCGCCCACTTCATTCCGGCTCGTGTTGTGCAGCCGGGAGGAGTGATCCCCTTCTTCGATGACCTGCCGGGCAAAGCGGGCGGTATCGGCCAGGGGACGGCAGATGCCCCGCCGCACGAAGATGAACGAATAGACCAGCGCGCCCGCCAGCAGCAGCAGGGTCACGGTCAGCAGGAGGATGCCCCGCATGACGCTGGCGCGGCTCTCTTCCACCTGAGATGCGGTGCGCGCCGAGAGGGCGCGGAAGAATTCGGCCAGCGGCTGCATGATCTTGTCGGTCTGGCTCTTGTAGTCCGCGCCGAAGACCAGCGAGCGGGCCAGTGCCAGGTCGGGCTTGCCCCGGACCTCGGAACCGTCCGGAGCGGTGGTGATGCCCTTGACGGCGTTCATGGCCTTTGTTTCAAGCACCACGAGCGCGTTGGAGAGGTCGTTGGCCTGCTTGACCAGAGCGAATTCCTGTTCGGTAAAGCCGTTTTCGCGCATGAGATCCGTCAGGCTGACGGTACGGCCGGGAGCGACGCTCTTGCTCTGGGAACGCGGGATCTTCCCGGCGCGTTCGTCCACGATGGCAAGATAGATCTTTTCGTAGCGGTCATCGCCGGTCACTGCATACTCCCGGACATTGTTCGTGAGCTGCTCCGAGGACTGCATGAGCTCGTTGGCCAGCTGGAGGGCGACCTCTTTCTGCCGGTTCATGCGGATGTTGTCTTCCACATTGCGGTACAGGTTCCAGACGAGCAGGGCGACACAGCAGATCAGAACGAACATGACGCCGTTGACGAGACTTGTCGAGCGCGAGATGGTCATGCGGATTCTCCCACTACGTGATATGTCGGTCTTATCGGCCCGCGCTCAAAAAACATTAGCGGGGATGTCCCTGATATATGGCAGGGAGGGAAATGTGATTCCGGTACGGCGGGGCCCGCGAGGGGGCGCCCGCCGTACCGGAGGAGGGAGAGGAAAGGTATCCGTCAGGCGGCGGGGCTGTTGACCTGCATCTTCCAGATGCCGCAGGGGCAGACGCCCGCGCAGATGCCGCAGCCGATGCAGCGGGCCGGGTCGGACGTGTAGGTGGCGCTGCCGTCCGCTTCCAGCGTGCGGCTGATAGCCTGCTGCGGGCAGGCCGTCAGGCAGAGGCTGCAATCCCGGCAGGTGCCGCAGCTGATGCAACGCTCATGATCATGGGCGGCATCGGGGCGCTCGGCGGACGGACAGGGGGCGAACCAGGCCGTATGCAGGCTGGCGGCCGGGACGCGGGCGCGCGCGGACGCGGCATCGGGGGGCGTGCCGCGCAGACGGACATCCACGGCCTCGGCCACGCGGCGGCCGGAACCGATGGCGTCCACCAGCAGGCCGGGCCGCACCACGTCGCCCACGGCATAGACATCCTCCAGCACGCTGCCGTCGGCGGCGGGGGAGAGCCAGTCGCGGAAGCGCGAGGCCGTCTCGGGCACGAAGTCCAGTTCCGGCGTCTCGCCCACGCTGATGATGACCATGTCCGCCGGGAAGAGGCGGCCCTCCTCGTCCACGAGGCCCTGTTCGGTGATCTCCTTCGTGCGCACCGGCCAGACGATCTTGCCGCCGAGGGCCTCGATATGGGCCATCTCGTGCGCGAAGGCGGCGGGCTTCTGCACGTCCACGCAGGTCACTTCCTTCGCGCCGCAGGCAAAGGCCCCGGCGGCCACGTCCATGCCCGCATTGCCGCAGCCGATGACCACCACCCGCTCGGGCACGGCGGGCGATTCGCCCCGGTTCACGGCCTTGAGGAAGTCGATGCCCGCCACGATGCGCTCCTTGCCCGGCCAGGGGAAGACGCGCGCCCTGTGACCGCCGGTGGCGATGATGAGGGCGTCGTGTTCCTTGCGCAGGGCGGCGAACCGTTCGGCATCCACCCGGCAGCCGGTGCGGATGGTGACGCCGGCCTCCCGGATGCGCCGTAGTTCCGCCTCCAGCACGCTTTCGTCGAGGCGGGCATGGGGGATGACTTGCCGCAGCTTGCCGCCGATGTCCTCGTCGGCCTCATAGACCGTGACGGCATGGCCCTTGTGCGCGAGCTGCCAGGCCGCGCTCAGGCCGCCCACGCCGCCGCCGATGACGCCCACGCTCTTGCCGCTGGCCGGCGCGGTGACCGGCAGTTCCGCATGGACGGAGAGCCGTCCCAGCGCGCCGATCTGGATGGCGTCGTCCAGCTCGTTGCGCGTACAGGCGGTCTGGCAGAGATTGGGGCAGACATGGCCGCAGACCGAGGCGGGGAAGGGGCTGTGCTCCAGCACGAGGCGCAGGGCTTCCTCCGTGCGGCCCTGCCGCAGGAGGTTGAAACGGCGCTGAGAGGGGATGCCCGCCGGACAGGCATGCTCGCAGGGGGCGGCATGGCGGGCGTTCTCCCAGACGGGGCGGCGCAGGCGGTCCGCGTCATGGGCCACAAGTCCGCATACGGCGAAGTCGTCCGGGCAGACGTCGCTGAAGATGCCGTCCTCCACCCAGCGGTTGCGGCGGAAGTCGTGCATGTCCGGCAGTCCCTCGTGACTGTCCGCGGCGTGCGGGGCGGGCAGGATCTTGCGCCAGTGCTTCCAGACGGTGAGCTCCCGGCGCAGGCGCGGCCGCTCCACGGCGTCGAGGAAGGCTTCCAGCCCGGCGTCCAGAAAGGCGATGTCGTCCTCGTCCAGCGGATGCACGGCCACGTCCGGCGGCAGTTCGCCCAGCGGGCCGCGGACATAGATGACGCCGCCCACCATGCCCACGCAGGGCCGTTCCCCCAGCACGCTGGTCAGGGTCTGGCTGTTCCAGCCGCAGACGATGGCCTTGCCGCCGCCCATGAATTCAAAGGAAAAGCTGCCCACGCTCTGCAGCACCCAGAGTTCCGGGGCCTCATAGAGCGGGTCGTGCTTCATGAGCGAGCCGGAGCGGGTCCCGGCGCGGCCGCCGATGTAGATGCGTCCGGCGGCGGCGCAGTGCCCCGCCGTGTCCCCGGCGTCGCCGCGCACGATGATGCGGCCGCCGGCATTGAGCCAGCCCACGTCCGCCGGGGCCGGGCCGTTGACGATGACCTCGGTGTCCGGCATGCACATGCCGCCCACGCGCTGGCCGGGATTGGTGACCAGGAAGCGCAGGGGCCGGCCTTCGGGGTTCCAGAGCGGCCCGCCGATGTCGTGCTGGCCGGAAGCTTCGATGACGAAATCGGTTTCGCCGCGTTCCACCGCCTCCTCGATGCGCAGCAGCAGGTCCTGCGTGGAAAGGCGCTGGTGTTCATGTACGGTCGTCAGATGCAGCATGACAAATCTCCGTCAGCAGGCGTAGGAAATGTGCAGGGTGTCGGCCACGTCCTTGCTGGTGGACACCAGCGCGTCGGAACGGCCCACGGGCAGGGAGCTGTTGCCCACCGGGGCGAGCAGCTTCCGCAGCTCGTCGTCAAAGGTCAGCATGTAGTCCACGATGTTCTGCGCGCCCCTGTCCACGTCCAGACGGCGGACGAGGCGCGGGTCCTGCGTGCAGATGCCGGTAGGACACTTGCCGGTGGAGCAGGCGTTGCAACGGCCCTGCTCGTTGCCCACGCAGCCCAGCAGCTGGATGAGCAGCTTGCCCATGATGATGCCGTTGGCTCCCAGACAGATCATCTTGAAGGCGTCGGCCGCGGCGTTGCCCGTCATGCCCATGCCGCCGCCCGCCCAGAGGGGGATCTGTCCCTGCAGGCCCTGCGAGACGGCGGCAAGGTAGCAGTCCCTCAGCTTGGAGACGATGGGGTGGCCGGTATGGTCGAGGGAGATCTCGTTGGCCGCGCCCGTGCCGCCCTGGATGCCGTCGATGAAGAAGCCGCCGCAGATGCGGTACGGGTCGCGCAAAAGGTTGTTGTAGACCGAGACCGAAGTGGCCGAGGCCGCGCACTTGATGGCCACCGGCACGCGGAAGCCGAAGGCCGCATTGAGGGAAAGGTGCATCTTCTGCACGGATTCCTCGATGGAGTAGAGGCCCTGATGGTTGGGCGGCGAGTGCAGGGTGGTGCGCGGCACGCCGCGGATGGCCTGGATATGCGGGGCCACCTTGGCCGCGGGCAAGAGGCCGCCGTCCCCCGGCTTGGCCCCCTGACCGATCTTGATGAGCACGCCCGCGGGATCGGTCTTCATGCGGGGCATGGCCCGGATGATGCGGTTCCAGCCGAAGTGCCCGGACGCGATCTGCAGGATCATGTAGCGGAGCTGGTCGGATTCCAGCAGGCGCACGGGCATGCCGCCCTCGCCGGAGCACATGCGGATGGGCAGGCCGCAGACCTCGTTGAGATAGGCCGTGGCCAGGGCGATGGCCTCCCAGGCGCGGGTGGAGAGCGCGCCGATGCTCATGTCGCTGAAGATGACGGGATAGATCCAGTGGACGGGCGGCGTGCGGCCGTCCAGCACCAGATTGTCCCCGTCACGCCGCAGGGGCAGGTCCTGCGCCAGCATGACCCGGCCCAGCGGGGCGCGCATGTCGAAGGTGTGGCGCTCGGAATCCAGCGCCGGGTCGGTCATCTGGCTGATGCGGCCTACCACGATGGCGTCCAGCGTGCGTTGGGTGTTGAGGTTGGTACGGCCGCCGCGCTTGAGGGGCCCCCCGGCGCGGGCCAGCAGGGCAAAGCGGTTGTCCGGGTTGCGGACGGGCCGTATGGCCCCGTTGGGGCAGACCTTTTCGCACATGCCGCAGCCCACGCAGGCGCGGGCGAATTCGGCGCGCTGCCGGATGACCGGACGCGGCCGGTGCTCCTGTCGCGGCGTGGGGAAAGGCCCGTCCGACAGGGGCAGGCTGTGCCGCCGCACGCTCACTTCAATGGCGTCGAAGGTGCAGGCCGCCACGCAGGAGCCGCAGAGCGTGCAGCTCGCCTCGTCATAGTCGATCTTCCAGCGCAGATCGTTGCGCCCGATATCCTGGGTCCTTACTGCTTCCATCTTTGCACCGCCAGATCGTTGTCGATGAGCACGAGCTCCCGCTCGTTGGGGTAGATGTCCTTCGAGGCGTCGCGGCCGGGCATGATGGCGTTGAGCCCGCAGACCTCCGAAGCCATGGCCGCCATGCCGTCGTCGAAGCCCACCACCACGGGCCGCAGCTTCTTGGAATCGCAGCAGGTGAGCATGCTGCCGTCGGGCAGCAGGCCGATGATGGCGTTGGGGCCGTTGATCTCCAGATGGGCCAGGGACTCGCGGATGCGCGTCAGCACCGCGCGGTCCGGGCGGGTCTCCACCTCGGCAAGGGGGAGGGGCGTGATGACGTGCTTGAAGTAGCGCAGGGGCCACTTCAGCTCATGCAGCACATAATGCAGGGTATAAAGGAAATTTTGCGAGTCGGACTCGAAGCCCACATAGCCCCGGTGCAGGGACTTCTGGAATTCCTTGTTTTTGGTGAAAAAGGTGTTCTCGCCATTGGCGCAGAGCGTATACCCCTGCAAAAAGAAGGGATGGGCCGCATAGCGCACGATGTCGTAATTGGTGTTCTGGCGGCACTGGGCCACGATGTTGCGGGCCAGCAGGCGGGAATCGTCGTCCCAGAGGCGGAAATAGGTGGCGATGTCCGCCGGATCGCCGATCTCCTTGAGGGTCAGCACGTCCGGCCAGAAGGAATAGACGTAGCCGGCATCATGCCGCTCCAGCAGCTCGCGCAGGGCCAGGCGCGTGTCCACAAGCAGCTCCTCACGCTCGGCCCGGCTGCGGTAGTGGTACACCTCGGGATAATCGTAATTGCGGAAGATGTACCGCGGCATGGCCTCGATGCGCAGGCCCGGACGCCGATCCACGTCCGGCACCCATTGCGCCGCCTGCACGAAACCTCGCTGCTCCATATAATCGTTGACCAGCTGCACCCCCTGCGGCGTACAGGCCAGCGAAAGCAGCGGCTTGTCCTTGTAATGGGCAAACACGCCCTCCAAATCCTGCATGACCAGCGCAAAGCCCGAATTGTCATGCCCTTCCTGCTGCGGCAGCATGAGCTGCAAGGCCGCCGAGGGCGCAAGAGGCGTCAGGCTCTTGATGGATCCGATTCTGCACATATGTCCGTCCTGTGGCGGCCCGCACCCGCCGAGTTCGGGAGAACGGACGCGGGCCGCACGTATTGAGGGTGTTTGTTGGTGTGTCGGCTATGGTCAGGTTGTTTGGGGGGAGGGGGACCCCCTCGCTCTGCTGTCGATGTCCGTAAGGCTCCTTTGTCGCCTAACGGACACGGCCCTTTGGGCCGCCCGTCGGGTCGCGCCTAGCGCGGGAGGGGGTCCCCCTCCCCCCAAGCCCCCCACCCCTCCCCCAGCGCGCTTTCATAGGGGGAAAGGGATAGTTGCCGTTCTCCAAACGTGACCATGTTCGTTTATTGATATTGCCCAAAATGCTTTGGGGTTTTGTGTTGAGGCCGGTAAAGCGCGTTTGGTGGGGATGGGGGGGCGGGGGGAAGGGGCCCCTTTGGGCGCGAGCAAAGGGGCCCCTTCCCCCCGCATCACCCCACTAATGCGTCCAGAGCAGTTCGGAGTAGGTGGGCAGGGGCCAGAGCTCGTCGTCCACCAGCAGTTCCAGGGCGTCGGCGTGTTCGCGGCAGAGCAGCATGGCGGGCAGCACGGCGTCGCGGGCGGTGCGGGCCATGTCGTGCGCGTCGGCGGCGGCGCGGCAGGCGGCGAGGGCGTCGGCCAGGGTGGCGGCGGCCTGCTGGAGCTGTCCCGTATGGGCATGCAGCTTGCGGAAGTGTTCGCTTTCGGCCTGGTCGCCATTTTCGGTCACGGCGCGCACGTGCATGAGCAGGCGGGCGGCGCTGTCTTCGGCGTGGCGGGCGGCGGGGAGGATCTGCCGGCTGATCATGCGCAGGAGGACGTCGCCCTCGATGCGTACGGTCTTGGCGTAGTGTTCGAAGAGGATCTCCTGCCGGGCCAGCATTTCCCGTTCACTGAGCACGCCCGCCCGCAGGAAGACCTGCATGACGTCGGCGTCGCTGTAGTGTTCCACGGCGGTGACGGTATCGGGGTAGTTGGGCAGGCCGCGGGCGGCGGCTTCTTCCTTCCAGGCCTCGGCATAACCGTTGCCGTTGAAGACCACGGGGGAGTGTTGACGGAAAAGGCGCGGCAGCAGGTCCTGGAGGGTCGCGTTAAGGGTTCTGCCTGCCGCCACGCCTTTTTCCAGCTCATCGGCGATGTCCTGAAGGGCGCAGGTCATGGCCGCATTGAGAGCGATGTTGGCCGGGGCCACGGACTGGGAGGAGCCCACGGCGCGAAATTCAAACTTGTTGCCCGTGAAGGCAAAGGGGCTCGTGCGGTTGCGGTCCGAGGTGTCGATGGGCAGGGGCGGCAGGCTGGAGACGCCGATCTCCATAACGCCGCTGCCGGTATCGGGCGCGGGCTTGCCGCTGATGATGCCCTCGATGACGCCGGTGAGCTCCTGACCGAGGAAGACGGAAATGATGGCCGGCGGGGCCTCGTTGGCCCCAAGACGGTGATCGTTGCCCGCGCCGATGGCTCCGAGGCGCAGGGCCGCGCCGTGCAGGTGCACGGCCCGCAGCACCGCCGCCAGAAAGACGAGGAATTGGGCGTTGTCCTGCGGGGTGGAACCGGGGTTGAGCAGATTGTTGCCGTCGGAGTCGGTCAGTGACCAGTTGTTGTGCTTGCCGCTGCCGTTGACCCCGGCAAAGGGCTTTTCGTGCAGCAGGCAGATGAAGCCGTGCCGTGCGGCCAGGTGACGCAGCATGTTCATGGTCAACATGTTGTGGTCACAGGCGATATTGGCTTCTTCATAGATGGGCGCGAGCTCGAACTGACCGGGGGCCACTTCGTTGTGGCGCGTCTTGGCCGGGATGCCGAGCTTTTGCAGCTCCCGCTCCACGTCCTGCATGAAGCTCATGACGCGGCCGGGGATGGCGCCGAAGTAGTGATCCTCCATCTCCTGTCCCTTGGGGGACGGCGCGCCCTGCAGGGTGCGGCCCGTGAGCATGATGTCCGGGCGCAGGGCCGCCAGACGGCGGTCCACCAGAAAGTATTCCTGTTCCGGGCCCACGCTGGCCCGCACGCGCTGGGCCGTGGTGTTGCCGAACAGGCGCAGGATGCGCAGCGCCTGCACGGAAAGCGCATCCAGCGAGCGCAGCAGGGGGATCTTGCGGTCCAGGGCCTCGCCGGAATAGGCGTAGAAGAAGGTAGGGATATGGAGGGTGGCCCCGTTGTCGTTGCGGACGATGAAGACCGGCACCGACGGATCCCAGGCCGTGTAGCCTCGGGCCTCGAAGGTGGAGCGGATGCCGCCCGACGGGAAGGACGAGGCGTCCGGCTCGCCGCTGATGAGCATCTTGCCCGAAAATTCGTTGATCATGTGTCCGTCCGGCGTGGGGGACAGAAAGGCGTCGTGCTTTTCGGCCGTGAGGCCGGTCATGGGCTGGAACCAGTGGGTATAGTGATCCGCACCCATTTCGATGGCCCAGTCCTTCATGGCGTTGGCCACCACGTCGGCGATGGCGGGATCGAGACGGCCGCCCTCGCTGATGATGCGGGCAAGACGGCGGTAGACGTCCTTGGGCAGGCGCTTGCGCATGGCGTCAAGGCCGAAGACATGGCAGCCGAATGTCTCCGCGCCGTCCGCGGCGGCGGCATCGCTTACGGCGGAAAGGCGCAGCGGGGCGGTGGACAGGGCTTCCTGCAGGGCGGAATGGCGTTGACTCTTCACGGGAATCCTCCGGGATGGTGAAACTCGGCGGAAACGCTTCAGCGCGTTCCCGCCCTCCCAAAGGCAGGAAGTGTGCCAGTCCTTTTTTGTTTTTGTAAGATGTTAAATTTATTATGTATTATTTTGTGTTCTCGTGCGAAGGGCGTGTCCCGTCCAGGTAAACGGTGATTTTTTCTTCTTTAGAGTAGAAAAGTAGGCGGAGATTGCGTGCACATGCGGCATAACGGGTATGTTTTTGTGTATAACATATGAGGATACTTGTTGAAAAATAAATATACAAAAATGTTGTTTAGTCGGATTTGCGCCGTAAAATACACATTTATGTTGAAAAACAACGGAAAGCCGCCCCGTCTGCCCCGTCGCGCGCGACGGCAGGGCAGAAATCCCGGCGCGAAAAAGCGGCCGGCATCCGCAGAGGATACCGGCCGCAAGAGAACACTGGGGCAGGGATGGCGGCTGGAGCAGGGCGGCGGAGCCGGGCTATGCTGATGGCGTTTCGTACCGGCGCGCCGGGCGCGGCACGGGCTGCGTCCACCCTTTCGCGAGCGCCGTCCCGGGCCGATCCGCTTTTGCCGCCGTATAAGCTCGGAGGCGAGCCGTCATGCAGGGCAAAAGGGGAGTTTCAGCACAGAGGGACGGCCGCCAGCCCCTGCGTCCCAATGTCGTAGAGCGGATTCGCATTGAAATTGTGTCAATTTCCCTGCTGACGCCGCCCTCATACTACGGAAAAAGCGTGGTTTTTCCGTGTGTTCGGTTACGAGTAGTCGCTCTCGCGACTACCCGAGCAATCCGCATTTTCACTATGGAATCGCTTTAGATGGTGGGCTTGCCGCAGGCCTTGAGGTAGGCGTTGACGGCATCACGCCCGCCGACGAACTCCATCATTTCGGGCCAGACCTTTTCCATGGCGGCCTTCTTCCACTGCTCTTCGTCTTCCAGCTGGGAGATGACGACGCCGTCCTTGATCAGCTCTTCCTTGGCGGCGCTGGCTTCCTTGATCTGGTATTCCAGCACGGCCTTCTGAGCCACCTTGCCGCCTTCGATGACCAGCTTCTGCAGTTCAGGATCCATCTTGCGGAACACGCGCTCGCTGATGATCATGGGCTGCAGCTGATAGGTATAGTGCACTTCGGAAAGGTACTTCTGATTGGCTTCCTGGAACTTGTTGGCCCGGAAGCCGATGTAGCCGTAGCACTGTCCGTCCACCACGCCCTGCTGCAAGGCCGTGAAGGTCTCGGCCCAGGAGATGGGCGTGGGGCTGCCGCCAAAGGCTTTGTAGGCGGCGATGAGCACCGCGCTCTGAGGAACGCGGAACTTCAGACCCTGCATGTCGGACATCTTTTTGATGGGACGCTTGGAGTTGGAGATGTACCGGAAGTCGGTATACGTCCAGGTCAGGATGCGGAAACCGGCGGCCGTGGCATAGCTGTTGAGCAGCTCGGCAGGCTTGCCGTTGGTGCCCGTCACCACTTCATCAAGGTTGGAGAAGAGGTAGGGCAGGGTCAGGATGCCCAGACGGCTTTCAAAGGGGACAAGATTGGCGATACCGGCAATGGCGATGGGCAGCGATCCCTTCTGCACGTTGCGCAGGCATTCCGTCTCGTCGCCAAGGGAGGCGCTGTAGAAGCACTCCACCTTGACCTTTCCGTTGGTCTTTTCCTCGATGAATTTCTTGAACGTGTTGCCTACGACGCCCATTTCCGAGTTTTCAGGGTCGCCGGCGCCGATATGCAGGGTGAGTGCCTGAGCCACGCTGCCGCATACGAGGAAAGCAGCGAGCAGCAGTGGGATGAGTCTGAAGCTTTTCATAATTATCCTCACTGGTTAAATGGGTAAATGGGATGAGCCAGGACCACGAAGGCGAGAAAAGACCTCCTTTTTGTTAAAGATTTCACATATTATCATAAAATATGAGTTTTACTTATAGATATATTAACAGATAATTTTTGTGGCTTTTCCTGTAGTTTTTATACATTTTTTAAGAAAAATTTGTCAATATGAGGGTAAATGATATTTTTATTTTAAAAAAGATGTATGAAATATTTTTTATATATATGTATCGCGCAGTCGTGATGATATAAAATTATTTATGATTTTAGAGTGTTGAATGCGATTTTCAAGGAGCGCGGGACGGCGGGCCGGATAAGGCCGACGTGCCTTTCGTGCGGCAGTGCGGGTATGCGCCCTGCAGCGCTTCCGCCACCAGGCGGCGGTTCCTCGCAGGGGCGACAGGGCAGCCTGCATCCATAAGGCAAAAACCAGCCGCGGAGTCCTCGGGCAGCGAAGGAAACAGAATCGTCTGTTCGCTCGAAACGAAAAGGGAACGGATGGGGGGGAGCCTGGGGCCTGCCGATGTGGCACGTTGTCTCACAGGGCTGCGGAGAGCGGCCGGCGTCAAGGCATTTCCAGTGTGGCCGCCGGGCGTTGAAACCATACGGTCTGACGTTTTGCGGAAAAAATGCGGCTGTCCGCTCACGCTGGCAGGGCCGGCTGTACCGCCGCCTCGCGTGTCGCCTTTGGCAAAGGCAACACGCTCCAAGTCATGGCGCGGCGCGGCAGGCGTTACGGGAGGGCGGACAGCCGGGAAGGGATGGAGAAGCGGCGAGGCGGCTAAGAAAGGAAGCGCACGTCGTTCGCGGCGGCAGGCAAAAAAAGCCCCCGCCGTAGTGGCAGGGGGCTGTCGTCAGGAGGTTTTTTTGCCGGACAGGCCGGCTTTGGTGCGGAAGCTCTGGTAATGGAGGTTATACTTGCGCATGCGCAGGCCCATGATGCGGTCAGTCAGGCCGAGCGCCTGTGCCGCCTTGCCCATGTGGCCTCCGCTGGCCGCGAGAGCCTCCACGATGCAGGAACGTTCCAGTTCCGCCACGCGCTGCGGCAGGGTCGCGGCATGTGCCGGGAGGACGCAGCAATGTTCCGGCGTCACTTCCTGAGCGGCGCGGTATTCGCCATGCAGGGAAAGGGGCAGATGCTGGGGGAGGATGATGTCTTCCCGGTCCATGAGCAGGACGGCCCGTTCCATGACGTTTTCCAGCTCGCGGACATTGCCCGGCCAGTCATAGCGCTGCAGCATGTCCATGACCGCCAGGGAAAGGCGCGCATCCTCGCGCCCGTTGGCACGGGCAAAGCGCTGGGCAAAGCGGCTGGCCAGGGGCAGGATGTCGTCCTTGCGTTCCCGCAGGGCCGGCAGGCGGATGGGGAAGACGTTGAGGCGGTAGAAGAGATCCCGCCGGTAGTCGCCCGACTCCACCATGCTTTCCAGATCGCGATTGGTGGCGGCGATGATGCGGACATCCACATGGTGGGTATGCGTTCCGCCGAGGCGTTCAAAACACCGTTCCTGAAGGACGCGCAGCAGCTTGGCCTGTACGGGCAGGCTCAGCTCCCCCACTTCGTCAAGGAACAGGGTGCCGCCGTCTGCCAGCTCAAAACGTCCCTTGCGCAGACTGGTGGCTCCGGTAAAGGCGCCGCGCTCATGGCCGAACATCTCGCTTTCGATGAGATTTTCGGGCAGAGCGGCACAGTTGAGCGATATGAAGGGCCCGGAAGCCCGCGGACTGGCCGCATGGATGGCGCGGGCCGCCACTTCCTTGCCGGTGCCGGACTCCCCCTGCAGGAAGACCGTCGTCCCGGCATGGGCGACGTGCTCCATCTGCTCCAGCACATGGCGCATGACCGCCGAGCTGGTATGGAACAGCTCCGCCATAGTGGAGGCCTTGCTGACCGTATCGTCCATGAAGCGCTGGCCTTCAAAGGCCGCATGACCGAGCAGGGTGGCGATGATATGCAGCAGATCCATTTCCGCCAGCAGGGTCGGGGTATCCGCCACACGCCTGTCCACGGAAAGCGCGCCGACGGACTGCCCGGCGATGCGGATGGGGACGCAAAGGAAGGAGAGGGCCTCGTGCTGCAGATCGCGCGAGCCGGTACGGTTCAGGAAGAGCGGCTCGCCGGAAACGTCCGCCACGCACATGGCCTGCCCTGTCTGGATGACACGGCCGGTCACCCCCTCGCCGCGTTCATAACGGCCGCGCAGGCGTTCCGCCTCCTTGAGGCCGCAGGAAGCTTCGATGCGGATCTCTCCCGTCGCCGGAGAGATGAGGGTGACGCTGCCGCGAACCACGGGCAGCGTCCGTCGAAGACGGTCAAGCACTGCTTCCAGCGCATCGCGCACCTTGCCGGGAGAACGCATGATCTCCGCGATGTCACGCAGCAAAAGCAGTTTCGCCGCGTCATCGACAGAGGGAACCGAAGGAGAAGGAGAAGTCATCTGTCAAACCGAGGGTTGGAAGTGGATGAAAGGGCGGCTGCGGCGGAATCGGGGAGGATGGCGCACTTGACGCACCCGTCTTCACGCCGGGCAAAGACTCTGTAGGCTTCAAGGATATCCCGCAGCAAAAAGGTATGGGTGATGAGCGGGCGCGTATCCAGACGGCCTTCCTCGATGAGCCGGATCAGCCGGGCACTGTGGACGGCGTCCACGCCGCCGGTCTTGAAAATGAGATTCTTGCCGTACATCTGGGGCAGAGGCAGGGTCTGCGCCTCCTCATACAGGGCCACCAGCGCCACGCTGGCATTGGGACGCGCGGCCTGCCAGGCCAGACGGAAGGTGGCGGAGTCGCCCGCGCATTCGATGACGGCGTCCGCTCCCCGTCCCCGCGTCAGATCGTGCACCTGACCGGCGAGAGCGGCGGTGTCCGTTTCGTCCGCGGCGCATATGACCTCGTCCGCCGCTCCCATGCGCTGCGCCAGGGCAAGCCTGCCGGCGAGCCTGTCCACGGCGATGATGCGGGCCGGGCCGAAGAGGCGGGCGCAGAGCATGGCGCAGATGCCGACCGGACCTGAGCCGATCACAAGGACGGTATCGCCGGGCCGGATGGCGGCCAGCTCCGCGCCGAAATAACCGCTGGCCAGCACGTCGCCCACCAGCAGCGCCGACAGGTCGTCCACGCTGTCGGGCAGAACGTCAAGGCCATTGTCGGCAAAGGGGACGCGCACATATTCCGTCTGGCAGCCGTCGATGCGGCAGCCCAGTTCCCAGCCGCCCTGTTCGCAGTTGTTGACGAAACCCTGGCGGCAGAAAAAACACTGCCCGCAAAACGTTTCCACATTGACGGCGACCCGTTGGCCAGGACGGACGCGGCGAACTTCACTGCCCGTTTCCACGACCTCGCCCACGAATTCATGCCCCAGTACGACGCCGGGCCGGGCTCGCGGGACGGAGCCGTTGAGTATGTGCAGATCGCTCGTGCAGATGCTGGAAAGGCGGACCCTTACCAGCGCATCCGTCGGGGCCTGCAGCCTGGGCAGAGGACGCGATTCCAGACAGGGGCCGGTATCTCGAAAGACAAGTGCCTGCATGATAGCCGGTATTCCTCTTTTTTAGTCAATTTTTTCGGCTAATAACATCTTGTAGGGGGAATTTTCCTGACTTCATAAGTCAGAAAAGGGCAACTGGCAAGCCTGAAATGGCACAGTAAAAAGGCGAAGGGCGCGAAAAACCGCGCCAGCAGAGAAAAACAGGGCTGAAATAAAAAAAAGGGACGCCCTCGGAAGGGCGTCCCCGAACGTGACGAGACGGAGCGGTCTAGCCGCGATGGTTGGCTTCGTCCACCACCACGCGCAGGACGCTTTCGTTGATGTTGTGCGCCATGTGGACGCCGGCCAGGTTGCCGTCCACCCAGATGATGCGGGCGGGCGTTTCGTGCAGGATGCGGGCAAACGGCCCGTCGGCGCTGTCCATCTTGACCTCATCCTGTTCACGCAGGCTCGGCGGCGTGTCGAAGCGCAGACGGAAGCCGGAGATGCTGGCGTCGAGGATGGTGGCGAAGAAGGGCACGCCCGCCATGTTGGAGACGCGCACGGTATGCACTTCGGTGATCTCAAAGCGTTCGTCGCCGCGGCGTTCGCTGCGCATGGCGTCGATCATGTGCCGCAGATCATCGGAGAGCTTGCGCAGTTCCTGGGCGTGGCTGGAAGATTCGCGCATGTTCTGCGTGGATATCTTGGCCTGCTCGGAGAAGTTCTCCATCTTGCGCAGCACGTCTTCGCTGGCGTGGGCCTGATCCGTGGTGACCTGCGCCACGGCGGCGATGTCGTTGACGGCCTCGCCGATGACGTTCTGGATGTTGCTCAGGCGCTCGCCGGAATTGTCGGCCAGCTCGGTGGCCTGGCGGGTGAGGGTGACGCATTCCTTGGTGGCCTTGGAGCTTTCACGGACGCTGTTCTGGATGCCCATGATGGAGCCGGCCACCTCATCCGTGGCGTGCATGGTCTTTTCGGCCAGCTTGCGGACTTCGTCGGCCACCACGGCAAAGCCCTTGCCGGCCTCGCCGGCCCGGGCCGCTTCAATGGCGGCATTGAGCGCCAGCAGGTTGGTCTGATCGGCGACGTCCTTGATGAGCTCGAGCACGTTGCCGATGTCCTTGGCCTGCGTATCGAGGGAGGCCATGCTGTCGGCGACCTTGGTGGTCTGTTCGTCCACTCGGGTGATGCAGGCGATGGTGCGGCGCACCACTTCGTAGCCTTCCTGAGCTTCCTTCTGGGCCGTCTGGGACTTTTCCATGCTGAAGCTGGTCTTGAGCGCGGCCTCCCGCATGGATTCCGCCATGACGTGCATGCTCTCGGCAGCCGCGACGGCTTCCTGTTCCTGCTCCGTAGCGACCCGGCCGGTATTTTCCAGCTGCTGGAAGAGCTGCTGGAAAGCCTCGGTCTGGGTGGTGGAGATCTCCTGCGCGTGGCTGGCGGACATGTAGATACGGTCGTTGAGCTGGGCGATGCGGTTGCGCTGCTCGTACATTTCCGTCAGATCGTTATGCAGGGTGAAGACGCCCACGAGGGTGCCGTCAAGGTTGAGCAGGGGCGAAAGGTCCATGACGATATGCTTGGTCTGCTGGCGCATGTTGGTGAAGGTACGCGCGTAGCCGAGCACGGGCTTGCCGGTATGCAGCACTTCGTCACAGATGGTCTTGCGGGATTCGTCATTGTAGAAGAACTGGCTGACGGTGAGGCCAAGGTAATCTTCGGGGTGCCCGTCGCGTCCCCAGAGATCGAGCATGAGCTGGTTGATGAAGGTGATCTTGCCGTTGGTGTCGCAGATGGCGAGGGGGGAGGTCATGCTGCGCATGAGGCCTTCGCTGACCCCCAGCTTTTCCTTGATGATGGCTGACGTGGTGTCGAAGGCGTTGGCAAGGCGGCCGATCTCGTCGCCGCGGTCGATGGCGGAGGGCTCGAAGATGCCGCGGGCGGCCTTGTCGGCTACGGTGGTGATGCGGGTGAGCGGCTTGCAGATGTTGCGCACCAGCAGCACGGAGATGGTGAGCGCGAAGATGATGTAGACGACGGCGGCGATGAAGGCGAGGCTCAGGGCGTTGCTGACGCTGGTGGCCAGGTGCTGCAACAGACCGTCCTTGGAGTCGGTCAGCAGATTGCGGGACTGGGAGAGGAGCTTCTGCACGTCACCGAGAAGGGGCAGGGTGTTGCCCTGCAGGGAGGCGCGCGCCTCGTCATGCCGGCCGGCGTCCATGTGTTCCTTGATGGTGTGGGCCGAGGCATGCAGCTTGGTGTGCACGTCCTCCACCTTGGCGAAGATGGCGCGCATGTCGGGAACTTCCTGTTCCAGCTCCTGACGCTGCGGACCGTAGAACCATTTCCCGAAGTCGCACTGACGGCCGTCAGTGGGCACGCTCAGGGGGATCTTGCCCTGCTGCAGCACGAAGTTCTGCACATTCATCGCCCACTGCAGGTGAGCGACTTCCGCCGCCAGAAGGGCGCCGTCCTTGGAGGGCTGGCTGAGGATCTCGGCATCCTTGTTGACGATGTCGAGATAGAACAGCATGGCTCCCATCGTTATGAGGAAGAAGAGAATGAAAGTGCAGAATGTGGCATACAGCTTTTTGCCGACGGAAATGTCAACCCAACGCATGGAATCCTCCAGTTCACGACAATGACAGCCGGAGCGCTGTCGCACAAATGCCTTGAAGGCACTTTTGATAACTATACGCTTTATCGCCCGCCGGCGCGCGTCCTTTATGGCTGCGGGGGATTTTTTGTGGCCTTGTCGTTCGTATGATACCGCGTGTGCGGCGGATAGGCAATGCATGCGGCAAAGCTTGACCGTTTTTGCCGGCCGAACGCGATTTTTCTTGCCTTGTGCCGTACGAGCTCGTAGATTCGTTGCAAAGCAGGATGGTCATCCCGTCCGTGAAGATGAGGAGAATGGGGATATGTTGCGGCTGTTCCGGCGATGTGGCGTGCTTGTGGGTTTTTTGTGCCTGCTGTGCCTGTGCGGGGCAAGCCGGGCGGAAAACGTGCGCAAGGACACCTCTGTCGCCCCCCTGCATTTCTTCCTGCCGGAAAATCTGCGCAAGGACTATGCCGCCCAGCGTGTGGTACGGGTGGGCTGGTTCGATCAGCATGCCGTCTTCAAGGAGGACGGCGGCAAGGTGTGCGGCTATGCGCCGGCCCTGCTGGAGGCCATCTCCCGCTATACGGGCTGGCGCTTCGAGTGGATCCCCATCCCGTTCGAGGAGCTGGCGGAAAAGCTCAATAATGGGGAGATCGACATTTCCTGCGGCATCTCCTACACGCCCGAACGCGCGCAGCAGATGACCTTCTCCAAACTGCAGGCCGGCTTTGAGATCACCACCCTGCATGTGCCCCGGCAGAGCAATGTCCACTACATGGACTTCAAGGACTTTGACGGCATGCGGCTGGGCTTCTACAGTGGCACGTACGATCAGGACATCTTTCGCCGTATGGGACGGCAGTTCGGCTTCGATTTCAGCATCGTGGAGTTCGACGAAAGCCTGGCCATGCTCCGTGCCGTGCAGGACGGCAGTGTGGACGGCTATGTGGACGGCTGCCTTTCCGGAGAACAGACCAAGGTCGCCGGCACCTTTGCCATCGAGCCCTTTTATTTTGTTTCCCGCAAGGGGGACGCCGTGTTCATGCCCCGCATCGACGAGGCCATCCGGCAGATGCAGATCACGAGTCCCCGTTTCTTCTCCTCCCTCTTCGACAGTTTCCTCAACGTGGGCAGCAATGTCGCCATAACGCTTTCCCGCGGGGAAGAAGAATGGCTGGCCGGAAAACCCGTGCTGCGCATGGCCTACAGCCGGGAGCAGGAACGCATGGATCCCCGCCGGGGCCCCTTCCTCAAGCGGCTTACGCTGGAGCTGGCCAGGCGGGCGGGCATCACGCTCGAGATCGTGCCGGCGGACAACTACGAGGAAAGCCTTGCCATGCTCCGCAGGGGGGAGGCCGACCTCGTCAGCAATGTTCCTCCTGCAGCCGACTTTGCCCGGCGTTTCGGCATCTTCGTGGGGCAGTCTTACTATAATGCGCCCATCTCCCTTGCCATCACCCCCAGCGCCAGGCCGGGGACCGGACTGCGCATCGCCACCACCCGGGAATTCCTGAGCGTGCAGGAGTCCTACCTGCAGACCTATCCTTCCGACCGTTTCGTCCTCTATGCCACGCCGGAGGAATGCTGCGAGGCCGTCAGCAGGGGAGAGGCGGAAGCCCATCTGACCGCCTATCCCGGCCTGATCACGCCAGCCGGTCTGCCGCGCCGGCATACCTTCACCATCACGCAGGCCTTCTATCCCATGGCCTATGGCTTCGGGCCGCATGTCTCGCCCTACGCCATCTCCATTTTTGACAAGAATATCCTGGCGCTTTCCGGGGGACAGGTGGAGACGCTGGTGATGGACCATGTGCCGCAGACCATGCAGGAGATGCTCATCGGCGTGGTGCACCGCAACATCCTCTGGATCATCACGGGGGGCGTCCTGCTGGGCGGGCTCGTATTCTGGCGCAGGGGCAAGGCCAATCAGAAGCACCTGCACGCTCTGGAAAAAGTCGCCTACACCGATTCCGTCACCGGCGGCATCAACCGGGCCCGCTTCCTGCTGGAAAGCGACGAGATGCTGCTTGACGGCGCGGACGGCTATGTGGTGGTGAGCATCAATATCCGCAAGCTGGTGCAGATCAACCGCTCCTGCGGCTATGGCAGCGGGGACTGGACCATACGGCGCTGCTACGCGGAGCTGCAGAATCTGACGTCCGGCCATGAGCTGGTGGCGCATGTGGGCGGCGGGCGTTTCCTCTGCCTCTGGCACTGTGCGGAAGACAGTATGGTCGAGGCGCGCCTCACGACCTTCTTCCATGCCGGCGCGGCGCTTGGCGGGGAGCTCGGTCATGCGCTGGTGCTGGGCTGCGGCATTGCCCGCATCCAGAATTTTGAGGGCCGGGTCGCACCCTTCGTGGTCGCCGCCGAGACCGCGCAGACCAGCATCGGCGACAATACGTACAAATCCTCCTATGCCTTCTACGATACGGAGATGGACGCCATCGTCCTGCGCATGGCCGCGCTGGAAAACCGCATGCAGGCCGCGCTCGGCGCCGGGGAATTCGTGGTGCACGTCCAGCCGCAGATCCAGCTCGCTTCCGGCAACGTGAGCGGCGGCGAAGCCCTCGTGCGCTGGATGCCGCCTGACGGCAGCAAGATCTACCCTGATGAATTCATTCCTCTTTTTGAAAAGAACGGCTTTATCCGCGAGCTGGACATCTATGTGCTCGACCGGGTGTGCCGCTGGCTGCGGCAGCGCCTGGACGAGGGCCGGCGCGTGGTGCCCATCGGCGTGAACCAGTCCCGCGCGCTCTTTTTGACGGACACCTACTGCGAGCAGTTCATGAGCGTGCTGGAGCGGCACAACATCCCGCATGACCTCGTGGAAGTGGAAGTGACGGAATCCCTGGCGGGCTTCAATGAGGAGCTCGTGGTGTCCAACCTGCAGCGGCTCAAGTCCTGGGGCATCAAGGTGGCGTTGGACGACTTCGGCAAGGGCTACTCGTCGCTGACGGCCCTGCAGATCTTCCCGGTGGACGTGCTCAAGCTGGACAAGGAGTTCCTGTCCAACAAGTCCAGCCCGGCCATGCTGGAGTCTCTGGTGCATCTTGGCAGTAAGCTGGGGCTCAAGGTGCTCTGCGAGGGGATCGAGACGCTGGATCAGCTCCGCTTCCTGTCCGGCATAGGCTGCACCTACGGTCAGGGCTACTACATCGCCCGGCCCATGCCCTTTGCCGATTTCGAGGCCTTCCTGGCCCAGCGGGCCAGCTTGTAGAGGACGCAGGGAAAAGCGGCATGCGCCCACCTCAAAGCCGTCGGGCGGCGCCGTGCCGCCGCGTCGCCTTTTGCCGTATTCGCCGGCCAAACGTTCCAGAGCCTGCCGACTCAATTTTTACAAACAATTTCAGGGAATAAGATAAGCAAGCCGTACACGCTCCGCTTGTCTTTGGGGGCCCAGACTCTTCCTCCGCTCCCGACATCCCTGTTGGCCAGGAGCCGTAATGCGTGCTGGAAAGGGAGCCGCCACGACTCCGCCGCCGGCGTCCGTACGGTCCCGGCGTCGCATCGGACAGGCGGGCGTCAGTCGATGCGCTGTTCCCGCGTATCGCGCTCCCGTCGTTCTTCAGCCTTGCCGAGGAGCGTATCAAGCGCGTGTCCGTCCAGCGGGAATTGGGCGATGCCGAGGGCAAGGTGGCAGCGCAGCAGGCGGGGGCCGACCGGCAGAGGCCCGGCCAGCTGCAGATTCAGGGCCTTGAGCAGGGGCCCTGTGGCTTCCCGCTCCACCAGCAGGGTGAATATGGCGCCGCCGGTCCGGTAAAGGCGCGCGGAGCGCGGCAGTTGCGAGCGTATCAGCTGGGCGACGGTCCGCAGCAGGCGTTCCCCGACGTCATAGCCGAACTCTTCGCATAAGGCATTGAAATTGGTCAGCCCCATGCTGATGAGGCAGAATTTTTCCCGGGTGGCGATCCAGCCGCCCACATCTTGTTGCAGGCTGGTCCTGTTCAGGCAATGGGTGAGGGGATCATGGCAATCCATATCCATGAGGGTGGCCAGCTGCGGGATATGCCTGAACAGCCAGACGATCAGCGCGCTGAGCAGGAGGCTCAGCAGCACGGCCAGGCTGTAGAGACAATGCGCATACCAGGTCGGGATCCAGCCGTTGCGCGGTTCGATGGCCAGAGACCATTGCCCGTTGGGCAGGATGCTGCTGATCTCCAGCGGATCGACGAGCGCTTCATACGGGCAGCCCGCTATCCGTACAGGCTCTCCGTTTTCCCCGTCGCGCCGGAACAGGGCGTAGCGAAGGTAGGATTTATGGCTGAAGGCGGGCGAAAAATTGGCCAGGAAATAATCCATCTCGATGACGGCAATGGCGAAACCCCAGAAGGTATTGCCGCGCTCGCCGCGGTAGACGGGCAAACGGCAGAGCAGGGCCGTACCGCCCTGGCGGAGAGGATAGGGCCCGTAAATGCCCGGCAGGCCGGAATCCCGGCTCTGGATGGCGTCCTCTTTCTGGGCGGGATCGCTGAAGAGATCCAGCGAGGCCACATCCGGCTGGGGCGGGTAGCTGTAGACGATGCGCCCGTCCGGCGCCAGCTGCAGAGCGCGTATCTCCCTGAGCACCATGACGCCGCGCGCCCCTTCGTCAAAGTCGGTCACTCCCCCGTCGGGCAGGACGCAGCGTTCGGCCAGCAGCCGCGTGGTATTGAAGATATTTTCCATCTGCCGCGTCAGGTAGCCGAGCTGGGACTGCGCGATACCGTAGCAGTGCTGGCGTTCCCGCTGTTCCAGATGCCGCAATGCGGCATGGCAGCAGCTCAGGCTGATGCCGAGCAGGAGCAGGAAGATGCCCGCTAGCAGAAATTTTTTCTTGATGGACATGTGTCCTCCGGGCCCGTGGTCGTTCCTCTTCAGGGTACGACCGGGCGGGAGGAAGGTCAATGCGTGCGGCAGGCCGTCTTTCCCCGTCGCAGGCCGTCTTGTCGGCTGCCGTCAGCCGCGGCGATGCCCCTGCCGCCGGGCCCAGACGGTGCTGCACAAAAAACAGGCGCAGGCCACAAGGATGATGGTGGCCCCGCTGGCGGTGCCCAGCCAGCTCTGCGCGGAAAGCAGCAGGCCGGCAACGCCGCTGAACAGGGCGACGGCCTGCGCCCACCAGAACATGCCGCCCGCCGTGCGGGCAAGATGGCGGGCCGTTGCCGCGGGCACGATGAGCAGGGCCGTCACCAGCAGGACGCCCACGGCCCGTACGGCCATCATGACCACAAGGGAAAGCAGGGCCGCAAAGGCATACTGCCAGAGAGCGACCCGTACCCCCCGCGCTCTGGCCATGACCGGGTTGAGGGCGATCAGCAGCAGGCGGTTGAAGCCCGCGGCGGCAAACAGGAAGAGCCCCAGCGCGAGCAGGGCCAGGAATCCCAGTTCGGCGGGGCTGACGGTCAGGATGTCGCCATAGAGGAACTGGGTCATATTGCGGCCCATGCCCGGCGTCCGGCTGACCACGGCCAGGCCGAAGGCCACCACCGCCGAGAAGACGATGCCGATGGAGGTGTCCGCCGAGAGCAGGCTGCCGCGCCGCACGGCCATGATGCACAGGCCCACCAGCACGCCGAAGGCCGGCATGGTGAAGAGCGGATCAAGGGAGAACAGCAGGCCCAGCGCCACCCCCGCAAAGGCCGAGTGCCCGATGGCGTCGGAAAAGAAGGCCATGCGAAAGGTGATGACGCTGACCCCGAGGGCCGCCGTCATGGGCGCCAGCAGCAGGATGGCCAGCAGGGCCTGCTGCATGAAGGCGGCCTGCAGGCAGTCCAGCGGCAGCCGGCCGAGAGCCTGCGCCACAGGCAGCATATCGGGGAGCAGGACGGAAAGATGTTCCAGCATGGCTACCTCAGGGAAGAGGCTGACGGCGCAGCCGCGGCGGATGTGCAGGCGGGCGCGTCGGCACTGTGACAGTGCGCTCCGCACTGGGCGCAGGTCTCGTCCGGCTCTTCGCACTGCTCGGGATACAGATGGATGGGGACCCCGAAAAGGGCCCGCAGGGTCGGGGCGGTCAGTGCCGCATGCGGCGCGCCCGCCCGCATCAGGCTTCCGTTCAGGCACAGCACCAGATCGGCATAATGGGCCGTCAGCGACAGATTGTGGCTGACCATGATCTGCGTGAATCCCTGTTCTTGCCGGGCCGCGGTCAGCACCTTCCAGAACAGACGTTCGCCGCTGGCGTCCACCCCGGCGGCCGGTTCATCCAGCAAAAGCAGGCGGGGCCGTCGGGCCAGCGCGGAGGCCAGCAGCACCCGCCGCTGCTCGCCGCCCGACAGATCGCCCATGCGGCGTTGCAGCAGGTGTGCCGCCTGCACCATGTCCAGATGGCGGAGCGCCTGCTCCCGTACGGAAGCGGCTACGCCCAGCCAGAGCGGGCGGCGCTGGCCGCCCAGCGCCATGAATTCCAGGACGGTCAGCGGCAGGCCCGCGTCAAGCTGCACGTGCTGCGGCACATAGGCCATGCGCGGCGGCCGGCCAAAGGCGGGAAAGGTGACCCGCCCCTCGCAGGCGAGCTCGCCGGCGATGCAGAGCAGCAGGGTGCTCTTGCCCGCGCCGTTGGGGCCGATGATGACCGTGCTGCTGCCGCAGGGGATATCCGCGTCGATGTCCTGCAGGATGGTCAGCCCGTCGCGGCGTACCGTCAGGCCGCGCAGGCGCACGGCCACATCAGAGGGAATGGGCAAGGCGTTCCTCAAGCAGGCTGACATTGTTTTGCATGACGCGCAGATACTGGTCGGCAGGCACATCTTCAGGGCCCGAGGCCAGAGAATCCAGGCATAGCAGAGGGATGTCCGCCTCCTGCGCCAGCATCCGCATGGTCCGGTCCGTAAACTGCTCTTCGCCCAGAAGAAGGTCAGGGCGTTTTTCTCGCGCGTCCGCCAAAAGCTGCATGAGATGGCTTGCTGTCGGGGCGTCGGAAGAAGCGGCCTGCACGATGCCCAGCACTTCAAAACCGGCGTCCGCCGCCAGATAGGCCAGAGCGTCGTGCTGCAGGAGGACACGCGGGCGAGCTCCCCGCGGCGTCAGCTGCCGCAGGCGCTGCAGAAGATCCCGCATGCCGGCGGCAAAGCGGGCGGCATTCTCCCGGTACTGGCCGGCATGGGCCGTATCCCGCCGGGCAAGCTCTTCCGCGATGCTCCCGGCCATGCGCGCGGCAAGGCGCGGCCCGGCAAACACATGGGGATTGGCCTCGCAGGCGGCATGGTCGTGGTCATGATGTCCCTGTCCGCAAGACGCGACAGCCGGGAGCTTCCCGGCATAGCCGGCAAGGGTTTCGCCAAGGCTGGCCCCGCAGTCCAGCACATGCGTGCCGCGGCGGGCAAGAGCATCCCGGAAGGCATCCTCCATGCCCAGACCGTTGATGATGATGAGATCGGCCTGCTCGATCTGCAGCAGATCGGCGGGCGTCGGCGCATAATCATGCGGGCAGCCTGTGCCCGACGCCACGAGCAGCCGCACCTCGACGTCCGGCACGCCGGCCGTCACCGCCCGGGTCAGCAGCCACATCGGGTAGGTGCTGGCCAGGACGTTCAGCGTCGGGGCGGCTTGCGCCGCGGCCGCTCGCTGCGGGCAGGCAAAAGAAAAGATGGTCAGGAAGACCGCAAAAAAAAGAGAAAGGAACTTCATGATCAGCAGGCAGGTTGATGTTGATGTTCTTTTTCTTTAGGTAT
Source organism: uncultured Desulfovibrio sp. (assembly GCF_944324525.1). GTDB lineage: Bacteria > Desulfobacterota > Desulfovibrionia > Desulfovibrionales > Desulfovibrionaceae > Desulfovibrio. The sequence continues at coordinate 46,176 of NZ_CALUWS010000025.1, forward strand.
GCCCCCCCGGCCTGTCAAGTGAGGGGTGTGGGAGCCTTGCGGCATGGCTCTGTGGGGGGGGGTGGGGGCGTGGGGGGGGGGCCAGGGGCGAGGGGGAGTGATAATAGGATTGGCACCAGA
>NZ_CALUWS010000026.1 GCF_944324525.1 uncultured Desulfovibrio sp.
TCGCGCTCTGCTGTCGATGTCCGTAAGGCTCCTGCCTCGCCTAACGGACACGGCCCCTCGGGCCGCCTTTCGGTCGCGCTCTGCTGTCGATGTCCGTAAGGCTCCTGCCTCGCCTAACGGACACGGCCCCTCGGGCCGCCTTTCGGTCGCTGCCGGCGCGGGAGGGGATCCCCTTCCCACCAAGCCCCCCATCCCCTCCCCAGCGCGCTTTCACCTGGGGAAGAGACAAGGGCGAGGCTCCCCCCGCCGCCAAGCGGCCTTCACGGGGACAATGCTTGTTGCGCCGCGCTGCAACCTTGGCTATCATTTGCCGCACATTCACATTTTTTCGCAGGAGTGGCCCCATGCCGACACCCATTCTGGAAAAGGAAAGCCTCATTCCGGGCAGGACCAGCAAACTGGTCCTGCATGCGCCGCAGATCGCACGCAACGCCCGCCCCGGGCATTTCGTCATGCTGCGCATGAGCCCCGAAGGCGAGCGCATCCCGCTCACCATCGCCGATACCGACCCTGAAAAGGGGACCATCGTCATCGTCTATCTGGTCATGGGCAAGAGTACGGCCCTGCTGGAAGACCTCAAGGCCGGAGACAGCATCCTCGACGTCTGCGGGCCGCTCGGCAAACCCACCCATATCGAGAAAAAGGGGACCGTCGTCTGTGTGGGCGGCGGCACGGGCATCGCCGCCATGCACCACATCGCCAAGGGGCACTGGCGGGCCGGCAACCGCGTGGTGGGCGTCATCGGCGCGCGCACCAAGGATCTGCTGCTCTTTGAAAAGGAGCTTTCCAGCTTCGCCCATGAACTGCTCATCTCCACCGATGACGGCAGCTATGGCCGCAAGGGCCTTGTGACCGACCTTTTGCGCGAACGTCTGGAAACGGACAAGGACGTCTTCGAAGTGGTGGCCGTGGGCCCTGTGCCCATGATGGCCGCCGTGGCCGAGACCACCCGCTCCTTCGGCGTGCGCACCACCGTCAGCCTCAACCCCATCATGGTGGACGGCATCGGCATGTGCGGCGCCTGTCGCGTGACCGTGGGCGGCAAGACCAAGTTCGCCTGTGTGGACGGCCCCGAATTCGACGGCCATCAGGTGGATTTTGCCGAACTGCGCCGCCGTCTCGGCGCTTTCCGCGAACAGGAGAAGATCTCCCTTGATCAGTACAGGAGCCAGCATGGAAACTAAGGAAAAAAAGACCGTCGCCCCGCGTACGGACATGCCCTGTCAGCCTGCCGACGTGCGCGCCCGCAATTTCGACGAAGTGGCTCTCGGCTATACCAAGGAAATGGCCATGCAGGAGGCCGCCCGCTGCCTGCAGTGCAAAAATCCCCGCTGCGTCAAGGGCTGCCCGGTGGAAGTGCCCATCCGCGACTTCATCGGCGAGGTGGCGCGCGGCAACTTTGACGCCGCCTACCGCATCATCAAGACCACCAACAGCCTGCCCGCCGTCTGCGGCCGCGTCTGCCCACAGGAGAACCAGTGCGAAGGCAACTGCATCCTCAAGGCCAAGGGCCAGCCTGTGGCCATCGGCCGTCTGGAGCGCTTCGTGGCCGACAACCACATCGCCTCTTCGGCCTGTGAGCAGGTCACGGGCACCAATTCCTGTGCCGTGCCGCTGGGCAACAAAAAGATGGCCTGCATCGGCTCCGGTCCGGCCTCGCTGACCTGCGCGGGCGTCTGCGCCGCCGCGGGCATCAAGGTGGACGTGTTCGAGGCCCTGCACGAGCCGGGCGGCGTGCTCATCTACGGCATCCCGGCCTTCCGTCTGCCCAAGAACGTGGTGGCTACCGAAGTCAACGGCCTGCGTCAGACCGGCGTGGACTTCCATCTCAACCATGTGGGCGGCCGCACGGTGAGCGTGACCGAACTGGCCAAGGAATACGACGCCGTGTTCATCGGCGTGGGCGCGGGCCTGCCGGTCTTCCTCGGCGTGCCCGGCGAGAATCTGGTGGGCGTCTTCTCGGCCAATGAATATCTCACCCGCGTGAACCTCGGCCGCGCCTACGACTTCCCCAACCACGACACCCCGGCCTTCCTCGGCAAAAACGTTACCGTGTTCGGCGCGGGCAACGTGGCTATGGACGCCGCCCGCACCGCCCTGCGCATGGGCGCGGAAAACGTCCACATCGTCTATCGCCGTACCCGTGCGGAAATGCCCGCCCGTCATGAGGAAGTGGAACATGCCGAGGAGGAAGGCGTGAAATTCGCCATGCTCTCGGCGCCTGTCCGCTTCAACGGCGACGACGAGATGCGCCTTGTTTCCGTCACCCTGCAGAAGATGGAACTGGGCGAACCGGACGCCTCCGGCCGCCGCCGCCCCGTGCCGGTGCCGGGCTCGGAGTATGACCTGCCCACCGATCTGGCCATCGTGGCTTTGGGCACGCGCTCCAATCCCATCCTGCTGGAAGCCACCGAAGGGCTGGACAAGACCGAACGCGGCTACATCAAGGTCAATGAAGAGACCGGGGAAACCTCCCTGCCCAACGTCTTCGCCGGCGGCGACATCGTCACCGGCGCGGCCACGGTCATCCTGGCCATGGGCGCGGGCCGCAAGGCCGGTCAGGAGATCGTCCGCCGTCTCGGCGGCATGTAACAGGCAAACGTCATCATGGGAGACGGGAGGCGTGCGGCACTGGCCGGAGCGTCTCCCGCTCCCTCTTTTTTTCCCTGCGCGCCACAGGCTGCGGCGCTCCCCCGGCCCGGCGGCAAGGCTCCCCTCACCCTCTCCCGGCATCGACCGGAACCACAAGGACAGGCCATGATCTTGCGGGATCTGCACACCCACACCCTCTATTCTCACGGCCGCAACACCCCGGCGGAGATGTACGCCGCCGCCGAGGCCGCCGGTCTGCGTCTCTACGGCTTCAGCGAGCACTCTCCCCGCCCGCGGGGCTATACCTACAGCCACGAATACCGCGAACAGCTCGAGGCGCACATGGAGGATTATGTGCGCGAGGTGGCGGCCCTCAAGGCCCAGGCCGAAGCGGATCCCTCCCGCTGTCAGGTGCTCTTCGGCATGGAATTCGACTGGCTGGATGCGGAAGAAGCCTTCGTGCGCGCCGCCGCTGCCGCCTACGACTTCGACTACCGCCTCGGCAGCGTCCACTATCTCGGCACCTGGGGCTTCGACGACAAGCTGGAAGACTGGGATATCTCGCAAGACGCCTGCGAACAGCATTACCGCGCCTATTTCGCCGCCTGGCGGAACATGATCGCGTCCGGCCTGTTCGACATCGCGGCCCACCCCGACATCATCAAGCTGTTCAGCGTACAGAAGTTCCATACCTGGCTGGCCAAGGCCGACAGTCAGGCGCTGGTGCGCAGCGCCCTTGCCGAACTGCGGGACGCCGGCATGAGCATGGAGATCTCCTCGGCCGGCCTGCGCAAGCCCTGCCGCGAGATCTACCCCTGCCCCACCTTCATGCGCCTTGCCGCCGAACTGTCCGTGCCGGTGAGCTTTGCCTCCGACGCCCACGGCATCGAAGAAGTGGCCTACGCCTTCCCGCAGCTCGCCAACTACGCCCGCGCCTTCGGCATCACCGAAAGCGTCTGGTTCGTGCGCGGCCGGATGCACCGGGAAGCATTTTAGGGGCTGTCGTCAGTGTGGGGGGAAGGGGAACCCCTTTCGCTAGCGCGCAAAGGGGTTCCCCTTCCCCCCATACCCCCCAACCCCTCCCCAAACGCGCTTTACCGCCTCCCTGCTCCGGCATCACGGCACCCAAGCCCTCCCCCGACCCCACCGCAGCCAAAATCTGTAAAAAAACAGGACGGTTTGCGCTGTCCGGTCTCTTTTTCATCCCGACGGGGGACAAAACAGCCACGCGACGCCTTGCCAGCCCGCGCCGCCCGACATGTACCCTGATAAAAGTTTTGGGAAAGGAGTTCCTCTTCCCCCCACACCCCTACCCCCTCCTCAAACGCGCTTTACTGCATCCCTGCTCCGGCGTCACGGCATCCAAGCCGTCCCCGACCCTACCGCAGCCAAAGTCTGTACAAAAGGCCGGACGGTTTACGCTGTCCGGTCTCTTTTTCATCCCGCTGGGGGACAAAACAGCCACGCGACGCCTTGCCGGTCCGCGACGCCCGACATGTACTCTGATAAAAGTTTTGGGAAAGGAGAGGGGGAGCGCGAGGGGGAGAGGGATAACCGTTTTTCAAAACGGTTTCCCTCTCCCCCTCGCATGATCACTTTTTTTTCGTGGGGTGCACATACGGGCATCGACAGTTCCCTCCAAAACGAAACATCCCCCGGCATAATCACGTCGGGGGATGGTGTTTACCTGGGCATCATCCGGGGTCAGGCGTTATCCTGCGCCGGGGGCTGGGCGGCGTCCTGCGCCAGCGGGGCCGCAGGTTCCAGCGGGTTGGCGGGCTTTTCCACGGCGGCGGGCTTCTTTTCGGGCAGGGGCGCTTCCACCACGCTGCCGTCCGGCAGCACCATGGACAGGGCCCGCACCGGGCAGGCCTCCATGCAGGCGGTGATGCGCTTGCCGTTCTCCTCGCGCCAGGCCTTGCACATGTCGCAGCGCACGGCCACCTCGCGCCGGGAACGCTGGGCCATGGTCTCGGTGCCGTCGGCGGCCATGTCCGGCATGCCGATGGTATCCAGGGTGATGGTACCGTAGGGGCAGACCGCGATGCAGAGCTTGCAGGCCACACAGAGCTGTACGCGCATGTTGATGCGTCCGTCCTTGTCCTGCTGCAGGGCCCCGGTGGGGCAGATGGCGCAGCAGGGCGCGGGCTCGCACTGATGGCAGCGCACCGTCGTGCGGAAGCCCTCGGCCTTGACCACCTGCACGCGCGAGACGAGCACGTCGCGGTGCTTCATGGCCTCCTTGAAGCTCATGCCGTGGTGGGCCGCGATGCAGGCCACTTCGCAGCGGCGGCAGGCGCGGCACTTGTCGGGAACAACTTGAATATGCTCAATCATGCTTTTACTCCGCTTCCACATCAAGGCCCATGAGGGTCAGTCCGTGTCCGCCGCTGAAACGCAGCCGCTCCCCGCCGCATTCCGGGCAGACGAAATGCCGCCGGGTCAAGGCAAAGGCCGCGCCGCAGGCGTCACAGCGGCAATCCAGCGGGGCCGTTTCCAACACGAGTTCGGCCCCTTGCGCCGGGCCGTTCTCGGCAAAGAGCTCGAAACAGGCCCGCAGGGTCTCCGGCTCCACGCAGGAGAGCAGCCCCAGGCGGCAGGTGAGACGGCTGATGCGCTTCACCCGCCGGGCATCGGGCCGGGCGTTGTGCTCCTCCACGGCCCGGACGGCCGTACGGAGCAGCCCCTGAACGAGCGCCGCCTCGTGCATGCCCCGCCGCTCAGCGTTCCGTGCAGGACACGCAGGGGTCGATGCTGTTGGTGATCAGCGCCACATCGGCCACGGTGCAGTCCCGCATCATGACGCCGAGGGCTTCCCAGTTCATGTAGGACGGTACCCGCCACTTGAGCCGGGCCGGCATATCCGTATCATTGGTACGGATGTAGTAGAAAACTTCGCCGCGCGGCGCTTCGCTGCGGGCGCAGGCCTCCGCCGGGTGGATCTGGTTCATGGGCGCGGTCACCGGCCCGTCCGGGCACTTCTCGCAGCACTGCCGGATGATGCGGAAGGACTGGAAGATCTCATCCAGACGCACCAGCGTCCGGCTGTTGACGCAGCAGCCGTCCCGGTGGATGACATCGAATTCCAGTTCGGGATAGGCCGCATAGGGCGAATCCTTGCGCACGTCATGCGTGATGCCCGACCCGCGGGCCACGGGGCCCACCACGCCCAGCCGCACGGCGTCCTCCAGCGGCAGCAGACCAAGACCGCGCGTGCGGCCCAGCAGCATGGGGTCGTTGTCGTAGATGTCGCGGATCTCTTCCACGGCGGGCTCCATCTTGTCCAGCATGGACAGGATGTAGTCGAAGTGCCGGGGCTCCACATCGCACTTGACGCCGCCGATGCAGTTGGACGCCAGGTTCATGCGGTTTCCGTAGACGGTCTCCTTGACGTCCTGCATCATCTCCCGCACTTCCATGACGTGCATGAAAAGGGACTTGTAGCCGATGATATGCGCCTGGATGGCCGTATTGAAGAGGTGCGAGGCCACCCGCTTGATCTCTTCGGCCATGACGCGCAGATAGCGGGCGCGCGGCGGGATGACGATGCCCAGCACGTTTTCCACGGCCATGCAGTAGGTGAAGGAATGGCTGTTGGAACAGAGCGAGCAGACGCGCTCGGTCAGCGTGGTGTTCTGGATAAGGTTGCGCTGGCTGGCCAGGGCTTCCATGCCGCGGTGCACATGCCCGGAGGTAAGCTCCACCTTGCGGATGATCTCGCCATCCACGGTGAGATGGAAGTAGACGGGCTCCTCAAGCGCCACATGCACCGGGCCGAGGGGCATTTGAAAGGTCGTGGGCGTGCTCATGCCATGTTCCCCCTGTCCTTGAGGATGCGTTCCCAGAGGTCGGTGGTGCAAGCGCCGTTCATCATGACCGACAGCGGCACGGCCTCGTTGAGCACGCCCGCGTCCAGCTCCTCGTCAAGGAAGAGACGGCGCGGGTTGGGGTGCCCTTCCACACGGATGGCGTACAGCTCCATCATTTCCCGCTCGTGCCAGTCGGCATTGGCGAACAGGGGCGTGATGGACGGCACGGTCTGCCATTCGCTGCCCAGGTTCACCGTCAGATTGTAGATCACGCCCTCCAGCTCGAAGTGATAGCAGATCTCCTGCTGCTGTTCGCTGAGCTGATGCCGGTTGTACGCCGAGATCATGCACAGGCGCGCGCCGGCCTCCTTCAGACGGGCGGCGGCCTGCGGCAGCCGGCGCGGCTGGGGCAGCTTAAACCAGTGATAGGCGTTGCCGTAGGCGTCCGTGCTGTGATGGACGGCGGCGGGAGAGCCGCAGTCGCCGGTCAGCGCGTCGATGAGCCCCGGACGGCCCTTGATGATATCCTGCATGACTATCCTTTGCCCGATCGGGCAGCTTATTTCTTCACGGGAGAGGCCGATACGGCCACACTGTCATCTTGCGCCCGTCCCTCGCCGGACGCGGGCAGATGGCAGGTATTGCGCTTGGCGTCCTCGATCTGGCGGCACTTGGGGCAGAGATGCCGGATGACGTCCGGATCGAGGCTCGTGTTGTGTGCATAGAGTTTGCGGGCCAGCGGCAGCGGGATGGGCCGGATGAGCGAACCGCAATGGGAGCAGGGCTCATAGGTGATGGTCTGCTGCTCCAGCATGCCGAACTTGTCCGCCTCCACATGGGCATGATGCCAGTCGTCGTCGATGGTGATGGCCCCGGTGGGGCAGTAATGCCGGCAGGAGGCGCACAGACAGCAGGAGTCCTGCCAGACGCTGATGGTATAGCCGGATCCGTCCTCATTGTGCCGGATATGGATGGCCCCGGCCGTGCAGGAATAACGGCACATGCCGCAGCCCATGCAGAGCTCGGGATCGATGCGCACCGTACCGCGGATGCGCTCCGGCGAAAAGGTCTCTCCCAGCGGGAAGGGATCCGTGCTCGGCCCCTCAAGGAGATTGCGGAAAAGAATCTTCAGAAAGCCTGCCATATTCACTCCTTGGGGACGCCGCTCTCGCGGCGGGGCGCCGTCAGCATGCCGCAGACATGGTGACAGACCCCGCAACGGCGGCAGGCGCTCTCCCCTTCCATACGGGCGTTCAGGGATGTCAGCTGCTCGTTGAGGCCGCGCAGCAGCCCGCCCAGCCGGGCCCGCAGCCGCCGCAGGGGCGAGGCGGCCCCGTGGCCCATGTTCCGCCCTGCCGTCATCCTAGGCCTCCAGCCCCAGCTTCCTGAGCCAGATCTGCTTGGCCAGCACCACGCCTTCCAGGATGGCCTGGGGACGCGGCGGGCAGCCGGGCACGTTGACGTCCACCGGGATATGCCGGGAAATGGGCCCCTCGATGGAGTAGCCCTCTCGAAAGACGCCGCCGGATATGGGGCAGATGCCCACGGCCACCGTGACCTTGGGCTCGGGGATCTCGTTCCAGACGGTCAGCACCCGGTCCCGCACGCGGGTCGTGAGGGGGCCGGTGATGAGCACGATGTCCGCATGGCGGGGACTGCCGCAGTACCGGCAGCCGAAGCGCTCCACGTCATAGCGGGGGATGCAGGCCGTGGTGGCCAGTTCCACGTCACAGCCATTGCAGGAGCCGGCATTGATGCGGAAAAGCCAGGGCGAGCGCACCGACAGTTTCTTGAGCAGGGTATCAAGGCTCATGGCCGCCTCCTTACAGAGCCCAGACGAGCAGCAGGCTGCACAGAGCCAGCGCCGTGGGCACGGTCACATAAAAACGAAAGGCCTGATCGATGCGGAAACGCCCGGTGGCCGACTTGACCAGCGTCAGCGACACCAGCATGAGGCCCAAGCACTTGGCCAGGAACCAGAGCAGATTAACGGGCCAGTAGTCGGAGATGAGCCCCGGGAAGAAGAGCGCCACGCCAAGCCCCAGCACCACGAAAGTCTTGAGCGCGCCGCCCATCTGATAGAGGGCCAGCAGCGGCCCGCCGTATTCCAGCAGGGGGCCCTCGATGATCTCCGTCTCGGCTTCAGGAATGTCGAAGGGCACCACGCCCATGGTGCCGGGCAGGAAGATCAGGTAGGCCGCCAGCGCCGGGATCATGGCCGGATGGAAGCCCAGCGAACCTTCCGCCAGCTGCCAGTCGATGATCCGCAAAAGCGAGAATTCCGCCATGCCGCCGGTCTGGGAGCCGATCATCATGGCCACGGCCAGCAGGATCATGAGCAGCGGCATCTCGTAAGCCAGCATGAGCAGCATCTCACGCGAGAAGCCCACCGCGCCGAAGGGCGAGCTGGAGGCCGAACCGCCCAGCATCATGGCGATGGCCGGTATGGGCAGCAGGTAGAAGAGCACCAGCAGGTCGCCCATATCGTACAGACCGCCGAAGACCCCGGGGACGGGGATGAAGGCCGCGCAGACGGCCATACCCGCAAACCCCACCACCGGCGCGGCCAGGAAGACGCTCTTGCAGGCCGTGCGGGGGATGAGGGTCTCCTTGGTGCAGAGCTTGGCGATGTCCAGCCAGGGCTGGAGGAGCGGCGGCCCCACGCGGCGCTGCAGGCGGGCTTCCACACGGCGGTCGAGGGCCTTGTAGAAGAGCCCCAGCGTCAGCGCGAAGAGTCCGCCGGGAAAGAGGGTCATGTGCAGGATGGCGTACAGGGTCTCGCTCATGCTTCATGCTCCTTGCTGGCACGCTCGCCTTGCGCGGGATCGGGCGCGCCGGGGATCTGTCCCAGCAGGCGGACAAGGCCGCCGTAAATGCTTGCGGGCTTCATGCGGCTGGTGGCCGTCTCCGGCGGCAGACCGCAGGTATGCACGTCGATCTCACGCAGGCGCACGAAGCACTTGACGAACAGCACCCCGCCGCCCACGGCCAGGGCCATCATGACGGCCATGCCCGTGGCGTTCCAGGCGCCGGGGCCCACGGCGATGCCCGCCGGGGAGACAGGCAGCGGCGCAAGGCCGTATTCCAGCAGCACCACATTGATGGGCCAGAGCGCCAGCCCGGGGAAGATGCCGGTCAACACGCAGCCCACGGCCAGGATGCCCATGGGCAGGCGCATGATGAACGGGACCTCGGCGATACGCTCCAGATGCGGCGCGGGCTGCCCGAGGAAGGCGGCATGGAGGAACTTGGCCACATAGGCCAGGGTGATGACGCTGCCCACCAGCGAGAGCAGGGCCAGCAGGGGCTGCCCCGCCTGCATGAGTCCGTGATAGATGAGCCACTTGGAGCTGAAACCGCTGGTCGGCGGCACGCCCACCACAGACAGGCCCGCGATGGCGAACATGGCAAGGGTGAAGGGCATACGGCGGCCCAGCCCGCCCAGATCTTCCAGCGTCTCGCAGTGGCTGGCGAACATCACCGCCCCGCAGACGAGGAAGAGCAAATCCTTGAAGAAGACGTGGTTCACGACGTGCAACAGGCCGCCCGCATAGCCCAGCGAGCCCCCCGCCGCCACGGCCAGCACCATATAGCCGATCTGGCTGACCGTGGAATAGATGAAGACCAGCTTGACCTGATTGGCCACCAGCGCCTGCAGGGCCGCATAGACGATGGTGATGCCGCCGATCCACATGGCGGCAAGGCGCATGCGGTCAAGGGCCTCGCCGGACATGAGATGCGCGGCCAGCGCGCTCCCGCCCAGCAGCAGGAAGAGCTTGACCAGGCCGAAGATGGAACTTTTCAGCAATACGGAAGAAATGAAGCCCGACACCGGCGTGGGGGCCACGGCCGGGTGCATCTGCCAGTCGATGCGGAAGGGAAGCTGGGCCGCCTTCATGAGGAAGCCCACCCCCACGAGGCAGAAGCCCAGTACGAAGGGCGCGCCCGCATTATGCCACTGCAAGGTGGAGATGGCGGCCGCGATCTCGGTGGGACGGGCGCTCATGGCCAGATTGCCGCCCAGGAAGCAGACCCCCACGAAGATGAAGCCCGCGCCGCAGACGTTGAAGCAGAAGTACTTGAAGGCCTCGCGCAGGGAGAGCGCGTCGCCCTCGTGGGCCAGCACCAGATAGAGCGTCCAGGCGCTCATGATCTCCCAGAAAAGGAAGAAGCTGAACAGAGTCTGCGCGGCCGCCATGCCCACGAGACCGCCGCACATGGCCGTGAAGGCGCAGTAGAAACGCCACTGGCTGTGGCTGTGGCTCATGTAGCCCAGCGCATAGACCACGTTGAGCGCGCCCACCAGCGGCACCAGCAGGGCAAAGCCCCAGGAGAGCGCGTCCAGATACTGCCCCTGCACCACCACAAGCGCGGCGGTCAGCAGCAGGACGAGCAGCGCGGCCAGCCCGGCCAGCCGTTCATTGTGCGGGAAGAAGGCGGGCGCCAGCGCCCCGAAGACCGGCAGGGCCACGAAGGCGGGCCAGATGCCCGTATCGGCGAAGATGAGCAGCAAGGGCGAAGGCAGGCTTGCGCCGGTCTCCAGCCGCACGAGAGCCGATACGGCGGGCGTCAGCACCATGTCCAGCAGCCAGGGCGCGATGCCCGGGGCCAGACAGAGCAGGGCCAGCACCAGCAGGGCAAGACGCATGAAGAGGGGCGCTTCCGTCACGGCGGGCAGATGCGCCGGACGCTGTTCAAAGACCAGCGTCCTCAGGATGCGGATGTAGTAGACCGCGCCCACCAGAGAACCGATGAGGATGAGCGCGCCCAGCCAGAGGTAGCCCGCGTCCACCACGGCCTTGACCATGAGGTATTTGCTCAAAAAGCCCCCGAAGGGCGGCAGGCCCATGATGGTGATCAGTCCCACGCTCATGCAGGCCACCGTCCACGGCATCTGCCGGCCCAGGCCGCGCAGGTCTTCCAGCCGGCGGGACCCGGCGCGCAGGATGAGCGCCCCGGCCCCGAGGAAGAGCAGATCCTTCATGACGGCGTGCATGGCCACATGGGCCAGAGTGGCGTAGGTGGCCAGCACCGTGCCCACGCCCAGAGTGAGGGTGATCTCCCCGAGCTGTCCCAGCGTGGAGAAGGCCAGCAGACGCTTGATGTCCTGCTGGCGCAGGGCCATGAGCTCGCCGTAGACGAGGGTGAAGGCCCCCATGAAGACCAGCGCCGTGCCGAACCAGGTAAGACCGTAGAGCCCTGCCGGGAGAAGCGGGGCCGTGGCGGCCGGGATCAACAGCAGCAGGAGCCCGAAAATGCCCATCTTGGTGATGATGCCCGACAGCGGGCCGGACACGGACGAGGGCGCCGCCGGGTGCGCGTCCGGCAGCCAGGAATGGAGGGGCACCAGACCGGCCTTGACCGCAAAGCCGGCCAGACAGCACACCAGCCCGGCCTGGAGGCCGGCGTCCGACATGCCCCGCATATGCTGGAAGACGTCGCCAAAGAACATCTTCCCGTCGCCCAGCAGGGCGATGCCGGGCATGAGCAGCAGCGCGCCGCCCGCGCACATGAGATAATACTTGAAGCCGGCATCCAGTGCCGCCCGCCGTCCCTCATGCACCACGAGGAAATAGGAGGCGAAGGTCATGAGCTCCCAGTAGCCGTACAACGCGCCGAAATTGGGTTCGCTCACGATGCCCGCCAGCGCGGCGAAAGTCAGGGGCAGGAAGAACCAGTAGCGCGCCGGATGCTCGTCATGGGCCATGTAGTCCAGCGAATAGAGGCTGACCACTAGGGCCACCAGACCGATGAGAACAAGGAAAAACTGGGAGAGGCCGTTGATGGGATAGACGAAGACGCTGACCAGCGCCAGCGCCGAGGTCAGCACCACGGCCCAGGGAGCAAGCCGGTTGCGCAAAAGACAGCCCGCTCCGCCCAGCGCCGCCCCGGCATAGAACAGCCAGAAGGCCACATGCGGTTCAGGATGATGCAGCCTGATGGGCGACAGCCAGCCGCTTTCCAGAAAGGACATCAGTTCGTTGCGGAACAGACCCGCCAGCGCCACGATCAGCGCCAGCAGCAGGCCGGCGACGCCGGGCCGTCCCCCTTCCGGCAGCGCGGCGGCATGCGCGGGCCGCGTTTCCAGCAGCGACACCTGCACGGCATGCAGGTGCAGGGCAAGGAGAACCAGCGTGCAGGCCAGCATCAGCAGCATCAGCGGCAGAGCGAACTCCGACGACGGCGGCGAGCCGTAGATGTATCCCTGGACGAAGCGCAGGCGTGCCTCCGGCACGAAGAACGGCGATCCGCCCACGCTGGCCATGAGCCCCAGTCCCAGCAGCGCCCCGCTGACCGGACGCAGCCGCCCCACGCCCCGCAGGGCGCTCAGCGCCGGCGTGATCCCCTTGGCGAGATCGCCCAGAGCGCACAGGGCCAGCAGCCGCGTTGCGGCCTGGAAGAGGATGAACAGGGGGAGCGCGTCGGCGAAGGTGGGAGCGGGACACGCCATGGCGATGCACACCACGCCGGCGTCTTGCAGCGCCCCCCAGCAGATGAGGCGTTTCAGGTTCTCGCGCTGTCGCACTGCCTGCCAGGTTCCGAAAAGGAGAAAAAGCAGTCCCGGCACAAGAAGGACGGGAAAACCGGCCATTGCGGTAGATATGGTCATACGCGCCCCGGACGTTGGCTGCCCGCGTTTTTCCCTCGCGGCCCGGCATGGTGCATGGCCTTCACGCTGCGGGAAGTGGCGAACGGCAAAAACGGATAAGAAACTCCCTTCACAAGCGTCTAGCGTAGCGGAAACATCCCCTCCTTGCAAGCAAGCCCGCCCTCTTCGTCTGCCGACATCAGCGCCGCCCGCCCTCTCCGGCGGCGTGCCGCGCCGTTGCGCCTCTCCGCAAGCGGATCTTGTCCTGTCCCGGGCCGGCCCGTGACGGCCTTCACATACACTGCCGGGGCGGCTAGACCGGATTCGCAGGGAAATTGAGTCCCATTTCCCTGCTGACGCTGCCCTCACATGACGGAAAAAGCGTGGTTTTTCCGTGTGTTCGCTTGCGGGTAGTCGCTCTCGCGACTACCAGAGCAATCCACATTTTCAATGGGGATTGCTCTATATTGACATATCAAGTTATATTGATACAAAATATGCCATCACGTCACTTACCGTTGAAAGGAGCACATCCATGACGACCATCGGCAGCCTGCTGCGTGAACGCCGCGAGCCCTTCATTTCCTTCGAATTCTTCCCGCCGTCCGACCCGGCGCAATTGTCCGCCTTCTACGAGACGGCGGCCCGCCTCAAGGCCGCCGGTCCGCTCTTTGCCTCGGTGACGTACGGCGCAGGCGGCGGCAAGCAGCAAAACACCCTGTCCGTCACGGCGGAGCTCGTCCGGCGCGGTTTCCAGGTCATGGCCCACCTGACCTGCGTGGGCGCGGAACAGGAACGCATCAGCGCCTTCCTGGAAGAGCTGCATGCCGCCGGCGTGCAGGACGTGCTGGCCCTGCGGGGCGACGCCCCGGCGGATCAGCCGCAGTGGGACTGGGAGGCCGGGCGCTTCCGCCATGCGCTGGATCTCGTGCGTTTCATCCGGCGACAGATGCCGGACATGGGCGTGGCCGTGGCCGGGTATCCCTGCCCGCATCCCGAATCGCCCAGCTTTGCGGCGGACAGGCACCATCTGGCCGAAAAGATCGCGGCGGGCGCGGACTTCGTCGTGACGCAGCTCTTTTTCGATGTCCGCGAATATGTGGAACTGGTGCGCGGCCTGCGGGCGCAGGGCTTCACCACGCCGGTCATCCCCGGCATCCTGCCCATCCAGAGCTTCGACTCCCTGCGCCGTGTGCTGCGCCTCTGCGGGGCCAACATCCCCGGCAAGTTCTATCTGGAACTGGAAGAAGCCAACAAGACCGGCGGCGTGGAAGCCGTGCGCGAGGCCGGCCTGCGCTTCGCCGTGCGTCAGATCCGCCGTCTGCTCGATGAAGGCGCGCCCGGCATCCACCTCTACACCCTCAACAAGGCCGACATGTGCCTGCGCCTCGTGGAAGAAGCCGGACTGTAACGACCGCGGCGCGCGTATTTGTTTGGGGGGAAGGGGAACCCCTCCGCCGGCGCGGGAGGGGTTCCCCTTCCCCCCAAGCCCCCCCATCCCTTCCCCAGCGCGCTTTTGCCAAGGGAGAGTCAGGGCCACGAGGCATCCCCGCCCCAAAGGCAAGCGGAGCGTATAGAAAGTATTCGTTTTATTTGCTGAAATTATTTGTAAAATTTGTGTTGATACGCCCTAGGCGACGCAGGAGCCTTACGGGCATCGACAGCAGAGCGCGACCGAAAGGCGGCCGAAGGCCGTGCCCGTTGCGACGAAGGAAGCTACGGGCATCGACAGCAACGCGAGGGGTTCCCCTTCCCCCCAAACAAACAGCTCACAGGAACGACAAGCCCGCACAGGCGTCGTCCGTGCTTCAGCGCCGGAGATCCAGCGGCACGCGCACCCGCTGTCCGGCCTTGTTGCGGAAGAGCACGTAACCGTTTTTCCATCCGAAAAGATAGACCCGGCGGGTAACGTCCACATCCTTGCGGCAATAGGCGGCGATCTCCTCCACGCGGCCCTCCTTCCACCAGCGCAGGGCCTGCAGGCCGTCGGCGCTCTTGCCCTCGTCAAGGGTGGCCTGCGCCACATTGTCCAGCGATACGCGGTAATGCAGACGTTCCTGCAGGCATTGCAGCAGATCGAGGCCGGGCAGCTCCTTCAGGGAAAAGCCCGCGAAAGGCTGGAGCACGGCGTAATCGAAACGGAAGGAATTGAAGCCCACCACCAGCGGCGCGTCCCGCAGGCGGTCGAAGCAAGCCGCCAGCTCTTCCTGCCGGTAGGTATGGAACCGCCCGTCCCGGCTGTCGTAGAGCACGGCCACGCTCACGCCCATTTCCCCGGCCCGATGCCAGCCGCCCACCTCGGCGGCGCTGCGCCGGGTCTCCACGTCCAGCACCACGAAGGGCGGCACGCCCTCCTCGGAGAGTTCCGCCGCAGCCGGGGCCGCCGCAGCCGCTCTTTCCGGCGCATCGGAGCCCGGCAGCCTGTCCGGCCGCTCCGCATGGGCGGCAGGCGTCGCGGCTGGCGGGCCTGTCCGCTCCCGCCGCGCCCCGGCGGCAGCGCCCTCCTCGCCCGCACTGCCCAGCCCGCGATCCGGAGCGGGCGAACAACGCCATTCCCGTTCCAGCGCCTCGCCTTCGGCCTCGCCGCCCGGGGCCAGCACGTCATCCACCAGCGCCACGGCCCCGGCCTTGCTGATGGGGCGGTTACCCGAACCGCACTTGGGCGAATGCACGCAGGAAGGACAACCGTCCTCGCAGGGGCAGGAGGCGATAGCCTCCCGGCTCAGGCGCAGCAGCTCCCCGGCTTGCGGGAAGGCCTGGCGCGTCAGGCCCGCGCCGCCGGGCAGGCCGTCATAAATGAACACGCCCGGCAGGCCGGTCTGCGGATGCAGCGGGATGGAGATGCCGCCGAAATCGTTGCGGTCCGCCATGACCAGCAGGGGCAGCAGGCCGATGGCCGCATGTTCCAGCGCATGGATGGCCCCCATGAAATGCACGAACGCTTCTTCCAGCCGCAGGCGCGTGCTGTCGGGAAAGACGTACCACAGCCCTTCCGTCTCAAAGACATGCGGCGGCGCGTCCAGCGGGACGATGGTCAGCAGGCGGTTGCCGGAGGTGCTGCGCTTCTCGTAGCCCGTGACCTGATCCATGATCCGCAGGCGGCCCCGGCAGACCATGCCCCGGCCCAGCGGACGGCGCTCCGTCTCTTCCAGGATGTCCGTGCTCTTCTGGCCCCGCACCCGCGTAAACCAGCCCACCTTTTCCGGCCGCACCAGCACCCGGCCGCGCTCGACGTCCAGCTCCTGCACCACATAGCTTTTGCCCTGATGCAGATAGACCGCGCCGGGATGCGTCTCCCGCCAGGCGCGCCAGCCGTCCACCGAGCCGATGATGCGCCCTTCCGTGTCCTCGATGACGCAGGATTGCCCCGCGCCGCGCAGATCCACCAGCCGCTGGGGCCGCTTGCGGGCCGCCAGCCACTGATCTCCCTCCGCGCTGCGCAAGAGCGTGCCCGTCCGCTCAAGCTGCCGCACGGCCTCCCGTACCGCCGCCTGCCGCAGCCAGCCCTCCCCCTCCCGCAACGGCATCTCCGCCGCCGCGCATTCCAGATGCCGGGAGAGGATCACCTCGTTATCAGGGTTGACCACCGCCTTCTCCGGCGGACGGCTGAAAAAATCGTCCGGATGGCGCATAAAATACTGATCGAGCGCGTCCTCCCCAGCCACCAGCAGCACCGCGGACTCCTGCTGCGCCCGGCCCACGCGGCCGCCGCGCTGCAGCGTCGCCATGACCGTGCCGGGATAGCCCACCAGGATGCAGACATCCAGCCCGCCGATGTCGATGCCCAGTTCCAGCGCGCTGGTGCTGACCACGGCCAGCAGCTCGCCCGAGGCCATGCGCGCCTCGATGTCCCGCCGCTCTTCCGGCAGATAGCCCGCCCGGTAGGCCGCGATCTTTCCGGCATACGCTCCGTGCAGGCTCCCCGCCCAAAGGCTGATGAGTTCGGTCATGCGCCGGGAACGGCAATAGACGATGGTGCGCAGCTCGCGGGCCAGCGCGGCCTTGAGCAGATCGATGGCCGCCGTGGACGGACTTTGTTCGGGATCCAGAAAGACCACATGGCGCGGTCCCTGCGGCGCGCCGGATTCGTCCACCACCACGGGCG
The DNA here is from genome assembly GCF_944324525.1 of uncultured Desulfovibrio sp. Lineage (GTDB taxonomy): Bacteria > Desulfobacterota > Desulfovibrionia > Desulfovibrionales > Desulfovibrionaceae > Desulfovibrio. Next base: position 17,096 of record NZ_CALUWS010000026.1, read on the forward strand.
CGGGCAGACCGTCCGCCTCGTCCGCTCCGCAGAGCGCCGCCGCCAGTTCGCCGGGATTGCCCACCGTGGCCGTGCAGAAAATATAGGTCGGCCGCGCGCCGTAGCGCCCGGCAAGCCGGTTGAGCCGCCGGAACACCTGCGCCATGTGCGCCCCGAAGACCCCGCGGTAGGTATGGGCCTCGTCCACCACCACATGGGACAGTCCCGCCAGAAAAGCGGCCCACTGCTCATGATGCGGCAGGATGGCCAGATGCAGCATCTCGGGATTGCTGATCAGCACCTGCGGCGGGTCCCGCCGGATCTTGCGCCGGAAATGCTCCGAAGTGTCCCCGTCGTACAGGGCCGCCCGTGGACGGCTGATCTCCGGCCACAGGGCGCACAGGCTGTTGAAGCTCGAAAGCTGATCCTGCGCCAGCGCCTTGAGGGGAAAAAGATACAGGGCCCGGGCGTCCGGGTCCTGCAGGTAACGCTCCAACACGGGCAGATGATAGACGAGGCTCTTGCCGCTGGCCGTGGGCGTGGCCACCACCACCGATCGCCCGGAGCGCACATAGTCCGTGGCCAGCGCCTGATGCGCATACAGCCGCTCCAGCCCCCGCGCTTCCAGCAGCCGCCGCATGGCCGCCGGCCACGGCAGGCGCGAATCCGCAAACCGCGCGTCCCGCCCCGGCAACAGGCGGTGCGTCCGTATCTGTCCGGCAAAGCGCGGCGATGCCAGCAGTTTTTCTATGTATTCATCCACCGGCACGGACTATTCTCCGGCCGGCCCGCTCGTTTCGCCCGTCTCCATCGTCGCGCCGTCCCCGCTCAGGCTGTTGGCCGCGTGCCCCACATCCACGGATTCGCTCAGGCCCTCCTCCGGCGGCACGCACAATCCTGCCGCCTCGCAGGCCGTCAGACGCCGCACCACCCGCGCGGGAGCCCCCGCCGCCACGCACAAGGGCGGCACGTCGCGCGTTACCACGCTGCCCGCGCCGATGATGGCCCCGTGCCCGATGGTGACGCCCTTCAGCACCATGCAGCCCATGCCCAGCCAGGCATGATCGCCGATCTCCACCGGCGCGTCATGCTCCAGCCCCGGATCGACGCAACGCCGCTCCGGCGGCCACGGGGCATGGAAATCCGAATCCACCACGATGCAATTGGGCGCAAGCATCACCTGCCGCCCCAGTTTGATGCTGGTGGAACGCGCCGTCAGCGCCGCCCCCGTGAGCTGGCAGCCCTCCCCCAGCACGATCCGCGCGCCGGGGCCGAACGTCCGCAGACGGCACGGCGCCAGCACCGTGGCCGCCGTGGCCCGCCGCCACGAAGAAATGAAGCTGCACCCCGCGCCGATCTCGATGCTGCTGCCCGGCCAGCGCATGAGCCCCACCGGGCCGTGCGCGCTCACCCCCGCGCCCATATCCACCCCAAGAAAACGCGCCTTGCAGCGCAGCCGCAGCGTCCCCAGCAGCCTGCCGCCATCCTGCATGATCCGCAGGCTCGCGTAACTGATGACATTGGCGGGCGTCAGCCCCCGCTCCCGGATCTTGCGCCAAAGGCTCATTCGGGCTCCTCTTTTGCTTGGGGAAGGGGGTTTGGGGCGAGGGGGAGAGGGGCCCCCTTTTGAAAAAGGGGCCCCTCTCCCCCTCGCGCTCCCCCTCTCCCTTCCGAAAACTTTTGTCAGGGTCACAGACGGGATGACGCGGCACGACAGCCTCCCGCCGTCTCCTCCGTCCCCCGGCAACATACCAGAAGAACACGCCGCACGACAGCAAAAAAAATCCCCGCCCTCCGGTTGCACCGGAGCGTTTTTTTTACGAGGGGGAGAGGGAGCCCCTTGAGAGCGTTTTGCCTTGAAAAAAGGCAAAGCGCGAGGCGGCGGCACAGCGCCGCCCGGCCAAAAGTGAGCGGAAAAACCGCGTTTTTTCCGCGAAACGACAGGCCGTATGGTTTGAAACGCGAAGCGTTTCAAACTGAAAATGTTCCAGAAAAGGGTCTCCCTCTCCCCCTCGTGCTCCCCCTCTCCCTTCCGAAAACGTTTGTCAGGATCACAGACGGGATGACGCGGCACGACAGCCTCCCGCCGTCTCCTCCGTCCCCCGGTGACATGTCAGAGGGATATGCCGCAACGACAAGAGCGCCTGTCCTCCAAGACATCCCCGCAAAAAATTTGGGGGAATATTTGACACAGGTTCCCCCTGGCAAAAGCGCGCTGGGGAAGGGATGGGGGGCTTGGGGGGAAGGGGAACCCCTCCAGCGCCGGCGGAGGGGTTCCCCTTCCCCCCAATTCATCTACATCTTGATAAACAGGCTCTACGCCTGCTCTCCGGCCAGGGCGGCGCGGATGCGGCAGACGCCGCAGGTATCGCCGGAGGAGGTGGGGTAGCCGCAGCGGGTGCAGGGGGCGAGGGGGTCGCCGTGTTCGGCTTCGCGGCGGGCGAAGACGGGGCGTCCGCGCTGGAGGAAGCCTTGGTAGAAGTCCAGCTTGCGGCCGGGCATGGCGGCTTCGAGGCGCTGCATGATGCCCTTGAGCACGGAAAAGCTGGCTCCGGGGCTGTAGGGGCAGGCAGCGACGTGATGTTCGATGCCCATGAGGAACGCGTAATTGGCGGTCTCGAATTCGGTGAGCCGCCAGAGGGGTTTGACCTTGCGGGCGAAGCCGTCTTCGCCGTCGAGGCGCGGGCCCTGATCCGAGAGGTAGGCCGTATCCCAGCGCAGGGTATTGCTGAACAGGCGCGCCACCTCGTCATCGAGGTTGTGGCCGGTGGCGAGGGCGTCAAAGCCGCCGTCCAGCGCGGCCTTGTTGAAGAAGTGGCGTTTTATCTTGCCGCAGGCCGAGCAGACCGGACGGTTGAGGCGTTCCTTGACCAGCGGGATGGGCAGGCCCTCGGCGGTCATGTCCTTGACCATGAGGCGCAGGCCGTGCCGCTCGCAGAAGCGTTCCACCACGGCGCGGGCGGCCTGCGAGGAGCCGGGGATGCCGAGGTCGATATGCAGGCCGGTCACGTCGTAGCCCTGGCGGGAGAGCTCCAGCATGAGGGCCAGCGAATCCTTGCCGCCGGAAAGGGCCACGAGGATGCGTTCCTCCCGGGTGAAGAGCTTTTGGCCTTCGATGCCTCTGGCCACCTGGCGGGAAAAGAAATCAAGATAGCAGTCGGGACAAAAGGCGGCATTGTGGCTGCGCAGGGCCACCACGGCCTGCGCCTTGCAGATCTTACATTTCATGCGTTCTCGCGCGGACGCTTTTTCGTCCGTGGTTTGGAGGTGCGGGGCCGGTCGGGGACCGGAGATGATGCCGGGGATGCCGTTTCGGCGGCTTCTCCGCCCGCGGGCGCGCGCTCGTCCGGAGAAGCGGACGCGGAAGCGGGCACGGGAGCGGCAGCGTCGGACGCCTCGGCGGCGACGTCAACGGGATGGTCGGGGAAAGGGGCGGAAGATGCGTCGCAAGGAGTCGCCACAGTGCTCTCGGCGGGAGCGGCCACAGCCGGGGACGGTCCGGCTTCGAGCGTGGAAGAGGCGGGAGCGGCGTCCTTTGGCGGCGCGACGTCTTCCGCCGCGGACGGCATGTCTTCCTGCGGGGCAAGGGCTTCGTGGTCGGCGGCGTCGAGCCAGCCCCAGGCCTCGGCCCATTGGGTATAGGTCTCGCGGAGATGTTCGGCCAGCACCGCCCCGTCCACGGCGGCGGCCGTCCGGGCGGCCTGCTCCGCCAGCTGGGCGCGGGCTTTCGCGTCGAGCAGCGGACGGCGCATGGCTTCCGCCAGCTTTTCCGGCGAAACGGCGGACAAAGGCAGGCAGGGCCGCTCATGGCCCAGGAATTCGCGGTGCAGATGGCTCAGACTGTAGATGACGGGGATCCCGGCCACGAAGCCCGCCCAGAAGGTGGAAGGGATCTCCGCGTCGGCCTGTCCCGGGGCCAGCCACACGTCACAGCGGCGCAGGGCCTCGGCAAGAGGCTGCGGGCCCAGCAGGCACAGGCGGGACTCCACGCCGAGGGCGCGCGCTTCCTCCCAGATCTCGCCGCAGCGGGAGCCGTTGCCGAAGAGGCGCACTTCCCACGGGGGCAGATCGGTTTGCTGCTGGAGCAGCAGCATGGCCTGCAGCACGGGGAGCGCGCCGGACTGGGGCAGGAAACTCTCGGTCATGGCAAAAACGAAGTTCGCGCCTTCGCGCCGGGGCGTCTTCTCCGTCCGCAGGCGGTCGGCGTCCACGCAGGGGAGGAAGCGCTCCAGCCGCTCGCCGGGCAGACCGGCGGAGGAGGAATCCTCATTGCAGCTCGCGTCATGCAGGCGTTCGCGCACATGCTCGCTGCCGCAAAGGATCTTCCGGGCGGCCATGAGGTCGCGGCTGCGGCGGGAACGGAGGAATTCGGCCGACGGCGGCCGCACGGGGAAGGCGTGCGCCAGCAGGGTGGCCCGCTCGCCGAAAGGCCGTCGCCAGGCGGCAAGACGCGCGCCCCAGCTGACGGACTCCGTCCCCAGCGTCTGGATGAGCAGATGTTTCTGCCGCCGGAAGCGCCACCAGAGACGCATACGGGCAAAGGTCCACGCCGCTCCGCCCTGCCCCAGCGTGACGCAGGGCAGGCCCAGCTCCTGGGCGCGTTCCGCCAGCCAGCTTTCCCGCCGGCAGACGATGAGCGGGGCCCAGCGGCCGGCGTCGCGCATGCCGCGCGCCAGAGCGAGCGCCTGTTCCTGTTCCGCCCGCGCTTCGCCGGGCAGCAGTCCCTGCGGCGCGGCCGCGGACGGGGAGGCGGCCGCCGGCACGCCGTCTCCGCCCCGGCTGGCCTCCGGGGACTGCAGGGCCACGATGAGCACGCGCATCAGAACGGCGTACCCGTGGCAAGCATGTGTTCGAGCAGGGCGTCCTTGAGCCAGAGCGCCACGGGCCCGGGCCTGCCCGCCTGCTCGTCCCGTCCGATGGGCTTGCCGTCAAAATGCGTCACGGCCACGCAGAGCGTGGCGCTGGTGAAAAGCAGCATCTCGCGGGCCGAGGCGATGTCCTCGTGGCGGATGTCGCGCTGGGCCACGGGCATGCGCTGCGGCGCCACGCGGAAAGCGGCCTGCATGGACGTGCCGGCCAGGATGTGCCGCATGTCCGGCGCGACGAGCACGCCGTCCTTGTCCACGATGCCGATATTGGCGATGGCGGCTTCGCACATGCAGCCGTGTTCGTCAAAGGTCACGGCCACGTCCATGCCCTTTTCGCGGGCTTCGCGGGCCATGAAGACATTGGGCAGATAGTTGGTGCTCTTGATCTTGGCCAGATACTGCTGCTTGGGGGGGATGTCGCTGGTGAAGGCCGTCAGCCCCTTTTCGTAGACGTCCGCCCCGGGCAGAGGGGAACGGATGGCCACGATGTAGAGCGTGGACTGCGGACACTCGTCCGGCGAGATGCCGAAGCCGCCCGGCCCGCGCCCCAGCAGCAGGCGGATGTCGCCGTGCGACTCGCCGGAGGCGCGCGCCACGTCCAGGATGCGCTGGCGCAGTTCTTCCCACGAGCAGGGCGGCGTAAGGCGGATGGCCTCCGTCCCGTTGCGCAGGCGGGCCAGATGGTCGTCGAGGGCGAATATCCTGCCGTCGCGGAAATTGATGCTCTCAAAGAGACCGTCGCCGCGGTGACACAGATGGTCATCCAGCGGCAACAACATCAGCCGGGCATCCGTGCAGATATGGCCAACGCGGTGATCATAGAAGGCCAGCACCTTGTCCACGCCGGGATGGGGCGCGTCCAGCAGGGCGCGCAAATAAACGTCGTAACCTACAGCTTCCATGATTGCCCCCTTGGAAAGGGCCGCCGTTCCCTCCGGAACGCGGCGGCCCGTTGCTGTTCGATGGCGGTCCCGCGGCACGGCGCCGCCCGGCCCGGCTCGGCTCGGCGGGAAAACCGCGTTTTTTCCGCGAAACGCCAGGCCGTAGGGTGTGAAACGCGAACGTTCCACACGGAAAAGGCTCTAGGACATGAAGACGTTGCGATCCGTCACGCGCACGAGGTCGCGCCGCAGCAGCTCTTCGGCGATCTGCACGGCATTGAGCGCCGCGCCCTTGCGCACGTTGTCGGCCACGATCCACATGTTGAGGCCGTTCTCGATGCTCTCGTCCTCGCGGATGCGGCCCACATAGGTCTCGTCGTCGCCCGCGATGTAGGCGGGCATGGGATAGAGCTTCTCGCGCGGATTGTCGAACACCTTGACCCCCGGCGCCTGGGAAAGCAGGATGCGGCATTCCTTGGCGGTCATCTTCTTCACGGTCTCCACGTTGACGGATTCCGCATGACCGAAGAACACCGGCACGCGCACGCAGGTGGCCGTCACCTTGACCGTGGGATCGTTGAAGATCTTCACGGTCTCGTTGGTCATCTTCATTTCTTCCTTGGTGTAGTCGTTGTCAAGGAAGACGTCGATATGCGGCAGCACGTTGAAGGCGATGCGGTAGGGATAGGCCTTGCACTCGGGATCGCGCAGGTTGAAGAGATCGCGGGTCTGGCGTTCCAGCTCTTCGAGGCCCTTCTGCCCGGTGCCGGACACGGCCTGATAGGTGGACACCACCACGCGCCGGATGCCCACGGCGTCGTAGATGGGCTTGAGGGCCACCAGCATCTGAATGGTGGAACAATTGGGGTTGGCGATGATGCCGTTATGCCCGGCCAGGGCGTCGGGATTCACTTCGGGCACCACCAGCGGACAGCGGTCGTCCATGCGCCACTGCGAGGAGTTGTCCACCACCACGCAGCCCGCGTGGGCCGCATGCGGGGCAAAGGTCTCGGACGTGCCGCCGCCGGCGGAAAAGATGGCGATGTCGATACCCTCGAACACGTCTTCCTTCAGCTCCTGCACGGTCAGTTCCGTGTCGCCGAAGGGAACCTTGCTGCCCGCCGAACGCGCCGACGCGAACGCGCGTACTTCCGTGGCCGGGAACTGACGGTCATGCAGGGTCTTCAACATTTCACGACCCACGGCGCCGGTAGCGCCCACAACAGCCACGGTCAACTTTTTGCTCATGATGTCTCTCCTCACCGAGCGGATATGAGGGCGGCGCACTGCGCGCCTGCCGGAACGGAGCATCATATCCGGCAACGCCGCAAAAGGGAAGAGCCTCCGGCGCGCCCCGGCCGCCATGCGCCCGCCGCCCGCCGCCTTCCCGCGCCCGGGGCGGAGTTCGCCGCCCGGGCAGTTGACCGGGAGCGGGCATCTTTTTTATAGTGCCTCCATGTCACAGCAAAGTTCCTGCCTTTTGACGGTGCTTGACCTCGTGCCCTTCGGCCAGACGGGTCAGGAAAGCCGTTTCTTTGCCCTGCGCCTCACCCGCCCGGACTGGGACGGCTGGCGGCCGGGGCAATTCGTCATGGTGCGCCCGGTATCCTTCGGTCTGGAGATCCCGTGGGCGCGTCCCTTCGGCATCTGTCACATGACGGCGCGCCACCTCATCTGCTTCTTCCAGGTGCAGGGCAAGGGGACGCAGCGCATGGCCTCCCTGCGCGAAGGGGACAAGGTCCGCGTCTGGGGGCCGCTGGGCAACGGCTTTGCCGTGGAGCCCGAAACGCCCACCCTGCTGCTGGCCGGCGGCATGGGCATCGCGCCCTTCGTGGGTTACGTCAACCAGCATCCCAAGCCCTGGAACGTGGCCATGCTCTTCGGCCACCGCGAACCGCTGAGCTGCTACCCCGTGGACAGCATCAACGAACATGTGCCGCTGGACAGCCTGCGCGAGACCGAACCCGGCGATCTGGACAATCTCATCTTCACCCTGCAGGAGCGCATCCGGGACAATGCCGAGCAAAAGGGACTGGTGCTGGCCTGCGGGCCGCTGCCCTTCCTGAAGACCGTGCGGCGCTTCGCGCTGGAATACGGCGCGCGCTGCCAGCTCTCGCTGGAGAACCGCATGGCCTGCGGCGTGGGGGCCTGCCTCGGCTGCGTGACCCGCACCACGGAGACCTGGCCCGTGCCCGCCAAGCGCGGCGGTCTGGTGCAGACCTGCAATCACGGCCCCATTTTCTGGGCTGATCAGATCGAACTTTAAGCGTCGCCCGACGGCGCCATCTTCCTCTGGGGGGCAGCATGGATCTTTCCGTTACGCTTCGTGGGCGCAGGCATGAACTGCGCCTGAAAAATCCCGTCATGACCGCCTCCGGCACCTTCGGCTACGGAACGGAATTCGCGCCCTACGGCGATCTGTCCCGGCTGGGCGGGATGGTGGTCAAGGGGCTTTCCCTGCAGCCGCGCGACGGCAATCCCTGCCCGCGCATCGTGGAGACCACGGCCGGCATGCTCAATGCCGTGGGCCTGCAAAACGACGGCGTGGACAGCTTTTTGCGCGACAAGCTGCCGCGCCTGCCCTGGGAGGAGACGCCCGTGGTGGCCAACCTCTATGCCACCTCCGCCGCCGAATTCGCGGAGCTGGCCGCCCGGCTGGACGAGGCCGAAGGCGTGGCCGCGCTGGAAGTCAACATCTCCTGCCCCAACGTGAAGCAGGGCGGCATCCTCTTCGGACAGGACCCGGCGCAGGCCGCGGCCGTCACCCGCGCCGTGGTGGACGCCGCGCCGCACAAGCCGGTCATCGTCAAGCTCTCGCCCAACGTGACCGACATCGCGGGCATGGCCCGCGCCGTGGCCGATGCCGGGGCGGACATGCTCTCCTGCATCAACACCCTTTCCGGCATGGCCGTGGATGTGGCCCGCCGCGCGCCGCGCCTGGCCAACGTCATCGGCGGGCTCTCCGGCCCGGCCATCAAGCCCGTGGCCCTGCGCTGCGTCTGGCAGGTGGCGCAGGCCGTGGACATCCCGGTCATCGGCATCGGCGGCATCACCACGGCCGAGGACATTTTGGAATTCATCCTCGTGGGAGCCTCCGCCGTGCAGATCGGCACGGCCAGCTTCATGCGGCCCGACGCGGCCTTTGCGCTGGCGGACGACCTGCCGGAAGCCTGCCGCCGCCTGAACGTCGACAGCCTGGACGGTCTGCGCGGCGCGCTGGTCACGGGCTAGGGCCTGTCAATACTATTTACTGCCTGTTTGGGAGGAAGAGAAACCCCTCGCTCTGCTGTCGATGCCCGTAAGGCTCCTTCGTCGCCTAACGGGCACGGCCCTGCGGGCCGCCTTTCGGTCGCCGCCTGCGCGGGAGGGCCCAGCCTTTTCACAGCGGAGCGAGAAAAGGCGTTCTCGTCATCCTTCCCCCCAAGCCCCCCATCCCTTCCCCAGCGCGCTTTTATCAGGGGAGGATACCGAGGACGAGGCAGCTACCCCCTGAGGGCAAGCGGAGTTTATATGAATGAACTACCTTATCTATTGAAATAATATGTAAAATTTGTGTTGACAGGCCCTGGGGCCTGCAACGCTCTTCGCTGCCGGGTTGGGGGGAAGGGGAAGCCCTCCGCCAAGGTCTTCCAAAGAATTTTACAATAATTTCAATAGATCAAAAAAACAAGCCCTGTATACTCCGCTTGCCTCTGGGGCGGGGTCGCTCCGCACTCCCGATTCTTCCCCCCAAAATACACCGGCAACCAGCTCCAGGAGGAACCCGGCATGGCCGTTCCCGTCATTGAACGTGTGACCGATGAAGCCGCTCTGCGGCGTTTCGTCGAGCTTCCGGCAAGCCTGTACCCGGAGGGCTCGTTCTGGTCGCCGGGACTTTTCCGTGACGACAAGAAGCTGCTCACCCCCGGCGCGCATCCCTTCTGGGACGACGCCCGGCGCGAGCTCTTCCTTGTCCGGCGGGACGGGGAAGATGTGGGGCGCATCGCGGCCATCGTGGACGAGAAATACAATGCCTACGCGGGGACGCGTTGCGGGGCCTTCGGCTTCTTCGAGTGCCGCGACGACCGCGAGGCCGCCCACGCCCTGCTGGCCGCCGCCCACGACTGGCTGGCCCGGCAGGGCATGACCTTCATGCGCGGGCCGCTCAACCCTTCCACTAATTACACCTGCGGTCTGCTGGTGGACGGCTTCGACCAGCCGCCCGCGCTCATGATGCCCTGGAACCCGCCGTATTACGCCGAACTGCTGGAGAGCTGGCATCTACGGAAAGAACAGGATCTCTTTGCCTACCTCATCGAGCGCGAGACGCTGCGCCTGCCGGACTGGCTCACCACGGAGCTGGACCGTCTGAGGGCCGAGAAGCGCTTCACCTGGCGCACGGCGCGCCGCGCCACGCTTGCGGCGGACATCCGCGCCATGCTGGACATCTATCGCGAGTCCTGGGCCGAGAACTTCGCTTTCACCCCCCTTTCCCCGGCCGAGGCCGAGGTGCTGGTCAAGGAGTTGAAGCTCATCCTCGACCCGGAGTATTTCGTCCTCTTCTTCCATGACGGGCAGCCCGTGGCCGGCATGGTGGCCATGCCCGATCTGGCCCCGCTGCTGCGCCGCCTGCGCGGACGGCTGGGCATATCCACCCTCTGGCACTGGTGGCGGAGCCGGGCCGAGATCCGCGGCAGCTACCGGCTCATGCTCTTCGGCATCCGCCCGGCCTACCGCCTGCTGGGCCTGCCCCTGCTCCTGCTGGACTGCCTGCTGGAAAAGGCCCGCCGTCATCCTGAGTTCCGCAGCCTTGAAGGATCGTGGGTGCTGGAGGACAATACGGCCATCAACGACCTCATCGAGGACTTTTCCGGGCGCATCACCAAGCGCTACCGCCTCTATCGACGGGAGATCGACGCATGACACCTGAAACGCCGCCCCTGCCGGACATGCGGGCCCTGGGGCATCTGCGCGGCAAGCGTATCGCCGTGACCGGCGGCACGGGCTTTCTGGGCCGCCATCTGCTGCCGCTGCTCACGGCGGCCGGGGCGGACATCACCTGCCTTGTGCGGGCCACCTCCCGCCGGGACGGCCTGCCGGACGGCATACGGACGGCGCAGGTCGATCTTTCGCGCGGGGACGGCCTTGTGGAGGCCCTGCGCGGGCAGGACATCCTCATCCACATGGCGGCCCTGCTCTTCGGGCTGGGCTGGCAGGACTATCTGCGCGCCAACAGCACCGCGGCCCGGCAGCTTGCCGGAGCGCTCACGGCCCTGCGGGCCGAAGGCCGGCCCCTGCCGCGCGTGGTGCTGGTGTCCAGTCTGGCGGCCAGCGGGCCTTGCGCCGTGGCCCCGGGACGCGGCGACGACAGCCCCGGCGCGCCCGTCTCCGCCTACGGCTGGTCCAAATTGCTGGTGGAGCAGATCCTCGGCCGGGCCGTGGGCGACAGGCTCGTCATCCTGCGCCCGCCCATCATCTACGGCTCCGGGGACCGCGGCCTTTTGCCGGTCTTTCAGGGCCTCAAGCGCGGCCTGGCCGCCCTGCCCGGCTGGAAACGGGAATTCCCCGTCTCCGTCGTCCATGCCCGTGATGCCGCGCAGGCCCTGCTCCTGCTCTGCCGCGAGGACGCCCGCGGCGTCTATCATGTCAACGACGGCGACGTCCACAGCATGCGCTCCTTTTACGAGGGCATGGCCCGCGCGCTGGGCCGTCGGGCGCATCTTATCCCCGTGCCCGTGCCCGTGCTCGGCCTGACGGCCTGCGCGGCCGGTCTCTGGGGCATGGCCTGCCGCCTCGTGCATCCCGGGGGCCGGGCCCCCAACTGGAATCTGGACAAATTCCGCGAAGCCCGCCATGAGGGCTGGCTTTGCGATGGCACACGCATACAACAGGAACTGGGCTACGTCCCCGCCGTCAGCCTGACGGAAGGACTGGCCGAGGCCGTGGCCGGGTATCAGGCCGAGGGACTTCTGTGAAAATCACCATCCAGGACCTGTCCAAGTCTTTTGGCGGACGAGACATCTTCACCAATTTCTCGCTGGAAGTGGATTCCGGCGTGCGGCTGTGCGTCTGCGGGCCCAACGGCACCGGCAAATCCACCCTCCTCAAGCTGCTGGCCGGGGTGGAGCCTGCCGACGGCGGGCGCGTCATCCTGCCGCGCGGCTGCCGTCTGGGCTATGTGGAGCAGGAACTTTCCGAACAGGCGCTGGACACGCCCCTGCTGACCTATGTGCTGGACGTGCTGCACGACTGGAGCGATTTTTGGGGCCAGTGGGAGGATGCCGCCGCCGCGGGCGACGAGGCCCGCCTCAACGAGCTGATGCACCGGCAGGCCGAGCTGGAGGCCATCCACGGCTACAATCCCGAGCAGCGCGCCAAGACCGTGCTCTCCGGTCTGGGCTTCGCCGAGCGCAAGTGGCACCGCACCCTGCGCGAGCTTTCCGGCGGCTGGCGCGAACGCGCCAAGCTGGCCCGCGTGCTCACCGCCGGGGCCGACGTGCTCCTGCTGGACGAACCCACCAACCACCTTGACGTGGAAGCCGTGGAATGGCTGGAGGATTTCCTCCTTTCCTTCCAGGGGGCGCTGGTCTTCGTGGCGCACGACCGCGTGTTCATGGACAAGGTGGGCACGCATGTGCTCTATCTGGGCCTGTCCCGCCCGGTCTTCCGCAAGGCCACCTATACGCAGTTCCTTTCCCTGCAGGAGGAATACAACGCCCAGCGCGAGCGCGAGGCCAAGGCCCTGCAGGACGAGCTCAACCGCAAGATGGCCTTCGTGGAGCGCTTCCGGGCCAAGGCCACCAAGGCCCGGCAGGCCGGTTCCCGCCAGAAGATGGCCAAGAAGCTGGAAAAGGAACTGGAGGATTACCGGCCGGAGCCCAAGCGCAAGGAGCTGCATTTCACCTGGCCCGAAGCCCCGCATTCGGAGAAGGTCGTCCTTGCCACGGCGGATCTGGCCTTCCATTTCAGCGACGGCAAGCAGATGTGGCCGCCCCTGACCTTCACCCTCTACCGGGGACAGCGCGTGGCGCTGGTGGGGCACAACGGCTGCGGCAAGTCCACCCTGCTCAAACTGCTGGCCGGGACGCTGGAGCGCTGCGGCGGCAACATCGTTACCGGCACGCAGGTACGCCTGGGCTATTATACCCAGCACCAGATGGACACCCTGCGCCCCGACACCACCGTGCTGGGCGAGATCCGCCGTCTTTCCGACCCGCGCACCACGGAAGAGGAACTCATGAGCGTGCTGGGCCTCTTCCTGCTGGGGCAGGAGTATTTCGACCGGCAGGTCAGCGCCCTTTCCGGCGGCGAGAAAAGCCGTCTCGTGCTGGCCAGCCTCTTCCTCAAACGCTGCAATTTCCTGCTGCTGGACGAGCCTACCAACCATCTCGATCTGGAGAGCCGCGAGGCGCTGGCCGACGCCCTGCAACGCTTTGACGGCACCCTGCTCATGGTGGCCCATGACCGCTGGCTGCTCTCGGAAGTGGGGGCCGAGGCCTGGGCGCTGGACGACAAGGGCATCACCGTTTACCCCGACTTCGCCGCCTACGACGCGGCCCGCCGCGCCGCCCTCGAAGAGACCAGGCCCACAGGCAAGGCCGCTCCCGCTGCCGCCGCTGCCGGCGCAGCCTCCGCCCCGGCGGCCGATGCCTCCCGCGCCGGTCTTTCCCGCGACGAGCTGAAGAAGCTCAAGCGTGAGGAAGCCGAACGCCGCAACGCCCTGCACAAGAAGCTCAAGCCCCTGCAGCAGCGTTACGCCGCTCTGGAGACGGAACTTGCCGCCCGCATGGATGAACAGGTCGAAGTGGAGCAGCTCCTTGCCGACCCCGAGGTCTACGCCGATGCCGCCCGTTCCACCGAGCTGCTCAAGCGCTTCAACGACCTCAAGGACACGGTGGACCGCCTCATGGACGAAATGTCCGCCGTGGAAGAGCAGATAGCGGAGATCGAAGCCGCCCACAGGGGCGACGACGCATGAGTGCCCTGCGCGGCATCGACGTGGCGGCGGGCGTCATCTGGCGGGACGGGCGCTTTCTTGCCGCCCAGCGCCCGCCGGACAAGCCCCATGCCGGTTTCTGGGAATTCCCCGGCGGCAAGCTGGAACCCGGCGAGGACGCCGCGCAGGCCCTGGCCCGCGAGCTGGCCGAAGAGCTGGACATCCGCGTGTGCACGGCGTCCTTCTGGCGCTGCGCCGAACACGACTATCCCGAGCGCGGCCTCCATGTGCGCCTGCACTTCTTCCATGTGACCGCCTTTGACGGGCAGCCTTCCAGCCGTGAAGGACAGACCCTGCGCTGGATACTCCCGGAAGAGGCGTCTACCCTGCCCTTCCTGCCCGCCGATGCGGCCATCGTCGCCGCGCTGAAGAACGAAGACCACGGGCGAAGCTGACCCGTCTTTTTTGGGGGGAAGGGGAACCCCTCGCGTTGCTGTCGATGCCCGTAGCTTCCTTCGTCGCAACGGGCACGGCCCTGCGGGCCGCCTTTCGGTCGCGCTCTGCTGTCGATGCCCGTAAGGCTCCTGCGTCGCCAACGGGCACGGCCCTGCGGGCCGCCTTTCGGTCGCGCTCTGCTGTCGATGCCCGTAAGGCTCCTGCGTCGCCAACGGGCACGGCCCTGCGGGCCGCCTTTCGGTCGCCGCCTGCGCGGGAGGGCCCAGCCTTTTCACAGCGGAGCGAGAAAAGGCGTTCTCGTCATCCCTCCCCCCAAGCCCCCCATCCCTTCCCCAGCGCGCTTTTTCCGCGAAACGACAGGCCGTATGGTTTGAAATGCTTCGCATTTCAAACTGAAAATGCTCTGAAGAAGAAAGCCTGAAGCGGGGCCGCCTCCCCTGCGGGGAGTGACGGCCCCTCATAAACTACCCTCCACGGCGACACACGGCCACTGGCTCGACGACGTCCTGGAAGGGGGTATCGAAGAGGCCGTCGCGCAGGAAGACAACCCCCGCGCTGACGGAGCCGCGGAGCTCGCCGGTCCAGTAGCGGAACCAGCCGTCGCTGGCGCGGTCATCAGGCCACTTGGCGGCAAAGGCCGCACCATAGCCGCCGTAGCCTGGCCCTGACACCGCTTGCAGCTCCTCTTTGCGCGGAAGGTTCGTTGCAGGCTGGTAACCCGTTTGGCTGGGAGGATAATACCCGCCGCACTTCTTCACCGCCTCCTTCCAGGACATGTTGCTCAAGGGCTTTTGAAACACCGCCAGCGGACCTTCGCCGAACGTCACCGTCTCTGCCGCCTCATAGGTCTGCCCGTTATATTCGACCGACGCCTTTACCGTCACCTTCCGCTCTCCCACAATGTCCGTCAGATAGGCCTCTGCGCCGGTGGGGGCAGTGCCTGCCGGGGTCTTCGTGTCGATCTCGGTGGCAGTGCCATAGATAAGGCTGAGGGGCGTCTGCCCCCACGTCAGGCCGTTGTACGCGCCGGCGCTCCGCATCCACGCCTCGCTGGTGACTTTGGAAGAAATCACACTCCACTTCACGTCGCCGTCATTAAGCGTTATCTTCGTACCGTTAGCGTCTGTCAGCTCCGCCGTCAGGGTGATGGTCTGCTTGTTCTTGTCAAACGCCGTGTCACCGCTGGTAGTCAGAACAAAAGTCACCTTGCTGACAGACAAGTCGACCGTCACCGTGTCCGTCCCCACCGTGGCCGTGATCGTCGCCGTCCCCCCCTTTATCGGGGTCAGGTCAAGCGTCACCTTGCCTTGGTCGTCGGTCTGTGCATTTACCGGCCCCTGCGCCAGTTCCCTGAAAGCCGCATTCGCCGCAAAGCGCACTTCAAGGCCGGATTGCGCCACGCCGTTGCGCGTAAAGGTAAATGTCACACGCTGCGTTGTTCCCTGCGTCAGCGCAGCGGACAAGACGTTCATTTTCAGTGTGCCATTGGCGACGACATTGACCGTAAAACTCTGCTCGTTTTCCCCGGCGCGGACATGCAGCGTCACCGGCCCGGCAACGGGACTTGTCACCCGCACCGTGAAACAGCCCTGACTGTCCGTGACGTAGCTGTGCGACGCGGTCGCCGCATGGGCCTCGCGCGCGCCGAACAGTCCGCCCAGCACGTCCCCGGCCAGCGCAAGAAGACTGCGGGAAGGCCGCGGCGCAACGGCGAGCGTCACGTTGTCGGCGCGCACCCACACGGTTTTGCCCGCCCACGCCCTGCCGAGCCCGTCCGTCACACGGAAGGCAAAGGCGTTGGTCTGACCGGACACCGGGCCGAGATATTCAATACGCCCGGCGTTTTTCGCCCGGTATTCCAGTATGATCCTGTTCTCGCGATCCACAAACTCATGCCGGGAGCCGGACACGGTACGCAGTTCCGCCACCTTGGCATGGCTGGTCTGTTCCTCCCACGGCATATCGAAATGCCAGGTGAATTGCAGGCCGAATTCCGTATCCGGCTTGCCGCGTTCCGTGCTGCGCTGCCGCGCAAAGGCCGACAGCAGCGGAATGGGCGTATATTCCACGCCGTAAGACCACACGCGCGGGTCCTTCTCCAGATCGTCCGAAGAACCGTACATGGCCACGTTATCGCCGTACCACTGGCTGAAGGAGCCTGTCAGCGCCACATTGCGATAAAAGGGCAGATAGGCTTTCGCCCGCGCATCCCAGCCCCGCGCCGGTCGTTCCTCCACAAAATCGCCGTCAAAGTCGCGCGAATTTTTCCAGCCGGAGAGCGGCGTATAATAGTTGGCCGCCAGATGGAACCAGTCGTACCGCGCTTCCACACCCGCGCCGCCGCGCTGATGCGAGCGGCTGAAATCATTGTCGAAAAAGACGTTCCAGCCCAGCATGAGGTTGCCCGCCTCCTCCATGCTTTCCGCAAAGGGGAACCAGCGGTGCCCAAGGCCGAAGTTACCGATCCAGCGTTGCGATCCGTCTTCCTCGCCGCCGGAAACATCCATGCTGCGCGCCCCGATCTGGGTGAACAGCGTATGCTGCGGCGCATCCCGGAACGGCAGCAGCACGTCTCCTTCCCCGGAGAAGCGCCCGTCCCGGTCGAGCTGGAAATTAAGCCGCGCGCGGCCGTTGCCCACAAGGCCGGACAGCGCGGCCTCCCCGGCGGAATTGAGCATGCCCATGCCGTAGTTCAGGCCGCGATCCAGCGCCATGTCCATAAGATTGAAATTCTCAAAGCCGCGGGAAGCGTAGTCCCGGCGGCGGCCGCTGTACTCGTCGCCCAGCCGACGGGGAAGGAGCGTCCCGTCAGGCGACGAGAACGCCCCGTCGCCCATGAGGCCCGCGCCCATGTAGGCCCGCGCCTGCCGACCGTCAAAGGCGTCGGCGCTGCCCGCCCGGCGCGCCGTGCCGTCCTGATGATAGCCCAGCCCCTCGTCCCGCGCGCCGCTTGACGGCGCAAGGCCCGGCAGGCCCATGAACGTGGCCGCCACATTGAACAGGGCCGCATCCAGCCCGCGCGGCCGTTCCCGGTCGGCGTCCTTCTCCGGCCCGACGGCGGCAACGTCCGCGCGCGACGCACTCGCGGCGCGGCCGGACGACGCGCCGGAGACAAAGCCGACGCCGTCCTGTTTTCGGGCCACACAGCCGCCCAGCGGCACGGGCAATATCAGGGCCACAATCAGCGACCAGACAAGCAGGACAC
This sequence comes from uncultured Desulfovibrio sp., assembly GCF_944324525.1. Classification (GTDB taxonomy): domain Bacteria; phylum Desulfobacterota; class Desulfovibrionia; order Desulfovibrionales; family Desulfovibrionaceae; genus Desulfovibrio. Next base: position 34,400 of record NZ_CALUWS010000026.1, read on the forward strand.
GGCACGGCAGCAGACGATCAGACATCATGACGGCAGACCTCCGGGCAACAAAAAAGGCCCTGTCCCCCGTGGGGGGACAAGGCCATGTCTCCTGAATGCGAAAAAACACGGAACGCCGCGCGGCGCACAAACGCGGGCACGTTTTCCAACAAATGGGGTAGGTGCAAGAATCATGCTAAAGCACGCCCCAGAGCCGACGCCTGCCGTCCCTTTGCCTGCCTTTTCCTCCATGAATACTCCTCCCGGTAGTACAATAGACGAATTTGACCGATATGTAAAGAACTTGTGAGCCTGCCCCGCGCCTCGCCACGGGAAACGGGCGGGGTGTTTTTTTCGTGGGGGGAAGGGGAACCCCTCGCGTTGCTGTCGATGCCCGTAAGGCTCCTGCGTCGCCAACGGGCACGGCCCTGCGGGCCGCCATTCGGTCGCCCGCCGGGAGGCGACCACGCCCGGATGCCGGGCAACAGCCGCAAGCCGGCGGCAAGAGATAAGAAAAGAGAAGAGAACCTCACCCCTACCCCTGCAGGAGCTGCAAGAGCATGTGCGGAAAGGCATTGGCCTGTGCCAGCATGGACGTGGCGGACTGGGTCAGCACCTGATTACGGACGAAAGTGGTCATCTCCGTGGCCACGTCCACATCGGAAATACGGGATTCCGCCGCCTGCAAACTCTCAGCCTGCACGGTGAGGTTGGTCACCGTATTTTCCAGTCGGTTCTGGGTCGCGCCAAGATGAGCACGGACCTGATCCTTGCGGACGATGGCGTCATCCAGCCGGTTCAAGGCCTGCTGAGCAAGTTCCTGCGTCTTGATGGAGATGATGTCGCCGTTGGGATCGCCGGGCACGACTCCGCCACCACCGCCGCCCGCCGTGGGCATGGCTGTCCAGCTGGCGGTTGCTCTGAAAGTTCCGCGGCCGGGAATTAACATAATCAAATCTTCGGTTACGTAGTCGATGGTTATTTTTTCATACATATCTCGTTGTGTTGTTTTAGGGTCGCTGCCTGTGTATGAGATGGTCATGCCATTGATTGAAAAGGTGGTGAACGTATTTGAATCAACAAAATTTATATTTGTACCAGTCCCGTTCACTGTATTCGTATAGGTGGCTCCTGGTAGAAACCCGTTGGCTTCTGATATAAAATCATTTGGTTCAACAGGACGTGGTGGCATGATAGTTACAGTCCAGTCTGCCAATGTCGTTCCAGCAAGGTGCTGACCAGATCGGGTAAAAATCTCAATATCGTCATTTTCACCATTATCTCTTAAAAAAAGGGAAAGGTTTGTGGTACCTGCCGGAATGATGGCGAAGGAAACGAATCCTGAGTTTCCACCACCTTGTATCCCATTTTGCAGTACATCACTCAAAATCGGCACCCCGCCATACCCGACCCCTCCACCACCGCCGCCGCCACCGGCACCGCCTTCCCGCAGGCCCAGTCCCGCCAGCGTGCAGTCCCCTATTTCCACGTAGTAATAGTCTTCCGCGCTGTCGTTGGCCGTACCGAAGTGCACCTTGAGCGCCCCGGTGGAGGAAAGACCATCCGCGCTGCCGCGTCCGGAGCCGTCATGCCGGCCGGAAAGGGAGCCGTCCAGCAGCTTCACGCCGTTGAAGTCCGTGGCCTTGGCGATGCGGTCTATCTCCGAGGCCATTTGCTGGAATTCGCTGTCGATCATGAGCCGTTGTGTGGAGTCGTAGGTGCCGGTGGCCGCCTGTTCGGCAAGCTCCTTCATGCGGATGAGCTTCTCGTCGATGATCTGCAGGGCCCCGTCCGCCGTCTGGATGAGGGAGATGGCGTCATTGGTGTTGCGCGCGCCCTGCCCGAGTGCCCGGATGTCCGCCCGCATGAGTTCCCGGATGGCCAGTCCGGCCGCATCGTCCGCCGCCCGCTCCACACGCAGACCGGTGGAGAGACGGCGCACGGAGTCCGCCAGCGAGTCGTAGTGCGCCGACAACTGACGCGACACGCCATAGGCCATGAGATTGTGATTGACGGACAGAGGACTCATGCGGCGGCCCTCCTCTGTCCGGCGAGGACGGCAAGATGCGCGCGGGCGGACAACGCCGAAACGTGCGCCTGGCCCGTCCGGTCATGCTCTCCGCAATCGCCCAGGGCAACAGGCGGCAGCAGGGACAAGAGCCCCAGCCCACGGCGGCGGCGCGCTTGCCGGCGGGACGGCCGGCCCCCGGCGTTGGTTATATCAGCAAGAGAGAGAGAGAGAGAGAGAGAGAGAGAGAGAGACTTGGGGGGAGAACTTCGCATGGCTGACCACTCCGTACTCTATTTTTTCTTTTTCGTAAAAAGATTTTACCCTTTCGTCAATACACCTCCCCACTTGGAATTGTTCCCTGCGCCACGGCGCATACGCCCACCGCACTCGCCGGGCGAGCCGCTAACCGCAAAATATCCCCGACTTCGCGCATCTCCCCGCTTACGGTGGCTATTTTGGGGTGTGGCCTGCCCTTCCTCCGCATCGGCCAGACAGGAAAATTTTTTCTCGCGTGCCGCTCGAATGCTCTCAAAGAAAAAACGGGATGCCGCTTCGTCCACGCGAAGGGCATCCCGTTGTCCATGATCCTGTAAGGCAGCGGCGGGCTTACCAGTCCAGCGTCACCTTGAAGGCGGTGGCCAGTTCTTCCACGGGCACGGCGGCCAGGGTGGAAGAACCGCTGCACAGTTCGAGGGCCGGGCCGTCGGTCACTTCGCCGATGCGGCGGCAGATCTGCCACTCGCCGAGGGCGTCCAGAAGGGCGGCGTGCTGCGGGGCCACGCTGACCAGCAGGCGGCTGGCCGATTCGCTATAGAGCAGTTCGCTGCGGCTCATGGCTTCCAGGGCGGGCACGGCGTCCAGATCGATACGCGCGCCAAGGCGGCCGCCGATGCACATCTCGGCCAGCGCCACGGCCAGACCGCCGTCGGAGCAGTCATGGCAGGCGCTGACGGCCTTGCGGCGCATGAGGCTGTGGAGAGCGCGGTAACGCGGCAGGGCCGCGGCCACGTCCACCTGCGGCACGCGGCCGCCCGCAAGACCCAGCTCGGCGGCAGCCTCGCTGCCCGCCATTTCCCGCCAGGTGCCGCCCAGCAGGTAGATGATGTGGCCGGGCTTCTTGAAATCCGACGTCTGGGTCAGCGTCACGTTGTCGATGACGCCCAGCACGGAAAAGAGCACCGTGGGCGGGATGGAGATCTTTTCGCCGCCGCCGGTGTAGTCGTTCTTCATGGAGTCCTTGCCGGAGATGCAGGGCACGCCGTAGGCCAGCGAGAACTGGCGCAGGGCCTTGCAGGCCCGCACGAGCTGGGCCAGCTTGTAGCGGCCGTCCGGGGTCTTTTCGCTCTGGACGGGGTCGCACCAGCAGAAGTTGTCCACCCCGGCCAGCGCGTCGGGATCGGCCCCCACGGCCACGGCATTGCGGATGGCCTCGTCCATGGCGTTGGCCATCATCCAGTAGGTATCGTAATCGCTGAACTTGGGGCAGATGCCGTGCGAGACGACAAGCCCCGCGTCCGACTCCAGGATGGGCCGCAGCACGCCCGCATCGGCCGGAGCGTCGCGCTTCACGCCCACAAGGGGCTTGATGACGCTGCCGCCGCGCACTTCGTGGTCATACTGGCGGATGATGTATTCCTTGGAGCAGATGTTGAGCCGGGAGAGCATGCGCTTGAGGAAGGCCCCCTCATCGGCGTCGGCCACTTCCACGCGGATGTCCTTGTGTTTCGGAGCCTTCCATTCGGCTTCGAGCTGGAGCTGCGGCACGCCGTCGTGCATGAAATGCATGGGCAGCGAGGCCACGATGCGCTCGCCGAAGCGCACTTCAAAGAAGCCGGAATCCGTGAATTCGCCCAGCGCCGTGGCTTCCACGTCCATGCGGCGGGCAAGGGCGAGGAATTCTTCCAGCTTGGCCGGAGGCACGGCCAGGGTCATGCGCTCCTGCGCTTCGGAAAGGAGGATCTCCCACGGGCGCAGGCCGTCGTACTTGAGCGGCGCGCGGGAGACGTCCAGACGGCAGCCGCCCGTATCCCCGGCCATCTCGCCCACGGAGGAGGAAAGACCGCCCGCGCCGTTGTCGGTGATGGCGTTGTACAGGCCGAGGTCCCGCGCCCGCATGATGAAATCGTACATCTTGCGCTGGGTGATGGGGTCGCCGATCTGCACGGCCGTGGCCGGGGAGCCTTCATGCAGCTCCTCGGACGAGAAGGTGGCCCCGTGGATGCCGTCCTTGCCGATGCGGCCGCCGGTCATGACGATGACGTCGCCCACCTGCGCCTGTTTTTCCCAGCCGGGGCGGCCGTTGACGTCCGTGGGGATGATGCCCACGGTGCCGCAGTAGACCAGCGGCTTGCCGAGGTAGCGCTCGTCAAAGACGAGGGAGCCGTTGACCGTGGGGATGCCGGACTTGTTGCCGCCGTGTTCCACGCCCTCGCGCACGCCTTCCAGCACGCGGCGCGGATGGAGCAGGCGCGGCGGCAGGGGCTTGTCGTGGAAGGGCGAGGCGAAGCAGAACACGTCCGTATTGCAGACCAGTTCCGCGCCCATGCCCGTGCCCATGGGGTCGCGGTTCACGCCCACGATGCCGGTGAGCGCGCCGCCGTAGGGATCGAGGGCGGAGGGGCTGTTGTGGGTCTCCACCTTGATGCAGGCGTCGTAGCCGTTGACGAAGGCGATGACGCCCGCATTGTCCTTGAACACGGACTTGCAGTAGTCCTTGTCGCCCATGCGCTTGCGCAGGAGCGCCGTGGCGTCCCGGATGCAGGTCTTGTAGAGGTTGTCCACCACCTCGCTGCGCCCGGTCTCGGCATCGGTATAGCGGATGCGGGAAGCAAAGATCTTGTGCTTGCAGTGCTCGGACCAGGTCTGCGCCAGCACTTCCATCTCCACGTCCGTGGGATCGGCGGGCAGATCGAGGCCCTTGCGGCGCTCCTTCTCCTCGGGCCGGGCGAACTGATCGCGGATGCAATGCATCTCCGTGAGGGTGAGCGCCCAGGTGTTTTCCCGGCTGGCCTGCTGCAGGGCGGCGTCGTCCATGCCGGAGAGGGGGATGGTCTCCACCGTGTCGTTGGAACGGCCCGTCACCTGCGCGGCCTGCGGCGCAAAGCCCGGCTCCGCCTGCCATTCCTCGCGGCTTTTCACGCGAAAGCGCTGGATGAGATCGTTACAGAGCAGCGAGCGGGTGAGCTGTTCCACCGCGTCCCGATCGAGCGGCTTGTCCGGCAGGCAGGCGATGCGGTACTGTACCGCCGTGTAGACGCGCAGGCTCTCGCGCTCCACGCCCAGCACCATGGCGGCCGTGTCGCGGGCCGTGCGGGCCTCGTTGTCCGTCACGCCGGGGCGGAAGCCCACTTCCACATACCAGTGGGGCAGCGGCTCGGCCGGCGGCAGCGGCTCAAGGGAAGCCTCCTGCAGGATGGGATCGTGCCAGATGCCTTCGGCCACCAGACGCCGCACTTGCGCATCGTCCAGACCGTCAACGGTATAGACTTTCACCTGCCGGATACCCGCCAGTTCCACATGCAGCGCCTTCAGGATGTGCAGGGCGGTCTTGCGCCCCTGCGTATCGGTAAGGTTGGGATGCAGGCCAGTTTCCACACGATAGAGCATAGAATCCTCGTTTATGCCGCCGGGGTCCCCGGCAGGATGGCTATTTTTTCCGGTCGCGCACGTATTCCGCCATCTGGCGCAGCACGTCCAGTTCCTTGCCTTCGGGCAGACGGTCCAGCGCCATGAGGGCCTTGTCCAGATAGGCGACGGCCTCCTCGCGGGCCGCCCGGTCAAAGCCTTGCGCGCGCACCTCGGCGGCGATGCGCCGGGCGTCGTCCTCGGTCAGCAGGCCGCAGACGAAGGCCGCGTCGAAGGCGGCGCGCTCCTCTTCGTTGAGCCATTGCCGGTAGAGGCGCAGGGGCGGGGTCAGCTTGCCCTCGCGCACGTCCCCGGCCGTGGGTTTGCCCGTCTCGCCGCTGTCGGCGAAGTCCAGCGCGTCGTCCACCAGCTGGAAGGCCATGCCGAGGTTTTCCCCGTATTCGGCGGCGGCCGCCACCTGCATGACGTTGCCGCCCGCGCGCAGCGCGCCCATCTCGCAGGAGGCGCGGATGAGCCAGGCCGTCTTGCCGCGGATGATGTCGGCATAGGTCTCGGCGCCGACGTCCACATGCCGCTGGGAGGCGATCTCCAGGATCTCGCCCGCCGCGGTGCGGCTGGTGGCCTGCGAGAAGCAGCGGCACAGGGCCGGGTCGTCATAGCGGGCCACGCAGGCATTGGCCGAGGCCAGCAGCGCATCCCCGGCAAGGATGGTGACGGCCACGCCGAAGCGAACATGGGCGGCCTCCCGGCCGCGGCGGCTGTCGGCATTGTCCAGCACGTCGTCATGCAGGAGGGTCGCGGCGTGCAGCATCTCCATGCTGGCGGCCAGCGGGTAGATGTCCGCCCCGTCATGCCCCAGCAGGCGGGCCAGCAGGATGACCAGCAGCGGCCGCAGGCGTTTGCCGCCCGCATCGAAAATGTGCTGGGCGACGGGTTGTACCGAGGGATGCAGCGCGTCCACCGCTTCCTGCAGGGCCCTGTTGATGGCGGGCAATTCCCTGCCCAGTCGAGCTTTCAGCAATAGCATGTCATTACACCAGGTTGAGAGCGGGCAGGATGCGGCCAAGCTGCCGCAGCGCGCCGGGGAAATCCTTTTCTTCAGCGGTACGCGGTCCGACCTTGTTGGAGACGCTGCGGATCTCCAGACAGGGCAGCCCGGCCCGGGCGGCGGCGTAGGCCACGGCAAAACCTTCCATGTTCTCCAGCGCCGCGTTGTACTGTTGCCGCAGGTGCTGGACGCGCAGCACGCTGGCGCTCACGCCCGCCACGGTGAGCGAGCGCACGCCCGCCTCCCCGATGGCGCCCCCCCGGAGCGTCAGCCCCAGTTCGGCCGGCCCTGCCAGCGTGAGCCTGTCGCGCACCTCCTGCCGGCCGTCGCTCCACTGCGGGAAGCCAAAGGCCTGCGCCACGACCTGCCGGCCGTCGTGCAGGCCGTACTCCGGCCAGATCTCCTCCCGCACCACCTGCAGGCTGCCGAGCGGCCAGCGCCCCAGATCGAAGGAACCGGCGAGCCCCACATTGATGACGGCCCGCAGCTGCTGTCCCGCAGCCGCGCACTGGGCCAGCACCATGCCCATGCCGAGCGCGGCATTGATGGGGCCGACCCCGGTCACGCAGGCCAGACCGCCCTCCTTGCCCAGCCGGAAGGCCACCGGCTTGAGCAGGGGAAGATCCGCCTCGGAATAGGGCAGCGCCCCGGCAGGCACGGCAGCCAGCATTTCCGCCGCCGTCGCGGCACAGAGCAGTATCACGGAAATCACCCCTTCTTGTCGTCAGCCATAGTGCGGACAGCGGCGGCCGGCCTTGGGCGGCACGCCGGAAAACCGGGGATTTGACGCCGCAGCCGGTTTTCGTCCTTTACAAAAGCCCCCGTGCCGGTCATCATCCCGGCATGAGAACCGCCCCGCAATTCATCCTGTGCGCCCTTGGCCTCTGCCTTGCGCTTGAAGGCGCTCTCTGGGCGCTCTTCCCCGACATGATGCGGCGCGTCATGCAGGAATTCGCCAAAAAATCGCCGGAATCCCTGCGCCATCACGGCCTGCTGGGGCTTGTTCTGGGCATGCTGCTCGTGGCCCTGTTCCGCTGAGCCGGCCCGGAGCGGATTCGCAGGGAAATCGTGTTCCATTTCCCTGCTGGCGCTGCCCTCACACAACGGAAAAAGCGTGGTTTTTCCGTGTGTTCGGTTGTGGATAGTCGCTCTCGCGACTACCAGAGCAATCCATATTTTCAATGTGGATTGCCCTAGGACGGGGCCTTCTCTCCCACATGCAGGCAGACGATGCCGGACGTCAGGCGCTTGTGCCAGGCGTGCGCAAAGCCCGCTTCGCGCATCTCCTCCTCCAGCGCTCTGGCTCCCGGAAAGTCATGTATGGTCTGGGACAGATATTTGTAGGCGGCGGCATCGCCCGAACACAACCGCCCCATGAGCGGCAGCAGACAGCGCAGATACCAGTTGTACAGCCCGCCCCAGATGCGCTCCTGTCCTGAGCCGAATTCCAGTATGCAGGCCCGGCCTCCGGGCACGAGCACGCGCAGCATCTCCCGGAAGGCTTCGCTTCGCGGCGTGATGTTGCGGATGCCGAAAGCCATGGTCACGCAGTCCACGGACGCATCCGGCAGGGGCAGACGCTTGGCGTCCGCCGCCACGGGAAGGATGCGCCTCTCCCCCCGGCGCGCCAGCTTGGGCAGTCCGCGGCGCAGCATGGGGGGACAAAAATCCAGGGCCGGGACCGTGGCCTCCGGCCAGCGACGGCGGACCGCCAGCGCCACATCCAGCGTGCCCGCCGCCAGATCGAGCACCCGCCGGGTCGGCCCGAGGCGCACCGTGTCCGCAAGCACGCGCCGCCAGTAGATGTCGATGCCGCAGCTCAGAATGCGATTGCCGACATCGTACATGCCGGCAATGCGCCCGAACATGCCGGCCACCGCGGCATCATGGGCGGACACGCTCACGCGTCCCCCTCCTCACGGGAGGGACAGCGGCGGATGGTCTCATGCACCACACGAAAAACGGCCGGGAAGATCTCCGCGAAGTTTCCGGGGGACACGGTACGCGTCTCGATGAATTTTGCCGTCAGTTCCTTGGCGACCTGCAGAGCTTCCTTGCTGTCCTTGTCCATAGCGTCCTCAAAAAAACAAAACCCGTCCCTGGGGAATGGCCGTGACCCACAGCAGGTACGTACCGGACGGGAAAGGAACGGAAACGGCCGGCCCCCGCCCCTTTTTATAAAAAATTTCCCTTGCGTGACAGGCCTGGCCGTCCCGCGTCAGCCGCGCGAAATATGTTATGCGCTCCGCCGCCGATTGGCAAGGAACAATGCGGCCCCCTGCCGCAGGCCCCAAAAAAGGGAGCGCCCGAAGGCGCTCCCGCAATGTCATGAGATCAGGCCGCTCCCGCCGCAGGCGACGGCAGGCCGGCCGGTCACCCCTGCAGCAGCCGGGAGATCTCCTCGCGCAGGATACGGGCCGCCGCGGACGCGGCCGCCTTTTCGATGCGCTCGTTGAATGCCGGCGTCAGCTCGTCCAGACGGTTTTCCAGCGCATCCAGACGGGCGGAAACGCTGCGAGCCTGCGTTTCCAGCTTTTCCAGGCGCTCCGTCAGCTCCGCCATATCCTGCGCGGCCGACGCCGCGGCTTCCGCGGCATCCACACGGCCGGACAGTTCGTCCAGACGGCTCTGCATCGTGCCCTGCGCGGCTTCCACCTGCTCCAGACGTTCCGTCTGCTCGCCGGCAGCCTGCGCGGCCGACGCCGCGGCTTCCGCCGCATCCACACGGCCGGACAGTTCGTCCAGACGGCTCTGCATCGTGCCCTGCGCGGCTTCCACCTGCTCCAGACGTTC
>NZ_CALUWS010000027.1 GCF_944324525.1 uncultured Desulfovibrio sp.
CGCAAGCTTGGCTGTTCACGGCTTGCCTCTCTGGAGGTAAAGCCTCCTGTGCGGCGTTACCAGTGGGAAAAGCCCGGTCTCATGTCGCATATCTTCGCGAACAAGATCAGGCTGGACGGGCGGGAATGTGTGGTGGGCTTCGTGCTGCGGGAGGACAGAACGGGGAACCGTTTCTATGACCACGAACTGACAAAAATAATTAACCCCGATTCGCTCAACACGGGCGCGTTTTCTTCCGAAGAAGGCGTAGCTCTCGTGGCCCGAGCGAACCGGGGCGATGTGATGAACATACTCCGTGACAGGCTGGGTGTCAATGACGGGACGGGGCAGGTGCTTTTTCAGGCGCGGGAAAGCGGCGCGCCCGCTGAGACATTCGGCAGGCTGCATACAGCGCAGGCGCGAGCCTTTGAAACGGCTTACGGCGTTGATGCCGCCGGGCTGATGAAGCGGAGAAGTGTGGAGCTGGGGAGGGGCGACGCCCAGGGCGAGGCCCTGCATCAGGCCGCGCTGTACGAACAGACGCCTCTTGGCGAGACGGCACGCGCCAGTCTGGAACGGGACATCCGCGATTTCGGCACGGCGGTGGACGGCATCGTGGCGGCCGGGAAACTTCCGTCCAGCCCGGTAAAGATGCTTGGGCAGACGCCTCTGGTCATGCGCCTGTTGGGCAGGGATACCGTGACCGGCAAGGCCGCCGCACAGGGCGGCGTGTACGCCGCGCCACATGTCTTTGACGGTACGCACCCCAATATGACGCCGGAGATGTGGAAGCAGATCCCCGGGGCGCTGGCCGACCCTGTGGCGGTCTTTGATTCCGACAGCCCAAAGGGCCGGGCCAATGGCGATCTGGTCTTCATGCTGGAGCTTACCGACGCCGACGGGGCGACGGTCGTCGTGCCCGTGGCGTTGCAGGCGCGAGGGAAGCTAGGTGCACGTATCAATATCGTGAAGAGCGCTATGCCAAGGAAAGCGGCGGCGTTCCTGCCAACACATGGTTTTTGCGGCAGCTCAAAAAAAATGCCCGTTATGTGAACGGGCAGAAGTGGAAACATTGGCGGGACATCGGCTCCGGAGCTGATTCTCCTTTGGTTGTACCCTCCAACGCTTCCGGTAATACAGTATACACAGACGCAGATCTTGTCAATTTGCGGCAGGGCAATCCGACGCTCTACCAGTCGGAAGTTTCAGGCGATTCCCCAGCCCTGCGCGCCCAGGTCAATCTTGACGCTGAAACGGCCGCCATCCGCATCTTCAAGGGCGCTGACCTTTCCTCTATCCCGCACGAGTCCGCCCACATCTTTGTGGACGACTTGCGGCGTGTGGCTGCCGACGACGGGAGCATGGCCCGCGAGAGCCTGCGCTCCGATCTGGAGCAGGCCGGCATGGACGCAACCCCCTTTGCGGGTATTTTGTCCGGTGAGGTGGATGCGGAGAGGGCGCGCGCCATGCTGCGGGATGCGCGGGAAGAGCAGGCCATAACGCATATCGATCAGATCCTGGCCGTGGCCGAAGACGTCGGTCAGCCGGAGATGGTCAGCGTCTGCCGCAGGGCCCTGGCCATGTATCACTTCCTGAGCCGGCGGCGAAAGGAGGCGCGGCGCATCCTGGCGCTGGACGGCAGGGGCGGGCCGGCGCTGCCGCTGACGGATCCGCGGATGCTGGAGATGCTGGTCAGTCTGGAAAAGGACGGGCCGCCCATTCCCGGCTATGGCCTGCGGGAGATCATGAGCGAACTGGAGAAGGGGCCAAGCCGCCTCCTGCGCGGGGTATGCCTGCGGCTGCGGGCTCATTTTCCTGAAACGCCGGCAAGCGCACGCGGCAGGCTGCTGCGCGAAAGCTGCGAGGAGCTGGCGCGCACGGGCAACGTGCGGGAGGAACTGCTGTCCGTCAGGATGTTGGTGCAGGCGCTGGAAGAAGAGGGCAGGCCGGAGGATATCCTCGCGTGGAAGCAGAGGGAGAAGACCCTGCTGGCCTCCTGGCGGAGCGATCGCCGGTCCAAGGAAAAGCCGGGGGAACATGCGGCCTTCCCGGTCTGCGGGCCGTGCCTCAATGCCTTTTTGCGCATCCGGCCCGTCACGCGCGGCAGCGCCATCCGCCATGTGGTCGGGACGGTGCAGCGGGAGCTGGGCGCGCAACGGGCCATCCTGCTGCGCCTCTACAACGACGAGCGCATGGACTATCTGGAGGCCGTCAACGTCAGCCTCACCGAATTCGAGGACGCGTCGTTCCACACCATACGCCGGGCGCTTCTGGAGCTTTTGCAGTCCTCGGGCGCAGGGGCGGTCTTTTTCCCGCTCAATGATAACCGCAGCGCCTTTCTGCTGGACATCGACGAACAGACCCGCTGGCTGCTGTATCTGGACAGCGAGCTGCCCGGGAGCCTCTTTTCCCGCATCGGCCAGACGGAGGGCAGCGCCTTCGCCGCGGTGCTGTCCTCGGAGTTCCGCGCGGCCTGGCATCTGCCGGGGGAGGGACGCCGGGCGGGACAGGCGCAGGACGTGACGCCTTATTTCGGCATCGACATGGACAGGGTGCTGGAACAGGCCACGGAGGCCCTGGTGTCCGATGCGCCCCTGATCATCCACGGCGAGACCGGCACGGGCAAGGAACAGATGGCGCACTTCATCTACACGCGCGGCGACTACAAGGGGGCGTTCGTGCCCGCCCAGCTGTCCAGCCTGCCGGAACAGCTGTTTGAAAGCGAGATGTTCGGTCACGAGCAGGGGGCCTTTACGGGCGCACACCGCCGCAAGATGGGCTTCATGGAGCTGGCCCACGACGGCGTGCTCTTCCTGGACGAGATCGCCGACATTTCCCCCCTGATCCAGGTCAAGCTTTTGCGGGCCCTGCAGGAGAAGCGCTTTACCCGCGTGGGCGGGGTGCAGCAGCAGTTTTCCAATTTTCGCCTCATTTCCGCCACCAACAAGGACATCTGGCAGGAGGTGCGCGAGGGCCGCTTTCGCGAGGACCTCGCCTACCGCCTGTGCGTCATCCCGCTGGAGCTGCCCCCTCTGCGCGAGCGGCCGCATGATCTGGAGGTGCTGATCCGGCAGCTGCACACGCATTTCCTGCGCAAGTACGGCAAGGCGGAAAAGCCGGTGCGGGCGGAGGACATGCGCCGCCTGCTGGACTATGGCTGGCCCGGCAATATCCGCGAACTGTACAGCATCATGGAGCAGTATGTGCTGTTCGGCTGCTTTCGCTTTCGCGCGGCGGCGGAGGACAGGCCGGCGGCCCCCTGTGCGAGCGAGGCCGGCGAGTGCTTCGCGGATCTGCCCAGCATGGAGGACATGCAGCAGCGGTACATCCGTATGGTGCTGCGGCGCACAGGCGGAAAGATCTATGGCCCGGACGGCGCCGCGGCCATCCTGGGGATGACGAAGTCCACCCTTTACCAGAAGATGAAAAAATACGGCATCAGTCACAGGCACGACGATTGAACGCGAACCGCCCCGGACAGAGGGTATCCGTCCGGGGCGGTCCGTCATCGATGCGGCAGGGGCGTGCCGCACATAACGATATGGCCGCGCCTATTTGTTCTTTTTCTTGGCGGGTTGGGGCTGGGCGGGGCGCAGGCCGTCGGCGGCGTCCACATAGACCCAGACGGAGCTGCCTATCCGCAGCGGGCGGGGATCGCCGTCATGGCCCTTGAGGGGCGTGCCGTCCATGATGGCGGTGCAGCACCACCAGCCCGGCCGGTTGAGCGTCAACGCGAATTCGCCGCGCTCATTGGTGCGCACGGTGACGTCTTCATGCCAGCGGCTGGGCACGGGGCAGTTCTCCAGATTGATGCGCTGGGCGCGGACGATGGTCCCGGCGCTCGGCTTGCCGTGCGCCAGCACGCGCCCGCTGAACAGACAGGGATTGCTCAGGCCGAAGGGGCGGCTCAGGGGGACGATCTCCACCGGCAGGCCCGCGGGGTATTCCCAGCCGGTCTCCACGCCGTAGACCGGCAGGAAGCTCTTGACGTAGTGCTGGTCGTAACGCTGCGCGGCCTCGTTCCACCACGGGCGCGTCTCGATGATGAACTGATAGAGGCCGGGCTTGTCCAGCGCCACATTGGCGCCCCAGGCCTTTTTGTCGAGGTACTGGGCCTCTTCCACGTCGCCCAGAAGATCGACGCGCTCCGGCTGCATCACCCCGTCCTTGGGCAGGGTGTGCTCGTCGAAGCGCAGCACGGCAAAGAGCTGCGGCATGCTCATCTCTTCCGCCAGATGCCGGAAGGGATCCATGCGGGTCATCAGCACGTCCACTTCCTGCTCGATGCTGGGGGCCGTGGGCGCGGGCTCAGGGACGGACGTTTCGGCAGCGGGCGTTTCGGCTGTCTGGCCTTCCGCCGCCGGGGCGGTCTCCGGCGGCGTGCCGGGGGGCGCGTCTGGCGCGGACGTGCCGTCGCGCTCCGTTTTTTCCGCCGCAGCCGGCTTTTCCGTCGTTTCCGCTTTCTCCGCCGTGGCGGCGGATGGGGCGGACGCGGCCTGCCTGGCGCTCTTGCCGTCGTTCTTGCCGCTGGGAGCATCGGCCTTGCCGTCAGCTTCCGGGGCCGCGGCGGGCTCGATGCCGGGCTGGCTCGGGATGAGCAGGGTGACCGAGGCCTCGGCCGGGACGGGCGCGGCCAGACCGCAGAGCAGGCCCGCAAGCAGCAGTGCCGTAAGTGATCGGAACATTCTTTTCCTCCCTGAGGCCAAAGAGCCTAGAACAAAAGCGGAAAATTGTCATCTTGCCACTGTGCCCCCGGCCTTGAGGCGGGGCGGCCTCAGCTTGCGGGAGAACGGAAGGCGAAAAAAAAGCCCCTGTCAGATGACAGGGGCCGCAGGGAGGCGGATGGCGCGGCGGCTACATGCCGAGGTAGGCGGCGCGGATGTCGCTGCTTTCCAGCAGTTTGGAGGCGGCGTCGCTCATGACGACGCGGCCGTTTTCCATGACGTAGCCCCGATGGGCGATGCGCAGGGCCTGATTGGCGTTCTGCTCCACCAGAAAAACCGTGGTGCCGTCGGCGTTGACCTTCTGGATGATCTTGAAGATCTGCTGGATGATGATGGGCGCAAGGCCCAGGGACGGTTCGTCCAGCAGGAGCAGCTTGGGGCGTCCCATGAGCGCGCGGCTGATGGCGAGCATCTGCTGCTCGCCGCCGGAAAGGGTGCCGCCCGCCTGCTTGCGGCGCTGGGCAAGGATGGGGAAGAGGTCGAAGACATAGTCCATGTCGTCGCGGATGCCCTGCTTGTCCTTGCGCAGGAAGGCCCCCAGGTCGAGGTTCTCGCGCACGCTGAGATCCGGGAAGATGAGACGGCCTTCCGGCACCTGCGAGATGCCGAGTTTGACGATCTCATTGGGCGGCAGGTTGTGGATGGGCTCGCCGTTCCAGAGGATCTCGCCCTTGCGGGGCCGGTTGATGCCGCAGATGGTCATGAGCGTGGTGGACTTGCCCGCGCCGTTGGCCCCGATGAGCGTGACGATCTCGCCGTCATCCACGCGCAGCGAAACGTCGCGCAGCGCCTGGATGTTGCCGTAAAAGGTATCAATGCCCTTGACTTCAAGCATCGTCGCTTTCTCCCAGATAGGCCTGAATGACGCGGGGGTTGCTGCGCACTTCCTCCGGGGTGCCGTAGGCGATGCGCGAGCCGTATTCCATCACATAGATGCGGTCCGAAAGGGACATGACCATGCCCATGTCGTGCTCGATGAGCAGGATGGAGAGCTTGAGCCTGCCGCGCAGATCGCGGACAAGGGCCTCCAGTTCCTGCGTCTCGTGCGGGTTCATGCCCGCGGCGGGCTCGTCCAGCAGGAGCATGCGCGGCTCGGTGGCCAGCGCGCGGGCGATCTCCAGCCGCCGTTGCGCCCCGTAGGAGAGGTTGCGGGCCGATTCGTTCCAGAGGTTCGCCAGATTGACGGTCTCCAGCAGGGCGTAGGAACGGTCGATGGTGTCCTGTTCTTCCCGGCGGGTGCGGGCGTTGCGGGTGAGCGCCCCCCAGATGCCGGCGTGCGTGCGGCAGTGGCGGCCGATCATCACGTTCTCCAGTACGGTCATATCCCCGAACAGGCGGATGTTCTGGAAGGTGCGGGCCATGCCCATGCTGGTGATGATGTGCGGCTTTCTGCCGTTGAGCAGCTGTTTCGTGCCGTTGACGTCATACAGGAAGATCTGCCCCTCGGTGGGGGTGTAGATGCCGGTGACGCAGTTGAAGAAGGTCGTCTTGCCCGCGCCGTTGGGGCCGATGAGGGCGACGATCTCCCCTTCGTTGATGGTCACGTCCAGGTCGTTGAGAGCGCGCAGGCCGCCGAAGTCGCGGGAAAGCCCCTCGACGACGAGGACCGGGCGGGGGCTGCCGTCCGTCTGCGCGTCATGCTTGGCGAGAATGTTCATGCCTGCTCTCCCTTGAGGGCGCTGATGCGGTATTTGCGGCGTTCGCCGGTGACCAGGCCCTGCGGCCGGAAGATCATCATGATGACCATGATGGCACCGAAGATGAGCATACGGTAGTCCGAAAAGGCGCGCAGGTATTCCGGGGCCAGGATGAGGATGAGGGCCGCGATGACCACGCCCACGATGGAGCCCATGCCGCCCAGCACCACCATGGACAGGATCATGGCCGATTCCATGAAGGTGAAGCTGGCGGGGTTGATGAAGGTGTTCTTGGCGGCGAAGATGACGCCGGCAAAACCGGCCCAGCAGGAACTGAGGGCAAAGGCGGAGAGCTTGACCCGCGCAAGGTCGATGCCCATGGCCTCGCAGGCGATTTCATCTTCACGCAGGGCCTGCAACGCAAGGCCCACTCGAGAGTTCTTCAGACGGGTGATGACCACGATGGTCAGGATGACCGCCAGAAGGACAAGGTAGTAGATGAAGATGGTGTTGCCCTCGATGGAGAGCTGCTTGCCGAAGAAGCTGGGGCCGGGGATGTTCTTGATGCCGCCGGAGCCGCCCGTGAGGCTGGTCCAGTTGAGCAGGGTGAGGCGGACGATCTCGCCGAAACCGAGGGTCACGATGGCCAGATAGTCGCCCCGCAGGCGCAGCACGGGGAAGCCCAGCGCCAGGCCGAAGAGCACGGCCAGCAGGCCGCCCACGGGCAGACAGGCCCAGAAGCCGAGTCCGAAGAACTGATTGAGCAGGGCGTAGGCATAGGCGCCCACGGCGTAGAAGGCCACATAGCCCAGCACGAGCTGTCCGGCGATGCCCACGGCGATGTTCAGGCCCAACGCCAGCATGACGTAGAGCATGGCCAGGATCATGATGTTGGTCTGGTAGAAGGAGCTCGCCAGCGGCATGGCCAGCATGACGAGCAGCAGCACGGTCAGCGAAACGGCGCGGCTGCGGCCGTCCCGCAGGGGCAGGCTGCACAGGCGGCCGAGGCGCGCGCCCATGCCGGAGGGCAGGGCGATGAGGGGCAGGCCGCGTCCCTTGCGGCTGAAACACCAGTTCCAGAGCAGGGAAAGGAAGAAAATGGCCACGCCCAGCAGGATGATGCGGTCGAACTGCCATTCCACGGTCTGCTTGACCGTGTTGAGCTTGATGCCCATGACCGGGAAGGTCAGGAGCATGAACCAGATGGAGGCAAGGAGGGCTTTGCTGACAGGACGCATCATGGCTTACACCTTTTGTACCTTTGCCTTGCCGAGGATGCCGTCAGGGCGGAAGATAAGGATGAAAATGAGCAGGGCGAAGGCCAGGGCGTCTTCATAGTTGCCGGAGAGGTAGCCGGTGGTGAAGCTCTCGGCGATGCCGAGCACCAGACCGCCCACCACGGCGCCGGGGATGGAGCCGATGCCGCCCAGCACGGCGGCGGTGAAGGCCTTGAGGCCCGCCAAAAAGCCGATGCTGAAGTTCACCTGCCCCATGTGGGAGGCGATGAGCACGCCGCCCAGCGCCGCCAGCGATGAGCCGACGATGAAGGTCAGCGAGATGATGCGGTCGGCATTGATGCCCAGCAGCAGGGCCATCTTGCGGTTCTGGGCCGTGGCGCGCATGGCCTTGCCCATCTTGGTGTAGCGGATGAAGATCGTCAGGGCGACCATGGCCAGCATGCTGCAAACGAGGATGAGGAAGTCGCTGGGCCCCATGATGTTGTCGATGTAGTCCAGGAATTCCATGTCCGGCAGCAGGCGCGGGAAGGGCAGATACTCGGAAGTCTGGGCCAGCAGCACATAATTCTGCAGGAAGATGGACATGCCGATGGCGGAAATGAGCGGCGAGAGGCGCGGCGCGCCGCGCAGGGGCTTGTAGGCGACCTTTTCCAGCGTGAAGCCGTAGGCGGCGCTCCAGATGATGGCGGCCAGCGCGGCCACCACGAGGATGCCGCCCGCCGGGAAGCCCATGATGCCCAGCACCCCGGCCACCAGCAGGGCCGTGAAGGCGCCGAGCATGTAGATCTCGCCATGCGCGAAGTTGATGAGCTCGATGATGCCGTACACCAGCGTATAGCCCAGGGCAATGAGCGCGTAGATGCTGCCGCGGGTAAGGCCGCTGAAGAAAAGTTCAATGAAATATTGGACGTCCATGCCGTTCTTGTGTGCTGCGGTTCGCCCGGGGCGCAACGGGCAAAAGGGCGCGGAGGCCGTGCCTCCGCGCCCGTGCGCCGATGTCGGTTAGTGCAGGGTGATGGTGTGGTCGGTCTCCACGAACTTGCCGTCCTTGACCACATAGACGGACAGGCCGAGACCGGCGGCGTCGCCGCTCTTGTTGAAGGAGAGCTTGCCCAGCGGGGTATCCACTTCGTTGCTCTTGAGGGCTTCGAGCAGCTTGGCGGTGTCGGTGCCGCCGCTGGTCTCGATGGCCTTGAGGATGGCCTGCATGGCGGCATAGGCATTGTAGAAGCCGAAGCCGGGCTCGGTGCCGAACTGCTTCACATGGGCTTCGCGGGCCTTCTTGTACATTTCAAGGGAGCTGGTGTCCTTGGGATAGGAGGCCAGCACGCCTTCGCTGTCCTTGCCGGTCATCTTGAGGAAGGTCTCATCCTTCACGCCGTCGGGGCCCATGAGGGGCGTGTCCACGCGGTCGCGGCGCATCTGCTGCACGAGCTTGGAAGCGGTGGGCTGATAGCCGCCGAAGACGAGCACGTCGGCCTTGGCGCGGCGCAGCTTGCGCACCACGGAGGAAAAGTCCACGGCGTCGGGGGTCACGGCTTCAAAGAGCACGGTCTCGATGCCGGCCTTTTCAAGGATGTTGCGGTTCTGGGTGGCGAAGCCCTTGCCGTATTCGCCGTTGTCGTGCAGGTAGGCGACTTTCTTGGCCTTGATCACGTCCTTGATGTAGCCGCTGGTCAGTTCGGCCTGGGCGTTGTCATGCGCCACGGTGCGCAGGAAGTAGGGGTGCTTGCCTTCCAGGGTCAGCGCGGGCGTGGTGGCCGTGGGGGAGATGCTGATGAGCTTGGCGCTTTCGAACATGGGCAGCGCGGCATTGGTGGGGCCGGAGCAGATGGGGCCCATGACCGCGGCCACGCCGTCGGAGATCAGCTTGGTGGCGGCGTTGGTCGCCAGTTCGGGCTTGCACTGGTCATCCTGGGCCACGAGTTCGATCTTCTTGCCCAGGACGCCGCCCTTGGCGTTGGCTTCCTCAATGACGAGCTTGGCGGCATTGAGGCTGGGCACGCCGTAGGAGGCAAGGTCGCCGGAATGCGCGCCCTGCACGCCGATCTTGATGGTGTCTTCCGCCAGCGCCGGGGCCGCGAGCGCCGTGGTCAGCAGGGCCGCGGCGAGCCAGGAAATGCCTTTTTTCATCGTGCTTCTCCTCACGAAAAAAAGTTGCACACGACCACGCCGCGGGCCAAACCCCGTGGCGCAGCGTTAAAGTAGAGCAGCAATCCTAGCCGCAGTACAGGGGCTTGTCAACGAATCCCCTTGTCCGGCGCGGCACTACGGCCTTTTTTCTCTCCTGCCGGACAGGGGCGCGCCCGGCCGCGACGGACGGGCTGCCGGGAGGCGGTCCCCCTATTTTTTGTCCTTCTTGTGGCTGGAACGCAGGCGGATGCGCATGGGCGCATGGCTGATGCCGAAGATCTTGCGCAGGGAGCGCTCCAGATAGCGGGCATAGCTCTCCGGCACTCGTTCGGCGTCGCTCACGAAGAAAACGAAGGTCGGGGGCTGCGTCTCCGCCTGGGTGAGATAGAAGAACTTGGCTCGCACGCGCTTGACCACCGGCGGCTGATGGCGGGCCAGCACGTCTTCCATGGCCCGGTTGAGCTGCCCGGTGGGCACGCGCACGCCGCATTCCTCATGGATGGTGCGCGCCAGCGGCAGGATCTTCTCCAGCCCCTTGCCGGTGAGGGCGGACACGGGCAGGATGGGCACATGGCCGCAGAAGGCCAGCATCTGCCGCACGTTCTTCTCCAGCTGGCGCAGGGCCCCGGCGGGGACGAGGTCGCATTTGTTGATGAGCACCATGAAGGGGATCTTGCGGTTGTCCAGCAGATCCATGAGGCGCTTGTCCTGCTGGCTCACCTGTTCGGTGGCGTCCAGCGTAAGCAGGGTGACGTCGGCCTTGGTGGTGGACTTGATGGCCGCGTTGACCGAATATTTTTCCACGATGTCCGTGATGCGCGTGCGGCGGCGCACGCCGGCGGTGTCCACGAAGATGTAGTCGCGGCCGTCCTTGCTGAAGCGCACGTCCACGCTGTCCCGCGTGGTGCCCGCCACGTCGGAGACGATCATGCGCTCTTCGCCGGAAAGCGCGTTGATGAGGGAGGACTTGCCCGCGTTGGGGCGGCCCAGCATGGCCAGACGCAGGGGGGCGTCCTCCTCGCTCGCCGTATCCGCCTCCTCGCCGTCCGTGTCGGGCAGCAGGGCGGTCAGCTCTTCGACCAGCGCGCGGATGTTGTGCCCGTGTTCGGCGGAGACGGCCAGCACCGGGAAGCCCAGCGCATGGAATTCGGCAAGCTGCTCGTCCTCGCGCTCGATGCCGTCCACCTTGTTGACCACGCAGAGGGTCGGCAGGCCCATGCGGCGCACATGGGCGGCCAGAAACTCGTCCAGCGGCAGGAGGCCGTCGCGGGCGTCCACCACGAAGGCCACGGCGCGGGCGTCCCGCATGGCGGCTTCGGCCTGACGCAGGATGTCGGCCTCGAAGCCGCGGATGCCTTCGGGCCCCTCGGCCACGGCGGCGTGCGCGTCCAGCGTGATGCCGCCGGTATCCACCACCTGGAAATCCGGCAGGCCCTTGCGGCGCACGATCCCTTCCATGCGATCGCGGGTGACGCCGGGCCGGTCGTGCGTGATGGCGCGATTGCTGCGGATCAGACGGTTGAAGAGGGTGGACTTGCCCACGTTGGGGCGGCCCACCAGTACGATGCTGGGCAAGGGTGCTGCCATGACGCTGTCCTCGTTGTCGGGGTTCGGCGGGGGCGGGCGGTGCGCCCCGGCGCGGGAAGTGCACCCCTATAGCATCGAACGTCGCAAGAGGGAAGGGCCCGGCAGGGGACGCCGCCGGGCCGCCGGTGGACTACCTCGTCATCTGCGCGGCAAAGGCGGCGCGCATTTCCGCAAACATCGGTTGGGCCTTGGCGTACAGGGCGTCGTGGGCTTCCTTCTTGACGAGCATGTCGGCCTTGATGCGCTCAAATTCCTGTTCCGCCTCGCGAACGGTGTCCTCGTATTCCTTTTGGGTCAGGCAGACCTCAGGGTAAAATTCATTGTTGCCTTTCATCATCAGGGAAGCTGAGACAGCGACATCCTGCATGGTTCCTGAAAACATTTTTACACGAAGCGTCATGTAATATATGGACGACTTGCAATTTTTGTATTCAGGAAATTGCTTGGCGGCACTGATATCAGGGCTGTGTATAGCTTCCAGCATCATGGCGCTATGCGCAAGGCCGAGGCGCATCGCTTTCGTGTAGTATGCAACTGATTTTTTAATGTTTATAAGGCATTTTTCAGCTAGATACGCACCGCCGAACAGGCCGGTTGCGCGTGCCGAGCCGTTGGCGGCTGCCGCGCCCATCCAATAGCGGGATTCCGGGGTCTGGCAACCGTATTCCTCGATATCTTGAGGAAGGATGAAGAACTCCAGTTTATCCGGCAGGCGAAACGTCTTGTCCGGGTAGGTTTCGGAAAGATAGGCCAAGCCGTACATGGCTTCAGGATGCCCGAGCCTGGCCGCCTTGCGCAGGGTATCCGTCGCCATCTGCTGCAGCCGCGTTCTGGGGAGGTGGTCCGACTTGGCGCATATAAGCAGGGCCGCGCCGATGCGGAACCAGGCTTCCTTTTCACCCAGCATACGTACGGCCCAGTCCTCCCAGAAGGCGGCGGGCGCACCGAAGATAGGAGGGCGCTTTTCCGCTTCGGCCAGCCGGCTCAGCGCGGCCAGCGCAAAAAGGGCATCCATATCGCCGTTCAGGGCCTGCTCACGCAGGGCCGCCGCTCCTTGTGCATCGCTCTCCCGATAGAGAACGGCCGTCCGTGCATAGACGGGGGACATTTTTTGATTGCTGCTGGTGACAGGGATGATCTGCAGGTCGTCCCAACTATCGTCCGACGCTCCGTAATCAATGATGAACAGGCCTTCGGCGTGCGGCAGACACGGGACAAGGCAGAGGCAGAGGGCAAGGAAGAGGGTGCGAAAAATCGGCATAAGGTACCTCACTGGGGATGGCTGAAAGCGTTTTCTCTGTGGGAGCGACATCATGACAATATGACAGATTTTTCTTTTTCGGTCGAGCGATACCCTGCGGCAGGAGATCCGACGGCGCACGCCGTCCGGGTGGCAGAAAAAGAGCGGGGCACGCTTCCTGCGTACTCCCGCTCTGTAAAGGCTGCCTGCCGGTGGGGACAGGCGGAATGTATGGCCTCAGTTTGCCGCCTTCTTTTCGGCAGGAGCGGTCTTTTCCTTTGCCTGCGCGGCAAAGGCGGCGCGCATTTCCGCAAACATCGGTTTGGCCCTGGCGTACAGGGCGTCGTGGGCTTCCTTCTTGACGAGCATGTCGGCCTTGATGCGCTCAAATTCCTGTTCCGCCTCGCGGATGGCTTCCTTGTATTCTTTCCGGGTCAGGCAGGCTTCTGGGAAATATTCGTTGTTGCCTTCAATCATGAGGTTGGCCCACATTTCATTATACTTTAAATCTGTTGTGTCGTCAAGCATTTTTGTCTGAAGGTCTGCGTAGAATATGCCGGATTTGCAGCTGACATATTGCGGAACACTGGCTTTTTCATAGGGAGTGCAAATTACTTCCAGTGCCTCTGCGGCAGTTACAAGCCCAAGATGCAGACTTTTGGAGAACATTTCAAAGCTCTTTTGGTTGTTATAATTGAGAAGCATGACTCCGGCTGTATAACTGGCTCGTGCAGAGCCATAGAAGGCTCCCGCACACACCCAATACCAAAACTCGGAAACATCTTCTGGTTCACCTGTTGCTGTGGATGGGTAGATCGGGAAGCCGGGATCCTTCGGCATTTGAAACGAGGTGTCCGGATAGGGGCGTGAAAGAAACGCCAGAGCAAACATGGCTTCGGGATGTTCGAGTTTGGCCGCCTTGCGCAGGGTGTCCGTCGCCATCCGCCACAGCATAATTTGGGGAAGGCCGTCCGTCTTGCCGCATTCAAACAGAGCCGCGCCGATACGGAACCAGGCTTCCTTGCCGCCCAGCATGCGCACGGCCCAGTCCTCCCAGAACGCTGCGGGCGCGCCGAAAAGGGGAGGGCGCTTTTCCGCTTCGGCCAGCCAGCTCAGCGCGGCCAGCGCAAAAAGGGCATCCATATCGCCGTTCAGGGCCTGCTCACGCAGGGCCGCCGCTCCTTGTGCATCGTTCTCCCGATAGAGAACGGCCGCCCGTGCATAGGCGGGGGACATTTTTTGATCGCTGCTGGTGACAGGGATGATCTGCAGGTCGTCCCGACTATCAGTGTCCGGCGCTCCGTAATCAATGATGAACAGGCCTCCGGCGTGCGGCAGACACGGGACAAGACAAAGGCAGAGGGCGAGCAAGAGAGGGCGGAGCATCGGCATGGCGTACCTCGTCGGGAAAGGGGCAGGATGGCGTCCGGCAGATATTCCTATCTTCCACCGGAAGGGAAGCGCCTCTATTTTGCCTGCGCGGCAAAGGCGTCGCGCATTTCCGCAAACATCGGTTGGGCCCTGGCATACAGGGCGTCGTGGGCTTCCTTCTTTGCGAGCATGTCGGCCTTGATGCGTTTGAATTCCTTTTCCGACTCGCGGATGGCTTCCTCGTATTCCTTTTGGGTCAGACAGGCTTCTGGGAAATATTCGTTGTTGCCTTCCATCATGAAGTTAGCCCACATTTCATTATACTTTAAATCTGTTGTATCGTCAAGCATTTTTGTCTGAAGGTCTGCGTAGAATATGCCCGATTTGCAGCTGACATATTGCGGAACACTGGCTTTTTCATAGGGAGTGCAAATTACTTCCAGTGCCTTTGCGGCAGGTACAAGCCCAAGATGCAGACTTTTGGAGAACATTTCAAAGCTCTTTTGGTTGTTATAATTGAGAAGTATGACTCCGGCTGTATAACTGGCTCGTGCAGAGCCATAGAAGGCTCCCGCACACACCCAATACCAAAACTCGGAATCATCTTCTGGTTCAACTGTTGCTTTGGATTGATAGATCGGGAAGCCGGGATCCTTAGGCATTTGAAACGACGTGTCCGGATAGGGGCGTGAAAGAAACGCCAGAGCAAACATGGCTTCGGGATGTTCGAGTTTGGCCGCCTTGCGCAGGGTGTCCGTCGCCATCCGCCACAGCATAATTTGGGGAAGGCCGTCCGTCTTGCCGCATTCAAACAGAGCCGCGCCGATACGGAACCAGGCTTCCTTGCCGCCCAGCATGCGCACGGCCCAGTCCTCCCAGAAAGCGGCGGGCGCACCGAAGATAGGAGGGCGCTTTTCCGCTTCGGCCAGACGGCTCAGCGCGGCCAGCGCAAAGAGGGCATCCATATCGCCGTTCAGGGCCTGTTCACGCAGGGCCGCCGCTCCTTGTGCATCGTTCTCCCGATAGAGAACGGCCGCCCGTGCATAGACGGGGGACATTTTTTGATCGCTGCTGGTGACAGGGATGATCTGCAGGTCGTCCCGACTATCAGTGTCCGGCGCTCCGTAATCAATGATGAACAGGCCTCCGGCGTGCGGCAGACACGGGACAAGACAAAGGCAGAGGGCGAGCAAGAGAGGGCGGAGCATCGGCATGGCGTACCTCACGGGGAATAACAAGGTGAAGCGTCGTGTCGGCGGGAACGCTATCCCGGCAGTATGGCAGATTTTTCTTTTCTCGTCGAGCCATGCGTGGCCGCCGCAGGCCGTCCGGCGGCATACGCTGTGAAGATGGCAGAAAAAGAGTGGGGCACGCTTCCGGCACGCCTGCCGTGGCGGGAGCTTGTCATTTTTTGCACGATTTTTTATTGACTTTGAAATTCTTTTTCAATTATTCTCCTCCCAGAAAGGACATCAAACCTGCGCCAAAAGGCGCAGCTTCAGGAGAAGACCCATGTGCGTTACGCTTATCGGCGGTATGGACAGACTCAAGCCCGAATACATCGCCGCGGCCCGCGAGGGCGGAGCCACCCTCAAGTGCATCAGCCGCAATGAACGTAATTTCACGGACAAGATCGGCAATCCGGACGCCATCATCGTCTTTACCAACAAGGTCTCCCACGAGGCCCGGCGCAAGGCGCTGGAGCACGCGCGCTCCCGGCGCATCCCCATCCATATGATCCATTCCTGCGGCGTTTCGTCGCTGCGGGATTGTCTTGCCGCACAACGGGCTTGACAAGCGGCGGCAAATAGCGCATCACACGGTCGGAAATGAATTTCAATTCTTGCTGTGGACAGCAAGAAGGTGCGAGCGAGGAGAGTGGAAATGAGTGCTGTCATCCAATTCAGCGAGGCAGGGAGGCGCGCGGCCGGACAGCCGCTGCGCATCGCGCTGGCGGGCAATCCCAACTGCGGCAAGACCACGGTGTTCAATGCCTATACCGGGGCACGCCAGCATGTGGGCAACTATCCCGGCGTCACGGTGGACCGCAAGGAAGGCGTGGTCAGGCACGGGAGCGAAAGCGTCACCCTGGTGGACCTGCCGGGGACCTACTCCCTGACGGCCTATTCGCAGGAAGAGATCGTCGCGCGCGCCGAACTGGCCAGCGGCAGGGTGCAGGCCGTCATCAACGTGGTGGACGCCTCCGCGCTGGAGCGCAACCTGCTGCTCACCGTGCAGATGCTGGAGATGGGCCTGCCCGTGGTGCTGGCCTGCAACATGATGGACGAGGCCCGCAAGGCGGGCATCCATATCGACATCGACCGGCTTTCGCACAAGCTGGGCATCCCGGTGGTGTCCACCGTGGCCCGCAACGGCGAAGGCCTCAAGGAGGCCATGAACGAGGCCGTCCGGCTGGCGCAGGCCGGGGAGCGGCGCGTGCTGGAGGTCAACTACGGCGCGGACCTCAACGAAGGCATCACGGCCATGCAGGCCATCATCGAGCGGGAAAAGCTGCTGCCCAAGTACGCCCCCCGCTGGATCGCCGTCAAACTTATGGAAGGCGACCCCGAACTGCGGCAGGAGCTGCGCGCGGCCAACGCCACGGCGGCGCAGGAGATGGAAGGCATCTGCCGCCGGGTGGCCGATCATATCCGCACCGGGCACAGCGTGAGCATGGAATCCCACATCACCGACGCCCGCTACGGCTTCATCCGCGGCCTGCTGCGGGACGGCGTGGTCCGGCAGGATGCGGGCAAGGACCGCCTCGCCCTGTCCGACAAGCTCGACAGGGTGCTCACCAACGCCTTTTTCGGCCCGCTCATCATGCTGGCCGTGCTCTATGCGGTCTTCCAGATCACCATCGAGATCGGGGCCTATCCCCAGGGCTGGGTGGAAGACGCCTGCGGGGCGCTCGGCGAGCTCTTCGCGGGCATCATCCCTGAAGGCGACCTCCAGTCGCTGGTGGTGGACGGCATCATCGGCGGTGTGGGGGGCGTGCTGAGTTTCGCGCCGCTCATCGTCATCATGTTCGCGCTCATCGCCTTTATGGAAGACAGCGGCTACATGGCCCGCATCGCCTATATGATGGACAGGGTGTTCCGCGCCTTCGGCCTGCACGGGGCCTCGGTCATGCCCTACGTCATCTCCGGCGGCATCGCGGGCGGCTGCGCCATCCCCGGCGCCATGGCCACCCGCACCCTGCGCAGCCCCAAGGAAAAGCTGGCTACGCTTCTGACCCTGCCCTACATGAGCTGCGGGGCCAAGCTGCCCGTGTTCCTGCTGCTGGCGGCCGCCTTCTTCGGCAGTCAGGCCCCCACGGTCATGGTGCTCATCATGCTGTCCGGCTGGGTCTTCGCCCTGCTGGTGGCCCGTCTGCTGCGCTCCACCATCATCAAGGGCGAGGCCACGCCCTTCGTGATGGAGCTGCCGCCCTACCGCCTGCCCACCCTGTTCAGCGTGCTCATGCACTGCTGGGAGCGCACGTGGATGTACGTCAAGAAGGCGGGGACGGTCATCCTGGCCATCTCCATCATCATCTGGGCCGGTCTGACCTATCCCAAGCTGTCCGATGAGGAGACCGCCGCCTTTGATTCCCGCATCGAGGCGCTGAACGTCCAGATGGAAGCCCTGCCCGAAGGCGACGCCGCCCGCGCCGCCCTGGAAGAGCAGGTGACCAAACTGGAAGAGGAGAAGGGCGCCGCCGAACTGGCGCACAGCTTTGCCGGCCGTCTGGGCAAGCTCATCGAGCCGGTCACCGCGCCCGCCGGTTTCGAATGGCGTACCGACATCGCCCTGCTGGCGGGCATCGCGGCCAAGGAAGCGGTGGTGTCCACCCTGGGCACGGCTTATTCTCTCGGCGACGTGGATCCCGAAGACGCCAAGCCGCTGGAGGTCCTGCTCCAGTCCACGCCCGGCTGGTCCAAGGCCACGGCGCTCTCCCTGATGCTCTTCGTGCTGCTCTATTCCCCCTGCTTCGTCTCGCTGGTGGTCATCCAGCGCGAGGCGGGCGGCTGGCGCTGGCTGTTCTTCAGCCTCTTCTTCAACACCGCGCTGGCCTATGTGGTCTCCGTGGCGGCCTATCAGATCGGGCTCGTCGTCTGGAGCTGATGCCGCAGGCAGAGTCATCCTCCTCCCGCGCCCGCGCCCCCGCCTTGACAAGGCGTGGTGGCGCGGGCATGATTTTTATGGAATGACAACCGGCAGGGCCGCCTCAGCGGCGGCCGTGCGTTGTCCTGAGCCAGGCGTTGCGGCCCCCCCCAGGCGGCAAGGAGAGGTGTTCCCCCGTGCTGTACGCAGCCCTTGCCCGGTGCGTGATCATGCTGGAAGGAAAGGGCACCTGGCGTGTGCCGAGGAGGTTCTCATGTGCGCCGTCATGCGGAGTTTACCGTTGCTGCTCATGCTCTGTCTGCTGGCAGCCGAACCGGTGCAGGCCTTTGTGGCCTATGTACGGAACGTCGAGGACAGCGACTGCATTTCGGTCACCCGCAGTCGCAGCGGGAAAGGTGAGGCGGAGGTTTATTGTTTCTATGGCATCTCCGCCCCTCGGGGCCGCCAGCCTATGGCCGTGGACGCCAAGGCGCTGGTGCGCCGCATGCTCAAGCCGGGGACGCGCGTGACCGTGCAGTCTCCTCTGAAGGACGACAAGGGACGGCAGCGGGCCCTCATCTATGTGGACGGCATCTCCATGAGCTCGTCCCTGTTGGAAGCGGGACTGGCCTGGGTGGACAGGAAGAACTGCAAGGCCATGTTCTGCCCGCGCTGGTATCGGACGGAACAGGGAGCCGCGGCGGGCCACAAGGGGATCTGGGGACTGGGCCTCAACTCCATGCCGTGGCAATGGCAGGAAGAATAGCAGGAGCTGACGATGGACATCACATGGCCTCAGGAATTCCAAGATATGCTGGCAGGCTGGCAGGACGACCCCGTGGGGGCCCGTGCGGCTTTTGAAGAGTATGCCGCCCGGCTGGCGGGCCTTGCGCAGGTGACGCTTTCCTTCAAGGCCCGGCCCGGCGTGAGCTATTCCCTGCGCGCCCGGCACGCGGCGCAGAAAACGCGGGAAGTGTTCGTGCTGGTGGACGTGGTGGATGACGACCCGGAAAACCGCTGGCTCTCCGTCTGCTTCTACGCGGACATGGTGAACGATCCCGACGAGCGCGGCGATTTCGTGCCCGGCGGGCTCATGGGGGCGGATGCCTGCTGCCTGACGATGGATGAAGATGACGGCGAGATGCGCGCCTACATCGCCGCCCGTCTGGACGAGGCCGCCGCCGCTGCCGCCGAGGGCCGCGAGTGAACGACGGCACGGGCATCGCCCTTGACTTCGAGACCTCCGGCTACGGGGCGGACAGCGCCTGCGCCGTGGGTATGGCCCGTCTGGAAGAGGGCAGGGTGGCGGATCGCTTCTATGCGCTCATCCGTCCGCCGTCTTCCTTTGTCCGCTTTACCGAAGTGCACGGGCTGACCTGGCCCATGCTCAAGGACGCTCCCACCTTTGCGGAGCTCTGGCCGCAGATGGCCGCCTTCCTGCAGGGGGCGGCCTGGTTCGTGGCGCACAATGCCTCCTTTGACCGGCGGGTGCTCATCGGCTGCTGCCGGGCCGCCGACATCGCCGAGCCCCGCCTGCCCTTCTACTGCACCCTCAAGGGCTCACGGCGCAGCCTGCCGCTGCCGTCGCATCGCCTGAGCAGCGTGTGCGAACATTTCCAGATCCCCCTGCAGCATCACCATGCGGGGTCGGACGCCGAAGCCTGCGCCGAGATCTACCTGCGGCTGCGGGCGCTGGGCGTGTCGCAAGCCCAGATGAAAGCCTGATCAGCCCATCTAGGCGTCATGCCCGGCGCGCGCGTTGCCGCCGGGTACGGCGCTCCGGCGGCTTTCGCCGCATCTCTTTCTCCTTATAGTCGCCTTTTCCTGTTTTACGCGGGATTTCGTGCTGTGATCACATTTTTCCAAAGAAAAAATGGAAAATGTTGCTTGTGATTTGCATCACGATAAGGATGTATGCTATGTCCAAAACAGTCTGAGGAGGACTGTGGTGCGGACTTCAGCATGAAGGAGGATGCGATGAAACGTCCCTGCAATGGTTCATGGCTCAAGATCTTTCTGGGGGGCCTGCTTGCGGGGGGAGTGGTTCTGGCAGGACTGGCCTACGGGATGCGGGTGACGGACTCCCGTCCCTTTTGCGCCGGCTGCCACGTGATGCAGGAAGCAGCGGTGACGCACAAGATGTCGACACATGCCGCTCTGGCCTGCAACGAGTGTCATTCACCCCACAATCTGCTGGCCAAATTGCCGTTCAAGGCAAAGGAGGGCCTGCGGGATGTCCTTGCCAACATGCAGGGCAAGGACACGCCCATGCTGCCGAGCGTTGCGACTCGTGACATCATCAAGGAAAACTGCATAGCCTGCCATAGCGCGACAAATGCAAACGTGGCAAGTATGGACGCCAAGCCGTACTGTACGGACTGCCACCGCAATGTGGCGCATATGCGCAGCAAACCCATCAGCGTAAGGACGGTGGCCCATGAATAATCGAGTTTTTCGCGGCTTCTGCGTGATGTTGTTGTCTTTGGGGCTGCCGCTGCTCAGCGGATGCGATGATGTCGAGACGACACTGAAGGTCCCCACCTATTCGACGGCGCTGAAAGAAGATGAGACGCGCATCTCCGTCTTTGAGAAGGATTTTCCCCTGCAGTACGCCTCGTACATGAAAAACAACGAGAGCGAGGTGATGACGGAATACAAGGGGTCCGTTCCCTTCCATAAAAATGACGGCGTGAATCCGCTGCCCAAGGGGTGGAAGCACGCCCAGCCGTATCTCAAGAACCTCTGGCTCGGCTATCCGTTCATGTACGAATATAACGAGGCCCGCGGCCACACCCATGCCGTCAGCGACTTCGTCAATATCGACCGCATCAACCGCTATGCGGAAAAGGGCACGCTGCCCGCGACCTGCTGGAACTGCAAGACCCCCAAGATGATGAACTGGGTGAAGGAATATGGAGATGACTTCTGGTCGAAGGACGTGAACGTCTTTCGCAGCAAGGAAGCCATCAACGCCATGGATGAGACCATTGGCTGCGCCAACTGCCATGATCCCAAAACCATGGAGCTGCGGCCCTACTCCGAGCCGCTCAAGGACTGGCTGAAGCGTTCGGGCAAGGATTGGAACACCCTGAGCCGCAATGAAAAGCGGTCCCTCGTCTGCGCGCAGTGCCATGTGGAATACTACTTCACGCACAAGGACAACGGGCCGGCGGGTCGTCCGGTTTTCCCGTGGGACAACGGGTTCAATCCTGAAGATATGTACCAGTACTACAAGGGACATGGCGCCAAGGGCCCGGATGGCAAGCCCTCGCCTTTTGCCGACTGGACGCATGCGGCTTCGGGCGTGCCCATGATCAAGATGCAGCATCCTGATTTCGAGATGTTCCAGGACGGACCGCACGGGGCGGCCGGGGTGGCCTGCGCCGACTGCCATATGCCGTACCAGCGCGTGGACGGCAAGAAGGTTTCCAGTCACTGGATGACTTCTCCCCTGAAGGATCCCGAACTGCGCGCCTGCCGGCAGTGTCATGCGGACAAGACCGCGGATTATCTGCGCGAACGGGTCCTTTACACGCAGAAGAAGTCCTTTGATCAGCTGCTCAAGGCCCAGGAAGCTTCGGTGCGGGCCCATGAAGCCGTCCGGCTGGCCAATGCCTACGCCGGAGAAAGGGATCCCCGCTATGACGACCTGATGAAGGAAGCGCGGGAGATGGTGCGCAAGGGGCAGCTGTTCTGGGATTATGTCTCGGCGGAAAACAGCGTGGGCTTCCACAATCCCGCCAAGACCCTGGACACGCTCATGACCTCTATGGAATGCAGCAACAAGGCCGTGGCGCTGGCCGAACAGGCCACCCGTTACGGCATCAGCTCCGCGCTGGAAGGCGACATCAAGGAGATCGTGCCGCCCATTCTGGAGTTCAGCCGCAAGATGCAGCAGGATCCCGCCGTGCTGCAGACCAACCCCTGGCTCAAGCTCCTGCCCGTCCTGCCCAAGGCTGAACAGGTCTGGGTCGGACAGGAAAAGGTGTCCGCTCGCTAATCCGCTGAAGGGACGGTTTCCGAGCCTTGTCCCATGAAATGGCGCGGGCGGCGGCTGCAGGCCGTTGCCCGCGCCCGCTTTTTGCCGCCCCCAGAGCGGTTTTTAGGTTGAAGCGCTTGGCGTCCCTAACGATACGGCCTGTCGTTTCGCGGAAAAAACGCGGTGTTCCGCTTGGTTTGGGCCGGGCGGCGCTGCGCCGCCGCCTCGTGTGTTATCTTTGTCAAAGGTAAAACGCTCCGTACCGCCGGAGGAAGGGATCCTTGCGTGCGGCGGCAACGTGCGGCCGAAAGGCGGCCGCGGTCCTTACGCCATCGCCGTAAAGAGGAAAACGGCATGCAGGGCGGACACGATTACGACAAAAGCCCGTTCGGCGAGACCGTTGCCGCCCTTTCCGGCCCAGCGCAGACAGAGCCCGTTATGGGCGCAGGCGGACAGGCAGTCCCGGCAGAGGACGCAGGAAGGTCCGGGTTCCCGGCCCTCGCGAAGCCGGTCCAGCGCCCCGTAACGGCAGGCCCGGAGGCAGGCGCCGCATTGCACGCAGGTTGACGTCCGGCGTACGCGCCAGGGGGAGAGCCTGCCCAGCAGACAGGCCAGTATGCCCAGCGGGCAGATCATGGTGCAGTAGACGGCATAGCCGCGCCGACGGCTGAAGAGCAGGGCGGCGGGAACCAGCGATATGCCCAGCAGCAGGCCGCCCGCCACGGCCGGCGCGGAGGGCGCGCCGCAGGCGCGCAGCAGCAGCGCGCAGGCGCAGGTCGCCAGCAGGGAGAGGGATCGCAGGCGAAAGGGGTGAGGGTGGGGCGTCGGGCGTGTGCGCGAGGCGGCCAGCTGATCCCAGGAGCCGAAGTAGCAAAGGTGACTGCACCAGGCCGCGCCTGCTGTCAGTACGGACAGCGTGAACAGCGCGACCATGAATCCCGGCTGACCACGGTAGAGCGCGCCGCCGATGATGACGCCCGGCACGGGGATGTGCGGTTCGCCGCTCATGGAGAACGCGCTCTGGCCGGCGAGGCCAAGGGCGAACTGGGCGAAGAAGACAAGGGAAAACAACAGCCAGACCCGGCGGCGGATGACCGGCGCCGTCTGCCTGTCCGACAGCCGCCGGCACAACCAGGCGCCCCACAGGGCGGCGCAGACGATCTGCAGCGGGCCGAGGCCCGGGAAGAAGCGTTCCAGCAGCAGGGTCCGTGGCGAAAGGACGAGCAGGGGGAGCAGCAGGGCCGTCACGAGCAGAAAGCAGAGCGCCTGCGCGCCCGCGCTCTCCGCATGGCGGGAAAACCAGCGCCGCCCGCGGCTTCCCCAGACCAGCAGCGCCGTCAGCAGGGTCACGGCGGCTGTGGCGGTCAGGATCAGCGCAAGGCGCAGCCACGGCTGATGCCGCATCTGGCGCAGCTGGATGAACTGGTCAGCCGTCAGGAACCATTCCGCCGCCAGCAAAAGGAGCAACAGCGCCGTCAGGGGCCGCATCCAGGCTGCGCGCCGCAAACTTGCCGACCACCAGAGCAGACAGGCGAGGGCCACCCCGGCCTGACCAGCGCGCCACCAGTGCGCGGCGGACAGGAGCAGCGTCAGCAGGAGACAGACGGGGAGCAGTGCCCCCGGACGATGTGCGGACATGGAAGTTCCTCCTTGATTAGGGGGCGGTTCCCCCGTGACGTGGGCCGGCATCGCAGACCGAAGGCTGACGGCAGTCCGACCTGCGGAGGGGGCGGGCGTCCTGACGGTCGGAGAGGACGTCCGCTGCCGGGGCCGCCTGCCCGTCAGCTTCGGTGGCTGCATCCGTCGCCCGCCGTGCATGTCTGTACCCCGGTCGCGTCTCCTGTTCCGTGACGGCGGTCATGCCGGGAAGGCTTTGGATCGTTTTGCCGTGCTGTCCGCCGTCCCCCTGCGGGAGGATGCGTGTCCGCTGTCGGCACATGGCTTGCCAAAAGGGGAAAAGCCGGAGAAAGTGGGGTTGTCTGTTCTTGTTGCCCTGAAGGAGGCTGCATGTTCCTGCCGGATATCCGTCTGCGCCGCATCCGCCGTCAGACGGAACGTTTTCTGCCGCTGCTCCGGCTGGCGGACGATGAGCCCGCCCATATCGACGCCTGGCTGGCGCGGGGGACGCTGTACGGGCTTTTTGTCCGGCGGCGGGAACCCGTCAGCCTGGCGGTCCTGACCGACGAAACGGCGGCCTTTGCGCCGGACGGCCCGCGCGTGCGGCAATGCTCCGCCCTGCGCGGCAAGCGTGTGGTCGAGTGCCGCCTGCTGGTCACCGCGCCCGCGTACCGGCGCAGAGGGCTGGCCCGGCAGCTGCTCATGCGGCTGTGCGGCCTGCTGGATACGACGTACGACAGTCTGCTGGCGGGCACGGGGGCCGTTCCCCGCATGGACAGTTTTTACCGGGGCAGCGGCTTTGCGCCCTGTTTCGCGCTGCCGCACTTTTTTCGTGACAACTCCCCCGCGCCCATAGTGGAGGACGGCGTCCTGCTGGACGACATGCAGTATTATGTCCGCCATATCGGCAGAGCGGAGCCGGTGCGGACATGTCAGTAAAGTGACGCCATCCGGCCAACGGAGAAATGACGGCCCTGGAGCTTCGGCTCCGGGGCCGTTTTGTCATGTTTTCCCGCCGTCTTCGCCAATCTTACGACGTCAAAAAATCGTCCCGATGGTGGGGATGTCTGTATAATATGCTGAATATATTTGATTATTTTTAGTGTGGCACATGGGTTGCTAATAGAGAAGCAAACCTGTCTTCGGCTGGAGGAAAGCATGAAGAGTCTGTTCAATGATCAGATCGGCCTTGTGGGCAAGGTCATGGATATGCAGCTGCAGCGGCAGAACGTCATTGCCAGCAACCTTGCCAACATCGATACGCCCAACTACAAGCCGCGCGAACTGACGTTTGAAAACGAACTGCAGAAGGCGCTGGGACTCGACATGCGCGGACGCATGAGCACGACCACGCCGGGGCACATGCCGGCGGCCTTCACGCCCGAGACCTTCGGCGCCGAATGGGACAAGCAGTTCAAACCCCGTCAGATTCATGGCGAAGACCGCGTGAACCTCGACAAGGAAATGGCCAAGCATGCCAAGAATCAGCTGCATTATACGGCGCTTGCCCAGGTGATGCAGAAGAATTTTGAAGGGCTGTCTACCCTGATCCAGGACGCCAAGACAGTCTAACCCGTTTCAAGCCTGCGCTTGTAAAGGATGGATGACTATGGACTTCATGACCGCACTTGATATCAGCGCCTCCGCACTTACCGCGGACCGTACGCGAATGAACACCATCGCCATGAACCTGGCGAACGTCAAGACCACGCGTACGCCTCAGGGCGGCCCCTATCAGCGCCGTACCGTGGTGCAGGTCTCGACCGACGTGGACGATCCCTTTTCCGTCCATATGCGCTCGGCCCTTGACCGCGAACTCAAGGGGGTGCGCGTCATGGCCATCAGCGTGGACAAGCGTCCCCTCAAGCAGGTGTATGAACCCGGTCATCCCGACGCCAATGAGGACGGCTACGTGTCCTATCCCGACATCAACGTCGTGGAAGAAATGGCGCACATGATGACCACACAGCGGAATTTTGAAGCCAACGTGACCACGGTGGAAGCCCTCAAGGGCATGTACAACAAGGCTCTGGAAATCGGCCGATAGATTGTCCGAATATCGTTGTAGAGCATAAGTAGAGAGTAAAGGAGCATATATGAGCGCGCAATTTGTCGGAATGAGAGCCTATGCGGACGCCATGCGTCATTTCAGCACCGTGGAAAGTTCCCTGCAGCAGGGGATGCCCGTCAGCAAGGAGACCCTGTTTGCCAAGACGCTGGACCAGAGCCTGCTGCGCGACAGCGTGGACCGTCCTGAAAATTTCGGCGCCCAGGGCGACTTCATCAAGATGATGGGGCAGGAGCATACCCGCCTGGCGCATACCAATGATTTTGCGGAGACCCTTTCCGATTCCCTGAACCGGGTCAACGAACTGCAGACCGAAAAGGCCAACGCCATCGACGCCTTTGCGTCCGGCCGCAACCAGAACGTGCATGAACTCATGATCACCATGCAGAAGTCCAGCATGGCCATGAAGCTGACCACCGCCGTGCGCGGCAAGGTGCTCGAAGCCTACAAGGAACTGACCAAGATGCAGTTCTGATTTTCTCCCTGGCAACTTTTGTTCCGAAGCGCGAAAAACAGGTTGGTTCCGGCCGGCCTGTTTTTTGTCGTTGTGATCCGGCGGGAGCGCGTGACGGCATCCCTGCCGCGACCCCGCCACGGCAGGACGGCAGGTGGGGCGGCCAGCTCTCCGACTGGAGACTGTCGGACATGCGGCGTCTTTGCCGGATGCCGACACGGCGTCAGGGCATTTTTCGTTGGTCCCGGTCTGTTTGCCTGCGTGGCCGCAGGAGAATCGCCCGGGGGCAAAGGCTGGCGTCAGAAAGATGTCTGCCGTGGCTGGCGGGAAAGGGAAGGAGAGTGTCGCGGGCAGGGCCATACAGGCCGGGTAGGTGTGACGGCAGGGGCCCCGGGGTCGGGCGGCGGACAGGCTGGAAAACTCTGCGCCGTGCATGACGGGAGCGAAGGGAACAGAGACGCGCCCTGTCCCCTTCGCCCGGAAACGCCCATCGGCGTAACGACAGGGGGGCCGTCTACTTGCTTTCCTGCCGCAGGGCCCGCAGGAAGCGATCCGTCACGGCGTCCGGCGCGGCATGACGTGCCGTCGTGCCGGGATTCATCCGCTCACTGAAGGCGACGATCTCCCGCAGCTGCGCGCCGATGCGCCCGCCGTCCTTGCCCGCGAAGAGCTCCAGCTGCTCGGCAAGGGAAAAGACGGGATGATCGGTCAGATCCGCCACCGCATCATCCACGCTCAGGCTCCTGTGCATCCATTCCTCGGCAAAGCGGACATAGTCGGGCGCCAGCGCCCGCGGGCCCTGCCGGCGGATCTCCTCCACCACACGCAGGTAGACCTGCAAAAAGGCCTGTACGGCAGCGGGATCACGTTCGGCAAACTCGCGGTCCGCCACGAGCAGGACGGGCTGCAGCGCGCCGCAGTCCTGCGAGCGGGCCGCGACCTGGAAGCCCATGTGCTCCGCCTCCCGGGTATAGGGCGCCCAGATGGACAGGATGTCGCCATAGCCGTTCTTGAAGACCCCGAGCGCCGGCGTGGGATCGAGTTCCTCGATGACGACGTCCTTTGCCGAAAGGCCCAGCGCCGCCAGCCAGCGGTCAAGCAGGTAGCGGGCCGATGTCCGCTTGGGGCAGAGCACGATCTTTCCCTTGACGGATGCGGCCGAGCCGAACACATTCGGGAAATCGGGATTGCCGCCCTTGTGCCGCAGGACGGGGCTGTCCGGCCGCACGAGGATGGCATTGGCCCGGGACTCGTCATTGGCGATGCCGATGACGGCGATGCGGTCGCTCATGGTCGCCTGCATGGCGGGCACGGCGCCGCAGCCGGCAATGGCCCAGTCATAGGCCTTGATATTCTCGATGAGGCTCTTGCCGGAGTCGAAGCGCAGCATGGAGATGTCGAGACCGGCCTCCTTGTCCCAGCCTTTTTCCTTGGCGTACCAGACAAGAAAGGCCTCGTGTTCGCCAAGCCATGCCGTGCGCAGAGGGGTGGCCGCCGGGGAGGGGGACGCCTGCAACAGGCAGCACAGGAGCGCGCAAACTGCCAACAGTGCCGGGAATCGCATAACACAATCCTTTGCGTTGAAGGTGAAGAGGAAGCCGCGAAGCTTCCGGAAATCGCCCCCCCGAAAGCAAAAAATATTCCATACTAGCTGAAAGATCCCGTTTTGCAAAGCCCGAAATGGCGGCGGACGCTGCGCGCGGACGAGCGGGAAGGGCCGCGCCCGGCGCGCGGCCAGAGGGAGAACGGTGCATA
This sequence comes from uncultured Desulfovibrio sp., assembly GCF_944324525.1. Lineage (GTDB taxonomy): Bacteria > Desulfobacterota > Desulfovibrionia > Desulfovibrionales > Desulfovibrionaceae > Desulfovibrio. The sequence continues at coordinate 27,869 of NZ_CALUWS010000027.1, forward strand.
TGCCGTCGACAAGCGAATTCCAGATGACGCTCATCGGCCCCTACAAGGGGGTGGATGCCGGCATCTTCCGTCAGGTGGCGCGGGAGCTGCACTGCCATCTGCAGTTTGTGGATGCCGTGTTCGATGAGGCCGTGGAGCCGGCAAAGCGGCTTTCGCCGGAAACCTGTGACGTGGTGCTCAGCCGGGGCGTCACGGTGGATGTGGTCAAGGCGCATACCTCCATCCCCGTGGTGCCCATCGATCTGTCGGCCTGGGACGTGCTGCAGGTGCTGCAGCCTTACGCCGGGCGGGTTCGCAAGGCGGCCTTCTTCCGCTACGGCCAGCCTCTGCCGGGGCTGGCGCGCGTGGGGCAGGCGCTCGGCATGGAGATCAGCGAATACCTGTACACCACGCGCAATCAGATGCGCCTCAAGCTCATGCAGCTTTCGCCGGTGGACGTGGACCTGTTCGTGGCGCGCGGCAGCCTCATCTGCCAATGGGCGGACGACAGGGGCTTCGCCACGCTGGAGATCATCGATGGCGAGATATCGGCCAGGCGGACCCTGTTCGAAGCCGTCAACGTGGCCCATGCCCGGCGGACGGAGCGGCAGCGCGTCGCCCGGCTGGAGGCCATCCTCAATGCCGTGGAGGAAGGCATCGTCGCCTACGATGCGCGCGGGCAGGTGAATCTTGTGAATCCTGCCGCCGAGAGCCTGCTCAAGTGCAGCGGGAAGAAGGCCGTCGGCCGGCATGTGCGCTCGATCATGCCCGGGGCCTTCCCGCCGGACCGCATAACGGCCCAGGAGCCCGAACATGGCCGCATCCAGACCATACGGGGCACGACGCTCGTCATCAACCGTATCCCCATCCTCTTCCAGGGGCGGAGCATGGGCACGGTCTGCTCGTTTTCCGACGCCCGCCGCATTTCCCGCGCCGAAGAGAAGCTGCGCACCAGCCTGAAAGCCAAGGGCTTCACCACGCGGTACAGCTTCGAGGACATCTGCACCTGTTCGCCGTCCATGCAGCACCTCAAGGAGATCGGCAGGCTGTATGCCTCCACGAACGCGAGCCTGCTCATCTGCGGCGAGTCCGGCACCGGCAAGGAGCTTTTCGCGCAAAGCATCCATGCGGCCAGCGAACGGGCGGACAAGCCCTTTGTGGCCGTCAACTGCGCTTCCATACCGGAAGGGCTGCTGGAAAGCGAGCTGTTCGGCTACGAGGAGGGGGCCTTTACCGGCGCACGCCGCCAGGGCAAGGCCGGGATGTTCGAGCTGGCGCATACGGGGACGCTCTTCCTCGACGAGATCGGGGATCTGCCGCTCCCTCTGCAGGGACGCCTGTTGCGCGTCCTGCAGGAGCGGGAGCTCGTACGCGTCGGCGGCACGCAGGTGGTCCATCTTGATGTCCGCGTGCTCTGCGCCACGCATCAGGACTTGCGCAGCCTCGTGGAGGAGGGGCGTTTTCGCGCGGACCTCTTCTACCGCATCAATGTGCTCTCCCTGTATGTGCCGCCGTTGCGCGAGCGCCCGGAAGACATCATGGAGCTTGCCGTCACGTATCTTGAGGCCCATCTGGACAATCCCCCGCCGGACGAGGAGCTGCGGCGTCAGCTCAGGACGCCGCTGCTGCGCCACACCTGGCCCGGCAACATCCGGGAGTTGCTCAGCATCATGGAGCGTCTGGCCATCGTGGCCAACCATATGCGTCAGGTGGACGACTGGGCCGGGCTGCTCGCCCGGATCTGGGAAGTGTCCGTACAGGAAGCCGGCCAGAAGGAGTACGGCGGCGAGCCGGTCACGCTCCGGGAGCATCTGGCCCGCGAGGAGGCCCGCTTTATCGACCGGACCATCGACGTCTGCGGCGGCGACCTCGGCCGGGCCGCCGCCCGGTTGGGCATCAGCCGCATGACGCTTTGGCGCAAGCTGCACCCGAAGGAGGGGAGGGAAGACGAGGCGGAAATGTAACACAAATGTTAAGTTTTGTTGCTGAGGATAACATTTGTGATATGCGGACAAGGCGCGCCAGACGCGCGAAGAGGAGGGAACGGGGCGAAAATCCCGGGAAAACGGATGGCATATTTCTTGATAGACAGGAAACGGCGCGCCGGGGCGAGTGGAGCCGCGGTGCGCCGGACCCCGTGCGGCGGCGTCTGCCGCGGCACTCCCTATCATGCAAGGATGGACTGCCATGAAAAAACGCCTCGTTGCCACGCTGCTACTTGCCTGTGCCCTGTGCCTCGGCATCACGACCCATGCCCGGGCCGAGTATCCCTACGACAAGCCGCTCAACGTCATCGTGCCCTTTGGTCCGGGGGGCGGCGTGGACATTGCGGCACGCATTCTTGCCGATTATTTCCAGCAGAACTACAACATCACCATCAACGTCATCAACAAGCCCGGCGGGGCGCAGGCCATCGGCATGAACGAGATGCTCCGCGCCCGGCCCGACGGCTATACGGTGGCCTTCCCCGGCTTCAGCTCGCTGGCCACCACGCCCAAGCTGACCAACGTGGGCTATTCGCTCAAGGACATCAAGCCCGTGGCCCACATCGCCGTCATGGAGCCTGTCCTGACCACCCACAAGAGCTCCGGCATCGACACCTGGGAAAAGTTCATCGAGGCCGCCAAGTCCAATCCGGACGGCACCGTGTACGGCACCACCGGGGCCATCTCCACGCAGCGCCTCTACATGACCAAGCTGCTCGAGCGTTTCTACAAGGGCTTGACCATCCGTCACGCCGCCTACACCAGCGGTCATGAGGTGAGCACGGCCCTGCTCGGCAAGCATATCACCGCCGGTTGCCAGGTCCCCTCCAATATCCTGCCCTATGTCGCCTCCGGCGACTTCAACGTCATCGCCATCGCCCGCAAGGAGCGCCGCGCCGACCTGCCCGATACGCCTACGTTCCGGGAACTGTTCGCCGGTCAGCTGACGCCGGAAGACGAAAAGTGGATCGACCTCGGCGCCTGGCACGGCTTTGTCGTGTCCAAGAAGGTCAAGGACGACCGCATCGCCAAGCTGCAGCCGCTGATCGAAAAGGCGCTCAAGGATCCCGGCGTCATCGAAAAGTTCGAAAAGATCGGTCTGTCCGCCGACTACCTGCCCGCCAAGGAATTCGGCGACCGCATCAAGTCCTCGTCCGACCTCGCCGACGAAGTGCTGGCCGGCCGCAAGTCGCTTGACTAGCGCTGACGGGGCGGGACGCTGCGGCGTTTCGCCCCTTTTCTTCCGACGAGAGCATTTTGCCTTTGAAAAAGGCAAAATGCGAGGCGGCGGCACAGCGCCGCCCGGCCGAAAGTGAGCGGAAAAACCGCGTTTTTCCGCAAACGCCAGGCCGTATGATTTGGAACGCGAAGCGGTTCAAACGGAAAATGCTCTAAAGGTTCACCCATGAAGAACAAGACCGACTTTTTCATCGGACTGGCCCTGCTCGTCTTTTGCGGCGTCATGGCGCATCAGATCTACCTTCTGCCGCCGCCCGCGGGCAACGATTTCTTCACGGCCGGTTCCTTCCCCACCGGCGTGACGGCGGCGCTGGCCGTCCTTTCCCTGCTGCTGGTGTTCCGCTCGCTGCGTGCCGCGCCGGGGGGGGCAGCGGCCTGCTGGCCGGAGCGGGAGATATTCGTCCGCGTCGCCCTCATGGGCGTCTGGATCATCCTTTATGTGATCGGCTTCATCATGCTCGGCGACATGGCCTATGATGCCGAATGGCCGGAAGGGACCGGCTTCACCCTGTCCACGCTGGCCTTCCTCGTGGGCGCGCAGTTCATCACAGGCTACCGCAATATTTTCAAGATAGTGCTCATCTCCATAGCCATCGCGGCCTTTCTCTATGTCGTTTTCGCCATGCTCTTCAAAGTTCCGCTTCCATAAAGGGGATATGCCATGATCGACTCGTTTCTTGCCGCCTTCGGCTCCGCCTGTAGTCTGGAAGCGCTCATCGCCAACTTCGTCGGCGTCGCCCTCGGGATCATCTTCGGCGCGCTGCCCGGTCTGACCGCCGTCATGGGCGTTGCCCTGCTCATCCCCCTGACCTTCGGCTTTGCGCCCGTCATCTCCTTTTCCGCGCTGCTCGGCATGTATTGCGGGGCCATCTACGCCGGCAGCATCACCGCCATCCTCGTGGGGACGCCGGGAACGGCCGCGGCCGCGGCCACCATGCTGGAAGGGCCGCAGTTCACGGCGCGCGGGGAGTCGCTCAAGGCGCTGGAGATGACCACCATCGCCTCCTTCATCGGCGGCATCTTTTCCTGTCTCATCCTGGCCACGGTGGCCCCGCAGCTGGCCACCTTCGCCCTGGACTTCAGCGCGCCGGAATACTTCTCTCTCGGGATCTTCGGGCTGACCATCGTGGCCACCCTGTCCGAAGGGGCCCTGCTCAAGGGCTGCATCGCCGCGCTGCTGGGGATGCTCATTTCCATGATCGGCATGGACCCCCTGTCGGGGAACCTGCGCATGACCTTCGACTCCTCCAACCTCATCAACGGCGTCTCCCTCATCCCCGCGCTCGTGGGCCTGTATGCCCTGTCGCAGGTGCTGATCACGCTGGAGGACGTCTTCCGGGGCAAGCGCCTCTCCACCACCCAGATCTCGCGCAAGGGCATCTCCCTCTCCGAGCTCTGGGCCAATCGTGCGGCCCTGCTGCGCGGCTCCATCATCGGCACCTTCATCGGCATCGTGCCGGCCACGGGCTCGGGGACGGCCTCCTTTGCCGCCTACAGTGAGACGAAGCGGCACTCCAAGCACCCGGAATGCTTCGGCAAGGGCTCGCTGGAAGGCATCGCCGCCACGGAGTCGGCCAATAACGCCGTGACCGGCGGCGCGCTCATCCCGCTGCTGACCCTTGGCGTGCCGGGCGACGTGGTGACGGCCGTCATGCTCGGCGCGCTCATGATCCAGGGCATGACGCCCGGCCCGCTGCTGTTCCAGGAGCAGGGCACGCTGGTGTACAGCATCTTCATCGCCCTGTTCATCGCCAACTTCTTCATGCTGGCGCTGGGCTACTATGCCGTACGTCTGCTGGCCAAGATCGTGCTCATCCCCGGCGGCGTCCTGATGCCGCTGGTCACCACCTTGTGCGTGGTGGGCGGCTATGCGCTGAACAACTCCAATTTCGATCTGGCCGTGATGCTCGCATTCGGCATCCTGGGCTACATCATGACCAAGGCGCGTTTCCCGCTGGCCCCCCTGTTGCTGGCCATGATCCTTTCCGGCATCATCGAAACCAATTTCCGGCGGGCGCTCAGCATCTCCAATCAGGATTATTCGGTGTTCTTCACGCGTCCGGTCTGCGCGGTCTTCCTTGCCATCAGCCTGTTCATCCTGATCAAGCTGCTCTGGAAGGAAGTGCGCAAGGCCCGCACCCCCGAGGCGCAGGCGGCCGACCGGTCGTAGCGGCCCGTTTGGCCGTATCCGTTTCCGGCGCGATACGGCCGATCCTCCATGACACCACGCGCCGGAAGGGGAGGGGCGCTCTCGTGCAAGGGCGGGAGCTTTCCCCCTCCCTGTCGGGAGCCTCCCGGCCCTGCTCCGTCCACCCATCACCCAAGGAGGGCAACCATGCAGCAGTTTGCAACCCACATTTACCGTAACGGCGTCATCCTGACGATGGATTCCCGCTGTTCCGTCGCTTCCTGCCTGGCCGTCAACGGCGAGACCATCCTTGCCGTCGGTTCCGAGCAGGATGTGGCGGCCTTCCGCAGCGCCGCGACCGAGATCGTGGACCTGCGCGGGCAAACCATGCTGCCCGGTTTTTACGACGGTCACAGCCACTTCATGCGCGCCGGCATGTACAACCGTTATTATCTGGATCTGAACCCCTATCCCATCGGCGACATCCGCACGCATGACGACATCCGCCGCAAGGTGCGCGCGGCGCTGGAAAAACTGCCGGAAGGGGAGTGGCTGCTCTGCTCGGGCTATGACGATACCGCCGTGGCGGAGGCCCGTCATTTCACCCTGGCCGAACTGGATGAGCTCGCTCCCCGGCATCCGCTGTTCCTGCGGCATATCTCCGGCCACCTTGCCCTGTGCAACAGCCGGGCCTTTGCCGCCGCCGGCATCGACGGCCGGACGCCGAACCCGGCGGGGGGCGTGTTCCGGCATGACGGGGACGGCGGGCTGACCGGTCTTGTGGAAGAGCCCGCGGCCATGGAGATGGTCCTGCATGCCGCGCCGCAGATGACCGAGGAAAAATGGCTCGGCGCCGTGGAGCGCGCCACGGCCGATTATGTGGCCAAGGGCGTGACCACGGCCCATGACGGCGGCGTGACCACGGCCATGTGGCAGAACTACATGACCGCCCATGCGCGCGGCATGCTCCGGAACAGGGTGCAGCTGTTGCCCAAGCACGGGCAATATGATTTTTCGCTGGCGCCGACCTCCCGCTGCGGCGCGCCGCTCACGCCGGACGGCATGCTGAGCATGGGCGCGGTCAAGCTGTTCCAGGACGGCAGCCTGCAGGGCTATACCGGTTATCTGACCAATCCCTACCATGTGCAGCAGGCGGGCGGCGGGGACGATCTCTGGCGCGGCTACGCCATCTATCCGCTCCATGAGCTCATCGAGATCGTGACCGGCTATCACCGGAAGGGCTGGCAGGTGGCCATCCACGGCAACGGGGACGCCGGCATAGACGATATCCTGACGGCCTATGAGGCCGCACAGAAGGACTATCCCCGCACGGACGCCCGGCATCTTGTCATCCACTGCCAGACGGCGCGTGAAGATCAGCTGGACCGTATCGCCCGGCTCGGCGTGGTGCCCTCGTTCTTCGCCGTGCATACCTACTACTGGGGCGACCGTCACCGCGACATCTTCCTTGGCGAAGACCGCGCGGCCCGTATCGACCCCCTGCGCAGCGCGCTGCTGCGGCATATCCCCTTCACCTGCCACAACGACACGTCGGTGACGCCCATCGATCCGCTGCTTTCCGTCTGGTCGGCGGTCAACCGGCTGACTTCCTCCGGCAAGGTGCTTGGCCCGGCCCAGCGGATCCCCGTGCTGGACGCCCTCAAGAGCATCACCATCTGGGGCGCTTACCAGTTCCACGAAGAGCGGACGAAGGGCAGTCTGGAACCCGGCAAGCTGGCGGATATGGTGGTCCTCGGCGAAAATCCGCTGACCGTCGCGCCGGAAACGCTCAAGGATCTCCCCATCACGGCGACCATCGTGGGCAACAGGCTCGTGTACGGCTCGCTGGCGGGCTAGCCCGTACGCCCGGGGACCGGCAGGCGGCACAAGCCGCGTGTCCGTCCCCGATGCGGACAGCGCGGATAACGGCAAAACAGGGGGAGCGTTGGCGGACGCTCCCCCTTTCTGTTCCCTGCGCGGGCCGCCATTCGGTCGCGCTCTGCTGTCGATGCTCGTAGCTTCCTCCGTCGCAACGAGCACGGCCCTGCGGGCCGCCTTTCGGTCGCGCTCTGCTGTCGATGCTCGTAGCTTCCTCCGTCGCAACGAGCACGGCCCTGCGGGCCGCCATTCGGTCGCGCTCTGCTGTCGATGCTCGTAAGGCTTCTGCGTCGCCCAACGAGTACGGCCCTGCGGGCCGCCATTCGGTCGCGCTCTGCTGTCGATGCTCGTAGCTTCCTCCGTCGCAACGAGCACGGCCCTGCGGACCGCCTTTCGGTCGCCGTCGGCGCGGGAGGGCCCAGCCATTTCGCAGCGAAGCGGGGCATGACGCTCTCGCCATCTTTCCCCCGGGCCTCCCATCCCTTCCCCAGCGCGTTTTTGCCGGGAGAAGAGTCCGGGACACGAGGCAAGCCTGCCACAAACGGCAGGCGGAGGACTGTCCGCCGCATCCGCCACGTCTTTTTTCTCGACCTCCCGGCGCAAGTTTGGCATGCTCCCCTTCGTATCTTCCCCGTCGCAGGCCGGCCCTCCGGCTCCAGCCCGCGGCCGGGGACAGGAAAGGCGCGCCGCCGCAGGCCCTTCCGCCACGGCAGGCGGAGCCTGTCCGCCGCAGCGTTGAGCCTGCGTCCCCGGACGGGAAGGAAGCAACAGGAAGAGAGTATGGACGCTCTGATAGAAACGTTCTGGCGGGATCTGTGCGCGCGCTGTCCCCAGTGGCAGGGAGCTGCCGCCGCCTTTGGCGCGGCCGTGCGCCTGCTGGCGGAGTGCGTTGCCGCCGGCGGGAAGATCCTGCTGTGCGGCAATGGCGGGAGCGCCGCCGATGCCGAACATATCGCCGGGGAGCTGATGAAGTCCTTTCTGCTGCCGCGGCCGCTGCCGGAGGCCTTCCTCCGCCGCGCCTGGAGCGCCTATCCGCAACAGGCGGCGGAGCTGGCGCGGCTGGAAGGGGGCATAGCGGCCATCCCGCTGGTTTCCGGGGTGGCGCTGCCCACGGCCTTTGCCAATGATGTCGACGGACGTCTGGCTTTCGCGCAGCAGGTCTATGCGCTGGCCCGCCCCGGCGACGTCGTCTGGGGCATAAGCACCTCGGGCAATTCGGCCAACGTGAACCAGGCCCTGCGCACGGCGCGTCTGCTCTCCTGCCGGACGCTGGGACTCACCGGCAGGGACGGCGGGGAGATGGCCGGGCTGCTGGATGTGGAGCTGCGCGCGCCGTCCTCGCGGACGCCGCAGGTGCAGGAGCTGCATCTGCCCATGTACCACGCCCTTTGCGCCTGTCTGGAAGCTGTCGTCTTCGGCGGCCCGGCACAGGCGGCCGCCGCGACGGATGCGGGATAAGACGCACGGCACAGCGGCCCGGCGCGTTTCGCAGCTGGCGGCGGGATAAAGAACGCATTGTATTTGTTTGATATTTTTCAGATGTTCCGTTAGAGGGAAAAAACGGCTATGCTGCCTGCCGGCATGCCAAGCGGCTGCCTGGCCGGAAAAGTTCTCCAGCCGGGACGGCGGCGGGCGGGCATGTCGTGGGGACGCAGGGGAGCGGACGCCGCTCCCGCATCATGAACCATGCGAGTCAGGGAAAGAAGGACCGTGTGCGACCATCCGCCTCCAGCAAAGATTTCTCCCCGCGATCCGGCGCGGGAGACGCCGCTTTTTTCCTTGTGCATCCCCGCCTTTGAGGATGCCGCAGCGGTCGAGAGGGCCCTTGCCTGCCTTCGCAGGCAGTCCGTGACGGACTGGGAGTGTCTGGTCAGCGACGATTCCCGCTCGGATGCGGTGGCCGAGGTGGTGCGCGCGTGCGCCGATCCCCGCATCCGCTACGAGAAAAACACGCCGGCTCTGGGCGTGCCGGCGAACTGGAATCAGGCCCTCGCGCAGGCGCGCGGCGAATACGTGAGCCTGCTGCATCAGGACGATTTTTACCAGCAGGAGACCGTGTTGGAACAGGTGGCCGGACTGTTCGTCCGCGAACGGTGCGACGTGGTCGTCTGTGCCTGCCGCCGCTGGCAAGAGGGCAGGGAATGCGGACGCCATACCGGCGGCGCGCGGCATCTGCGGCACTTTTTGCGGGACTTCCCGGGACGTTCGCTCGTCGTCAACAGGATAGGACATCCCTCCGTATTGTTTCTTCGCAGAGAAAAAGGTATCCCTCTTTTCGATGCCAGCCTGCGTTACTTCCTGGATACGGACTGGTACGCGCGCATCCTGAAGCAGGGCGGACGCGCCTGCTTCCTGTCCTCGGCCTTCGTGGATGTGGAGTCAGGACGGCAGCATCAGCTTTCTGCGTCATGCACGCAGGCGCTGGAGCGGACCGCGGCGGAGCTGCGCCATGCGCTGGAGCGCAACGGGGCCACGGCGGCACAGACGGCACAGGCCTATGCCCGCTTCTATGCGTCCCATGCGCGGCACTGGCGTTCGGGCTGTTCCGCCGCGCTGGGCAGGACGCTGCGCGCCTTTGGCTGGGCGCAGCGCGGCGTATTCTGCCTGTACTTCACGGCATGTCTTGTCCATATGGGATACAGAGGCCTGAGGAAATTCCTGGGCTTTTCCGCATGGAGATAAGATGCAGGTTGACCTCCTTCTGACCACGCAAAATCGCCATGCGGAGATGCGGCGTCTGCTGGATTCGCTCTGTCGGCAGCGGACGCCGGCCTTTCGCCTCGTCGCGGGGCTCCAGGATGCGGACGAGGCCATGTGCGCGCTGCTGGCCGCCTATGCGGACCGCCTGAGCATCGAGATCGTCCATCTGCCGCGCTGCAGCCTTTCCCATGCCAGGAACCGCCTCCTTTCCCATCTGCGCAACGATATCTTTGCGCTGACCGATGACGATTGCGTTTATGCCCCGGATACGCTGTCCCGCTGTCTGGCCTTTTTTGCCGGACACCCGGATGTCGCGGCGTGCGTCGGTACGCCTGTCGATCTGGACGAGCAGGGGCGGGCTTTCGACGACCGGCAGGACCGGGCGGAAGGCCGGAACAGACGGATTTCCCGCACGGGGGCCTTTCTTGCGGCGCCGTCGTATGTGCTGTTTTTCCGCCGGAGCGTGGCCGGGAAGGTGGGGGCCTTTGACGAAGAGCTCGGCGTGGGCGCGCCGACGCCGTGGCAGTCCGGCGAGGAGACGGACTACCTCCTGCGCTGCATGGACTGCGGCGGCAAGGTCATGCGCGTCCCCGGCATCCGCGTTGCCCATCCGGCTGCCGTCTTCAGCCCGGAGAACGCCGGCAAATGGTACGCCTATGGCCGCGGAAGGATGCGTGTGCTGCACAAGCACCGCTTTTCGTTCCCCATGCGCCTTGTCCATGTGGCGCATCCGCTGCTGCGCCTGCTCCGGGAGCCGTTCCGCCCCAGGTGGGGCCTTGTGCGCATGTTCAAGGGCCGCCTTGACGGTCTCTTCCATCCTTAACTCTTCAGCGACAGACTCCGTATGCGTTTTGACTGGCAGAATTTTTTCGATCTCAAACGACTGCTGGGCTGCATCGGCAGGAAGGACAAACAGAAGGCCTTCCTGCTGTTCTCGTTCATGGTGATGCAGGCGGCCCTCGAACTCTTTTTCATCCTGCTGCTCAGCTTCCTGCCGCGCGCCCTGACGGCTCCCGAAAGCATCAATGCCCATGCGGCCCTGCAATATGTGTATGGCGTCTTTCCCTCAGTGGGGGAACTTGCCCGCAATCCGCGCTTTTTCGTGCTCATGGTCGGGGTGCTCATCGTCATCGTCTCGATCCTGAAGAACGTGTTCAACTACATCACCGCGCGCATGACGGCGACGCTCAGCGAAAACATCTCCATCGCCATCGCGCGCGAGATCATGTTTCGTTATCTGTACTGTCCCTATCTCTGGCATCTTTCCGCGGACGGCGGACATATGTACCAGTGCATGCAGTGGCGGCGGCATGTGGCCAATGCCGTGATGTACCTGCTGTCCATGGCCTCGTACCTGCTGACCATCACGGTGCTTTTTCTCTGTCTCCTCACCACGGAGATCCTGCTGACCTCGATGGTGGTGGGCATCACCGCACTGGTGGGCGTCGTGTTCTACAAGGGACTGCGCCGCCGCATAGATCATGCCGCCCAGCGGACGGCACAGGCGGAACACAAGGAGAATCAGGCCGTCCTCTGCGCCACGCACGGCATTCGCGACGTGCTGATCTACCGGCAGCAACCGGCTTTCCTGGGCGCTGTGGAGCGCGCGGTGGAGGAGGGGCAGTCGTCCCGGGTGTTCACCAGCATGGCCCCGACCATGCCCACCTGGGTGCTGGAGGCCACGGGCTTTGCGGCCGTCATCTGCGCGCTGGCCTATCTGATCTGTGTGGAACAGGCGGAGACCGCGCGCATCGTCGGCGTGCTGGGGCTGCTCATCCTCACGGCCTGGCGCGTCCTCCCCTACGCCAACCGCATCGTGGGCTTCCAGGTGTCGCTGCGGTCGGAGCGGCCGCGCCTCGTGGCGGTGCTCGATCTGCTGGAGACGCTGCGCCGGCGTCAGGTCGAGCGGATGGCGGAACCTGATCCGGATTTTCGTTTCCGGGAGCGCGTCTCCCTGCGGCATGTGTCCTTTCGCTATCCCGGGGCGGAGCGGGACAGCCTGTGCGACCTGACGTTCGACATCCCCATCGGGGCGAAAGTGGGCATCGTCGGCTCCTCCGGCGCGGGCAAGAGCACGCTGGTGGCCCTGTTGAGCGGCCTGCTCCAGCCCACCAGCGGGGAGATCCTCGTTGACGGTCAGGAGCTTACGCCCGGGCGCGCCGCCGCCTACGCGCAAAAAGTGGGCTATGTCCCTCAGCAGCTCTTTCTTTTTGAAGGCACGCTGGCCGAGAACGTCGCTTTCAGCCAGTGGGGCAGGGGCTGGGATGAGGAAAAGGTCCGCACGGCCTGCCGGCTGGCGGCCATCGACTTCATCGACGCCCATCCCAAGGGCCTGCTGCGCCCCATCGGCGCCAACGGTTCCGGGCTTTCGGGCGGACAGGCGCAGCGGGTGGGCATAGCCCGCGCCCTGTATGCCGACCCTGAACTGCTCATTTTCGACGAGGCGACGAGCGCCCTTGACCAACAGAACGAGGCGCACATCCAGGCGACCGTGGACAGTCTGGCGGAACGCATGACGTGCATCATCGTGGCGCACCGGCTGACGACCATGGAGAGTTGCGACATCATTTTCTGGATCGACAAGGGAAGGCTGGTCATGTCCGGCCCGGCCGGGACGGTGCTCGAGAGCTACCGGCAGGGAACCGCCGGCGAGCGCACGGCGTAGAGGCCGTCCGCAGACCACACCTCTTTGCCGCCCGTTCGCAGCTCTTGGCGCTATGCGCTGTCTGCGAGGGGTTCCCCTTCCCCCCCAAAGCAAATCACGATGGCGTTCCCCCCTGAACGCCGGGCGCGTATCCTCTCCGGGGTCGGGAGGGCATACGCGTGTTTTTTGTTGCCACAGCGAGGCGTTTGGCATAGGCTACCTGCCCTTTCCGGGCGCGTCCCTTGACAAAAGAGGGGGCAGGCCGTATGCGAAAGTGAGGTCGCGTGCGCGGCGAGCGGGGAGGCCGGTCAGGCGCGCCCGCCGCACGCCGGCATTCGGGAGGGCTGGAAGCGCCGGACGGCGTCCTCCGCCCGGCCGGGAGACCCTCACCGGCTGCGCGTACAGGGCCGGCGGTCTCTTTTGGGGAGTGCGGGCGGCGTGCTGTGCGCATCCGCCGTTATTTGCCGCAGGGCATGAGGAGTGTGTTGCTGATGGAAAACAGGCTGAAGGATCTGTTGCCCCTGTACAAGGGGCGCAAGGTTTTTGTGACGGGGCATACGGGCTTCAAGGGATCGTGGCTGACGCTCTGGCTGAAGCAGCTGGGCGCGGACGTCATGGGCTACTCGCTGTCGGAGTATGACAGCCCCTGCATGTTCAAGGCGCTTGAGCTGTCTGGCGTATGCCGCCATGTCGAAGGTTCCGTGGCGGACTACCGGGCGCTCAGGGCGGCCGTGGAATCGTTCCAGCCTGAGATCGTCCTGCATCTGGCGGCGCAGCCTCTGGTGCGTCCTTCCTATGACGACCCGCTGGGCACGCTCGAGACCAACGTCATGGGCACGGCCATGCTGCTTGACGCCTGCCGCTTCACGCCGTCGGTGCATGCGGTGGTCATCGTCACCAGCGACAAGTGCTATCGCAACAACGAATGGGTCTGGCCCTACCGGGAGAACGATCCCATGGGCGGGCACGATCCCTACAGCGCCAGCAAGGGCTGCGCCGAACTGGTGACGGCTTCCTACATCAAATCTTTCTTTGCGCCCGAGCGTTACGGCACGGATCATCATGTGGCCGTGGCCTCGGCCAGGGCGGGCAATGCCATCGGCGGCGGCGACTGGGGCAAGGACCGCCTCATCCCCGACTGCTTCCGCGCGCTGCACGAGGGGCGTACCATCAGGATCCGCTATCCCCGCGCGGTGCGGCCCTGGCAGCACGTCCTCGAGTGCCTGAGCGGCTACCTGCAGCTGGGCGCGCAACTGCTTGAACACGGGCCCAAATTCGGCTGCGGCTGGAACTTCGCGCCCATCGACATGGGCGACGTCTGGCCGGTGGAGCGGGTGGTGCGCTTCATCTGCGAAAAGTGGGGCAACGGCAGCTACGAGGTGGACAGCACCCCGCAGCCGTACGAGGCCAGCATGCTTTGCCTGGACTGCACCAAGGCCAACATCGAACTGGGCTGGCGGCCCCGTTACCCTGTGGCGCGCGCGCTTTCCGAGACGCTCAGCTGGTATAAGGAATGGTCGGTCAACGGCGATGCCGCGCATATGCGCGAGTACACCCTGCGGCAGATCGAGGCGTATGTCGATGCCTTGCCGCAGTAGGCGGACAAGGCGCGCGCAGTCACCGCAACCGGAGACGAAACGAGGATCAGATGCAGAACGAAGAATTGCAGGCGGCCATCCATGCGCTGCTGGAACACGTTCCTGATGTAAGCCCGGCCTTTGAGCCGGGCAAGACGCCCATCCCCGCCTCGGGGAAGGTCGTCGGCACGCCGGAAAAGGCGCTCATGATCGAGGCCGCGCTTGACGGCTGGCTGACCACCGGCCGTTTCAATGATGCGTTCGAGGCGGAGCTTGGCGGCTTTCTCGGCGCAAAGCATGTCCTGACGGTGAACTCGGGCTCCTCGGCCAACCTTGTGGCCTTTTCCGCGCTGACCTCGCCCCGCTGGGGGCAGCGCGCCATCCGGCCCGGGGACGAGGTCATAACCGCGGCGGCCGGATTCCCCACGACCATCGCGCCCATCATGCAGTTCGGCGCCATCCCGGTATTCGTGGATGTGAACGCCGATACCTGGAACGTCGATGTGGAAGCGGTGGAACGGGCCATCACCCCCAAGACCAAAGCCGTCATGCTGGCGCATACGCTGGGCGTTCCCTTTGATGCGGAGCGGCTCGCCGCTCTTTGCCGGGAACGGGGCCTCTGGCTGGTGGAGGATTGCTGCGACGCGCTGGGCGCCCGCTGGAACGGGCGGCTCGTGGGCAGCTTCGGGGATATCGCCACCCTTTCTTTCTATCCCGCGCACCACATCACTACCGGCGAGGGTGGGGCGGTCTTCACCAGCAATGACGAGCTGGCCCAGGTCGCCGAATCCTTCCGCGACTGGGGCCGGCACTGCCACTGCCGGCCGGGGCAGGACAATGCCTGCGGCAGGCGCTACAGCGGTCAGTACGGCGAACTGCCCGAAGGCTATGATCACAAGTACGTCTACGCGCATGCCGGGTACAATCTCAAAATGACCGATCTGACGGCCGCCTGCGGACTGGCCCAGATGCGCCGTCTGCCCGGATTCATCGAAAAGCGCAGGCAGAATTATGCCTATCTGCACAACGGGCTTGCCGGCTGCGCGCATCTGCGCTTCCCCGTCACGCCTGAACAGGCTGATCCTTCCTGGTTCGGCCTGCCCGTCATCCTCAAGGAGAGCGCCCCCTGTTCGCGAGTGGACTTCCTCAAGGCGCTCAACCGTCGCCGTATCGGGACGCGGCTCATGTTTGCCGGCAATGCCGTGCGACAGCCGTTCATGGAGGGCCGTCCCTACCGCGTGGCGGATGTCCTGACGCAGACGGATCTCATCATGGAGCGCGGCCTCTGGCTGGGCGTCTGGCCGGGACTCAGCCAGGAGATGCTGGATTACGTCATCGAAAGCGTACAGGCTATCCTGTCGGCCTGAGCGGCTGTGCCGCCTGCGGCCTCCGAGTCCTTGCGGAGATGTCGGGCGGATCACCTTGCCTTACCGGGGGCGCGCCAGCGGGCGCGCCCCTTTCCGTTGCGAGCGGCGGCACAGCGCCGCCCGGCCAAACGTAAGCGGAAAAAGTGCGTGTCATCTTTTTCGTGAAAATTTTTATTTTGTATTATTATATAATTATTTCAGAATATTATATGTGATTGCTATAATTTTTACCCCTAAAATCAACCCCTAAAATTACTGGATGCTTTTGGCTGTATCAGGTCGATTTGGGATAATCACCAAAAAGGCGCGAAATCTAAAAACGGAAATTGTGGCTTTTGGCATAGTCTGGGTAGTGTCCAGAATTTTTCGCAGATTTTTTGAGGCAGTCCAACAAGTCAAGCAGGATTTCCCGGCACGGTCCTTG
>NZ_CALUWS010000028.1 GCF_944324525.1 uncultured Desulfovibrio sp.
GGTCTTCGCAAACAAATCCTAACCTGCTTGGCGAGCTGCTTCCATTTTTAAATGTGCGAAACTTTCTGTACGTTATCATAGTCTGCGGGCTGGCTGTTTCCGGGCAGTAAAAAGGCGCTCGCGATGCTGCAAGCGTCGAAATTTTTCCATGGAAATTTGTCCTTGGGGCGAACAGAAGTGGATATAAGAGCGCAAGCAAAACGATTTTTCTTGGCTAATACGTTGAAAATAATAAAAAATTAACAGGAAGGTAGTTGCAATAATTCTTGCAACAGAATAATTTATCAATATAGGTGGAGGAGTGTAATGCCTAAAAAGCCTGTTGCGCGAGTTGGAGATACCGGCAGTCACGGTGGAAGTATTATTGATGGCAGCCCCAGTGTCAGGGGCAACAATCGCCCGATTGCTCTTGGTAGGAAGTACCTATAACTGTCCAGTGCATGGCAAAAATCCCATTGTAACTGGCGCGCCATATATTTTGGGTAATAATGTTCTTGTGGCGCATGTTGGTTCAAAAACTGCATGTTGAGCAGAGATTACGTATGGTTCTCCTGATGTGTTTGTTTGCGTGCCGTCTTTATCAGGAGAAGCGAGAGGAATAGATAATAGTTCTGTCAAAAAAGTTATGATGAAAAGGTAAGAGTTTTGGACAGAAAGGGTAATCCCGTAGCGTTTATGCCATATTATATTTGTGATGAAGACGGGAATGCTTAAGAAACTGGCCCAGGTGCAGCGATTGGAGGCTTAATTGGCGGAATTATTTTCGGTTTTGCAGGTTATTGAGGAGCTGATTGGGTAGCTGACTTCATTTATGAGGATTAACTATGTCATTGTTTTCATATATAAAACAAAAGTTTTTTTATAGAAAGCAACAATCGCCTTCTGTTGATTTAACTTTGCTTCCGCTAGTACCTAACCCATTTATCCCATGGGAAGTCTATCCTGATATTGATCCCGATGTCTGTTTATTTACTCAAGGAAATGAATCGACATGGCTCTGTGAGCTTTGGTTTCCATATTGGGAGAGTCTTTCAGAGAGAGAAAAAGAAGATTTAAAAAATCGAGCACCTACTGACGCTTGGCGTGAATGGCTAGATTGGAGAAGTGAAGGGGCGAGAATAGCAAGAATAGACCATGAAGAAAGAGGAATTCCTTTTGATTATCATAGATATTTATATGATTTCAAAGTTAATTACATAATCGATTATTTGCAAGACAAGAAAATCACAAAATAGAACAAATAGTTCGTCATAATTGCTATTGTATAAAATGTATTTGATTCAAGCTATTGTTCAACATGATAGTTGTAAAATAATAATTAAAAAATAGGGTCACGACTAGCAGAGAGGATTCTCTCTGAGCATCTTGAGGAGGAGTTTGTAGATATCCTCTTGACGGAGATTAAAACGAAACTCGCATTCTTTCAAATGGAAATAGAAGCTATGCTTGTGAATGCCACGGAAGCGAATCAGTCGAGTCTTGGCAAAGGCCCAAAAGCTTTCTATCCCATTGATATGAGAATGCTTGCAGCAAGCTCGTGGTTCCCATGCTCAACGCGAAAGTGCTTCTGATAGCCCAAATCTACCAGCCCGTCGTACCCTCGCCAGCCGTCAGACGGCAAAATCGCGCTGGGGAAGGGATGGGGGCTTGGGGGGAAGGATGACGAGAACGCCTTTTTTCGCTTCGCTGCGAAAAGGCTGGCCCTCCCGCGCCTGCAAGGAGTTCCCCTTCCCCCCAAACACGCCGTAAACAGTGTTGGCAGACCCTAGCGCGGATTCGCATTGAAATTGTGCCCAATTTCAATGCTGACGCTGCCCTCACACTACGGAAAAAGCGTGGTTTTTCCGTGTGTTCGGTTGCGGGCAGCCGCTTTCGCGACTACCAGAGCAATCCACATTTTCAATGTGGAATTGCTCTAAGCGTCCCGGCTGTCGAGGCCGTAGCGGGCAAGCGCCTCCCGCGCCATCTCCTGTCCCTGGGCAGCCGCCTTGCGGAACCAGGACGCGGCCTGTGCCGCATCCTTTTTGACGCCCTCGCCAAGGTGATAGCACATGCCAAGGCCGAACTGCGCCTCCGCGTGCCCCTGTTGGGCGGCCTTGCTGAGCCAGGCAAAGATCCTGACATGGTCCTTTGCGGCGCCCTGGCACTGCCGGTAGCAGCAGGCAAGCTGGAACTGCGCCTCCGCATAGCCCTGCCGGGCGGCCTTGCGGTACCAGTCGGCGGCCTCGTTCCTGTCCCGCGGCACGCCGCGGCCGTAATAATAGCAGTTGCCGAGTTCACACTGTGCCGGGGCGTAGTCCCGTGAGTTGGTGAGGCAGCGGCGGAGCCACTCGACGGCCTTCTCCTCATTGCGGCACACGCCTTCGCCGTGGAGGTAGCAGAGGGCGATGCGGTATGTCCATTTCGGCCCGGTGGACGCCCACCAGCGGCTGAGCCAGAAGAAGTGGAGAGCCTTGTTCTTCGGAACGAGGATGCCCTCCCGATAGCATCGTTCAAGCTGGACGATGGGGTCGCTCAGCTGGAGGGATGCCTTGTCCCACCAGAAGACGGCCTGCGCGCCATCCTGCGGCAGGCCCCGGCCTTCCGCATAACAGCAGCCGAGTTTGTACTGCGCCGTATGGTCACCCAGTTCGGCGGCCTTGCGCCAGAAGACGGCGGCCTGCGCGTCGTCCTGCGGCATGCCCTTGCCCTTCCGGCAGCAGAGGGCAAGCTCGGCGAACGCCTGTACATAATTCTGATCGGCGGCCTTGCGCCACCAGAAGACGGCCTGGCTGATGTCCTGCGGGACATGCTTGCCTCCTTCATAACAGCAGCCGAGGCGCCACTGGGCCTCGGCATGGCCCTGTTCGGCGGCTGCGCGATACCAGCGCACGCCCTGCGCCTCGTTTCCGTCGGGCTCATAGCCGTAATAATACGTGACGCCCAGCCTGCATCGCGCCTCGGCGTCGCCCAGCACGGCCGCAAGGGCGATGGATGCCTTATCGAGTCCCTGATCGGCGGCCTTGCGCAGCCAGAAGGCGGCCTGTTCGTTGTCTTCCGGCACGCCCCTGCCTTCCAGATAGAGCAGGGCGAGGTAGTATTGCGCCGT
The DNA here is from genome assembly GCF_944324525.1 of uncultured Desulfovibrio sp. Lineage (GTDB taxonomy): Bacteria > Desulfobacterota > Desulfovibrionia > Desulfovibrionales > Desulfovibrionaceae > Desulfovibrio. The sequence continues at coordinate 3,089 of NZ_CALUWS010000028.1, forward strand.
CTCTTCGTCCTGTTCGGCGGCCTTGCGCAGCCAGTCGGCCCCCAGTTTTTTCTGGGGGGGCCAGATATCGTTCAGCAGGAGCAGGCCAAGGCTGGTCTGCGCCCGGGCATCGCCCTGGTCGGCGGCTTTTTCAAACCAGTAGCGGGCCTCGCGCGGATCCGCCAGACGTATCCGTTCCTCGGTGGTGGCGTAGTATTCGCCGAGGCTGCGTTGGGCGTCCACCTGTCCCAGCTTGGCGGCCTGTTCACGCTTGCCGTCGTGGAACAGGGCATCGATATGGCCCCGCTGGGCGGCACGGTGATACCACTCAGCGGCTTGTCGCTTGTCCTGCGGCAGACCGTCCCCCCTGCGGAGACATTCGCCAAGCCGGAAGCAGGCCTCGGCGTCCCCCTGTTCGGCGGCCTCGCGCAGGGCCTCCACGGACGGCGGGAGCGGCGTCGGGAAGCGCCGCCGCAGGGCCTCGGCCAGGGAGCCTTCCCGCTCGCAGTCCGCAAGCAGGCTTGCCGCTTCGCTGTCCTGCCGTGCGGCGGCCTCGCGCAGGCAGGCCAGGGCCTGCGTCTCATCCCGCGGCAGGCCCGTGCCTTCGGCATGGCAGAGCGCCAGATGATAGAACGCCCCGGCATGCCCCTGTGCGGCGGCCTCGCGGAACCAGTGGACCGCCTGCGCGTCATCCCGCGACACGCCCAGACCGTAGCGGCAGCACAGGCCCAGGCGGTTTTGCGCCGCCGCGTCTCCCTGCCGGGCCGCTTCACGGCAGGCGCTCACGTCCGGCGCTTCGGCCTGGGGATCCGTATTGTCCACAAAGGGGAAAAGGCCGAGCAGGGTCTCGTCGTCCGTCAGCGTTCCCTGGAGGATCGTCCGGCGGCTCCAGCGGACGGCCAGCCGGTCGCTGGGCGGCAGGCCGCGGCCGAAGCAGAAGCAATAGCCGAGGGCATGTTGCGCCGCGGCCAGATCCAGTTTGGCGGCCTCGCGCAGCCATTGCACCGCCTGCGCCTCGTCACGCGGCGTGCCGATGCCGTGGAAGTGGCACAGGGCAAGGTTGTAGAAGTTCGGAGCACTGGAGGTATACTTGGCGCGGCCAAAGGTTTTGACGGCCTGCGCGCCGTCCCGCGTCACGCCCCGCCCACGGACGAAGCACTGGCCGAGCGCGTTGCTTGAGACGTAATACCAGTCTCTCAGACGGAACCATGCGACGGCCTGCCGGTCATCCTGCGGCGTCCCCTTGCGAAGGAGGAGGCGTCCGTACAGATACGCCGCCTGTCCTTCCCCACGTTTGGCGCCCCTTCGGAGCCAGATCTCCGCCTGCGCATCGTCCCGTGCCACGCCCTTGCCGAGGGCATAGCGGAGGCCAAGCTCGCTTGCCGCTTCGTAACGTCGCTGTTCGGCGGCCCTGCGGAGCTGTACGATCTCCTGCCCGGCGTCGCTCGCGCCATGGTCGTACAGAGATTCTTGCTCGCTGGGCTTCGGGAGATAGCTCCCATTGCCGTTCTTCAGCGTCTGGGCCTTGCGCTCCCAGAAATCGGCCTGATCCGTATCCCGTGCCACGCCCAGTCCGACCTTGTAACAGATTACGAGGCTCTCCATCGCCTTGGTGTCGTCCTGTTCGGCGGCCTTGCGCAGCCAGACCACGGCCTGCGCGTCATCTTCCGGCACGACCAGTCCATCCTGATAGCACCAGCCGAGGCGGCGTTGTGCTTCGGCATTGCCCTGCTCGGCATTTTCCCGGTACCAGCGGACGGCCTGTTCAGGGGTCAGCCCCCGCGCGTGACAGGCGACAAGCCTGTTTTGCGCCAGAGGGTATCCCTGTTCGGCGGCCTTGCGCAACCAGTCTTCGGCCTGGGCGGCGTCCCGCGGCAGGCCCAGCCCGCACTCGTAGCAGATGCCGAGATAGAATTGCGCCTCGGCATGGCCCTGTTCGGCGGCCTTGCGCAGCCAGAAAACGGCCTTTTTTTCATCTTTGTTGATGCCGTCACCAAGCAGGCAGCAGACGCCGAGGCGGCGCTGCGCCGAAACATGGCCCTGTTTAGCCGCCTTCTGAAACCAGAAGACGGCCTGCGACGCATCCTCCAGCCAGAACAGATAGAAGTCGCCCAGCGCCGCCTGCGCTATGGCATGGCCCTGTTCGGCGGCCTTGTGCCACCAGTGGAAGGCTTCGTCCATGTCGCGCGGCGTGCCGATGCCCGCATCAAGGCAGCGGCCAAGATGGAACTGCCCCTCCTTATCGCCCTGTTCGGCGGCCTTGCGGAACCAGAAGACGGCCAGCGTCTCGTCCCGTGGCACGCCGCGCCCCTGCTCGCAGCGCAGGCCGAGGCTGACCTGTGAGGGCGCGAAGCCCTGTTCCGCCGCTTTGCCGTGCCAGAAGACGGCCTGTTCGTCGTCCTGCGGCACGCCGCATCCCTGCTCGTAAGCAAGGGCGAGATGGCCCTGCGCCGGTCCGTCGCCCTGTTCGGCGGCCTTGCGCCACCAGACGGCGGCCTGACGCTCATCACGCGCCAGACCGATGCCTCTGGAGTATTTGATGCCGAGGGCATGTTGCGCCGGGGCCTTGCCCGCTTCCGCACAGGTCTGCAGGATGCCGTTGTTTCTGAGCAGGGCATGCCGGGCAAGCCGGCAAATGTTGTGCAGGGCATGCCGGAGGAGCCGGAAGATGATCCAGAGGATCAGGATCGGGATGAGCATGAGATAGCCCAAAAGACGCAACATGGCGGAAAACCTCCCTTCCGACCGGGTATCGTTCCCATGCCGCGCCGGCGCTGACGGCCCGGCGGCGCGGCATGGCCCGTGGATCGTGCCCCGCAGGGGCGGGCGCGGGGCGCAACGGCGTTTGGGGCTTGCGCTCCCCGCCGCGGTCAGGAGCGGGACATGTCCCGCCGTTTTTCCTCGCCCGCACTGCCCCGGGGTGTGCTGATATGTGTTGCAAATAATTTCAGTTGGTAAGAAAAAATAACCTGCACACGCTCCGCTTGTCTCTGGAGGCGGGATTGCCTCGTGTCTCTGACTCTTACCCGATAAAAGCGCGCAGGGGAAGGGATGGGGGATTGGGGGGAAGGATGACGAGAACGCCTTTTCTCGCTTCGCTACGAAAAGGCTGGGCCCTCCCACGCCGGCGCGACCCAACGGGCGGCCGCAGGCCGTGCCCGTTAGGCGATGCAGGAGCCTTACGGGCATCGACAGCAGAGCGAGGGGGGCCCCTTCCCCCCAAACAGGCAGCGAATAGTGTCGACTGGCCCTAGTCCTCCCTGCCTTCGAGGTCATAGCGGGCAAGCGCCTCCCGCGCCTCCTCGTGACCCTGCTCGGCGGCCTTGCGGAACCAGTACGCGGCCTGGACATCATCCTTTTCGACGCCTTCGCCCAGGTAATAGCACATGGCAAGGCCGTACTGCGCCTCGTCGTATCCCTGTTCGGCGGATCTGCCGACCCAGGCGAAGACCTGATCATAATCCCTCGCCACGCCGTATCCCAGCCGGTAGCAGCTGGCAAGCTGGAACTGCGCCTGAGCATGCCCCTGTTCGGCGGCCTTGCGCATCCAGTGGACCGCCATTGCCGCATCTTCTTCCACACCGTCGCCGGACATATAGCAGATGCCAAGGCCGAACTGCGCTTCGGCATAGCCCTGCGCGGCGGCCCTGCCGGCCCAGAGGAAGGCCTGTTTTTTGTCCTGCGGCCTCTCAAGCGGCTGGTGGTGGTAATGGAGCGCAAGCGAGAATTGCGCCTCGGCATCACCCTGACAGGCCGCAAGGGCGGTACGCGCGCCGGAATGGCCCAAAGCGGCCGCCCTGCGGAGCCAGTTCTCGGCCTGCGCCTCATCCTGCGGGACGCCGTCGCCCTGCAGGTACAACAGGCCCAGGGCGTATTGCGCCGTTTCCTCGTCCTGTTCGGCAGCCTTGCGCAGCCACTGGGCGGCCTGCGCATAATCCTGCGGGACGCCGTCGCCCCATTGATAAAGGATGCCGAGGCTGGATTGGGATTTGGCGTCCCCCTGTTCGGCCGCTTTGCGGAACCAGTACGCGGCCTGCTCGAGATCGTGCGGGACGCCGTCGCCCGTCGCATAGCAGTTGGCAAGATTGCACTGGGCGTCAAGCTGGCCCTGTTCGGCGGCCTTGCGGAACCAGACGGCGGCCTGTACGGCATCCGTCGCCACGCCCATTCCCCGTCCGCAGCAGACGCCGAAACGGAGCTGCGCGTGGGCATTGCCCTGTTCGGCGGCCTTGCGGTACCAGAAGGCCGCCTGTGCATCATCCTGCGGCACGCCCTTTCCTTCGTGGAGGCACTCGGCATAGAGGAGCTGGGCCTCGGCATGGCCCTGCTCGGCGGCCTTGCGGTACCAGCGGGCGGTTTGGCCAAGATCGCGCGGCAGCTGGCCCTCTCCGTTACGGTAAGCGCGCCCGAGGCGGAGCTGAGCCTCCGCATCGCCTTCTTCGGCAGCCTGACGGATGGCCGCGACGGCCTGCGGGTCCGTCAGCAGGATCCGCTTGTCCAGCGTTTGGACAAGGGAGCCCGTCCGTGCATAGTCTTCAAGAAGTTCCTCGGCAGGGGCATCCCCCTGCGCGGCGGCCCGGCGCAGCCACTCGAGGGCCTGTGCCTCATCCTGCGGGACGCCCTGGCCGCGGGCAAGGCTGAAGGCAAGATTGCCCTGGGCCACGACGTTTCCCTGCTCGGCCGCCTTGCGCAGCCATACGACCGCCTGCGCATCATCCCGCGGCGTCCCCAGACCTCGATGGAGGCAGTCGGCCAGGGATGTCTGGGCATCGGCATGGCCCTGTTCGGCGGCTTTGCGATACCAGAAGACAGCCTGCGTATCGTCCTGCGGCACGCCGAGGCCCTCCGCGTAGATGAAACCAAGATTATACTGCGCCGATCTTTCTCCCTGCTCGGCGGCCTTGCGGATCCACTGGGCGCCCTGCACAGGATCTCGCGGCACGCCCTGTCCGGTGAAGCAGCACTTCCCAAGGATGTTTTGCGCCCCGGCATGGCCCTGCTCGGCGGCCTTGCGCCACCAGAAAGCGGCCTGCTCGTGATCCTGCGGTACGCCACACCCGCTGGAGCAGCGATCCCCAAGAACGTATTGCGCCCCGGCATGGCCCTGTTCGGCGGCCTTGCGGTACCAGAAGACAGCCTGCGTATCGTCTTGCGGCACGCCGAGGCCTTCATCATAGCAAAAGCCGAGAGCGTATTGCGCCAGGGGGTGTCCCTGCTCGGCGGCTTTGCGATACCAGCACGCGGCCTGCGTAATGTCCTGCGGCACGCCATCTTCCCCTTTGCGCCAGCAGTCCCCATAGAGGATCTGGGCTTCGGCATCCCCTTGTTCGGCCGCCTGCCGGAGATCCTCCACGCTCTGCGGGGCCGTCGTCAGGCGCTGTTCGTCCCGCACCTGAGAATCCGTCGTCCTGTCCTCCTTGCGACGTTCTTCGGCTTCGGCACCCCCCTGTGCGTCATTCCGCGGCGTTTCGCGGCAACAGTCGGCAAGGGCGGTCTGGGCTTCGGGATGTCCCTGCTCGGCGGCTTTGCGGAACCATTCGGCCGCCTGCGCGTGATCCCGCGGCAGGCCCGTGCCTTCATGATGGCAGAGCCCCAGCAGATATTGCGCCCCGGCATGGCCCTTGGCGGCCGCCTTGCGGAACCAGTCGGCCGCCTGCGTGTCGTCTCGCGGGGTCCCCAGACCATAGCGGCAGCATATTCCCAGGCGAGTTTGCGCCGCCGCGTCGCCCTGCAGGGCGACCGCACGGCAGATACGCACGTTCAGCGCATCGGTCTGCGGATCGGCGTCGGTGAAGGGGAAGAGGCCGAGCAGACCGTCCGGCAGGCTCGGCGGGCCCTGTTCGGCCGCTTTGTTGCACCAGGAGACGGCCCGCATGTCATCCTGCGGCAGGCCCCGCCCAAAGCAGCAGCAGTAGCCGAGCGCCTGCTGCGCAACGGCCAGATGTTGCGCGGCCGCCTTGCGCAGCCATTCGACCGCCTGCGCGTCGTCCTGGGGCAGGCCGATGCCGTTGAAGCAGCAAAGGCCAAGATTGTACTGGGCCGCGGCATCGTCGTTCTTGGCGGCCCTGAGGAACCATTCGGCCGCCTGCGCGTCATCCCGCGGCAGGCCCTGTCCGCGCAGGCAGCAGAGGCCAAGCGCGTTCTGGGCCTCGGCGTGTCCCTGTTCGGCGGCCTTGCGATACCAGAAGGCGGCCTGCGTATCGTCCTGCGGCACGCCGTCTCCCGTGCGGCAGCGTTCCGCATAGCGGTACTGGGCGTCGGCTTCCCCGGCTTCGGCGGCGGCACGTAACGGCCTGATGACGAAAAGTACCATCACGAGACTCTTGATGAAGAGTCCCAGAAGCAGCAGGATGGCCAGCGGCAGCATGACGATGCGCAGAAGCGCGCGGAAAAGCGACATGTGGAAACCTCCCTGTGAAGTGCGGGGACGGATGCCGGGAAGCGGCGGGCAGCCATTTTGGATGTCTTGGAGAAATTCGTCACCGATGTCAAGAAAAGAGCGGCAGCCGGTCCTTCTTCGGCGTCGGACGCGGACAAAGTCTGGCGCGTGCTCCGAAGGACCTGTGATGGAGGGGCGTCCGGGAAGGGCGGGCAGGCGAGGGAGGGGACGGCAGCGCCGCGACTTGCGCCATGAATGACGAAAAAGGCCGGTAAGGCGTGATACCTTACCGGCCGATTTCGTCTGGTCTACTGGTCGGGATGAAAGGATTTGAACCTTCGACCCCTTGAACCCCATTCAAGTGCGCTCCCAGACTGCGCTACATCCCGACGAGGGAAATAACTACGCAAAACGAGCGGAAAGGTCAACACTTTTTTGCGGTGAAGGGAAAGTTTTTTTGTTTTTCAAAATAACTGTTTTATTTTTTTAGCTTTCTCACTTCGGGACGCTTTCGCCAGGCAGCGGCGATCTGCCGGGCCGTGGCAGCGTCGTAGCACTGTTCGGCCAGGCGGGCCGTGTGCAGGATGTGCGCGTCGGAGAGCAGGCCGCGCGGCAGGGCGTCCAGCAGGAGAGGATAGAGTTCCAGCTCGATGCCCAGGGCGGTGAAGGTCTCAAAGAGGAAGGAAAGCGCCGGCTCGGAGGGCGCGCGCTCCCAGGCCAGCAGGGCCAGCTCGGCGGCGCCTTCCGGCAGGATGAAGCCCTTGGGGGTCAGGAAGCCCGCATAGCCGTGATGGCCCAGCGCCTGCGCGGCATAGGCCAGCTGCAGCGGCAGGACGTCCTCTACGGGGACATGGGGCGGGATGGGGCGGGACAGGGCGGCGGCCAGGCGGGCATCCGAGCGGCCGAGCAGGGAAAGGATCTGGCGGCAGTCCGCCGTGTGGCGGCAGGCTTCATGCAGCTGCGCGAGCCGGAGCAGGGCGGTGCCGCGCAGGTCCTCGGCGGCTCCGGGGTCGGAAGGGGGGAGGCCGTGGGCCAGCTCGCAGGCCCGCATGAACGTTCGCTGGGCTTCCACGGCCTTGCCGCGGCGTGCCTGCCGCAAACCGAGATGGAGCTGTGCCCAGACGGCGACGGCATCCGTCCCCTGCGCCAGACGGGCAAGAGCCGTCAGGTAGGGCCCCACGCTGCCGCCGTAGCGTACGGTCAGCGCATGACCGGCAAGCGCGACGCCCAGTTCGGCGCGACGTCGCCGGTCGTCGGGAAAGTCGGCGGGCGGCGTGAGCGTGGTGGATGGCGACTGGAGAAGGCGCAGCAGTTCGGCGGCCCGCTGCGTATCCGCATGCCGTTCGCGGCAGAGCGTTTGCGCCGCTGCCGCCATGTCCGCGCAGCGCTGCGGGTGGGCGCAGGCTTCGGCAAGCTGTTCCCGCAGATCGTGCGGCCCGTAGGCAAGGTAGTGCTCGCCTTCGGTGAGCAGTTTGTCCAGACCGGGCGACAGCCGCTCGGTAAAGGGCAGGGCCCCGGCGGCGAGGCTCTGGAAGATGCGCAGCGTCACGCCCGGGAAGAGGTTCTCGTTGAGGCTCAGGGCGGCGCCCGCCAGCCTGTCCTGCGCTTCGGCAAAGGACAGGCCGTCAAGGCAGGTCAGGGCCGTCTGTTCCTGGATGCGGGCGATGATGTTTTCCCGCTTGCGGCGGATCCGATTACGCGTGCCGATGAAGAGCAGGCCGTCTTTGGCGGGCTGCGGCGGGCGGAACCAGTCATGCCGGGCGCAGAGCGGCAGCCAGTGCGCCGGATGCCCGAGAGCGTTCAGGCGGGGCTGCACGGTCAGCTGATCGACGCAGAGCAGGGAGAACAGGGGCAGGAGCGGCTCCAGCCAATACATATTGATGGGGGCGTCGATGTACCAGCCCACCAGCGGCAGCGGCGCGCCGGCGAGATCCGGCGGCAGGACGAGGCGGCTCCAGAGTTCCAGCACGAGGCAGTCAGGCCGCCAGCCGTCAGGCCCGCAAACGTCGTCCAGGCGCTGGCGCAGGGACACGCCGGGCTGCAGGGTGAGCAGGCGCACGTCGTGCCCCGCCGCCCGCAGGCCATGAGCAAGGAAGTTTCCGTAATACACGATATTCATGGGGCGAAGCATAGCGGCAAGCCCAGTGCAAGGGCAAGGCTGGCTCCGCATATGACACATATCTCATGAAATGGGCAAGATCCTTTTGCGGAAAATTTTGTCTGGGAAAAACAACCATGTTTTCCACAGTAGGGATTTTTGGGGGGAAAAAATGAAATTCATCATTTTATATAATTTTTTTGTGACAAATGCAGAATGAAAAATACCAATTTTTTTACATCAAAAATGTGTCTTTATTCCCACGATTCGTGCATGGAATGCGTATTTTTCGCTTTGCTTAGGCGAAAAATAGAGTAGTTGGAGAGAAAATATTTCTTTTTACTATCCATTCTCATCTATTTATACGGCACAAAAAAATTGTGAATAAAATTTCATGAGGAAAAGAAGGTGTTTGCGTAATCAAACTACGTTGACACATATATATGGCGGGCGTAGTTTCGCAATACCCTGGCAAAAGGGTTCGTTCCCCCGTCAGCGGGGCGGGCCGCCGGTGCTGGACCGGCCGGCCGCCAAGTTCAAGAGGTTTTTTGAGGAGAAACGTTGAATGGCTCTGTTCACCCGTGAAGATGCGTTGGCGTATCACCGGGCCCCGCGCCCCGGTAAGCTGGAGGTCATCCCGACCAAGCCTTGTGAAAATCAGTTGGATCTCTCGCTGGCCTATTCGCCGGGCGTGGCGGAAGCCTGTCTTGCCATCAAGGAAAATCCCGACTGCGCCGCCGAATACACCGGCAGGGCCAATCTGGTGGCCGTGGTCAGCAACGGGACGGCCGTGCTGGGCCTGGGCAACATCGGCCCGCTGGCGGGCAAGCCCGTTATGGAAGGCAAGGGCGTGCTCTTCAAGAACTTCGCCGACGTGGACGTCTACGACATCGACCTTGCCACCACGGACAGCGACGAGCTCATCAACGTGGTGAAGTGCCTGGAGCCGACCTTCGGCGGCATCAACCTTGAGGACATCAAGGCCCCGGAATGCTTCTACATCGAAGAGAAGCTCAAGGCCGCCATGCAGATCCCCGTCTTCCACGACGACCAGCACGGCACGGCCATCATTTCCGGCGCGGCCCTCATCAACGCCTGCGAGATCACCAACCGCAAGGTGGAAGACCTCAAGGCCGTGGTGGTGGGCGCCGGGGCGGCGGGCATCGCCTGCGCCCGCTTCTATGTGCTCATGGGCGTGAAACGGGAGAACATCTTCATGTTCGACTCGCGCGGCCTCATCTACAAGGGCCGCGACGGCCTCAATCAGTACAAGGAAGAATTCGCCCAGGCGGAGAATCGCGGCGACCTCGCCGCCTGCCTCAAGGGCGCGGACGTCTTCCTCGGCCTGTCCAAGAAAGGCCTGGTGAGCAAGGACATGGTGCGCTCCATGGCGGACTCTCCCATCATCTTCGCCATGGCCAATCCCGACCCCGAGATCACCTACGAAGACGCCAAGGACGCCTGCCCCACGGCCATCATGGGCACCGGCCGCTCCGACTATCCCAACCAGATCAACAACGTTTCCGGCTTCCCCTACATCTTCCGCGGCGCGCTGGACGTGGGCGCCCGCGTCATCAATGAAGAAATGAAGCTGGCCGCCGCGCGTGCTCTGGCCGCGCTGGCCAAGGAACCCGTGCTTGCGGAGATCCTTACGGCCTACGGCGTGCGGGAGCTCTCCTACGGGCGGGACTACGTGATCCCCAAGCCGCTCGACCCCCGCATCCTGACCACGGTGACGCCGGCGGTGGCCCAGGCCGCCATGGACAGCGGCGTGGCCACCCGTCCCATCGCGGACATGAAGGCGTATGCCGAACAGCTCAGGAAGCGCATCGACGCGGCGCATGCCCGCATCCGTCCCTTCGTGAAGCAACTGGCGGAGCAGGGCGGCAAGTAGCCGTCCCTGCCGGGCCGCTCCCCCTCGAGAAAGGGGGGCGGCCCCGCCCCCTCATGGCGCATGAAACCGTGGTCTTCGGGCCACGGGAGGCTGCTTTCAACCTCTTAACCGCGAGGAGCCCCCATGAAACGTCTTTTTGTTCTGGCTGCCGTGCTGGCGGGGATCGTGCTGCTTTCCTGTCATGACTGTCTGGCGGCCCCGTCCATGGAAATCAAATTGCCGGAAGACCCCACCAAGGCCTACATCACCCTCGGCATCCTCTTTGTGGCCGCGGTCATGTTCTTCACCGAGGTCGTGCCGCTGCCCATCACGGCCCTGCTCGTGCCGGTGGCGCTTTCCATCTGCAAGGTCATCCCGTCCAAGACGGCCTTCGGCTATTTCGGCGATCCCACGGTGGTGCTGTTCATGGCCATGTTCATCGTGGGCGAAGCGACCTTCATCACGGGCTTTGCCGACAAGGTGGGCAACTTTGCCGTGCGCGCCGCCAAGGGCAATCCGGTCAAGCTGCTTGTCTACATCATGACGGCCATCGGCCTGCTGTCCACGGTGCTCTCCAACACCGGCACCACGGTGGTGGCCGTTCCCATGGTTCTTGGCATCTGCATGTCCGCGCGGCTCGCGCCGGGCAAGCTGCTCATGCCCGTGGCCTTCGCCTCTTCGCTCGGCGGTACCGTGACCCTCGTGGGCACGCCGCCCAACGGCATCGTCAACTCCATGCTGGAACAGATGGGCGTGCAGCCCTTCGGCTTTTTCGAATTCGGCCTCATCGGCATCCCGTTGCTCGTTGCGGGTCTGGTCTATTTCGGTCTCATCGGCCACCGCCTGTTGCCGGACAGCCGTATCCTGGATGACGAATCGCTGGATCAGACCGTGGAAAAGCGGCGCACGGAAAAGATGTGGTTGTGTATTGGAATCTTTGGCTTTGTCGTTTTCATGATGGCCTCCGAAGTCATGAACCTGACCACCGCCGCCGTGCTGGGCGCCTGCCTCATGGTCATCACCCGCTGCATGACCATGCGCGAAGCCTTCCGCAGCGTGGACTGGACGACCATCTTCCTCTTTGCCGGCATGCTCTCCATGTCCGCCGCCATGGACAAGTCCGGCGCCGCCGCCATCGTGGCCAATGCCGTGGTGAGCCGCGTGTCCGACCCCTGGATGCTCATGCTCGTCTGCTGCGCCCTCACCGCCATCGTGACCAACTTCATGTCCAACACCGCCACGGCGGCCCTCATGGCTCCGCTGGCCCTGCCCATTGCCTCGGCCTCCGGCATCTCGCCCCTGCCCATCGTCATGGGCATCGCCATGGCCGCCTCGTCCTGCTTCCTGACGCCCATCGCCACCCCGCCCAACACCATTGTGCTTGGCCCGGGCGGCTACAAGTTCGTAGACTACATCAAGGCCGGCTGGCCGCTGCAGGTCATCGCGCTGCTCATGTGCTGGCTGCTCATCCCCATGATCTGGCCCTTCCATCCCTAGTCTTCGCTGGGGAAGTGGACTAGCATCGCAAGAAAGGGAGAGAATTTATGAAAGAGATTCATGTGACAGATATCAGCGCCGCCGTGGCTCGCCTGTGCGTGGACGCCTGCTGTCGCCTGCCCGCCGATGTGCGCGCGGCCTTTGCCGAGCGGCAACGGACGGAACCCTCCCCGGTGGGCCGGGACATCCTCGGTCAGCTCATGCAGAATGCCGATATCGCCGCCGACGAGATGATGCCCATCTGTCAGGATACGGGCCTTGCCGTGGTCTTTGCCGATGTGGGGCAGGAAGTGCACATCATCGGCGGGGACTTTGCCGAAGCGGTCAACGAAGGCGTGCGCCGCGGCTATGTGGACGGCTACCTGCGCAAGTCCAGCGTGGCGGAACCGCTCTTCGAGCGCAAGAACACCGGCGACAACACCCCGGCGGTGCTCCATGTGCGGCTCGTGCCCGGCGACGGCCTGCGTCTGCGCCTCGCGCCCAAGGGGGCCGGATCGGAAAACAAGAGCGTGGTGAAGATGCTCGTGCCCGCCGACGGCATCGAGGGCGTGCGCAAGGTGGTGCTGGACGCCGTGCTGGCGGCCGGCCCCAATTCCTGTCCGCCCATGGTGGTGGGCGTGGGCCTGGGCGGCACCATGGAACTGGCCGCCCTCTGCGCCAAGCGCGCCGCCGCCCGCGACCTGGCCACGCGCAATGCCGATCCGCGCTATGCCGCCTTCGAGGACGAGCTGCTCACGCTCATCAACAAGACCGGCATCGGCCCGCAGGGGCTCGGCGGCCGCACCACGGCCCTCAAGGTGCATGTGGAGTGGGCGCCGACCCATATCGCCTCCCTGCCGGTGGCGGTCAACATCAACTGTCACGCGGCGCGACACGCCGAAGTGCTGCTCTAGGAGGCCGCGCATGAGCGACGATGTCAAGCGAATCCACGCGCCCTTTGACGACGCCACGGCCCGCTCCCTGCGGGCCGGGGACAGGGTGCTCATCTCCGGCACCATCCTCGCGGCCCGCGACGCGGCCCACAAGCGCCTCACCGAGGCGCTGGCCCGCGGCGAGGCGCTGCCGGTGGATCTGCGGGGACAGGTGGTCTACTATGTGGGGCCCAGCCCGGCCAGTCCGGGCCATGTCATCGGTTCCGCCGGGCCCACGACCTCCGGCCGCATGGACGCCTACACCCCCACGCTCATCGAGCAGGGGCTGCGCGGCATGATCGGCAAGGGCTACCGCAAGCCCGAGGTGGTGGAAGCCATGAAGGCCCACGGCGTGCCCTATCTGGCGGCCGTGGGCGGGGCCGGGGCGCTCATCGCCCGCAGCATCCGCAAATACACCGTGCTGGCCTATGAGGACCTGGGCCCGGAAGCCGTGGCCGCGCTGGAGGTGGAGGACTTTCCGGCCATCGTGGTTATCGACAGCACGGGCGACAACTATTATGAAACAGGACAGGCTCCCTACAGGGAACTGTAGGGCCTGTGGAGCGCCTCGCCGCAGGGGCGGGGCAAGCATCTTGAACAAGAGGAGTTGACATGACGGATCGTAACGTACCGGATGCCCGGCGCAACCGCCTGGATTTCTGGCAAGCCGCGTCGGGAGCACTGCTGGCGCTCTTCGTCTGCGTGCATTTGCTGCTCGAAGGCACCGTGGTGCTGAGCGCCTCGCTGACCAACGCCATCGCCTGGCTGCTGGAAGCGACCTTTGTGGCGCAGATCTCCGCCCCCATCATCGTGCTGCTGGTGGTGTTCCATTTCTATATCGCCGCGCGCAAAATGCCCTTCCGCGCCAATGAGCTGGGCATTTTCGTCAAGCACAGCCGCACGCTGCGCGAGCCGGACACCTGTCTCTGGCTGGTGCAGGTCTTCACGGCCATCATCATCCTGCTGGGCGTGTTCTTCCACGTCTACACGGTGATGATCGACCTGCCCATCTCGGTGAGCCGCAGCGCGGAGCGCATGACCTCCGGCTGGCTGCCCTTCTATGTGATCTTCCTGCCCTGCGTGGTGCTGCATACGGGCATCGGCATCTATCGTCTGGCGGCCAAGTACGGTTACTGCACGCGCGCGACCCGTCAGGTCTGGCGCAAGCGCATCTGGATCGTCATGGCCTGTTATCTCGTGCTGGGCTTTCTGGCCATGACGCGCGTCTGGTTCCACGGATAGGGGGGTAATATGCGGATCTATCAATCTGACGTTTTGTGCATGGGTGCCGGCCTTGCCGGCGAGCGCGTGGCGGTGGAGGCGGCGCAGGCCGGCTTCAGCGTCATCTGCCTCAGCGTCGTGCCTCCCAAGCGTTCCCACTCCTCGGCGGCCATGGGCGGCATGCAGGCCGCGCTGGGCAACTCCATCATGGGCGACGGCGACTGTCCGGAGATCCATTTCAACGATACGGTCAAGGGCTCGGACTGGGGCTGTGACCAGGAAGTGGCGCGCATCTTCGCCAATACCGCGCCCATCGCCATGCGCGAGATGGCTTTCCTCGGCGTGCCGTGGAGTCGCGTCGTGCCCGGCGAGCACACCTACTACAAGGGCGGCAAACCCTTCCAGGCCACGGAAAAGGCCGAGAACGAGGGCCTTATCCACTCCCGCGCCTTCGGCGGTACGGCCAAATGGCGTACCTGCTACACCTCCGACGGCACCGGCCACGCCGTGCTCTTCACCCTGGACAACCGCCTGCTTCAGCTGGGCGTGACCATGCACGACCGTACCCAGGCCGAGGCCCTCATCCATGACGGCCAGACCTGCATGGGCTGCATCGCCCGCGACCTGCGCACCGGCGAGCTGGTGGCCTATCTGGCCAAGGCGACCCTCATCGCCACCGGCGGTTACGGCCGCATCTACCGCGCCACCACCAACGCCGTCATCTGCGACGGCGGCGGCCAGATCACGGCCCTTAACACCGGCGTGGTGCCGCTGGGCAACATGGAGGCCGTGCAGTTCCATCCCACGGGCACCGTGCCCACGGACATCCTGGTGACCGAAGGCTGCCGCGGCGACGGCGGCACCCTGCTGGACGTCAACGAATACCGTTTCATGCCCGACTACGAGCCGGAAAAGGCCGAACTGGCCTCCCGCGACGTGGTGTCCCGCCGTATGACCGAACACATGCGCAAGGGCTTCGGCGTGCCCAGCCCCTACGGCGAACACCTCTGGCTGGACATCCGCCATCTGGGCGAGAAGCACATCAAGACCAACCTGCGCGAAGTGTACGACATCTCCACCCATTTCCTCGGCGTGGACCCCGTACACCAGCTCATCCCCGTGCGCCCCACCCAGCACTACAGCATGGGCGGCGTGCGCATCAACAAGGACGGCCACGCCTACGGCCTCAAGGGCCTGTTCGCGGCGGGCGAAGCCGCCTGCTGGGACATGCACGGCTTCAATCGTCTGGGCGGCAACTCGCTGGCCGAGACCGTGGTGTCCGGCCGCGTCATCGGCCAGAAGCTGGTGGAGTTCCTGCAGGGCTACGAGACGACCTTCTCCACGCAGGCCACCAACGAGGCGGCCCTGCAGGTGCAGGATCGCATCACCCAGCTCAAGCGCGGCAGCGGCGACAACTGCTATGTGCTGCGTAACGCCATGCAGGACATCATGATGGAGCATGTGGGCATCTTCCGTAACGGCAAGGACCTGGAAGCCGGCGTGGCCAAGCTCCAGGAACTGCTGGAACGCTGCAAGAACATGCGCCTGGAAGGCAACCAGCCCGGCCCCAATGCGGAGATGTCCATGGCCCTGCGCGTGCCCGGCATGATCAAGCTGGCGCTCTGCACGGCTTACGGCGCGCTCATGCGGACGGAGAGCCGCGGCGCCCATGCCCGCGAGGACTACCCCGAACGCAACGACAAGGACTGGCTGGTGCGTACCCTTGCCTACTGGAAGGAAGGGGCGGACCTGCCCACGCTGGAATACGAACGGGCGACCCCGTGGTTCATCCTGCCCCCCGGCGACCGCGGCTACGGCGGCGGCAAGATCATTCAGGGCGACATGACCAATGAAAAGGTCATCGGCTACGACCAACAGGCCTAAGGGAGACGAACAATGGGACGCATTCTGACCTTTGAGATATTCCGCTACAACCCGCTGGATCCCCGGTCCATGCCGCACATGCAGACCTTCACCCTGGAGGAGCAGCGCAGCATGACGCTCTTCGTGGCGCTGAACCAGATCCGCGAACATCAGGACGCCACCCTGCAGTTCGACTTCTGCTGCCGGGCGGGCATCTGCGGTTCCTGCGGCATGGTCATCAACGGCCGGCCCGGCCTGGCCTGCCATACCCAGACCAGCGACCTGCCGGAACGCATCACCCTGCATCCGCTGCCGGTGTTCAAACTGCTGGGGGACCTGTCCGTGGATACGGGCACCTGGTTCCGCAACGTGGGCAAGAAGATCGAGTCCTGGCTGCATACCAACAAGACCTTCGATCCCAACGCGCAGGAAGAGCGCATGGACAACGAGCTGGCCACCCAGATCTTCGAGCTGGACCGCTGCATCGAATGCGGCTGCTGTGTGGCCGCCTGCGGCACGGCGCTCATGCGCAAGGACTTCATCGGCGCCACGTCCATCAACCGCATGGCGCGCTTCTACATCGACCCCCGCGACCAGCGCACGCCCAAGGACTTCTATGACCTTATCGGCGACGATAACGGCGTGTTCGGCTGCATGGGCCTGCTGGCCTGCGACGACATCTGCCCCAAGCAGATCCCGCTGCAGGATCAGCTGGGCATCATGCGCCGCATGGTGAGCATCGAGTCCGTGCGCGGCTGGCTGCCGGAGGGCATCCGCAAGCGTCTGGGCGGCGGCTGCGGCTGCGGCCGGCACAAGTAGGCGTTAGAGCATTTTGCCTTTGAAAAAGGCAAAATGCGAGGCGGCGGCACAGCGCCGCCCGGCCGAAAGTGAGCGGAAAAACCGCGTTTTTTCCGCGAAACGTCAGGCCGTATGGTTTGAAACGCAGAGCGTTTCAAACTGAAAATGCTCTAGGACGTTCGTATCATCACAGGCCGGGGCAAGGCCCCGGCCAGACGACGGCGCGCCGAGCTGCCGTCGGAAGGAGCCTTGCCATGCTTATCAAACAGTGGATGACGCACGAAGTGGTTTCCGTCCTGCCGGACACTTCGCTGCTCAAGTGCAAGAGCCTGCTGCGCGACATGAACATCAGCCACCTGCCCGTGGTGGACAAGCAGGGCCATGTGGTCGGCCTGCTCTGCGACGACGACATCAAGGAATTCTCGCCGCAGCATACCACCGGTCTGGAAGTGCTGGAGCTGCTCGACATCCTTGCGGAAACGCCGGCCAAGCAGATCATGGTCGTGGCCCCGCACACCATCCATATCGATGAGACGGTGGAAAACGCCGCCATCCTCATGGACGAGAAGCGCGTGAACTGTCTGCCGGTGGTGGACGGCAACGACAAGCTCGTGGGCATCGTCACGGAGTCGGACATCTTCAAGACCTTCATCAGCATCACCGGTTCCCGCACCGAGAGCGTGCAGATGGCTTTCGTGCTGGAAAACAAGCCGGGCACGCTGCGCGCCATCCTCGACCGTCTCAAGGAAGCCAAGGCCCGCGTGGTGACGGTGCTCTCCAACATCCGGGACGACGGCCGCCGCGGCGTCACTCTGCGGTTCCGTGGCGAGGAGCGCGCAGTGGAGGACGAGCTCATCAAGGAGTTCTGCGCGCAGGGGACGGTACAGTACTGGGGACGCGGCCACGAGATCCATATCGTGGGCGACAACAATATTTAGCCCCTCCCACAGGCCTTCCTTTCGGGGAGACTGACCGACAGGTCAGTCTCCCTTTTTTGTGACGCGGAAAAGATTTTTCTTTCATCCGTTAGGGCCTGTTGACGCTATTCGCTGCCTGTTTGGGGGGAAGGGGAACCCCTCGCCTCGCGCGGGAGGGGGTTCCCCTTCCCCCCAAGCCCCCCATCCCTTCCCCAGCGCGCTTTTACCGGGGAAGGGGCGGGAAAACGAGGCAAGCCCGCCCCCAAAATAAGTGGAACGTGTATGGTTTTGTTTGGTTGCTTGTTGAAATCATTTGTAAAATTTGTGTTGACAGGCTCTGGAAGGAAAGATGACGAGAACGCCGTTTCCCGCTTCGCTGCGAAAAGGCTGGATCCGCCCGCGCGAAGAGTCCCTTCCCATGAAAAGCTCACTCCGCATCTTGACAGGGTGGCGCAAAGGATTATGCTCATTTGTGCAAAACAAATAGCCGTCCGACGGAGGAGAAGATGCCGCGTCCGCGCCATTGCCGCTATGTCAGCGCCGCGCCCAGCGTGACCTATTTCAAGCCGCGGGGTATCCCCCTGACGGAACTGGAAGAGGCCTGCCTGAGCGTGGAAGGGCTGGAGGCCCTGCGGCTGGCGGACATGGAAGGGTTGACGGCCATCGAGGCCGCCCGGCGCATGCGGGTCTCCCGCCATAGTTTCGGCCGTACGCTGGCGACGGCCCGGCGCACGGTGGCGACAGCCCTTTGCCGGGGACAGGCCCTGCGCATCGAGGGCGGCACCTACGCCGTGGCGTCGCCCTGTACGCCGGCGGCCGACAAGGAGAAGAAGCAGATGCGGAAGATAGCCGTTTCCAGTGAAGGCCCGACGCTCGACGATGCGGTGGATCCGCGTTTTGGCCGGGCAGGGGGCTTCGTGGTGGTCGATCTGCCGGATATGACCATCAGTTATATCGACAATGGCGCCTCCCAGGCCATGAGCATGGGGGCGGGCATCGAGACCGCCGAGCGCATGGCCCGGGCCGGGGTGGAGGTGGTGCTGAGCGGCTATGTGGGCCCCAAGGCCTTCGAGGCGCTGACGGCGGCGGGCATCAAGGTCTGTCAGAATGTGGAGGGCATCAGCGTGGGCGAAGCCGTGGAGCGCTTCCGCAAGGGTGAATACCCCTTTGCCGACGGGCCCAACAAGTAGCGGAGGGCATATGCGCATTGCCATTGCCAGCGGCAAGGGCGGCGCGGGCAAGACCTGCGTCACGGCCTCGCTTGCCGCCGTATGGGACGGACCGCTCGTGGCGGTGGACACGGACGTGGAGGCCCCCAACCTTCATCTTTTCCTGCGGCCGCGGATAACGGAAGAGCGGACAGCCTGGCTGGACGTGCCGCTGCTGTCGCCGGAGAAGTGCCGGCATTGCGATAAATGCCGGGACATCTGTTCGTACAAGGCCATCGCGTCCTTTGTGGGCCGCATCAGCATCTTTCCGGACATGTGTCATGGCTGCAACGGCTGCTTCGCCGTCTGTCCGTCCGGGGCATTGACGCGCGGCAGGCGCGAGCTGGGCCGCATCCTCAACGGCAGCGCGCTGGACGGGCGGGCCGCTTTCCTCATGGGGCGCACCCGCATCGGGGAATCCATGACGCCGCCTCTGCTGCGGCAGGAACAGGCCCGTCTGACGGAACTATTGGCCGAAGGGGACGGCATGGCGGAGCCGGACGTGCTCATGGATGCGCCTCCCGGCGTGAGTTGCCCGGCCGTCACCGTGGCGCGGGAGGCGGACATGCTGCTCCTGGTGGCGGACCCCTCGCCGTTCGGTTTCCATGATTTCCGGCTGGCGCATCAGGCTTTCGTGCCCTTGTACAAGCCCATCTGCGTGGTGACCAACCGGGCCGGCGCTCCGGGCAACGCCGAAGGGGACGCCGCCGTACGCGCCTATTGTCGGGAGCAGGGCCTGCCGCATCTGGGCGAACTGCCCTTTGACCGGGCGGCCGCCGAACAGTACGCCCGCGGAGGTCTCGTGGCGGAACTTTCGCCGGACTGGCGGCAGCGCTTCGAGGGGTTGCGCGACGCCCTGCGTCAGGCCGCGCCTGCCGCAAAGGAGGCCTGCCATGCGTGAGATCGTCATCATCAGCGGCAAGGGGGGCACCGGCAAGACGACCGTCTGCGCCGCCTTTGCCCATCTGGCTGAAAACAAGATCATCTGCGATCTGGATGTGGACGCGCCCGACCTGCATATCCTGCTGGAGCCGCACAAACAGCGCACGGAGGCTTTCCGTTCCGGCCTTGCCGTGAGCATAGATCCGCAAAAATGCGTCCGCTGCGGGCGCTGCGCCGAGCTCTGCGCCTTCGGGGCCGTGCGGGCGACGGCGGAAGGCGGCTATGCCGTGGATGCCCTGCGCTGCGAAGGCTGCGGCGTCTGCGCGGCCCTGTGCCCGCACAAGGCCATCGACACGGCGGAAAACCACTGCGGGGACTGGTACGTCAGCGACAGCCGTTTCGGCCTCATGGTGCACGCCCAGCTTTTCCCCGGGCAGGAGAATTCCGGCCGCCTCGTCAGTCTGCTCAAGACCGAGGCCCGGCGGCTGGCCAGGGAGCAGGGGCGCGAGATCATCCTTTGCGACGGCTCGCCGGGCGTCGGCTGCCCGGTCATTGCCTCCCTGTCCGGCGCACAGCTCGCCGTGGGCGTGGTGGAACCCACTCCCTCAGGTCGGCACGACTTCGGCCGCATCGCCGAATTGTGCCGCCATTTCCGTATCCCGCTGGCCGTCATCATCAACAAGGCGGATCTCAATCGGGCTGAAAGCGCGGCCATCGCCGCCCAATGCGCGGCGGACGGGCATACCCTGCTCGGCGAGCTGCCCTTCGACCCGCTGGTCACGGAGATCATGGTGCGTCGTCAGGCCCTTACGGAAAGCGACAATCCGCTTGGCAACCGCCTGAAGGAGATATGGTCGGCCCTTCAGGAGCTGCGCACGAGCCGTTGAGGCCGCGCGTTCACGACCAACGAACGGAGGATCTGACATGAGTTATCTGCTTGCCGTCCCGTCCGGCCTGCCGGGCGGACTCGATGCGCCGATGGGCATGCACTTCGGCCACTGCGACATCTACACCCTGGTGGAGGTGGACGGTGACGCCATCACATCGGTCACCACCCTGGAAAACGTGCCGCACCAGCAGGGCGGCTGCCTGGCCCCCGTGCAGCATCTTGCCTCGCGCAACGTGAGCAAACTGCTTGCCGGCGGGATGGGTATGCGTCCGCTCATGGCCTTCCAGCAAGCCGGGGTGGAAGTCTACTACGCCGGGCAGCAGCCCACGGTAGGCAGCGCCGTCAAAGCCTTTCTGGAAGGCAAGCTGCCGCCGTTCTCCACGGAATTCACCTGCGGTGGCGGCGGGCATCACTAGGAGCGGCGCGCATGGATATCCTTTGCGTCACGCAACGTCCCGACTGCTGGGAGGCGCTGCGCCCGGTCTTTGCGGCACAGGGAGCGACTCTGCGGCTGCTGCCGGCACTGGATGCGGCTCTGGCGGACATGGCCGCCACGCCGCCAGCGCTCTGCCTGCTCGATCTGGATGCGGCAGCCGACCTGCGGGCGGCCGTCATCAGGATACTTACCCTCAACGCCGCCATCCACACGGCAGCCGTGACCGACCTCGACGCGGCGGTATTCCATGACAGCATGGAAGGTCTCGGCATGCTCATGGGCTTGCCCCGCACGCCTGCCGCCGCGGATATCGAACGCCTGCTGGAGGCGCTGCGGGCCATATCCGCCTGAAGCGTCCGGCAGCGGAGGAAAGAGAAGGCGAACAACCATAAAAAGCGGCTGTCCGAATCGGACAGCCGCTTTTCATATGCGGGGTCACACGTATGGCGGACTACTGCCAGAGGGGTTGGCCGCAGGCCTTGAGGAAGGCATTGATGGCTTCCTTGCCGCCCATGCCGTCAGCCACGGCGGGCCAGACCTTCTGGAGGGCCACTTCCTTCCACTTGTCCTCGTCGGTCAGCTTGACGATCCGCAGGCCCTTGGCCACCAGCTCGCGCTTGGCGATCTCGGACATGGTGGAATGATACTTGAGGGATTCCTCCTGCGCGTACTTGCCGGCGTCCACCACGATCTTCTGGAGTTCGGGCGGCATCTTGGCGTAGACGCGCTCGCTGAGCACCAGGGGCTGGAGCTGGAAGGTGTAGTGAACTTCGGTCAGATACTTCTGGTTGGCTTCCAGGAACTTCATGGCTTCAAAGCCGATGTAGCCGTAGCACTGGCCGTCCACCACGCCCTGCTGGAGCGCCGTGAAGGTCTCGGCCCAGGAGATGGGGGTCGGGCTGCCGCCGAAGGCCTTGTAGGAGGCGATCAGCACGGCGCTCTGGGGCACGCGGAACTTCAGGTCCGCCATGTCGGACATCTTCTTGACGGGGTGCTTGGAGTTGGAGATGTAGCGGAAGTCCGTGTACGTCCAGCACAGCACGCGGAAACCGGCCTTGGTGGCGTAGCTGTTGAGCAGTTCGGCGGGCTTGCCGTTGGTGCCGACCACCACTTCATCCAGATTGTCGAAGAGGTAGGGCAGCGTCAGGATGCCGAGGCGCTTTTCAAAGGGCACGAGATTGGCGATGCCGCCCACGGCGAAGGGCTGGGAACCTTTCTGCACATTGCGGAAGACTTCGCTCTCGTCGCCGAGGCTGCCGCCGAAGAACAGCTGCACTTCGACCTGGCCTTTTGATTGTTCTTCCATGTACTTCTTGAAGGCCTTGGCGGCGTAACCCTGTTCGGAATCTTCAGGGTCACCCACAGCCACGCGGAAGATCTCCGCGGCGGAGGCGGTGGCGCTCCAGAGGAACAGAGCCGCAAGCATAAGGGGAATGATTCGTTTGAGATTCATTGGCACGCTCCTTGAATGTAAAAAGTTTATGATGCATTACGTAGTAAAACGCAAGAAAACGCAACAATTTGTTTCTTATTGTGTTGAAAAAAATTTTAAATAATTTCAATATGTTAAAAATTTCAAGAGATATTTTTTGGCTTCAGGTCTTGCAATAATGTGAAAAAAAGAACAGTATTAACCTTAAGGAGGAAACAATGGACGAAAAACAAACGCGAAACAAGGTTGAGGTGAGAAATTTAACCAAGCGATTCGGCGATTTGACAGTGCTGGACGGTATCAACTTTAACATCAAGGAAGGGGAACTGCTCGCGATCGTCGGGCCGACCGGGTGCGGCAAGACGACATTTCTCAACACATTGTCGAAGCTGATGCCGACAACCGAAGGGAACATCTACATCAACGGCGAGGAAGCGGATCCCAAAAAACATAATCTCGCCTACGTGTTCCAGGAGCCTACATGTCTGCCGTGGCGTACGGTGAGGGAAAACGTCGCCTACGGCATGGAGGTGAAGGGGGTCGGCAAGGAAGAACGCGAGGCCAGGGCGACCAAAATCATGGATCTTGTCGGGCTGACCTCATGCGCCGATCTGTACCCCAATCAGGTTTCCGCCAGCATGATGCAGCGCATCGCTGTCTCGCGGGCATTCGCGGTCAATCCAGACTTGCTCCTGATGGATGAGCCATATGGCCAGCTTGACGTAAAGCTGCGCTTTTACCTTGAAGATGAGCTGGTCAATATCTGGAGAAAGCTCAACAGCACAGTGCTTTTTGTAACACACAACATAGAAGAAGCTGTCTATGTGGCGGAAAGAATTTTGGTGCTTACCAACAAGCCGACAAAGATCAAGGCGGAAATCCCCGTTGATCTCCCTCGGCCGCGCGACTTGCTGAACCCCAAGTTCATCGAATTGCGTAAAGAGGTAACCGAGCTGATTCGCTGGTGGTAATGAAATCGCTGATCAGATAAAGCATAGGGTGAGGATCTTCAATGGCTTATAAAGAAGTAACTGTTAAACAACCGCTTCTCTTGACGGTTTTGCCGTATGTGAGCATCGCCGCTTTTTTCATCGTTTGGGAGTTCGCTGTCAGCTCCGGGGTCATCCCCAATGAACTGTTGGCGTCGCCGAGCCAAGTGGTGAGCACTTTCATTGATAAATTGTCAAACCCGAACCCAGATGGGGCCGTGATGGCCACGCATGCTTGGACGTCCGTGCAGGAAGCCTTTATCGGCTATTTGCTGGCGCTGCTCGTCGGCATCCCGCTTGGCCTGGCTATGGGCTGGTTCAATGTGGTTGAGGGGCTTTTTCGTCCAATTTTCGAACTTATCCGGCCCATTCCGCCCATCGCGTGGATACCTCTTACGGTCTTTTGGTTTGGAATTGGCCTGGCTGGCAAAGTGTTCATCATTTGGATTGCGGGCATCGTCCCCTGCGTCATCAACGCCTATGTCGGCGTTCGCATGACAAACCCGACGCTTATCCAAATGGCGCGTACTTACGGAGCCAATGACTGGCAGATATTTACCCAACTGTGTATTCCTTCCTCGCTTCCCATGGTTTTTGGCGCGCTGCAACTGGCACTTGCCTACTGCTGGACCAATCTTGTCGCGGCGGAACTCTTGGCCGCCGACTCAGGACTTGGCTTCCTCATCACGATGGGGGGACGGCTCGGCCGGCCCGACATCATCGTCCTTGGGATGATCTGCGTCGGTATTTCAGGCGCCATCATCGGATTCATCATCGACCGTGTTGAAAAGAAGCTGTTGGCCGGAATCAGGAGGTAAACATGAGCGGCTCCTCAATTGCTAATGAAACCATAGATCACTCCAAGAACCGCGAACCCTTCAGCTTTTACAAGTTCATCACGAATAAATATTTTCTCAACGTCGTATCCATTGTGGCCTTTCTGCTTATTTGGGATTACGTCGCCAAGGAAAAGATCTTTCGTGATTCGCTGGCCAGGCCGCTCGAGGTGGTTGATCAGCTCTATATGCTCACCTATATGAAATTCGCCGGCACAAATCTTGCTGGACATATATGGGCGAGCACCCAGCGCGTGCTTATAGGCTTCATCGCGGCCAGCATCGTCGCTGTACCGCTTGGCTTGTTCATGGCATTGAACAAATACGTCAATGCTGTGGTCAAACCTCTGTTCGACCTCTTTAAGCCCATGCCGCCCATCGCGTGGGTGTCCATTGCCATCCTCTGGTTCGGCATTGGCGAAATGTCCAAGGTCTTCATCATCATCATTGGAACCTTTGTCCCTTGCCTTCTCAACGCGTATAATGGAGTGAGGCTGGTCGATCCCGACCTGTACGATGTCGTCAGGGTGCTTGGCGGCAACAGGCGAGATGAAATTTTCCACGTATGCTTCCCGGCCTCCTTCCCAGCGGTGTTCGCGGGGTTGCAAATTTCACTCAGCTCCGCGTGGACGTGTGTGCTGGCAGCTGAACTGATGAATTCGCGTGACGGAATGGGCTTTCTCATCAAGCGCGGCATGGATACGCATCAACCCACCCTCGTCCTGGGAGGCATGGTGCTCATTGCGGCGGCGGCCTATGGCACGTCACTGCTGGTGACGCTTTTGGAAAAGAAGCTTTGCCCGTGGAAGCGCACCATTGAAAACCTTTAATCGCTTCGGCGGCCGCAACAAGGAATGAGACATAATGGCACACAAGCTGAAACTTCATTGCGACAATGTCAGCAAGACGTTCATTCAAAAGGGGAATCAGGAAGTCCCCGTGATCAGGGACGTCACACTGGATGTTTACGAAAATGAGTTTTTGGTCATTCTCGGGCCAGGGCAGTGCGGAAAATCAACGCTGCTGAAAATTTTTGCAGGTCTTGAAACGCCCGACACTGGCTATGTAACTCTGGATGGTCAGCCCATAGTGGGGCCAGGACCGGATCGGGGCATCGTTTTTCAGGGCTACATGCTGTTTGCGTGGAAAACCGTTCGCGATAATGTGGAACTGGGACTTAAACTCAGAAATATTCCTAAAAGCGAGCGCCGTGATATTGGTCAGCACTATATTGACATGGTGGGGCTTACGGGGTTTGAAAATCACTATCCCCACCAGTTGTCGGGCGGCATGAAGCAACGCGTCGGAATTGCGCGGGCCTATGCCAACTCTCCCAACATCATGCTCCTGGATGAACCCTTCGGTCAGCTGGATGCGCAGACCCGCATGTTCATGCAGAAGGAGACCGCGCGCATTTGGGAGCAGGAACGGCGCACGGTAATTTTTGTGACGAATAATATTGACGAAGCGCTCTACTTGGGCGATAGAATCATATTGATGGAGGGGAAACTGCCGGGAACCATCAAGACAAGCTATGATATCGATTTGCCACGCCCACGAGAACATACGAATATTGATCTTCTCAAACTGCGTGCGACCATAACCGATAACACGGAACTTGTACTGTAGCTGTGAATATGCTTTTCAGCGTCATCGTCGGCATAACAGCCACCTGCTTGATTTGGCATGGCGTCAGGAAGTTGACCATGACCAAAATTGAGAAGAAGGATGAGACTCGACCAATTCCATATGATGGAAAAAAAACTCGGGAAGAGCTGATAGAGAAAACACTGAAGCAGCTTTTTCGTGTCAGGTTGGCAGGACTCATTCTCTGTGCGGCGGCTGCGGTAGGCCTGTATCTTCATGTGCCAAAGACCGTCGTGGCCCTCGTGGCGGCATGCGGATGCATCATGCAATACGTTGCTTATCGAATTCGCAATATGCGCGATAAAAGCTTGCGGCAACTGGGTGACAATGCTTTCTATGATCGAGATTGATGCTGAATGGTCATGATTTTTGTCGGGAAGAACGCTCTCGAATAGGTCGAAAGACGTGTCTTTCCAGGTAAAACAAGCAAGGAGAAATCTCTATGCGATTCAAAAAACTCCTTTCCCTCTTGATGGCTGCCGTGCTTTGCGCCACTATGTCATCAGGCGTCCTTGCAGCGAAGCTTACAAAGGTTCCAACAGCATGGATGGATGAGCATGAAACCTTCCTGATCTGGTATGCCAAGGAGAAAGGATGGGACAAGGAAGTGGGGCTCGACCTTGATATCCAGTACTTCGGTTCGGGAATGGACATCCTGAACGCTCTTCCGTCAGGATCGTGGGTCTTCGCCGGTATGGGCGCTGTGCCTGCCATGATGGGCGCGCTGCGCTACAACACGTCCATTATTGCCATCGGCAATGACGAATCCATGACCAACGCCGTGCTGGTGCGTGCGGACAGCCCCATTGCCAAGGTCAAGGGCTACAATAAGGATTTCCCTGAAGTTCTTGGCAGCCCCGAGACCGTCAAAGGCAAGACCATCTTGGTGACTACGGTTTCGTCCGCGCACTATGGCCTGTCGAACTGGCTCAAGGCTCTGGGCCTGACCGACAAGGACGTGACGATCAAGAACATGGATCAGGCGCAGGCTCTTGGCGCTTTTGATAACGGCATAGGCGACGCCGTGGCCCTGTGGGCTCCGCATCTCTACGCCGGACAGGCTAAGGGCTGGAAGATCGCTGGCGATCTTAAGATGGTCAATGTGGGCAACCCCATCGTCCTTATCGCCGACACCAAGTATGCGGAAAAGAATCCTGAGATCGTGGCCAAGTTCCTGAGCATCTATCTGCGTGCCGTCAATATGCTGCAGAACGAGCCTCTGGAAAGCCTTGTGCCCGAGTACCAGCGTTTTTACCTCGAATGGGCTGGCAAGCAGTACTCCAAGGAGATCGCTCTGGTGGACTTGCAGAAGCATCCCGTGTTCAATCTGAAGCAGCAGCTTGCCCTGTTTGACGATTCCAAGGGAATGAGCAAGGCGCAGACTTGGCAGAGCGAGATTGCGAAGTTCTTTGCGAGTGTTGGCAGCATCAACCAGGAAGAATTGAGCAAGGTTCGTGATGGTGCCTACGCGACCGGTAAGTATCTGAAGCTTGTGAAGGAACCTATCCCGAGCTACAAGTAGTGGTGCTTGCGCGGGCGAAAGCGGTGGATCCAGGTCTTTCGCCCGCGCTTTTGATACCTGAGCGAACAAGATTGAAGCTGATTCTCACTTGTCGGCCATGGCCATGAAAATTTTTTGCACGGCTAGGGGATTTTTGTCATGTGGTGTGCCATCTCGTACAACAATCTTCTCACCGTCAAGCCTCACAGCGGACACAAGATTGGACTGGCCCAAGTTATCTTGTTCAGTTTCTCTGAGTCATAGTTCGCAGGTGCTCTTTTCAGAAATGCTTTCAGCGAAACTCATGCACTAAGGAATCATTATGCGCATGGTGAAAAAATGCTTGTTACTGAGTCTGCTCCTGTTGAGCATGATTGGAGTCCAGGCTGTGGAGGCTGCAAAATTGCAGAAAATTCCCGCTGGCTGGATGGGAGCGCAGGAAACTTTTCCGATATGGTATGCGAAGCAGCAAGGTTGGGATAAGAAGCTTGGCCTTGACATTGAACTCGTATATTTCAACTCGGGGATGGATGCAATGAATACCCTTCCGGCCAAAACTTGGGTTATTGCCGGTATGGGAGCTCTCCCCGCCATGATTGGTGCCTTACGACAGGATATTTATGTGATTGCCGATTGCAACGAGGAGGCATCAGCCAACGCCGTCATGGTTCGAAAAGATAGTCCTATCCTCAAAAACAAAGGATTCAACAAGGCGTACCCTGAAGTATACGGCTCTCCTGAATCCGTAAAAGGCAAGACCGTACTTACCACAGCGGTTTCATCGGCGCACTATGCGCTCGTTGCATGGCTCAAGACGCTCGGCCTCTCCGAAAAGGATATTGTCCTCAAAAATATGGATCAGGCTTCAGCTCTTGCGGCCTTTGATTACGGTATTGGCGATATCGTTGCGTTGTGGGCCCCCCTCACATTTGTAGGCAACAATCGCGGCTGGCGCGATGCGGCCACGCTCAAGAATTGCGGCGTCAGCCTGCCAATCGTCATGGTTGCTGATAAATCTTTTGCTGATGATAATCCTGAAGTTGTTGCCAAATTTCTTTACCTCTATATAAGGGCTGCTGAAGCAGTCAAAAAAATGCCAAATGATAAATTGATTCCAATTTATCTTCGGTTTTATAGCGAGTGGACAGGGGCTGAATATGATACTCGTTTAGCCGAGTTGGATATTGCGAGCCATCCTCTTTTCACTATCGAAGAACTCTTGCGCGTTTATGATGATTCCGCTGGCCCCAGCATGGCTCAGCGACGGCAGGCTAATATAGCCAAGTTTTTCCATCAAGCGGGAAAAATTACAGATAGTGAGCTGGCCAAGGTTGAAAAGAGTGCATATGTGACCAACAAATTCCTCAAGCTGGCAACAAAGATACAACTTCCCGAATAATCGCAAGCGTCCCCGTCATGAAGGAAGGCGGTTTGCTGACGATACCGTCTCGCTATGTATGGGGGTGATGCCTTTGGCTGGGAACGCTGACTCGCAAATATCCCTGGCACACCAAGGGCTCGTAAGAGACCGCTGTACTTTGCCAAGAGTGGACGCACATCTGTGGTGCATCCACTCTTGGCTGAAGAAGGCTTCGATCGAGATGGTGTCGTCAAAATATAAAGGTTATGCTATAGTCTTTATTGTGGATGACGTACGGAAAGCTTCGCACGCTTAGAGGATTTTGCCTTTGAAAAAGGCAAAACGCGAGGCGACGACGCAGCGCCGCCCGGCCAAAAGTGAACCGAAAACCGCACTTTTCCGAACCGCCAGGCCGCACGGCCTGGTATGCAAAGCGTTTCAAACGGAAAAGGCTCGCGTTCGCTCCTCTCGAAGAAAAGCAAGATGCATGGCCTGCCTGACGCAAACGATGCTGGAAGCGCTTACCCTGCGCTGGGAACAATGGGAGGCGGAAGCCGCCACCCCCGCCCGACGGCTCGTACGGGCGCGCCTGCATCTGGTTTTCCTGCTGGTGCGCTACGGCGGCCTGCGGCTGGGCGAGGTGCTGGGGCTGGATATCCGTAACGCGCTGGACTGCGTGACCGGCATGCTCCATGTGCCGGGCGACAATGCCCGCGATGTGCTACTTCCTCTGTCCTGCATGCGCCACGTCCGCCGTATCGGCTCACTGCCGGAAGCGGCGGATGCCGGGCGCTTCCTGGTCTTTGACGAAAGCTTCCTGCGCAAAAAGTTCTATGCCGTGGCGGCGAGCCTGGGCATTGCCGCCGCCGAAGCCGGGCCCCGGGCGTTGCGCTATGCCCGTGGCCGCGAGCTGCTGGAACTGCATGTGCCCATCGGCCTCGTGCAGAAGTTCCTGGGTCAGCAGAAGCCATCCCAGCTGGCGGCCTTCCTGGACTTTGCCGAAGGCGCGGCCCGCGAGCTGCTCGTCCGCCAGGCCCGTTCGCGTCTGGCGACGGCGGGGGAGGAGAGCGACAACATCTTTGTGGGCATGGTGGAGGATGTTCGCGTGGGCATGCGTGCCGCTGAGGTGGAGGTGCTGACCTTCAGCGACATCCGCCTGGCCGCCTGGTGCGATCTTGCCCGCATGCGACGCTTGGAGTTGCGGGAAAATCAGGTTATAAGCGTGCGCGTCGCCGCCGGGGGCATTGTGCTGAGCACGGAGGCCGCGGCGACCTCGCTGCAAAACAGAGTGAGCGGACGGGTCGCCAGCCTGCATGCCGATAACGTGGAGTGCTTTGTCGGCGTGGATCTGACTGATGGAACGACGCTTCGGGCGGCGCTGGAGCGCGCCGCCGTCGAGCCGCTGCACCTCTATGCCGGCCGCAAGGTGTATGCGGCCTTCTCCGCACGGGCCGTGCATATTTGCGAAGATTAGCCCCCAGGGCCGCCCTATGGCGGAAAGGAGTCGTCCATGCTGTTACGCAATCTGACGTGTGCCCTTGTGCTGACCGGTCTGCTGGCCGTCCCGGCGCAGGCCGAGACCTTGATGATGGCCACGACCACCAGCACCCAGGATTCCGGTCTGCTGGAATACCTCAACCCGGCCTTCACCCAGGAAACGGGCCTCGAACTCAAATGGGTGGCCGTCGGGACCGGCAAGGCGCTGGAGATCGCCAAGAACTGTGATGCCGACGTCCTGCTGGTGCATGCTCCCGCGGCGGAAATGAAATTCGTGGCCGACGGCTACGGCATCGACCGCCGCCAGGTCATGTACAACGACTTCGTGCTGGTGGGCCCGGCGGCCGACCCGGCCAAGGTGAGCGGCAAGACCACCGCCGAAGCCCTCAAGGCCATCGCCGGAGCCAAGGCGCCATTTGTGAGCCGCGGCGACGAATCCGGTACCCACAAGGCGGAAAAAGCCCTCTGGAAGGCGAACAACCTTTCGCCCGACAAGGAGTCCTTCTACATTTCGGCCGGACAGGGCATGATGGCCACGCTCAACATGGCCGCCGAAAAGAAAGGCTACGCCCTCACCGACCGCGGCACCTGGATCAAGTTCGCCAACAAGCAGGGCAAGAACAATCCGTTGCGCATCGTGGTGGAAGGAGATAAGGCCCTGTTCAACCAGTACAGCGTCATCACCGTCAATCCCGAACGCTGCCCGCGCCTGAAAAAGGCGGCCGCCAAGACCTTCGAGGACTGGTGGGTCAAGCCCGAGACCCAGAAGCGCATCGCCGACTACACCCTGGAAGGCAAGCAGCTCTTCTTCCCCAATGCCGACGCCAAGTAACGACAAGGCGTGAATGAACGTATTCTTTGGGGGGAAGGGAAACCCCTCCGCCAGCGCGGGCGGGGTAGCTCTGCTGTCGATGCCCGTAAGGCTCCTGCGTCACCTAACGGGCACGGCCCTGCGGGCCGCCATTCGGTCGCTCCCTTCCCTCCAAGCCCCCCATCCTATCCCCAGCGCGCTTTTACCAGGAAGGATGAAGCAAGTCTCCTTCCCCAGCCGCCCCGACAGGGGAAAAGGGCCGGGATGATGCCCTTTGACAAGGGATACGGCAAAGTCCCGGTCGTCCCGGAGAGCCGGAGCGGTGAAGTCGCAACGACGGACAGCAACAAGACGACAACGTCGCAAGGCAACAACGCGGCAACATGGCAACGGTTGCAGGTTGTTTCTGTCCACGATAGGGCGATAGGGCTTGTCCGTGAGAGTTTTTTTACAAGCATTTCAAGCGGGCATGGGAAACGCTGTCGTGCTTTCGGTGAACGCTCGCCGCATGGCCTGCCCCTTCCCCCCAACCATGTGCCGTCTGCGCGTATCTTTTCAGGATGACGTATGGAATATCTGGCCGATGGTCTTGCGGCGGCCCTCCATCTGCTGCTGCATCTGGACGACGCCACCCGCGCCGCCATCGCGGCGACGCTCCTTTCCACCGGCTACGCCATGACGGCGGCCATGCTGCTGGGCCTGCCCGCGGGTTTTGCGCTGGGCTATGTCTCCTTTCCGGGGCGGCGCGCCCTGCGGCTCATTTCGGATACGCTGCTGGCCTTTCCCACGGTGCTCATCGGCTTGCTGGTCTATGCCTTCATCACCTACCGGGGGCCGCTGGGGGAGTGGGGCCTGCTCTTCACCCTGCCGGGCATGGCCATCGGTCAGGCCGTGCTGGCCCTGCCCATCGTGGTCTCCTGGACGGCGCAGGCCGTGGAAAGTCTTGACCCGCGCTGCCGGGAAACGCTGCTCACGCTGGGGGCGCGTCCTCTGCAGGTGGCCCGGCTCACGCTCTGGGAATGCCGCTACGCCATCGGCATGGTCTGCGTCACGGCCTTTGGCCGGGTCATCACCGAAGTGGGCATCGCCATGATGCTGGGCGGCAATATCCGGTACGCCACCCGTACCATGACCACGGCCATCGCGCTGGAGACCAGCAAGGGCGAATTCGCGCAGGGCATCGCCCTCGGGCTGGTGCTCCTGCTCATGGCCTTTGGCGTCAACCTGTTGCTGGCGTTCTTCCGACGGAGGGGCAGGGCATGAGTCCGCTGTATGTGTGCCGCGATCTTGTCCAGCGCTACGAGGGCCGCGAGGTGCTGCGGCTGCCGGAGCTGACGGTGGATGAGGGCGAGGTGCTGGCCCTCACCGGGCCCAACGGCTGCGGCAAGTCCACTCTGTTGCGCTTGCTGGCTTTTCTGGAACGGCCCGCCGCCGGCCTGTTGCGCTACGCGGGCGGCGACGAGCCCCGGCAGGAGGTGACGCTCCTCCTGCAGGACGCCTACCTCATGCGCTGTTCGGTCTTTGCCAATGTGACCCTGGGGCTGCGGTTGCGCCATCAGCGGCAGGAGTTGCGTTCCATGTATGAGGAATGCATGCGGGCCGTGGGCTTTGCCGCGCCGGAGGAACTGGCCGGCAGGGACCGGCGCGCCCTTTCCGGCGGCGAACGGCAGCGCGTGGCGCTGGCGGCCCGGCTGGCCCTGCGGCCGCGCGTCCTTCTGCTCGATGAGCCGACCGCCAGCGTGGATGCCCGCAGCGCACGGGCCATCGTGGAGGCCGTGCGCGATTGCGTACGCCGGGGGACCACGGTCATTTGCGCCACCCATGACCGGGCGCTTATGACGGCGCTGGCCGCGCGAGAGGTCGCCCTCGGCCGCCGCTGGGATGAAGACGCGGCCGGGGCGGGCGGCGGGGCGTAAAAAATCCCGCTTTCGGCAAACGTGCGCGAGCAGCGCCCAAAAGCGGGATTGTTCCGGCCAATGCTTGCCGGAAGAGGACGGGCTTCCTAGACTGGCGGCAAATGAACCGCGAGTCCCGCCGCGTCGGGAAGGAGGAAGCACAGATGTTTCGTTTCTTGCGTGTGAACATGGCTGCCAAGACCTGCGTGTTTGAAGACATCCCGCAGGAATATGCCGGTCTGGGCGGTCGCGCCCTGACGTCCACCATCGTGGCCCGTGAGGTGGATCCCACCTGTACGCCGCTGGGGCCCCACAACAAGCTCGTCTTTGCGCCGGGCCTGCTGGGCGCCACCAACAGCCCCAACGGCAACCGCATCTCCGTGGGCTGCAAAAGCCCCCTGACCGAAGGCATCAAGGAATCCAACGCGGGCGGTCAGCCCGGCGGTCATCTGGCCCGGCTGGGCATCCTCGCCATCATCGTGGAAGACATGGCCAAGGAAGGCGAATGGTGGCAGCTTGAGATCGGGCAGAACAGCGCTCGTCTGGTGCCCTCGCCCGTGGCGGGCTGCAACAACTTCGCCGCCGTGGAAAAACTCGTGGAGACCTACGGCAAGGAGTGCAGCTACATCACCATCGGCCGCGCCGGGGAATACCGGCTCACCGCGGCCAGCATCGCTTGCACCGACCGGGAACTGCGGCCCATGCGCCATGCCGGGCGCGGGGGCGTCGGCGCGGTCATGGGCTCCAAGGGCCTCAAGGCCATCATCATCAATCCCGACGGCGGCCAGAACCATCCTCTCGTGGATGAGGCCGGCTTCCGCGATGCGGCCAAGCGTTTCGCCAAGGCGCTGGCCGGACATCCCATCACCGGCAAGGGCCTTGCCGAATACGGCACCGCCGTGCTGGTGAACATCCTGCACGAGGCCGGCGGCCTGCCCACGGCCAACTTTACCGTGGGGCAGTTCGACAAGCACGAAGGCGTTTCCGGCGAGACGCTCAACGCGCTGACCAAGGAGCGTGGCGGTGAAGGGGCCGTGGCTCACGGCTGCATGAGCGGCTGCGTCATCCGCTGCAGCGGCATTCTGGCGGACAAGAAGGGCAAGTTCCAGAGCAAGTGGCCCGAATACGAGACCCTGTGGAGCTTCGGCCCGCATTGCGGCATCGGCGAGCTGGACAAGGTCTCCCGCTTTGACTACCTCTGCGACGACTTCGGCGTGGACACCATCGACGTGGGCGTGGCCGTGGGCGTGGCCATGGCCGGCGGCGGCATACCCTACGGCGATGCGGACGCGGCCCTCAAGGCTGTGGAAGGCATCAGCGAAGGCACGCCGCTGGGCCGTGTGCTGGGTTGCGGCGCGGCCACCACGGGCCGGGTGTTCGGCGTGCGGCGCGTGCCCTGCGTCAAGGGCCAGAGCCTGCCCGCCTATGATCCGCGCGCGGTCAAGGGCGTGGGCGTCACCTACGCCACCACCCCGATGGGCGCCGACCACACCGCGGGGTATGCCGTCACGGCCAATATCCTGAACTGCGGCGGCAAGGTCGATCCGCTGAAGAAGGACGGGCAGATCGAGCTTTCCCGCAATCTGCAGATCGCTACGGCCTCCGTGGATTCCGTGGGCCTGTGCCTCTTTACCGCCTTTGCCATCCTGGACGTGCCGGACGCGCTGCCCGCCGTGGTGGACATGCTCAACGCCAAGTTCGGCTGGAAGCTCACCGGCGACGACGTGGTGACGCTCGGTCAGCGCATCCTCTCCACGGAGATCGACTTCAACCGCCGCGCGGGCATCACCCAGGCGGCCGACCACCTGCCGGACTTCTTCGAGGATGAGGCCCTGCCGCCCCACAACACCACCTTCGACATCAGCCGCGACGAGCTGAAGACCGTCTTCAACTGGATCGAAGAAAAGTAGCTCTCTCCGCCATCCTCCCGCCGTCCGTCCGGGCGGCGGGAGACCGCGAGAGCATCACTGACAGCATCTTTCCGGCGCTGCCGCCTGCCGCGCCGCTTGTTTCCCCTGTCGGCGGCGGGTATGCTTCTCCAGACGGCTGTTCCGGGCATACGGCCCGGGACACGAGCAAGATGAAGGAGAGAATATGCGGATACTCGTCAAACTCAGCACAACCCTGCGGGACTGCGTGCCGGGCTATGACGCCGAGACCGGCTTGTCTCTCGACATGCCGGAGGGGACAAGCGTGCGGGAACTGGCGCGGCATATCCATGTGCCGCCGGAAGAGATCAAGATAGTCATGATCAACGGACGTCAAAGCGAGGGTTCCGATACCTTACGCGACGGGGATCGAGTGGCCCTTTTCCCGGCAGTCGGGGGAGGCTAGACGTCCGTTGACCATGACGCTTTCCATGACCCTGACGCCGGAGGCAGGCCCTCGTCCGCCGGATGAGCTGCTGGTCTTCATTTTCGCCTGCCTGGCGGAGCGCGGGCTGTCGTCCGACGGTCTCCGACCGCCGGATGCAACGCACCCCCTCTTCGTGGAGCGGGACGTGCTCGCCGCCCGGGCCCGGCAGCAGAACTGCTCCCTGCGGCAGGTCATGGACGATTGTCTGTCCCGGCACATCTGGCCGGAACGCTTCCGACGAAATTACGGACTTTTTTCCGTAAAGGCAATGCGTCGTTTGCTGGGAGCACGCGTATTGCTGGCGGGCTGCGGCGGCCTTGGCGGTCATCTGGCCGGTCTGCTGGCGCGACTGGGCATCGGCGCCTTCGTGCTGTGCGATCCCGACAGCTTTACGGAAAGCAATCTCAACCGGCAGGCCTTCTGCACGGAACGCACGCTGGGCCTGCCCAAGGCCGAGGTCGCCGCGCAGGCCGTGCGGGATATGGCGGGCCATGCGGAGGTCGCGCCGCACACGCTGGCCGTCACGGCGGACAACCTTCCCGCGCTGCTCGACGGCGTGGACGTGGCGCTGGACTGTCTGGACTCGGTGGCGGACAAAACCCTTTTGGAAAACGCCTGCCTGCGAGCGGGCGTGCCCTTCGTGCATGGCGGCGTCCTGCGGCACGAGGGCATGGTCTTCCGCAACGTGCCGGGGCCGGCCGGCTTACCGGCCAGTGCACCGGATGCCCAGCCTGACGCCGGGCTGCGCCGTCTCTATCCGCAGGGGCAGAGCCAGGCGGAGCTGGACGCCGCACGGGCCGCCGGGGTCAGCGTGCTTTCCGTGGCCGGGATCGCCTGCCTCATGGCCGGACAGTGCCTGCGTATCCTGCTGGGCGAAGCCGCGCCCGGACTGGGCCGTTTGTACCATCTGGACAGCGGCCTCCCCGAACTGGAATCCTTTGCCTGGTAACGGCATCCAGAGCAGTTTCATACGATTTACGGAAAAAGCGTGGTTTTTCCGTGTGTTCGGTTGCGGGTAGTCGCTCTCGCGACTACCAGAGCAGTCCACATTTTCAATGTGGGATTGCTCTATCTGTTGAAATAAATTGAAAATTTATATTAAAAGGCCTTGGCCGGGTGACGCTGCGCTGTCGCCATGTTCCCCGCGAACCATCGTTCGGGAGACCAGCGGTTGGGAGACGGTCTGCGGGAGAATCCCTCCCCGTCATCCTCCAGAACAAGAGTTTTTGCGGGAGGAAAGGGGGGCGCGGGGGGAAAGGAGGGGGCTTTTTGCAAAAAGCCTCCT
>NZ_CALUWS010000029.1 GCF_944324525.1 uncultured Desulfovibrio sp.
GGCTTGGGGGGAGGGGAACCCCCACCCGCGCTAGGCGAGGGGGTTCCCCTCCCCCCTAAAAAAACACGCTCCCCGCCATGCCCGCCGCGGCATCAGGCTTTGCCGTCCAGATATTTTTCCACATAGCCGCGGGCCTCGTAGAGCGCGCCGTCCTCGTAAAGGGTGCGGGCGCTGCCCATGAGCACGAGGGTGGACATGTCCACGTCGTCCGCGGGGAAGTCGGCCAGCCTGCCGACCCAGCGTTCTTCCTGCGGGCGGCCGGCGTTCTTCACCCAGGCGCAGAGCAGGTCCTCCCCGCGTTCTTCACGGAAGATGCGCAGCGCCTCTTCCAGCAGATGGCGGCGCTTGCGGCCGGCGGGATTGTACAGGGTCACCGGCAGGGCGGAGGCGGCCACGGCCCGCAGGTTGCGGCGCACCTCGTCGGCGGGCACCAGCAGATCCGAGAGGCTGACCAGCGAAAAGCCGTTCTGCAGAGGCGCGCCCAGCGACGCGGCGGCGATATTGGCGGCCGTGATGCCGGGCAGCACCGTTATGGGGATGCCGTGGAAGGCCTCCTCGCGGGAACGCAGCTCGAACAGCAGGCCCGCCATGGCCAGAATGCCGGGATCGCCGGAGCAGACCATGCAGACCGTATGCCCGGCGGCGGCGCTTTCCAGCGTGCGGCGGCAGCGTTCGACCTCGCCCATCATGCCGTTCTGGATCACTTCGCGGTTGCCGATGCGCTGCCGGATGAAGTTCAGATAGGGGCCGTATCCGGCCAGCACGTCGCTGTCCGCGATGGCCGCGCTGACCTGCGGGGTGATCTGCGCCTCGTCGCCGGAGCCGAGGCCCACCACCAGCACCCGGCCGCCGGAGCGTGAGGGGCCTGCCAGATGAGGCAGGCGGGCCAGCGCCAGGGTGACGCCCTCCCCGACGATCTTGGGCTGGAGGAGACGCCCGCCCTTGCCGGCGGAGAGCAGGCAGGCGGCCTCGCTGACCGAGGCGGTGCCCACACGATCCCGCACCGTGGCCGAAGGCGTGGGCACGGGCACTTCGTCGAGCTTGTCGGCGGGGTGGAGGTCCAGCGGTATCCCCCATTCCCGCGCCAGGGCAAGGATGGCTTCCTCGTCGGCCTTGATGTCGCAGGAGGCCAGCCGGGCGATCTGCCGGGGCGCGATCCCCAGCCGGGCAAGGCAGGCTTCCGCCTCGCGCCGCAGCGTTTCCGGGGCCGTGCCGCGACGGCAGCCCAGGCCCAGCACAAGGGCGCGGCTTGTGATGTCCAGATGTTCCACCCCGGCGGGCACGCTGCCTTCCGCATCCCAGAGCACGGCGCGCGGGGTGTTGATATCCTCGGCCCGCGCCGCAAAGACCACCTGACCGGTGGCGGCGAAATGGGCGTCGTAGATGTCGCGCGGGCCGCAGAAGGTGATGCTTTCGCCGGCCAGCAGGGCCGCATTGAGGGGCCGGATGGCATTGACCGTCAGCACGCGGGCCTGGAGGCGGGCCGCCACTTCGTCAAAGGCGGGCAGGCCGTTCACGTCCGTCGCCGTGCCGATGACCGCCTGACCGCCGGTAAGGCGGGCGATGCGCCGGGCCAGCCGGTTGGCCCCGCCCAGATGGCCGGAGGTGAGGCTGATGATGTGGCTGCCGCTTTCCGGGCAGGCCAGCACCGCCGGGTCCGTGGATTTGTCTTCCAGCAGGGGCGCGATCTTGCGCACGGCGATGCCGGTGGCGCTGATGAAGACATGGGCCGCGAACTGCCGCCAGTTCGCCCGCAGGGCGGCGTCGAAACCGTCGCCCGGCAGATGGACGATACCGGCGGCGGCCTCCTCCTCGCTCAGGGGGCGGGTGGAGAAGATGCGTACGGGCAGATCGAGCCCGGCCGCCATCTCGCGGGCCCGTACGAGACCTTTGGCCGTAAAGGCGTAGAGGGCGCAAAGACCATCGAAGTGCTCCGCGGGCAGGTGATTGCGGTAGCCGTGCGAGAATTGCGCGTCATACAGGCGAGACGAACTTTCGTGCGGGCGCAGGGCCTCGCCCACGAGGATGAGGGCCTGACGGCCGATGCCCGCCGCTTCCACCTGCGCGGCGATGTCCGCGAGGCTGCCGCGCAGGACGCGCTCATCCGGCCAGGAGGCACGGTAGACCACCGCCGCCGGCGTCTCGGGCGCAAGGCCGCCTTCCTTCATGAGGCGGGCCGACAGCGCGGCGATGTGGCCCGTACTGAGGAAGAAGGCCAGCGTGGCCCCGGTGCGGGCGAAGGCCGCGGCGTCCTCGGAAGCGGGCATGGGCGTGCGGCCGGGCGTGCGGGTGAGGACCACGCTCTGGCTGCCGTCCGGGCAGGTCAATTCGCAGCCCAGCGCGGCGGCCGCGGCAAAAACGCTGCTGACCCCCGGCACGATGACGCTTTGGATGCCGCGTTCGGCGAGGCCGCGTATCTGCTCGTTGATGGCGCCGTACATGGCCGGGTCGCCGGTGTGCAGGCGCACGACCTTCTGTCCCGCTTCGGCGGCCTCACTCAGGCAGTCCACCTGCGCCGCCAGGTCCATGCCGGCGCTGTCGAGGCGGCGGCAGGAGGGCTTGCAGCAGGCCAGATGGCCGGGATTGACCAGCGAACCGGCATAGAGCACGAGGTCCGCTTCTTCCAGCAGACGGCGGCCGCGAACGGTGATGAGGTCTTCCGCGCCCGGACCGGCGCCCACAAAGTTGACGATGCTTTTCATGCCTGAGCCTCTTTCTGGAAGGTGAAGATATGGATGGTGTGCTGTGGGCTGAGGTGCCGGTGCACGCGGGCAAGGGGAGCCTCAACGGCCACGTCCAGACGGCAGATGCCCGTGCGCCGTTCCGGGGACCAGTGCAGCAGATCGGCAAAGCTCTGCAGGGTGACGGACGAGGCCACCAGCAGACCGCCGGGCCGCAGACGCTCCATGCAGGCCGTCAGCAGGTCGGGCAGCTCTCGCCCTCCGCCGCCGAGAAATATCCTGTCCGGGTCGGGCAGGGCGTCCGGCTCACCGTCGGGCAGGCGTGCCAGGGCCAG
Organism: uncultured Desulfovibrio sp.; assembly: GCF_944324525.1. Taxonomy (GTDB): domain Bacteria; phylum Desulfobacterota; class Desulfovibrionia; order Desulfovibrionales; family Desulfovibrionaceae; genus Desulfovibrio. The sequence goes on from NZ_CALUWS010000029.1 coordinate 3,017, forward strand.
CGCCTCGCCCGTGCGGACGCCGTAGTTGGCCACGCCGAGCCGGCGGGCATTGCGCTCCATGAGGGCCACGCGTTCGGCCTTGCGTTCCACGCCCACCACGCGCAGGCCGGGACAGAGCGCCGCGGCTTCCAGTCCCACGGAGCCGCTGCCCGCGCCCATGTCCCACAGGACGCCCCAATGCGGCAGGCGCAGACGGGAAAGGATGACCGCCCGCACGTCCGGAGCGGTGATGAGGTGGGCCTCGTGCGCGTAGACTTCATCCGGCAGGCCCAGGGCCAGCAGGGGCGGCAGGGCCGCTTCGTCCGGCGTGTCCGCCTGCTGTTCCAGCAGCACCAGCAGGGAGGTGGGCCCGCAGGTCAGGGCCGCGATCTCGCGCAGCGGGGCCTGCACAAGGCGTTCCTCCGGGCTGCCCAGCCGTTCGGCCATGACGGCCGCCCGTCCGGCGGCCTCGGGATGCGTCTCCAGCACGGCGCGGGCGATGGCGTCCGCCGTGTGGCGGCTGCCCGCGTAGATGACGGTGAGGGGCCATTGCGCGATCTGCCGGGCCGGGATGTCCTCCCCGGAGTGGACGCAGAAAAGGCGGGCCTCCTGCCAGGGGCGGCCGAGGCGGTGGAAAAGCGCCTGAAAGGCCGTTGGGCCGGGATGGAAAAGGAGATTGTCGCCCGGCCGGGCCAGCGAGGAGAGGGTGCCGCCGAAACCGTGATACAGGGCGTCCCCGGAGGCCAGCACCGCGATGCGCTCCCCGCCCCGGCTGCGCCGGAGGATCTCCCCGGCGTCCTGTCGGGCATGGGCCGCGATGACGTGCGTTTCCTTCAGGGGCAGGGGGCAGGCCTCCAGCAGCGAATGCGAAGCATAGACCGCATCGGCCCGCGTGAGCAGGTCCCGCGTGGCCTCGTCCTCAGGAAAGCCGATGCCGCAGGAGATGACGTCCACCTGTCCGTTGCACCGGTTCTCCGGACGGAGGAAATAGTCCGTTCCCACGCTTTCCGGCGGGTCGGCCTGCCGGACGGGCTGTCCTGCCGCCGCCGGGAGGTCTTCCGCCAAAGAGGCGGCGTCCGGCAGCGCATCCGGGCCGTTCGTCAGGGCGGAAGAAGGGGCGGGAGCGGGGACGGCGCCGGCCGGGAGGGCCTCCTCGAAAAGAAAGCTGCCGTCAAAGTCGAAGACCAGCAGGCGCAGGGCCGGGGAGGCGGGACAATGCCGGGCAAGCTGCTCCAGCGCCAGACGGGCGAGACGGCGCAGCAGGGCCGGACGCGCATCGTCGGGCAGGGACAGCAGGGCCTCACGCACGGAGACGCTGTGCGCCAGCGCCTCATGCAGGGCCGTGGCTTCCGGCAGGCAGCGCCGTACCTCGGCGCGCAGCAGCGCCATGTCCTGCTGGTTTTTGGCGGCATGGGTATTGCGGAAACCGGCGGCGTACTTGCAGAGCTTGCCCGCCATACAGGCCACCACCACTTCCTCCATCTTGAGGCGGCAGGCCAGCCCCAGACTTTCGGCGATGAAATCCCCGATGCAGACGAAGGCGCTTTCCGGCAGATCCGGCAGGCAGCGTCCGGCTCCCTTGCGGGTGCGGCCGCCGGTGCAGAAGACCATGCTGCGGCCGCCGTCGCGGGCGTGGCCCTCCACGCAGATGCGGATGGTCGCGAGGTAGGCTTCGTGACTGTAGGGGCGCACCAGCCCCGTGGTGCCGAGCAGGGAGAGCCCACCCTCGATGCCCAGTTGCGGATTGAGCGTATGCCGCGCCAGTTCGACGCCTTCGGGGATGCTGATCTCCAGCAGCCAACAGCCGGAGCGCAGTCCGGCCCGACAGAGATTGTCCGTCAGCATGCGGCGCGGGCCGCTGTTGATGGCCCAGTGCCCCGGTTCGCAGTCCAGCCCGGCCCGGGTGCAGAGACCGATGCCCGTGCCGCCGCGCAGGATGAGGTCGGCGTCGGCCACCCGCAGGAAGTAGTCTTCCGGGCGGCATTCGTCGGGCGTGGCGGCGCGCAGCCGGGCGCAGACGGTGGCCCCGTGGGTGCAGTCGGGATCATCCCCGCCGTTCTTGCGGATGCAGGCCATGTAGGGAGAGGGGGGCGGCAGCAGCGGCAGACGGCGCTGCCGGCCGTCGGAGAAATGCAGGCTGACGCTCTCCGCCTGTACGCCGTCCCGCAGGCGCAACCAGGCCGCCACGGCCACTGCCGCGGCGCAGGCGCCCGTGGAATAGCCCCAGCGCAGGCGTGTATGCTCTTTGCTCACCATAACGGATCAGCCGACGTGCGGTACAAAGGGGGAGAGGCCGGGCCTCAGGCGCTCTCCATGACGGCGTGCAGGGTGGCCACGGCCAGCGCGCTGCCGCCGCGCCGTCCTTCCAGCACGATCTGCGGCACGTTGCAGCGGGCCAGCAGTTCCTTGGATTCCACCACGTTGACGAAGCCCACCGGCATGCCGACCACCAGCGCCGGGCGCACGTCCTCCTCCAGGATATAGCGGGCGATGCGGGCCAGCGCCAGCGGCGCATTGCCGATGAGGACGATGGCCCCCGGCAGCAGGGGCCGCGCTTTCTCGGCGCTGCACAGGGCGCGGGCGCAGCCTTCGGCCCTGGCGCGGGCCGCGACGTCGGGGTCGCTGATGTAGCAGTGCAGATCCCCGGCGGCGTAGTCCGGGTGCAGGCGGCGCAGCCGCTCCAGCGAAAGGCCGGAGCGCAGCATGCTGGAATCCGTGAAAATGGGGGCATGCGCCCGCAGGGCCCGCAGGCCCGCCTGCACGGCATCATGCCGGAAGACCAGGGTATCGGCTATGTGCAGGTCGGCGGTGGTGTGGATGAGGCGTCGGGCCACGCGCCACTCTTCCGCAGGCATGTCGCGATGGCGGGGATATTCCGCCTCGATGCAACGGAAGCTTTCCTGTTCGATCTCCGCGCCACTGAGGTTCCAGCGTATTTCCATACAGGCTCCGGGCTTACTTTTTCTTGACGAGCATGAGGGAAAGGTAGGTCTCCGGGCGCTCCGCGATGGACGGCAGGTCCTTCAGGATGCATTCGTCCGGCATGGAAAGATGCTCGCCGTAGAGAATCTCCACGTCCTCTTCACGGGAAAGGCGTTCGAGCAACGCCTTGCGGCTGCGGTAGGTCTTGAGGAGGACGGTGGTCGAACCGGCGGGGAACTGGATGCTCTCGGCCATGTCCGCCCGGAAGGAGGGGACGATGCGCAGCTGCTGGCCGTTCTCCACCAGCACGGTCCTGGCCTTGGCGGCAAAGGTCGCAAAGGAGGTGATGCCGGGGACGATCTCCACGTCAAGCTCGGGATGCTGCTGCCGGATGATGCGCAGCACATAGCCGAACGTGCTGTAGGTCATGGCGTCGCCAAGCGTGGCGAAGGCGCAGTTGCGCCCGGCGCGCAGCTCCGTCAGGATGGCGGCGGCGTTCTCCTCCACCTGGGCCTGACGCACGGCGGCGTCCCGGGACATGCTGAACACGAGCTGGCGGATCTCCCCACGCGGGGAGAGGGATTCCACCACGCTCCGGGAGGTGCTGTCCGCGGCATTGGCTGAGATGACGGTAAAGATGACGTCGGCTCCGCGCAGCACTTCCGCGGCGCGAAACGTCAGGTATCGGGGGTCTCCGGGGCCGATGCCGACTCCGTACAGGCTACCGAGCTTCATGAACTGTTCCTTCGTGGCAGAGGGGATGTGCGTACATCCGCCCTGCGGTATGAATGACATGTCGAAGACGGGGCGGCCAGCTCCGCCGGGTTGCTGCCGCCGTCTTCCGTCCTCCCCTGGGGACGTCCGTCGGAGCGCCCCCGGGAATAAGGACTGAAAATGCCGCGCATGTCAATAAAACATCAGCAAGGATCTTGCGGCGGACCTGCCGCGGGGGTCCGCCATCGGCGCGGCGGGGCAGCCCCGCCGCGCCGGAACCACGGCCCCGTGAGGGGCAAGCGGCTAGAAGAGGTTGTTGTCGATAAAGCGCTTGTCTTCCTTGCCCTTCCAGAAGTCGGCCACGCCGAGCTCTTCTTCGGCTTCCACGAGGATGTCGCGGATGGCCTTGACCTGAGCCGGGCTGAGGGGGTTCTTCTGCTTGTGCGTGGCAAGGATCTCCTTGGCGCGCTCGCGGGCCTGTTCGTACAGGTCCGGCTTGCCGGAACGCACCCACATGTCGTAATTCTCGCGGTTCATCAGGCGGTAGGTGCTCAGTTCGCCCAGATGCTCCATGGTATCCATTTCGGCGAGATAGGTGCCGAAGGGGCCGACTTCCTTGATCATGTCCGTGCAGAGGGTCGTGGCGTCAACCTTGAAGCCTGCCAGCATGCGCAGCACATAATCAATGACTTCGTCGTCCACAAGCAGGGTCGGGATGTCGAACGTAATGCCCGTCTCAAGCATGCCCTGACCGAAAAGAACACTGGCACCTGCCAGAGCGGTCATCAGGCGGTTGAGCGCGCGTTCGGCGCCGGCCTGCATGTCATTGCACTTGCTATCCGTCTAGCCACCGGCAATGTAGCTGGGGATATTGTAGTATTTGGACATGCGCGCATGGGCGGCGTTGAGGACGAAGACCTCGGGAGCGCCCACGAGCGAAAGGCCTTTCTTCATGTCCATCACGCAGGCGGAAGAACCGTAGAAGGTGGGATTGCCCTTCCTCACGCACTGCATCAGGGTGTTGAAGGCCAGGAAGTCGGCGTTATGCACGGCCACGCTGCCCGCATAGTGGATGGGGGAGGTGGCCCCCTGCTGCACCATGACGAGGATGTGGTTGGGCAGGCCGGCTTCGGACACGATCATGGCGTTCTCGCACGCTTCCTCGGAGATGCGCAGCGGGCTGATGGTCGTGTGGTTGAAGGCCGTACGCGGACGCTTCCGCAGCTCTTCCTTGCCGCCCACGGCGACTTCGGCCATCTGGATCATCTTTTTCGTCTGGAAGGGCGAACCGGAGACCAGATGCATGGGCTTGCTCGTGTAGCAGAGGGCCACTTCCGCATTGTGCATGGAAGCGGACTCGCTCGGCACGTCCTGCGGGCCGATGGCGCGGTTGTAGATGTGCACGTTGTCGAGCGCATCGACCACGCGCACGATGTCCACCGCGTCCTGCTTGATGGTGGAACGGCGTTCGCCGGTGTTCATGTCCAGCGTGTAGATGCCTTCACCGAAGTTGGAGGCATACACCTGGTCCTGGGCCATGTGGATATCGTCTTCTTCGGTTCTGCCGTAATGCACGAATTCCGAAGGGACGGCTTCCAGCATGTCCTCGACCAGATGACGCGGGAAGTGGGTGCAGCCTTCGCTGTCTTCCCAGCAGCCGTGGTCGCGAAGCACTTCGCGGGCCTTTTCGCTGCCGAAGGAGACGCCGCGATCCTTGAGCACTTCAAGGGAGGCTTCATGGATTTTTTCACAGTCCTTTTCGCGCAGGAAGTTCAGCGAAACGCCGACGCCGCCCGTAAGACTGGAATGCGCCCATCTTTTCATAAGAGACCTCGCTCAAAAAGAAAGTGGGATGTGCGTTGGGGCGGGATATCCGCCCGGCCTCTGCCATTGTGTGCAGCACCAGATGGAGCCTGCCGCGGCTCCCCTCATGCTGCGGGAAATGTCATTTGCTCCACATAGCTTTCGGAAAAGCCGCTGTGGGCGGAAAGTTCGATATAGCGGGTCCGCCGGATCAGCTCCGAGGCGGCCGTCTGCGCGTCCTTCTCCGTCACATAGCGCAGCGCGCCGAAGCCGGCCGCATTGCCCAGCACATGGACGCGTTGTTCCAGCTCGGCGGGGATGAGGCCGATGCGTGCGGCGCTGCGGGGACGCATGGCCGAACCAAAACCGCCCGCAAGGTAGAGACGCCGGATGTCGTCATAGCGCAGGCCGGCCTCCCGCAGGAGGATCTCCATGCCCGCCCGTACGGCGGCCTTGGCCAGCTGCACTTCCCGTATATCGCGCTGGCTGAAGCGCACGGCGTCCGTAAGCAGCAGGGCGTCATCCCGGATGCGCCGGCCCAGCGGCGAGTCGTCGGCTTCCAGATGGCCCGTCTCATCGACGCATCCGGCATCCAGCAGCAGAGCAAGGGCATCCAGAACGCCCGAACCGCAGATGCCCTGCGCCGGAGCCCCGCCGATGGTGCTGAAGCGCAGGCCCTGCGCGTCGTCGGCCTCCACGGCGTCGATGGCTCCGTCCTGTCCGGCCATGCCGCAGGAAAGGGTAGCGCCCTCGAAGCAGGGACCGGCCGCGGCGGAGCAGGCCAGCAGCTTGCCGTCGACATACAGGACCGTCTCGGCATTGGTGCCCAGATCCACCAGCAGGAAGGGCTCCTGCGGATGGTGCGCATCCGCGGCCAGCAGCGAGGCCACGATATCCGCCCCGATATAGGAGGATATGCCGGGCATGAGGAAACAGCGCCCGGCCGAGGCGATGTGCAGCAGGCGGGCGGGCAGACACATGGGCTCCAGCGTGACGGGGATGAAGGGGGCCTTGCTGATATGCTCGCCGGGCAGGCCACAGAGCAGGTGCAGCATGGTCGTGTTGCCGGTCAGGCAGAGCATGTCCACATCCTGGACGCCGCTCTCCTCAAGCAGACGCCGCAGCATGCCGTCGATCTGACGGCAGATGGCCGCCTGCAGAGGGTTGCTCCCCTGCCGTCCGGCGCTTTCCCATTCCATTGCCCGGTGGATGCGGCTGATGACGTCCGCTCCGTAGGGGGACTGGGCATTGCGCTCCCCGTGCGCGGCCACGATGCGCCGTCCGTCAAGATCCACCAGCAGGGCGGCTACCGTGGTCGTGCCGATATCCACGATCAGGGCATGCGGCGTCCCTTGCGGCCGGACCCCGTGGAGCCGGTCCCCGCGCAGCAGGGCATGCAGCGGCTCGCCGGAACGGAGCTGGGCGGGCAGGGCCGTAAGGTCTTCGAGCGAGAGCTCATGCCCGCCGGCCTGCGCGGCATCCTGCAGGCGCTGCACATCGCTGCGCTGATCCTCCAGACTGGCGTCGTCCACGGCAAGGGGCACGCGGCGCACAAGCGGATCCCAGACATATTCCATGGAAGTGAACTGCGTCAGCACCTTCAGCGTACCGGCATGCGGCACGGTCACTTCCAGCCCGTCGCGCGCCCGCGTATGGCAGGCCAGCCGCAAACCGGCGGCCAACCGCCGCTCGCCCAGGAGGGTGCGCTCCTCGTCCGCAGGTTCGGTATCGGCATAGATGAGGCACTTGCCGCACTTGCCGAGTCCGCAAGGCAGGGGCAACAGGCCTTCGTCCCGCAGCAGGTGGGCGATGGGCTCGCCCGCCGTGCAGACGAATTGCCGCGTGCCCTGCTGATGATGTACCGTTATGCGCGCTTCCATGTCCTACTCCGCCTTGACGGCCGCTATATTGCCGTCTCCATCCACATCCGCCGTCCATCCGGGCCGCAGGGTCAGGAAACGGTCGTCCGTTCCGCCCGCCAGCAGCGCCCGGAGAAAATCCGTATGGCCTGTCGTGCTGCGATAGGGCAGGCCGCTGTCCTCCGCCACATAGCGGGCGTCCCGCTCCACATCCGCCTGCCTGGGGAAGCCCTCATGGCAGATGAGACAGGCATTGGTGTAGTTGGCCAGCCACTGCCGCTCCTGCTCCATGAGGAAGTCGGCATTTTCGCTGCCGAAGCGCTGGAGGTAGTCGTCGTAACGCTCCCGCCGGGCGCGGATGAATTCCAGTTGCGAGTAGCGCAGCCAACCGGCACTCATCCAATAGGTGCTGCCGTCCCGCGAGATCTGGCCCAGTTCGCTTTGCGGGCAGCCCAGCAGCACGGGGATGCAGTCATGCACCCGCGGCAAGACCAGGGTGGCCCTGCGGGCCGTGACGCCCGTCATGCCGCGTCCGCACAGCCCGTACCCGAGGACGATGCGCGTGGCGCCCTGATCTTCCAGCTCGCCAATGGCCGCGCACAGCTGCCGCCTGAGTTCATCGGGATGGTCGTGCAGGCCCTGCTCAAGATAACGGATGGCCGGAGCGTCGGGGAACTCCGGGGCCAGCCATTCAAGCTCGGGCCGAAAGACTTCGCAGCAAAGAAGATACATGGCGATCCTCCCGAAAGGGGCCGGCGGCGGGCCGGGGCGGGGCCCCGGCCCGACAGACATCAGGCGTGCATGGCCGCGCAGACTTCCACAGCCTTTTCGGCCGCGGTCGAGGCGTCGGGGGTATAGATGTCGGCCCCGATGGACTCGCGGAAGGCGTCATTGACAGGCGCGCCGCCGATCATGACCTTGACCTTGCCGGCCAGTTCCGGGTCGGCCGCCACGGCAGCGACCACATCCTTGATGTGCACCATGGTGGTGGTGAGCAGGGCGGAACAGGCGATGATGTCGGCCTTGTGCTTCTTGGCCGCTTCGATGTACTTGGCGGGGGCCACGCTGTTGCCGAGGTCGATGACGTTGAGGCCCTTGGATTCCATCATCATGCGCACGAGGTTCTTGCCGATGTCGTGCAGGTCGTCCTTGATGGTGCCGATGACCACGGTCCCCTTCTGTTCCATCTGTTCGCCGACCAGCAGGGGGCGCAGCACGTCGGTGCCGGCGGCCATGGCGCGGGCGGCGATGAGCACTTCGGGGATGAAGATGTCATTGTTCTTGAAGCGTTCCCCGATGACGTCCATACCGGGCATGAGACCTTCGTTGAGGATGGTCAGAGGGGCGATGCCTTCATCCAGGGCCTTCTTGGTCAGATCGGCCACTTCCTTCATCTTACCCTTTTGCAGCTTTTCGGAAATTTCCTGCAGAATGGCGCTCATGGTATGCTCCTTTGTGCGGGACACCTAAAGGATGTTCCCGGCTTGTAGGGTGTTGCGTACGCTTTCGGCCGAACCCTGAAAACAAATGATGGTCAGGGGCACCGGGGCAGCGGTGTCGGGGCGCTTTTCGATGCCCCGTCCGGTATCCGAAAGAAACCAGATGCCGTCACGTGCGCGGACAAAACCCTTGACCCGCAGCACATGTTCTTCTTGCTCGAGGGCGGCGGCGAGCTCGTCCGCCGTACACTCCACGCGATCCACGTTGAAGGCGTCCGGCCGCGTCTCCGGCGTATTGAAGCCGAAGCTGAAGGAACGGGCGGCGCGGCCGGGCAGCGCGGCCAGATCCAGGCGGCCGTGACTGACGGCCACCACGGGCAGATCGGGCTCGCGGGAGCCGATGTAGTCCCGCGCCGCGGCGAGTTCCTGTTCCGTGGCCAGATCGCACTTGGTCAGCACGGCCACGGTGGCCGAGGCCAGCTGACGGGGGATGACTTCCAGCACGCGAGCCAGCTTGAGGCTCTTCACGGGATCGAAAAGACAGATGGTCGAGGTATGGTCAAAATCGCCGTCCAGCCCGGAAAGCCGCAGCATCTTGTCCACCGCGGAAGGATCGGACATGCCCGAGGCCTCCACGATGACCAGATCCTCGTCCCGCTCGCGCATGTCGCGCAGGGCCTTCACGAAGGATTCACGCAGGCAGGCGCAGAAGACGGACCCGCCGCCGATCTCCACCACCATGCCGCCGTCAAGGCCGTTCTGGCGGAGGATGGCGCCATCTACCGGGATCTCGCCGAAGTCGTTGAGCAGCACCGCGACCTTGCGCGTGCGGCAATGCTCGAGCAGATGCCGGAGCAGCGTGGTCTTGCCGCTGCCGAGAAAACCGGAGAGTATGACGAGTTCCTTGCGCATGGCGGGCCTTCCGTTATTCTTGCCGTTGTGTCTGTGCGCGTCCCTTGAACATTTCCCGTTTGAAACCATACGGCCTGTCGTTTCGCGGAAAAAGCGCGGTTTTCCGCTTGGTTTGGGCCGGGCGGCGCTGTGCCGCCGCCTCGCGTTTTCCCTTTTTCAAAGCTAAAACGCTCTTGCGTGCCGGCGAGGCTGCCGCCCGTTGGGGGATACATCGGACGGCAGCCCCCGGGGTGGTGTCTACCGACGGGCGAGCACTTCCTCGATCTCTTCGCGCAGCTTTTCCACCGGCGGGATAAGGGAAACGTGCTTGATCTCGCCCTGGACCAGCAGAGAGGGCAGGTTGGTGAGGCCGACCTTCTTCATGAAGCTCAGGCTTTCGGGATGCATGATGGAACGTTCCACCACCTTGACCTTGTCGCCGTAGGCCTTGGCGGCCGCTTCAGCCGCCGCCACCATGTAGCCGCAGGCGGCGCAGGTCTTGGAATCGATGGTCACGGCTTCCAGCAGGACGTGATCGAGGTTGGCGTAATCCGGCATCTCGATCTCGGGCAGGTTCTCCACCGCCACATAGCTTTCCAGCGCCTTGCGCACGGTCTGCGGGTTGCGGACGGCTTCGCCCACGCCCACGAGGTTGGCGGCCGGAGCGTCAAAGGGGACGTCGCAACCAGGCGCGAGGATGAAGCGCTGCGTGCCCATCTTGTCCATGAGGGCAAGGGCTTCCTTCTGGTTGTCCTGCTGCGTGCCGAGCAGCATGGTCACCGTCAGCTGCAGATTGCCGGAGATGGTGATGTCGTGCGCGTCGGTGATCTGCTTGGCGGCGACGATATCGACGTTCTCGTCGATGGCGATGCAGTCGGGCTTCGTCTTGCACATGGGCTCGATGTTCTTGGTGGCGTCGCCGCAGACGAAGAAGGACGAGGGGACGTTCTGTTCGCGCAGGGCCGCGAAGAAACGGGTGTAGGGCTCGCTGAGGAAGGTCTCGAACATGTCGGGAGAGATCTGGGAGACCAGCGGGTCCACGGCGGCGATGATGTCGCAACCGGCCTCGATGTAGTAGGCGGCCACCTCCCGCACGCGCTCGTCACAGTAGTTCACGAGAGCCTTTACGCCATCTTCGTTGTCGTACATGTCCATGAAGATGTTGGTGCCGCGCAGATGGGAGGCCAGAGTGAAGGGGCCGCAGACCAGGCCATACATGGCGATCTCGGGACGCGCCTTCTTGAAGCGGCGCATGACGTCGAGGATGAGGGGGATGCGGCCGTCTTCACGGGAAATGCGCTTTTCGGGGATGACGAGCTCGCCCTCCAGCGGATGCGTGCAGACCGTGGGCGGCGTATTGTCATACCAGGTGAGATCGCAGCCCAGGATCTCGGCTTCCACCTGAAGGTCGAACATGGGGGTCATGCCGTCCGGCAGGTATTGGGCTTCGGCTTCGAGGCAGCAGGCATAGAGCTTGTCTGCATCCTTGAACATCTCCTGAGCCGTATAGCCCTTCAGGTTGGCAATCTGCGATCCGGTATAGGGAACCCACGGACAACGTTCCACGGTCTTTCCCTTGAGAACTTCCATAATCAGTGCCTTGCCCTGCATGTTAAGCTCCTTGAAAACGTAGCAGTGATGGGAATTCTAGCGCCGGCCACCAACAGATATATCTTGTGATGTAAAAGTAGCCATACCGGCCGCGGATGTCCAGCATTTTTTGGAAGATTGTGAAAAAAATTTTTCGCAGCTCGTAAATTTTCATAAAAAACTTGTAATAACAGTATATTATGAAAATATATTTTCCCGGTGAGCATAAGGGGATTAAGGGTGCCATCCGCCAAAAAGGCCCGGAGCGTATAGTGTATCGAAAAGCTCAGTCTCGGATTTTATTTTTTAATATATTGATATTGTTTGTAAAAATGTGATTGTGTGTCTGGTCTTCGCCCCTTGTGCCGCTTTGCGGGCACGGCTGGCGGCGGATCAGGCTGTGCCAAAAATCTTTTATGTCAGAATAATATATTGGTATTATTGGTTTTATTTTGATACTGGCGGGTGATTTTCTCCTGGTGGGGAGATGTGGAAAAGCTTCGTTGCTTGACAAGCTCCGGGGAGAGAAGTGTAGCATAGATATATCTAATTGTGGGGTGCTGCATCCCGCGGCACATAAAGACGGCACACAGCCGGCGCAGGAGAGAAGTTCATGGAGATCCGCCCTTTTATCGATCGTCTTGAGGCTAAGGTCCTTCGCGGGGCGCAGGGATCACGGGAAGACGTGTTGCGCCTGCTGGCACTGACTCCGGATTCGGACGACGTACAGTATCTGGGACAGGCGGCACGGCGTGTGGCCGCGGTGGCCGCGCACAACACAGGGCGCGTCTGGAGCGCCATAGGTCTGGACTGCCGCCCCTGTCCCAAAAACTGCACGTTCTGTTCCTTTGGAGCCAAGTGGGGACTTGTCCGCGAGGAGAAGGAGCTCTCCGCCGGGGAGGTCATCGCCATCGCCCGCCGTCTGGTGCGGGAGGGCGCCGCCTGGGTCACCCTGCGTACGACCGAATATTATGGATTCGATCGGGTGTGCAAAATGGCCCGCCAGATCCGGGACGCCGTGCCGGGGGATTACGGGCTTGTCGTCAACACCGGGCAGATGGGCGAGGAAGAAGTGGCCGCCATGCAGGCCGCGGGCATCGGGGTGGTCTATCATTCGCTGCGCCTTGGGGAAGGAAAATGCACCTGTTTCAGCCCGCAGGAACGCCTTGTCACCCTGCGGGCCGTGTCCGCATCCCCCCTGCGGCTGGCGCATCTGGTGGAGCCCGTGGGCCCGGAACATACGGATGAAGAGCTGGCGCATGTCTTCATGACCGCCCTGGAGAATGGCGCGAGCCTGAGCGGCGTCATGGCCAGGGTCAATGTGCCGGGAACGCCCGGCGCGTCTTCGGCGGAACTGCCCGAGGCCCGGCTTGCCCAAATCGCCGCCATCACCCGTTTGTGCGGCGGTCTGCGCGTCCCTGACATCTGCGTGCACCCCGTCAGCCGTCAGGCCGTGGCCTGGGGAGCCAATGTCGTCGTGGTGGAGGAGGGCGCGGTGCCCCGGAACGAGACTTTCTGCGCGGACGTCTGGCGGGGATTCGATGTGCCGCAGGCCCAGGCGCTCTTCAGGGAAGCCGGCTATACGCTCCACGGGGAGCAAACCGCCGGTTAGGGCCTGTTGACGCTATTCGCTGCGTGTTTGGGAGAAGGGGAACCCCTCGCTCCGCTGTCGATATCCGTAAGGCTTCTTCGTGCCTAACGGACACGGCCCGCCGGGCCGCCCGTTGGATCGCCGCCAGCACGGGAGTGTGGTCCCCTTCCCCCAAATGCCCTTATCCCTTCCCCAGTGCGCTTTTTCCGGGGAAGCGTCGGGAAAATGAGGCGGCCCCGCCGCCAAAGACACGTAAAGCGTGCATGGTTTGTTTTTTTCTTGTTTATTGAAGTTGTTTGTAAAATTTGCGTTAACCGGCCCTGGTTCCCGGCACGCGATATAAAGGTGGGAGCGCCTGCAGGGGAAGTCTGAGGCAGGAGGATTCCTTCCCCGGAGGGGCAAAGGGGCATGGTGCAGCGCAGGCGGTCACGCGAAAAACATGGGGCATCCGCTCAGCCTGGGCCCTCTGGCGGCTTTCAAGGAGAGTGGAATGCCCGTCCGGTGGCGCAGGCAGGCGACACGGCGCTGGCCGGCATGGCTGATGTTTCAATCAAGACGCTTCTTTTTTCGCAAGACAAATCTCTGTCAAGGTCAGGACTACAAAATATTTTTTCTGATATATCTTCTGGACAGGCGGAGGAGAGTAGGCTATAGTCCATTCGACGCCTGAATGAGACGGCAATCGGCAAAACGGGGTGTGGATCGTATGGATCGCAGGGACTCTAAACCCCTGTAGCCGGGTGAGACTCCCGGACACCCCGCCAAAAAATTTCCGCCGCCGGAGCATGGCGGGAACTGCCGTACCGCAAGCGCAGGCCGTCAGGAGTCTTCCCATGAGCGATATCCCGACGCCTACCCGTCTCGCTCCCAAAAAGCGGACCTACCGCAAGAATCAGCCGCTTTTCGCCCTTATCGGCAAGATGAAGCTCTGGCCGTCGCGGCGCGGCATCCTCCACGGCATCCGCAGCATGGAAGTGAACGGCGATCATGCCGTCATCTCCACCCACTGCGGCAAGACCTTCCTCGTGCGCAACGCGCGTACCTCCCGGGCCAGCCGCTGGCTGCGCAACAAGATCTACGCCACCCCCTGTCCCATTTGCCGGGTGCCGGACTGGAAGCTGGAAAAGTATCAGGGCACGGCTTTCCGCAAGAAGTCCGGCGCGGTCCTGCGAGAAGGGAGGGCGGACGCATGATCCGGTTCACCGAAGAACAGCGGCACCGGCTTGCCGAGCTCGGCGCGGAGGCTGCCGGTCTGGACGCCGCATTCGAGGACGCCGTCCAGCGCAATCAGGCCTTCCAGCAGTGGGAGAGCCGCCTTGTGGCCGAGCAGCACCAGCGGCTCGACCAGTGGTGCGCGCAGCAGCGCCGCCCCTTCATCCTGGAGCTGGAAGAGCGGCTTGCCGCCGCCCTGCGGGCCGAGGGCTTCCTCCAGATGCATACGCCGCTCATCATCTCCCGCAAGCGTTTGGAAAAGATGGGCGTCTTTTCCGGCTCCATCATGGAGAAGCAGGTCTTCTGGCTGGATGACCGTCGCTGCCTGCGGCCCATGCTGGCCCCCAATCTCTACGAATGCATGCGCGAGCTGGGGCGGTTGCGGCCGCGCCCGCTGCGTCTTTTCGAGATCGGGCCCTGTTTCCGCCGGGAAACGCAGGGGCAGCGGCACGCCAACGAATTCACCATGCTGAATCTGGTGGAGATGGGCATCCCCGAGGGGGAGGATCTGCGGGAGCGCCTGTTGCGCTGGGGCCGCCTGGTGCTCGATACGGCGGGCATCGCCGGCTGGCGCATGGTCGGGGAGGAATCCTCCGTCTACGGCGAAACGGATGACTTTGTGGACGCCAACGGCATGGAGCTGGCCTCCTCGGCGGTCGGGCCCCATCCGCTGGATGCCCCCTGGGGGATCATGGAAAACTGGGTAGGCATAGGCTTCGGGCTGGAACGGCTGAGCATGGCCGCCACCGGCGAGAGCAATATGGCGCGGACCGGACGCAGCCTTGCCTATATCAACGGGATCAGGCTGCATCTATGAACGGGCTTGCTGCACAGGACCGCCTGCGGGAGCTGTTCTCCCGCACGGAACAGGGCGGGGACGAAGAACTTTTCCGGCAGGCGCGGGAAGCGCGGACGGCCTGCTGGGGCGACCGTATCTTTCTGTACGGTTTCCTCTACCTCAGCACCTTTTGCCGCAATGACTGCGCTTTTTGCCAGTACCGGCGCAGCAATGCGGAGGAGCAGCGGTACCGCAAATCTCTGCGGGAACTGCGGGAGGCGGGGCTGCGTCTGGCGGAGGACGGCGTCCATCTGCTGGATCTGACGCTGGGAGAGGACCCGTATTTCGTGGAAGGGGAGGGCTTTTCCCGGCTGGAGGAGATGGTAGCCGCCCTGCACCGGGAAACAGGCCTGCCCATCATGGTCTCTCCCGGCGTCATCACGGCGGAGCAGCTCACCCGCCTGCGGCAGGCGGGGGCGGACTGGTACGCCTGCTATCAGGAAACGCATGATCAACGACAGTTCGCCCGACTGCGCCTCGGGCAGGACTTCGACCGCCGCCGTCAGGCGCGGCTGGATGCCGCCGCCGCGGGCCTGCTGGTGGAAGACGGCCTGCTGACGGGCTTGGGCGAGACGGCGGACGAACTGGCGGCCTCCCTGCTCGCCATGCGGGCCGAGCCCCTTTCGCAGGTGCGCGCCATGAGCTATGTGCCGCATGCCTGCACGCTGCCCGTGTCCGAGCCCGAGGCGGCCGGCGGACAGTGGGCGCATGAGCTGCGCGCCATCGCCGCCATGCGCCGGCTCATGCCGGACAGGCTCATACCCGCTTCGCTGGATGTGGACGGGCTGGAAGGTCTGCGCATGCGCCTGCAGGCCGGAGCCAATGTGGTGACGTCCATCGTGCCGTCCGGCTGCGGCTTTGCCGGCGTGGCGACCCGGGAGCTGGATATCGACAACGAGCGGCGCAGCGTGGCCGCCGTCCGGCGCGTACTGGACGATATGGGCATGGAGATGGCCACGGCGGCGGACTATGCCCGCTGGGTGGCGGCTCGCCGTCAGGCACTGGCCGCGGACGGCGGACAGTCCGGGGATGTTGCCGCATGCGGGTAGCCGTCATCGGGGGCGGGCTCCAGGGCGTGGAGCTGTGTCTGCTGGCCCGCCGGGCCGGCTGGCGCACGCTGCTCGTGGATCGCCGCCCGCTGCCTCCGGCCCGCTATCTTGCGGACGATTTCCTGTGCACGGACATCACGGCGGACGATGGCCCGGACGGCATGTCGTCCCCGCTTGTCCGGGCGCTGGACGGCGTGGATCTGGTCTTTCCGGCGCTGGAGGACGACCCGGCCCTGGCGGCCCTCGGCACGGCCTGCGCGCGTACCGGCGTACCGCTGGCCTTTGACCCGGCGGCATACGCCGTCAGCAGCAGCAAGCTGCGCAGCCGGGACTTCTTCGAGCGCTGCGGCACGCCCATCCCCCGGCCTGTCCGTCCCGATGCTCCGGTACGCTATCCCCTGATCGCCAAGCCTTCCGCGGGCAGCGGCAGCCGGGGCGTGCATCTGCTGCACGACGAGGCCGAGTTGTCCGCCTGTCTGCCGCAGGGCCTGCGGACGCCCGGCTGGATCGTGGAGGCCTATTGCCCCGGACGCCAGTTCTCGCTGGAAGTCAGCGGCACGCCGGGCAACTACAGGACGTCCCAGTTTACCGAGTTGTTGCTTGACGATGTTTTTGACTGTCGCGGCGTCCTTGCCCCGGTGGCTGAGCCGGATATGGCCGCTGCCGTCGCGGAGGAGTTGCACCGTCTGGCCGAGGGGCTGGCGCTGCACGGGCTCATGGACGTGGAAGTGGTCGCCGCGCCCGACGGCTGGCGCGTGCTGGAGATCGACGCGCGTTTCCCCAGCCAGACGCCGCTGACGGTCTGGCTTTCCACGGGCCGCAATCTGGCCGAGGAGCTGGCATCCTGCTTCCTGCCGCTGGAGCCCGCCGCCGGTCGTGACGTCCCCCGTCCGGCGGCCTATCTCCATGTGGCGCGCCAGGGCGGGGAGATCCGCTTCCCCGGCGAGCATTCCCTGACGCAGGTGGGGCCGCTGCGCCTTGTGGACGGCATCCCCGGCACGGAAGGCATGCTGCTGGGCGGTGACCTGCGCTCGGGCGACTGGGCGGGCGTGCTGCTGCTGGCGGCGGACAGCGCGGCGGAACTCGAGGAGCGGCGGCAGGCGGCGCTGGAGTACGTCACGACCGCCGGCTGAGTCCGTTTTCAGCGCGGCGGCAGGCGGACGGCATGAGGCGGCGGTTTTTCGTGCGTTGCGGCAGGCCAGGAGAAGATCCGGGCTTTGCCGCATCCGTACAAGGGGGAGAGCATGACCCGACTTTGTGAAAACGATCTGGCCGGTCAGGCCGACGACTGGGGAGTCTATGCCGCGCGCCTGCGGCAGACGGTGGGCTGCGGCCTTGAGGAGGTATGCGCGCGGGCGCTGGAGCTGTCGCCCGCTGCGGTGCGCCGGGCGCTTGCCGCCGTGCGGGTGGGCGTGGTGCCTGTGAGCAGCGGCGAAGGCTGCATCCCGGGCTTCGCGGAGCTGCTGGCGGCCACGGCGCGGGCGCTGGGCAGCGCCGCCGTGGTGCTGCCGCCCGATGACGAGGGCTTTGCCCAGGCGCGGGCCGGGGCGTGCGACGTGTTGCTTTGGGCGGATGACGATACCTATCTTGCCGAACATGTCCGCAACGGCGCGTATGCCGAGAACGGCTGGGCCACCGGACGCGGTTTTGCCGCCGCCCTGAGCGGCATGGCGGAACGCTACGCCTGCGAACGCCGGGTGCTGGTGCTGGGGGCGGGGCCGGTGGGCATGTCCGCCGCCGCCTGGCTTGCCGGGCAGGGCTTTGCCGTCACGCTCTGCGATACCGTGCCGGGCCGGGCGCAGGCCCGCGCGGCGAACATCCCCCACTGCCGGGGGATCACGCCCGCGGAGCTGGACGGGCTCGCGCCGTTCCCCTGTCTTCTGGACGCCTCTCCCACGGATGCCTGCGTTCCCCTGCAACACCTTGCCGCCGGCGTCTGCATCAGCGCGCCCTGCGTGCCCTGTCCCTGGCTGGGATGCGCCCCTGTGCCGGAACGGCTCTGGCACGATCCGCTGCAGCTGGGGACGGCCGTCATGCTGGCTGCCGCTGCCTGCGGCGTCTCCGGCGGCAGCGCGGAAGGAAAGCGGACGTGATGCCCGCTCGCCTGCTGCGGTCCGGCCTTGCCGTCGCCGTCTGCGCGCTGTGTCTGCTTTTCGCGACGGGGACGCGTGCGGAGACCTGGCGGCTGGGTACCTGGAAGACCGCGCAGACCCTGCAGCCCTATCTGTATGCCGATGCCGGCGAAGACGGCATTGAGGTACGCATCTCCCCCTTCACCAATCCCGCCGATCAGAAGGCCGCTCTGCTGGCGGGCAGTCTGGACATGGCCGGGACCACGCTGGCGCTGGCCATCCAGGCCGCCGCACGCGGCGAGCCGGTGGTGCTCGTGGCCTCGCTGTGCGGCAAGTGCTCGGCGCTGGTGGTGGGCAGGGACAGCGGCATAACGATGCCGGAGCAGCTGCGCGGCAAGCGCATCGCCTATGTGCCGGGCACGATGCATGAGGTGTTGCTGCGGGATCTGCTGCGCCGGCACGGTCTGGATGCCCGCCGGGACGTGCAGCTCCTGCGGGTGGATTTCTTTGACATGAATACGGCCCTGGCCCGCGGCGACGTGGACGCCTACCTGTCCGGCGAGCCGCTGCCCGCACAGGCCGTGCGGCGGGGCGTGGGGCGCATCCTGGCCTATCCGTATTTCGACGACAGCATCGGTACCGTCAACAGTGGTCTGATCGTGCACAAGGAACTTGTTGCCCGTGATCCGGAGCGGGTACGGCGCATGGTGGCCGCGCACAAGCGGGCCACGGAGCGTCTGCGTGCGGATACGCGGCGCTGGCTGGATGCCGCCGCCCGTCTGACCGGGCTGGAGCGGGAACTGTTGACGCAGGCCGCGTCCAATATGGAACTGACCTGGGACATGGACGCGTCTTTCCTGCGGCGGCTGGCCGCGCTGGGAGCGCGCATGAAGGCGCTGGGGCTCATCGCCCGGGAGCCGGATTACGCCGCCCTCGTCGACATCCGGTTCGTGGACGCTCTGCGGACGCCGTCCGCCGGAGCTTCGGCCCCGGAGGCGCGCTGATCCATGCGGGAGCGGGCGATCCGGAGACTGCTGCCGTGGCTGCTGCCCCTGCTGCTGCTCGGGGGCTGGGCCGGCGTCTGCGGGCTGGCCCTTGTGCCGGACTGGCTGCTGCCGCCTCCCTCGCGCGTGCTGGAGACGTTGGCCGTCTATCTGGGCATGGGCGCGGAAAACGCCGGCTGGAGCGGCTGCTTCTGGCCGGATGCCGCCGCCAGCCTCGGCCGGGTCGCCTGCGGCTATGCGCTGGCGGCGATCCCGGCCATCCCTCTGGGGCTGCTGGCGGGCCGCTGCGTCTGGGCGGAGCGCCTGCTTGGCGTCAGCCTGAACGGCATCCGCGCCGTCCCGGGCATAAGCTGGCTGCCGCTGGTCATCCTCTGGTGCGGCATCGGCTTTGTGGCCACGGTGACGCTCATCGCGCTGGCGGCCTTTTTCCCGGTCTATTTCAGCGCGGCCGCCGGGGCGGCCTCCGTGCCGACCAGCCTGACGGCGACCGGACGGATGCTCGGCCTGTCCCGTGCCGCCGTGTTCCGGCGCATCGTGCTGCCCTGGGCCATGCCGCAGCTGGCCGCCGGTCTGCGCGTGGCGCTGGGCTTCAGTTTTGCCTATCTCGTGCTGGGCGAGCTGACCGGCGTTCCTGACGGGCTGGGAGCGCGCATCATGGAAGCGCGCATGAACGGGCAGGTGGATCTCCTGCTTTGCGGCATCGTCTGCATCGCCTGCCTCGGCGCTGTCTGCGACAGGGGGCTTGTCCTGCTGCTGCGCCGCCTGCCCGGGATGGTGCGCTGATGTCTCTGCTGGTCTGCCGTTCCCTGCGCAAGTCCTTTGACGGGCGGCTGGTGCTGCCGCCGACGGATCTCTGCCTTGCGCCGGGCAGCCTGACGGTCCTCATCGGGGAAAGCGGCTGCGGCAAGAGCACGCTGCTGCGGCTGCTCGCGGGCCTGCTGCCGCCGGACGGCGGGGACGTCCAGCTGGACGGCCGGCCCTGTACCGGGCCCGGGCCGGAGCGGCTGCTGATCTTTCAGGAAGATACGCTCTTCCCCTGGCTCAGCGTGGCGGAAAACGTGGCCTTCGGCCTGCGGGCCGGCGGGTTGCCCGCCGCCGAACGGCGGGAGAGGGTGGGGAGCCTGCTGGAGGCCGTGGGCCTTGCCGAAAAGGCGGAGGCCCTGCCCTCGGCCCTGTCCGGCGGCATGCGGCAGCGTACGGCGCTGGCCCGCGCCCTTGCCCTGCGGCCGCGCCTCCTGCTGCTGGACGAACCCTTTGCCGCGCTGGATGCCCTGACGCGCGGCCGCATGCAGCGCCTGCTGCTCGATCTGCGCGCGCGGACCGGGCAGACCATGCTGCTGGTCAGCCATGACGTGGAAGAGGCCTGCCTGCTGGCGGATACGGTGCATGTCCTTGCGGCAGGCCGGGGCATCACGGCCTCGCATGTCCTGCCGTTCCCCCATCCCCGCCTGCCGGAAGATCCGCAGCTGACGGAGGCACGCCGCACGCTGCGGCGCATGCTGGCGGACAGCGTGCGCCACTGACGGCTTTTCTTCTTTGAGAGCATTTCCAGTTTGAAATGCTTCTCGTTTCCCGCCATGCGGCCGGGCGCTGTGCGGAGAAAGCGCGGTTTTTCCGCTTGGTTTGGCCGGTCGGCGCTGTGTCGGCGACTCGCGTTTTCCTTTTTTCAAAGGCAAAACGCTTGAAGTTTTTTCTGCCGTGCGCCTTCTTTTTTTTTTCTCTCTCTCCGGTCCCGCCTTTCTGTCGGGCCGCCGTCTGCGCCGGACGCAAAGCGGGCTTCTCCTGCGGGAAAGGCACAGGAGAAGCCCGGCATAAGGAGGTCTTGTTCAGGGCGCTCAGGCGGAGGCGTCTTCCGCAAAGGCGGCCAGCGCCCGGTTCAGGTCGCTGTCCAGCAGGTCGTCCGGGGCGCTCTGCAGGCGCTGGGCGCAGCGTTCGGCCGCCCGATCCAGGATATCCGGCTTGCCTTCGGCCTCCCAGGCGTCATAGCTGCTCCAGCAGGCCACATCCGGCAGCCACTGCTTGCCGCAGGCGGCCAGGGTGCTTTCCTGCATGAGGAAGGACTCGCCGTGCGGAGAATCCAGCAGGTCGCTGATGTCGAAGGCGGCTTCGCTGGTATCGAGGCCGCGCATCATGCGGTCCGTCCTGCGGAGCATCTCCTCGTCGATGATGTACTTCTCGTAGGAAACGGCCATCATGCCGTCAAGGATGCCGAGGCATTCGTTGATCATGTGCGTCCCGCCCATGAGCAGCAGGATATAATTCTGCATGGTCTCGTAGCCGGCCTGGATGTCGGCCACCTTGGCATCGGTATTGCCCGCCATGAAGCGGGTGGGCAGGCGGTAGAGCGTCTGCGCCAGCTGCAGCGCCGCCCTGTCCACCAGCTTGGAGTCCGGCGAGCCGGTAACGAAGCTGCCGGTGCGCAGGTCGGAAGCGTAGGTGCCGATGCCGTAGATGACGGGGATACCCGGCGTGACGGCCTGTGCCAGGACGAGGCCGGCGAGGATCTCGGCATTCTGCATGACCAGAGCGGCGATGTCGCCAATGGGCGCGCTCACGCCGTTCATGGGCGCGGTGAGCAGAAGGACGGGCTGCCCGGCCCGGGCATAGGCGATGATGGTGTCCGCGGATTCCTGCGCATACTGCAAAGGAGAGAGCGCGCAAACCGATGCCGTCAGGAAGTAGTTCCGGGCAAGGTAGCCTGATCCCATGACCATCTCCACCATGCGGAAAATATCCTGCGTGTTCCGGTTGCTCATCTGCGGCCAGGAGAGGATGGGCTTGTCCGTGTGCCGCAGCAGTTCATGGGTGATGCGCTTGTGTTTGACGGGCGAGTCGTCGAGCTCATGCGGATCGACGGTGCACTGTCCCACGATGCGGGTAACGGCACTGGTCTGGCCCAGCTTGTAGAAGTTGATGACGTCGTCGAGCGTGCCCAGCCGCCGCGTGCCGTTGCGCTCCTGCACGAAGACCGGCCCGTGATCCTGCATGACCAGCACGCCGTCCTGCCCGTCGCCGACCAGCAGGCTCTTCCGGCTGTCGCGCGCTTGCCAGAGGAAACGCGGGGGGCACTGCGCAAGGGCGGCATCCACCTGCGAAGGGGAAAGGCGGACGCATTCCCCGTCCACCCGTGCCCCGTGGTTCGCCAGCAGGGTGCGGGCCTCCTCCGAATGGAAGAGGACGCCCTTGCGTTCCAGGACCTCCAGCGTCAGCGCATGGACGCGCTCGAGCTGCTGATCCGTCAGTACCTTGAATTCCCTGTTGAAGTACATCATGAAGCCTATCCTCCCGTACGTTGGGTGCGTCGGATGTTACTGCATTTTCCCGCGATCAGGAACGGCTGCCGCTGGTGGGGAGCTCGGCATGCATCATGCGCCAGATGGAGACGATGTAGGCGATCATGACGAGGACGAAGAGCGTCCCGCCGGAGATGGCCAGCGACTTGATGGCCGAGAATCCGCCGGTCACCTGGAAGATGATGCCGGTCATGCCGATGACGCAGCCCCAGAGCACGCGCATGGCCAGGCTGGAGTGTTCTTCGCCCGGAGCCACCTGCCGCGCGATGAAGTGCGAGGCGGCGTCAGCGGTGGTGATGGCGAAGCCGCAGAAGCAGATGAAGGCGACGAAGCAGAGCACGGAGCCGAAG
This sequence comes from uncultured Desulfovibrio sp., assembly GCF_944324525.1. Taxonomy (GTDB): domain Bacteria; phylum Desulfobacterota; class Desulfovibrionia; order Desulfovibrionales; family Desulfovibrionaceae; genus Desulfovibrio. Next base: position 25,623 of record NZ_CALUWS010000029.1, read on the forward strand.
GGGAAGGAACCGAGCAGCATGTACAGCGCCTGCTCGGGATTTTCCTTCACCACCTGCCACATGGGCTGATAGCCGGAGAGCTGTTCGAAACAGGCGTTGCTGCCCCAGATGGTGAACCACAGCAGGCACATGGCGATGGGGACGATGGCCGTGCCGAAGACGAATTCCCGCATGGTGCGGCCACGCGAGATGCGCGCGATGAAGCCGCCGGTAAAGGGCACATAGGACATGTTCCAGAGGATGTAGAAGATGAACCAGGTGCCCGACCAGGGACGGGGAGCGATCTGGGTGGCGTCGGTCCAGAAGAGGTTTTGCGGCAGGCGGAACAGAAATTCGCCCGTGACCTGCAACAGCATGTTCAGCGAGTAGGTGATGGGCGTATTGCCGAGGAAGAGCACCGCCACCAGCAAAAAGAGGGCAAGATAGCCGGTGGATTCGCTGAACAGGCGCATGCCCTTGGCGATGCCCGACGCGGAACTGAGGATATAGATGACGATGAGGCCCAGCATGACGGCGAACTGGCCCACAGGCCCGAGCTCGATGCCGAAGAGCAGCTTGAGGGCAAAGGTGATGGAGGCCACGCCCAGGCCGATCATCATGGCCACGCCGCCGATGGTCGCCACCCCGGCCAGCACGTCCACGATCTTGCTGATCAGCGTGTCGTTGCAGCGTTCGCCCAGGATGCCGTAAAGGCCGGTGGAGGTGCGCAGGGGCTTCTTGTAGCGGTAGGCGGCATAGCCGATGGCCCAGCCCGCCGTGCAGAACAGCGGCCAGCCGAAAAGTCCCCAGTTGACCACGGCCAGGCGGATGGCCTCCGGCACGGCGCGGGGCGTGCCGGCTGTCCCGGCGTCGATGATGGTCGGGGCACTGTAGAGGTGGTACAGCGGTTCCGCTGCGCCAAAAATCACAAAGCCTGTCCCCAGGCCGGCGCAGAACAACATGCTGACCCAGGCGTAAAAGGAAAATTCGGGCTTGCAGTCCTCTCCGCCCAGCCGGATCTGGCCGAAGGGCCTGTTCAGCAGCATCCAGAGGGAAAACAGGATGGCCGCCGCGCCGACGGCAAGGATCAGCCAGCTGAAATTGGTAAGGACGAAATTCTGTATGGAAGCGAAGAAAGCGCCGCAGGCCTCGGGCGCAATAAGGGCGAAAGCCAGGATGATGGCGAACAAAATGAGAGAAGGCCAGAACAGCTTATGATCGAATACACCCAAAATGCCGGATCGCTGAGGATGAGTCACTGTATTCATGATTTCTCCTGAAAAAGCTGTGGATTGGGGCATACGTTGAGCCGGGGCCGCAAAATCGGGGCCGGCCGGCAGGGCCCGCGCGGGCGAGTATGCTCGGGATGACTGTCTGGATGACGCAACCGCATCAGCTGGCCAGGTGTGGGATGGATTGGTGGCTGACCACGCGAACACCTCCTTCGAGCATTTTCAGTTTGAAACGTGCAGCGTTTCAAATCATACGGACTGGCGTTTCGCGGAAAAAACGCGTTTTCCGCTTGGTTTCAGCCGGGCGGCGCTGTGCCGCCGCCTCGCGTTCCGCCTTTTGCAAAGGCAAAACGCGCTCACGCACCAGATATTTTTAGTGCGAATTAGATATATCAATAGCGGAGGCTTTGGGCAAGAGGAGAAATGCCCGATTTTCTGCCCGTATTTATAACAACACTATTTTATTGTATTTTTATAAAATATTTTTTTCACACGATGTATGCTGAAGATAAAATTATCAGATTAAATATTTTTTCATTGCATTTTTTCGACGATACATATATCAACAAGAAAAAGCGGGACGGTCCGTGCTGAACGTCCCGGCTGTTTACGGTTGACGAAAAAGGAGGTTCACATGGCACAGCGCTGGAAACAGGCCGGTAGCCTTGCCAGCGGTGGATTGAGTCTCAACATGTTCACACAGGACGAGATGGACTCGATTCACAGGGCTACCCTTGAGATCCTCGAAACGACAGGCGTGCTCATCGGCTCGCCGGAGGCGCGCGAGCTGCTCGTCAAGGCGGGCGCCAGCGTCTATGACGAGGATCTTGTTCGCATCCCCCAATGGCTGGTGGCCGAAGCCGTGGCCAGCGCGCCCGAAGTGCTGACGCTGCCGGGCCGCACGCCGGACAGGGATGTCATGCTGGATGGGAGGCGGGTGGTCTTCACCAATTTCGGCGAAGCCGTCTACATCGTGGACCCGAATACCGGCGATCTGCGCAATTCCACCAAGAAGGACGTGGAGGATCTGACCCGTCTGGTGGATGCGCTGGACGTCATCCCGGTCTGCGAGCGCATGGCCGGGGCGCAGGATTATCCCGAGGCCGTGGCCGAGCTGCACAATTATGAAGCCCTGCTGATGAACACCACCAAGCATGTCTTCACCGGCGGCGGCAACGGCAAGCTGACCCAGTACATGATCGACATGGCCAAGGCCGCGGTGGGCGAGGAGAATTTCGCCGAACGCTGCCCGGTGACCTTCAACACCTGCCCCATCAGCCCGCTCAAGCTGACGGCCGACGTCTGCGAGGTCATCATGGTGGCCGCTCGTAACGGCGCCATCGTGAACGTGCTGTCCATGGGCATGGCCGGCGGGTCCACGCCGGTCAACCTGGCCGGGGCGCTGGTGGTGCATAACTGCGAGGCGCTGGCGGGTCTGGTGCTTTCGCAGGTCACGCGCAAGGGGGCCAAATTCATTTACGGCAGCTCCTCCACAGCCATGGATCTGCGCTACGGCGCGGCGGTGGTGGGCACGCCGGAACTTGCCATGCTCAACGCCGGCGTCGCCTGCATGGCCCGCTACTACAAGCTGCCCTCCTGGGCAGCGGGTGGCTAGGGGGACAGCAAGTGCGGCGATGCCCAGAGCGGCCATGAAAAGACGCTGACCGGACTGCTGCCGATGCTGGCAGGTGCCAACATCATTTACGGTCTCGGTATGCTGGAGATGGGGATGACCATCAGTTACAGCCAGCTCTTGATGGACGCTGAAATGGCGGAGATGATGCTGTATAGCATGGACGGTATCGTGGTGAACGACGAAACCCTGTCCGTGGACGTGATCAAGGAGGTCGGTCCGCGCGGTGATTTCCTCTCCCACATGAATACCTTCGAGAATATGCACATCCAGTCGAAGCCCAAACTTATAGACCGGCTGACGCGTGACCGCTGGAAGGAGGCGGGTTCGCTCGATATGGAAGCGCGCGCGCTGGAAGCGGCCAAAAAGCTGCTTGCCGAATGGCAGCCGGAACCGCTGTCGGAAGAGGCCCGCAAGCGTGTGCGTGCCGTCATCAACGCGGCGGAGCGGGACTACGGCGTGCCGGAAAGCACCCGGTAATGCGGTGCGGCGGCCGCCGGCAAGGGCGGCGGCCGCATGAGCGCACAGCCTGTGGCGGGAACGATCCGTTCCTGTTCGGGATGATCCGGCGGGGCGGCTGCAAGGCCGCCCCGCTTTGCGTGCACAGATGAGAGGGAGAGAAGGACGGGGGCTCAGCGCAGAGCGGTATTCTTCAGCCCCATGTGGAAGTAGAGCTTGGAGCGGGCGATCTGAAAGTCCGCCAGCGCCTTGCTGATGCGCACCTCCGCCTCGGTCAGCCGGGTCTGGGCGTCGAGGAGTTCGGTGATGGTACCCACATTGGTGGTGTAACGGTTATTGGCCATGGCGTAGCTTTCTTCAGCCGCCTTGAGGCCCTCGCGGGCGGTCATGAAGACTTCCCGCGCCGCCCGGATATCCATGAGCGCGGTGAGCACATCCGTCCGGGCGGCGGCCAGCGTGTCCTGATAGGCGGCCCGCAGGCCCGAGGCGCGCTTGCGGTCCCGCGCCACGGCGAACGCGGTTTTGCCTCCCTCAAAGAACGTCCAGGTCACATTGATGCCCAGCGACCAGTATTGCCGGTCGTAATCGGTACAGCGGCGGTCGGCATAATCCCGGCTGGAGCGCATCCAGTCCGAGGTCAGCTCCACCTGCGGCAGGGCCTCCCCGGCCGTGGCCAGGGCGCTTTTTTCCGCCGATTCGATGCTCAGGCGGGCAATGTGGATGTCCGGCCGGTGCTGGGCGGCCGGCTTGAGGGCTTCCTCCTCGCTGTAGTCCTCCTTGCAGGGATAATCCTCCAGCGTGCCCAGATAGCGGACCTTCTCGCCGGGCGGAAGACCGAGGAACTGGTTCAGGCGCAGTTCGGCGGTGCGGATGCTGTTCTGGACGGTGATGCGCTGTTCCCGGGCCTGCGAGAGCTCGACCTTGTTCTGGAGGACATTGACATACGGGGCCATGCCCACGTCGGCAAAGGTCTGCGCCGCCGCAAGCTGCGTTTCGATGCGGCGTATGGAGTCCGTGACGTAGCGCAGATCCCGCCGGGCCTGCAGCAGCAGGAAAAACTGCATCTGGACGTTGGCGATGAGCTCCAGCTCCGCCTGACGCAGCGTCTCGCGGGCGATATCCTTCTCGATGCGCGAACGCTGCAGGCCGTTCAGGTGGGAAAAGCCGGAAAAGAGGGACCAGGCGGCGCGCAGGCCCTGCGAGTTGCTGGTATTGGAGAGCTCGTCCACGCTGCCGTGCGCGCCGCTGTTTTTGAGGCGGTTGCGGCTTGCCACCAGAGAAAGACGGGGCCAGAAAACGCTTTGGGCCACGCCTATGTCCATGTAGGCGCTTTGCAGGGCCAGGATCTTTTCTTCCAGACCGGGATTGACCTTGAGCGCCCGCGCTATGGCGCCGTCCAGCGAGCATTCCCGCGCTGTCGTCCGCTCCGCGCCGCAGAGCAGGCTGCCGCACACCAGCATCAGCATGAACAATGACCGCATGTTGAGCATCATTTCCTCCGGTTCGGGATGCGGGCGCAGTCCGGCAGCGCACGCTTTTTTCCACAAGAGCATTTTCCGTTTGAAACGCTGCGCGTTCCAAACCATACGGCCTGGCGTTTCGCGGAAAAAACGCGGTTTTTCCGCTCCTTGGCGGCCTGTTCGATGATGCCTATGGTAAGGCCCTCCTTCTGCAGCTGCAGGCCGTTCTTCTCCTGCTCGGAGGCGGCGATGGCCTGCCGGAGCTTGCCGTGGCTGCCCTGATGGGTGGCAAGCTGGCGCTGCAGTTCCAGGACCTGCGAACGCTCCAGATACTTTTTTTCCATGAGGACGCGTTTTGCGCCCAGCTCCTCCCTGAGGGTGGCGATGATGGCCCGTTCCGCGTTGAGCTCTTCCTTCAGGCCAAGGATCTGTTGCGCTATCTGGTTTATCTGCGAATCCAGCAATTCGGACTGGCTGTTGTAGGAAGCCTGACGGGCCGCGAATATCTTTTCTTCGCTTTCCAGCACGTCCTGGCTCTGATAGTGGGCCACCAGATCAAGGAGTTCCCTGTCCCAGACGATGGGCTGGAAGAGCTTTTTCTCGGCCCGGTAGCGGCAGCGCGCCGCCAGCGAGAGGATCAGGTTCTTGTTGGCCATGTCCACCGAGGAGCTCACCGTGACGCTGCGCAGGGTGTTCAGGCGCTGTCCGGCCTGCACTCTGTCGCCCTCGCGCACATGGATGGCGTCGATGATGCCGCCTTCCAGATGCTGCACGGTCTTGCGCTCGGTATCGATCTTGATGGTGCCGGGCACCACCACCGCGCCGCTGATCTTGCCGAAAATGGCCCAGCCGCCGAGCAGGCCGAAAAAAAGCCCGATGACGATGAGCCCCTGCCGGATGATGACGCCGAAACTTTCGAGTTCGGCGCGGGGCTCAGCCGGTGCGGCGTCCTGTGGTCCCGTCTCCTGCGGCGGACGCTCAACCGGCTGAGGCGGCCGTGCTGTCGTGGGATCCGGCATAGTCATCCCTCCTGTTGGTGCTTACGGAGATCTGCGGCCTGCGGCTCGCGGCGGCCTGGCGGGGGGCGCTCCCTCTGCGGGAGAGGCGGCGCAGCTCTTCCATTTTTTGCAGGACGGTATGGCGCGGGCCGTAAAAGAGAGGACTGCCTCCCTGCTGCAGCACGAGGATCTCGTCCACCGCCGCCAGTATGGCCGGCTTGTGCGCCACCAGGACGACGGTCCGTCCTTCCTGCCGCAGGCGCGTCAGACACTGCATGAGGCGCAGCTCGCCTTCTTCATCAAGATTGGAATTGGGTTCATCCAGTACGATGAGCCGCGGGTCGCCGTAGAGCGCGCGGGCAAGGCCGATGCGCTGCCGCTGCCCCCCGGAAAGCCCCTGCCCGTATTCCCCGACGGGCGTATCGTAGCCGGCCGGGAGGCGCAGGATAAGTTCATGCACTCCGGCAAGCCGCGCGGCCCGCACGACCTGATCGGAATTGACGCGCCCCATGCGGGCGATGTTCTCCGCCACGGTCCCGGCGAAGAGATCCACATCCTGCGGCAGATAGCCCAGAAAATTCCCCAGCCGTTCGGACTCCCAGGTGGCGACGTCCGCGCCGTCCAGCCGGATGCTTCCTCCGTTCAGCGGCCAGATGCCCAGGAGCAGCTTGCAAAGCGTCGATTTGCCCGACGCGCTCGGCCCGATGACGGCCAGCGCCGTGCCCGGCCGGAGATGGAAGGACACGCCCTGCAGGATGGGCGTGCTGCCGACGGCAAAGCTGACGGATTCGGCGTGCAGATCGCCGCGCGGCGCGGGGAGCGGCATGTTCTCCGCCGCATCGTGCGCGGCCAGGGTGGCCCGTATGCGCCTGTAGGCGGCCCGGGCCTCAAGGGATTGCTTGTAGGTGGCTATAGCCTGATCAAGGGGCGCGAGCGCCCGGCCCATGATGATGGAGGAGGCGATCATGATGCCGGCCGAGCTCTGGTGGGTGATGGCCAGATAGGCCCCCAGCGCATAGATGGCCACCTGCAGGCCGATGCGCAGGGACTTGCTGATGGAGTGGAGCAGGCCCACGCGCCGGCTGGCGCACGTCTGCAAGTGGATGACGCGGGCATTGAGCGCATGCCAGCGCGCGCTGACGGCGCCGATCATGCCCATTGCCCTGACCGTGGGCGCATTGCGGGTGGCCCCGGCAAGCAGGGCGGCGGCCTGCCGGTTGATGCTGTTGGCTTCCAGCAGGTTGGGCGCGGCCACGCGCTGGGTCAGGATGCCGAAGGTCAGCACCAGCGCGCCGCCCGCCACGGCGACCATGCCCATAGCCGGATGCAGGATGAAGATAAGGAGGAAATAAATGGGCATCCACGGCATGTCCAGAAAGGCAAAGACCGCATTGCTGCCCAGAAAGGTACGCAGGGTCTGCACGTCGCGGATCTCTCCCCGGTCCGGCTGTTTCTGCAGGGCCGAGGCCATGCGCAGCTCCGCATCCAGCACGGGGAAGCTCAGTATGCGTTCAAATTCCACACCGGCCCGGATGAGCAGGCGGGAGCGTATCCACTCCAGCACGGCCAGCGTCGCGAGGCAACGACGGCCGCAAGGGTGATGACGACCAGCGTGGAGACATTGTAGCTCGTCAGCACCCGGTCGTATACCTGCAGCATGTAGATGGAAAAGGTCAGCTGCAGGATGTTGATGAACATGCTGAACAGCATGGCATAACCGAAGATCTTTTTGCATGTGGCAAGAAAGGCATCCATGACTCACCCCCTTTGCCGGGACGGATGCGGCGCTCGCCGCGTACTTTCCATATATCTTTATCGATATATAGATTTTTTTATACATATGCACTATTTAAATTAGCTTATATTTCAATATGATACAGTTTTCAACAGAAAAAAGTGCCGCGCAGCGCGGGCCAGCGGCACAGGCAGCGGCGGCGCGGGGGCGGGGCAGCCTCGACCTTTGCGGGCAAGTCGGCTAGACTGGCGGATGAAGAGCCGAAACGCGCGACACGGCGCAGGCAGTGAGCGGACTGCGCGCCCTTGCTTTTGGGAGAGACGATCATGACGGACGATCTGGAACGGACAAGCCGCCTGAATGCCCGCATCAGGGAAAAGATCCTGCAGCATCTGCCGCATCCCGGCATCCTGCCCACGGCCATCGAGGGCTTTCGCCTCGCGCGGCGCGAGGAGACGGGAACGCCGGAAAAATGCTTCGAGAAGCCGTTGGTGGGGCTGGTCGTGCAGGGGACGAAGCATTCCTACATGGCGGGCCGGGAATATGTGTACTCGACCAACCAGAGCATCGTGGCCGCCGTGGACATGCCCATAGCCTCCTACGTGGAAGCGCCGACGCCGGAGCATCCCTTCCTGTTTTGCTACTGTTATCTGGACAAGGCACTGCTGGCCTCGCTGGCGGCGGAAATGCCGCACGACGCGGAAGCGGGGGGCGGCGAGTTGAGCGGCGTATCCATTGCCGGTACGCCGCCCGATATCATGGAAATGTTCCTTCGCCTCATCGAGCTGCTGGAAAAGCCGGAGCAGATAGCCCTGCGCGCGCCCATGATGCTGCGCGAGCTGCACTATCTGCTGCTCATCAGTCCGCACGGGCGCATCCTGCGGCAGATGAACACGCCGGGGACGCAGAACCATCAGGCGGTGCAGGCGCTCAACTGGATCCGCCAGAACTACAAGTCCACTCTGCGCATCGCCACGCTGGCCCGTCAGGTCAACATGTCCACGGCCAATCTGCACCGCTGCTTCAAGCTGCTCACGGGTCTGAGCCCTCTGCAGTATCAGAAGCAGTTGCGACTGTATGAGGCGCAGCGTCTCATGCTGTTTGAAAACGAGCGCGCCTCGGCGGCCGCCTTCAAGGTGGGCTACGAGAGCATCACCCAGTTCAACCGGGAGTACAAACGGGTCTTTGGCGAGCCGCCCCTGAGGGACATGCACCGGCGGCGGGCCTCGGTCGTCCGGCCCGCCATGCCGGACGCCGCGTCGGACCTGCCGCTGTATCCCGTCAGCGGCGGCTAGGGCCTGTTGACACTATTCGCTGTCTGTTTGGGGGGAAGGGGAACCCCTC
>NZ_CALUWS010000030.1 GCF_944324525.1 uncultured Desulfovibrio sp.
CCACACCCCCCAACCCCTCCCCGGCGCGCTTTCTTTTGAGAAGATGAAAGCGAGAGGCGGGGCGAAAGGTCGTCCTTCGTCTGGCTGGTCTCCCGGGGGAGAGGAGAGAAGGACGGCGCGGCCTGTCCATATTTCCACACCTCCCCGACGCGCCCCTGGGGTTTGTTGACAAAAATTTTACAAATAATTTCAATATATAGGATAAATAGGCTACACTCGCTCCGTTTGCTTCCGGGGGCGGGGTTGCCTTGTGTCCCTGATTCTTCCCCCTAAACAGACTGCGAATAGTGTTGACAGGCCCTAGTGTGAAGCGCTCATGCCCTCCGTTCCTTCCCCGGCATGTTTTGTTCCGGGAAGAGGAAAGGCGGCGTTTTCGTAGCGAGAAAGCCCCCCTGCCGGGCTTTCCGTATATTGCGTGCGCTGCGACCGCCCGGCGGTTGGAGTCGGACTTGGCAGGGGAGGGCGCATCCGCTAGGCTGGGCGTATGGAAGATGTGAGCGAACGCGGCGAAGAAGCGCGCCCGGACGGAAACGGACGACGGCCTTTTGTGGGCGTCGTGCTGGCGGGCGGGCTTTCTCGGCGCATGGGACAGGACAAGGCGCTCCTGCCCTTGCAGGGGCAGGGCGGACTGACGCTGCTGGGCCAGGCTGTCGGACGTCTGGCAGGATTATGCCCGGAGGTTTGGGTATCCTGCGGCTGCGGCCGAAGGTATGACGGATATGTCTGTGTGCCGGACGCCTCGTTTGATTCGGCTGCCGTTCGCGGCGGGCCGCTGCCCGAGCATCTGCGGGACGGGGCGGACGGCGGCCCCGGGCCGCTGGCCGGATTGGCGACCTGTCTGGCGCGGGCACACGCGCAGGGCTGGGCCGGCATGCTGACGCTGCCGTGCGACATGCCGCATCTGCCGGAGCATCTGCTGCGGGCCCTCCTTGAGGCGGCAGCCGGACAGGACAAGGCGCTCGCCGTCTTTTACCGTACACAAGGCGGCTGGGAAGAACCGCTTGCGGGCGTCTACCGTTGCGGGGCCTTGCCCTTTCTGATGCGCGCCCTGCAAAGCGGGCAGCGGCGTGTCCGCAGCATCCTGCCGGAGAGCGCCAGACTGCTGTTGCCCCTGCCGGAAGCGGCACACAGCCTGTTTGCCAATTGCAATACGCCGGAGCAGGCCCGCGCGCTGGGCGTGGACATTCCCACTGCCGGAGACGGCACGGCGGTACGACAAAGCCTTGAAGAGAGCATGTAGCCTTTGAAAAAGGCAACATGCGAGGCGGCGGCACAGCGCCCCCCGGCCGAAAGTGAGCGGAAAAACCGCGCTTTTTCCGCGAAACGCCAGGCCGTATGGTTTGAAACGCACAGCGTTTCAAACTGAAAATGCTTTACTGACTGTTGAGCTTCAGGTAGAGGTCTCCCTGCCAGGGGCCCACGCGCTTGCCCAGGCCGCGCAGGCGGACGGGTTTGCCGGGGACGAAATCCGGCGGGAGGGTGATCTCCACGGTAACGAGGTCATTGCTGAAGCCGCGCCGGATGCGCAGGCGGATGCGTCGGCCGGGCACAAGGTTGCTGGCGGGCAGAGTGAATATCTGTTCTTCGTCGATCTGCTGGCGCAGCCAGCCCTTGACGGCTCCGGCAACGCCCTTGCGCAGGCTGAAACCGGGCTTCTTGTCGCTCCAGGTGACGGTGACTTCCTGCGCCTCTTCCTTGCGGATGCGTTCCTTGCGCTTGTCCGACGCGGGTTCCTTGGTGTCGGCGGCGTGCGGGATCTCGGTGAAGTCCGCTTCATGCGCCTGCGCGTCGGTATGCGGCTTTTCCCGTTCCTGCCGGTTCAGTTCGCTGTAGATATCCTCGAACACGCGCCGGGCGAAGGGATCGTTGAGCAGGTCGCGCAGGACATCCTGCTCGGCATAGCCGCTTTGCTGGAAATCCTTGCCGCCGTCCGTGCCGTCGGGCTGTGCCGTTTTTTCGTCGTGCGCGGGCTGTTCCTGCTTGGCCTGTTGCGCCTGCTGTTCCTCCCGCCGTGCGCGGGCCTGCTCCTCGGCGCGGCGGCGTTCCACCTGCTCGCGGATGAGACGCTCGCGCTCTTCGCGGGCGCGGCGGCTTTCGGCGGCGTCACGGGCGCGCTCTTCGGCGCGGCGCTTCTCGGCCTGTTCGCGGATGATGCGCTCGCGTTCTTCGCGGGCGCGACGGCTTTCGGCGGCATCACGGGCGCGCTCTTCGGCGCGGCGGCGTTCCTCGCGGCTCTCCTGCGCTCTGCGGCGGCTTTCTTCAGCTTTCTGGCGGGCTTCCTCGGCCTTTTGCCGGGCCTCCTCGGCGGGCTTCAGCACGGCCGAGAGGGCCACATAGGCCTCGTTGAGCAACTGGAAATCGTGGCTGGCGTTGGGATTGCCGGGGTTGAGATCCGGGTGCAGCTCGAAGGCCCGCTTGCGGTAGGCGCTTTTGAGCTCCTCCAGGCCGGCGTTCTTGTCCAGCCGGAGTATCTCGTGGCACTGCTTGAGGGTGAGTTGTCGGCTGCGTTTCATGAGTCTCTTACGGCTGTGGGTTGAGGATCAGGGCGTTGGCCTCACAACTGGGGTCATGGGCCAGCAGGTCGTTTTCGCGCAGATAGCGCAGCCCCTGCGCGGCAAAGTCGGCGTGATCGGCATCGGCCACGATGCCCGGACAGAAGTCCTTGGCCAGCTCCCAGCTGAGGGGATCTTCCAGATTGCCGCGGAAGAAGGGCCATGCCCGGCAGATGGCGGGCTTGCCCTCATGGACGGAGCAGCCCTTGCCTTCCTGGAAGAAGATGCAGTTTCCGTCCTCGCCGCAGCGTACCTGCCATTTGCCGCCCATGCGTTCGCAGTAGCGTTCCAGCACGGTTTCCGGGGCAAGGCCCATGTGGGCGGCAAGGCGTTCAAGGTCGCGGGGGCTGACGATGATCCCCCCTTTTCCCGTGCAGCAGTGGCCGCACATGCGGCAGGTAAAGACGGTCGGTTCCGGTACGTTGCTCATAGGCGGTCAGCGTCAGCGGCCTTCAAAGCCGCGGATAAGGTTATGCTCCACCATGATGCAGGCATCCTCCACCACAAGGATGCCCGCAGGCTCCAGCAGGGCGCGGGCCTCGGCGGAGCGTATGCCCTCCTGCATCCAGAAGCAGCGGGGCTTCCAGGGCAGGGCCAGCGTCTCGCGGGCATGGGCGGGGCAGGCTTCCGGGGCGCGGAAAAGATTGATGATGTCGACAGGCTGCGGCAGATCCGCCAGGGAAGGGCAAACGGGAAGACCCCATACGGTGCGCCGTACGGGGTGGACGGGATAGACGGTGAAGCCCTGTTCCAGCAGGTAGCGCCCGACGCGATCCACCGGCTGGCCGGGTTTATCCTTGGCGCCGACAATGGCGATGCTTCCAGCCGTGCGCAAGAGGTGCGGCACGCTTCCGGACGCAAGACAAGATGCGGCCATGCGTTCCCCCCTTTCCCCTGTTGTCGCGCAATGGCTCGTACTGACGTCGTTTACACAATGTGACAATATACGTCGAAGCTGTTGTTATGGCAAGCCTCTTCTCCGGGGGCTCATGCCCGCTCTTCCCGCGTGTCGCCGCTACGGGCCGCCTCGCCTCCGGCAGGCTGCGGATGGCTCAGCAGGGGCGGCAGGCCGAGCAGCTTGTCCGTTTTGCCGAAGAAGTAGAGCAGATCCCCCGCCCGCATGACGAATTCCGGCCCGGGGGAGGCGATGGTCTCCTTGTCGCGGTGGGCGGCCACCAGGGTCACGCCGTAGCGCTTGCGCAGGGCGCTTTCCACCAGACTGCGGTCACAGAGCGGCGAACCGGCATCCAGCCGCAGGGCCTGCACGCCCATATCCGGCAGCTGATGCACGGCTTCGTCCAGATCGGTGGTGGTGGCCGCGGCCTTGCGGATCATGCGGTAATTGTCCTGCCGGACGCGGGCGGTGTAGGCGTCGATATCCTGCCGGGGGATCAGGTACTGCGTCAGCACCTGGTTGAAGACCTCGATGGACGTCTCGAATTCCTCGGCGATGACCGAATTGGCCCCCAGCCGCCGCAGCGGGGCCACTTCGGTGACGAAGCGGGTGCGCGCCACGATGTAGATATTGGGATTCATGCGCCGGGCTTCCAGCGTGATGGCCCGCACGGCGGACGGATCGGAGATGATGATGGCCATGACGCGCGCCTTGGCTATGCCCAGATGCTCAAGGATGATGGGCTGGGTGGCGTCGCCGTGCATGATGGGTTCCTTGCCGCGGTAACGGGTGACGGTCTCGGGGTTCATTTCCAGGATATTGTAGGAGATGCCCGAGTCCTTGGCCACGCGGGCCAGATGCTTGCCGCTGATGCCGAAGCCCACGATGATGAGATGATCCTGCAGGGGGCAGCTTTCGTCAGCCTGCGCTTCCTCTTCCGTGGGGATGCGCCGCTGCCAGCGGGTGAGCAGGTCCGCGATGCGCGGCGCCCAGCTGATGAGCATGGGCGTGACCATCATGGTGAGCACGCTGACGGCCAGGAAGCCCTGGTAGGCCTCCTGCGTGAAGACCCCGTTGCTGACGGCCAGCGCGGCCAGAACGAAGGAGAATTCTCCCACCTGCGCCAGCGACAGGCCGGTGATGATGGCCGTACGCAGCGGGAAGCGCTGGATGAGCACCGCCGGCAGCGTCAGCAGCGTCTTGATGAGGATGAACAGGAGCGCGTTGACGATGGTCAGCAGGAAATGCGAGGAAAGGAAGTTAAGGTTGAGCATCATGCCCACGGACATGAAGAAGAGGCACATGAACACGTCACGATAGGGCAGGATGCCCGCGATGACGCTCATGCTGTACTGGGAGCGCGCCAGCATGAGACCGGCCAGAAAGGCCCCCAGCGACAGCGAAAGCCCCAACCTGTGCGTCAGCACGGCCATGCCGAAGCACAGGCCGAGCGTGGTCAGCAGCAGCACCTCCCGCGAACGGGTGCGGACGACCGCCTCCATGAGACGGTTGAGCCCGAAGTAACAGAGCGTCAGCACCGCGCCGAGGATGAGCACCACCTTGCCCACGGCCGTGACCATCTCCCAGCCGCCCACCTGCAGCGTGCCGGCGAGCAGGGGGATGCAGAGCACCATAGGCGCGACCATGATGTCCTGAAAGACGAGGATGGCCAGCGAGAGCCGCCCCATGGGCGTGCTGGTAAGGCCTTTCTGCTGGAGGATCTGCAGCACGATGGCCGACGACGACATGGCGACGAGGCAGCCCCAGATGATGCCCTGCGTCCACGCCGCGCCCTGGAAGTGCATGAGCACGGCCACCGCGCCCACCGTGCAGCCGATCTGCAGGCTCCCGCCCAGAAAAACGGGCTTTTTCAGGCGGTTGAGCGCCTCGCCGGAAAGTTCCATGCCGATGGTGAACAGCAGCATGGCCACGCCCAGATCGGCAATGGTGCTGATGGACTCCTGATCCGTGATGACGTTCATCACCGACGGGCCGCACAGAAAGCCCGTCAGGAGAAAACCTACCGTGGGAGTCAGCTTGACTTTGTTGCAGACAAGGCTGACGATGATGGACAGCAAAAACAGCAGGACCAGATCATTGATTTCGGCAAGTTCCAGCATGGCGCATACCCCTATCTTTTTAGTCTAACCTATTCGTGGCCATGACGCAACGTGCCGCGGGGACGGCGGGTCAGGTCCTGGAAGCCGTCCACGGAAACGGAAGGCAAACCGCTACAGGAGGTCGTTATGGAATTCTTTGAAGCGCTCCGCACCCGGCGCAGCATCCGCAAGTACACCAGCCAGCCCATCGCGCAGGAGGACGTGCGCGTCATGCTGGAGGCCGCCATGCTCGCCCCCAGCGCCAGCAACCGTCAGCCCTGGCATTTCGTGGTGGTGGACGACAGGGCTACCCTCGACCGCATCGCCGCCGAGCATCCCTATGCCAAGATGGCCGCCGACGCGCCGCTGGCCGTCGTGGTCTGCGGCGACCTCGATGCGGAAAAAACCAAGGGCTTCTGGGTGCAGGACTGCGCCGCCGCCACGCAGAACCTCATGCTCGCCGGTCGCGCCCTCGGCATCGGCAGCGTGTGGTGCGGCCTCCATCCCGTGGAAGACCGCGTGGCCCCCGTCCGCCGCATCCTCGGCCTGCCGGACAACATCATCCCTCTGAGCCTCGTGGTCATGGGATACCCCGCGCAGGACTTCAGCGAGGCCGACCGCTACCAGGAAGCCAAGGTGCACCATAACCACTGGTAGCAGCCTGTTTTTTCGGAGGAGGGGAGTCCCTGGCTCCGCTGTCGATGCCCGTAACTCCGTGGGAGTTACGGGCACGGCTCGTCTGGGGGAGGGGGACCCCCCTCGCCTGGCGCGAGAGGGGGGTCCCCCTCCCCCAGGCCCCCACCCCTTCCCCCAGCGCGCTTTATCAGAGAGGATGAAAAAGCGACCCGGCGCAGAAGTCGTCCCTTCGTCTGTTTGTCCCCGATGTCAACGTACTTTATTTTTTCCTGTTCATATGCCGGAGAGCGTCACATCACGCCGCCACCCTTACCGGCCGCCATGTCTGCCTCGACCGTGACCCTGTCCACGGTCTTGTGCGTGCCCACGGCCATGTCCATGTCCTGCACCCGCTCCCTGGCCGCACTGGTCAGCGGCTGTCTGGCTGCCGCTGACCTCCCCTTGGGCATGGTCTCCGCAGCCGCCGCCCTGTCCACGGCCCTGACCATGCCCGCCCCCTGACGGCATGCAGGCTTCGCCCTGACCCTGCCTGCCGTGGCAATGCCCGTGGCGGTGCTTCTTTTCGCCGCCGCCATGTGGCCTTTCCGCTGTCTGTTGTTCCCGCAGGGTCTCTTGCTGTTCGTCCATCCGGGCTTCCATCGTGTTCATCCGCGATTCCATGTCTGACTCCTTTTTGAAATATATTTCATTATATGGTGTGTAAAAAGCCGGGCCGCAGCCCGGCACAACCGCTCTGCCGGTCACTCAACCTGACTGTGCCGCTCCCACTGAGCCAGAAACCAGCCCAACGGCAGGGCCGCCTCGCAAAAATCCGCATGGGACAGGCGGCGGCCGTCGTATTCCAGCAGCAGCGAGCCCGTGCGGGCGGAAAAGGTGAGCGCCGAAAAAATCGACTCCCGGGCAAGGGCTTCCCGCAGGGGAGCATGCGTTTCCGGCCGCCGCAGCGCCGGATGTCGCAGGCGCACCCGCCCGTCGATGAAGCTGACGGTATGGGCGGCCAGCGCCGTCAGCGCTGCCTTGCGGCAAGCGTCGTCCACCGGGCGGTCAGCGACGGCATCCGTCGCCTTGCGGTCCGCAGGCATACCGCAGGCGGCAGCCGCATCCGAAGGGGTAAGCAGCTCCTGTGCCGTTTCCCACAGCCCGTCCGTTTGTTCCCGCCTGCCGCCAGCCGCGCAGCGGCCCGCCATGCGTCCGGCCTGTCCCCCCCGGCGGCCGCCGCCATCGGGCAAAAACACATCCGCTCCGCCGGCGGATCTCCCCAGCTTGTCGAGCGCGGTCCGCACGATGCCGCGCCCAAGCCTTCCGACGAGCGCACGCCCCGTCCGGGTGCCCAGCAGGCCCTTGCCCGCCAGCATGACCAATCCCATCCTGCTTAACACGATCCGTCCTCCACTACCCGGCGGTGTAAGCGTCCGTGCCTGCCATGACCGAACCGGTGGTCGGGGCAGTCCGCGGCGGGCTGTTCCGGCCGTTCCGCACGCTCTGAATCTGTTTCCGTCGCCGCTGCCACGCCGCATGCCGGGCCCCCGCGCCCGTGCCGTCCCGGGGCGCCGTGTCCGTGGCCGGCGCAAGACCGCATCTGGACGTTGCCGCCCTCGCAGCGCAGCGCCCAGCCGTCCCGCAGGGCCGTGGCCACCCGCCTGCGAGCCTCGCCCAGCAGGCGGCAGAGCGTCGGCGTGGA
The DNA here is from genome assembly GCF_944324525.1 of uncultured Desulfovibrio sp. GTDB lineage: Bacteria > Desulfobacterota > Desulfovibrionia > Desulfovibrionales > Desulfovibrionaceae > Desulfovibrio. The sequence goes on from NZ_CALUWS010000030.1 coordinate 7,864, forward strand.
CACGCCCATACGCCCGGCCGCCGCTTCCTGCGGCAGTCCTTCCGCATCCACGAGGCGCAGGGCCTCGAACATGTCCAGCCCCAACGTCACCTCCGCCGCCTGCCGCCGTCCTTCCGGCAGGTAACGCTCCCAGGGGGGCGGGCACTCGATGTGGCGGGTCTTTTGCGGACGCATGAAGATATCCTCTTTTTGAAATATATTTCATATATAATCCCGCATCGCCGGACCGTCAAGGGGGAGCTCCGGCTTTTCCCGCCGTTTTGCACCCACAGCGCCGCGAAAGATCAAAATTTTTCTGTTAACCATGTCAATTTGTTAGCGATGGCCTGCCAAATCCGGCATTGCCAGCAGGCACGGATTCCGCTACATTTTTTCAGGTTTTTCCGCTATTTTTGACAACCGTCATTGTGCATCTTTAAGGAGAACAGAGGATGTCTTACGCACAGAACGTCATGGAAGGGCTGAAACAGAAATACGCCAGCGAACCCGTCTTCCTGCAGGCCGTGCAGGAAGTGCTGATGACCCTGCAGCCCGCTCTGGACAAGGATCCCAAGTACCAGAAGAACAAGATCTTGGAGCGCATCGTCGAGCCGGAGCGCGCCATCAGCTTCCGCGTGGAGTGGGTGGACGACAAGGGCGAGATCCAGGTCAACCGGGGCTACCGTGTCCAGTACAATTCCGCCATTGGACCCTACAAGGGCGGTCTGCGCTTCCATCCCAGCGTCAATCTCGGCATCCTCAAGTTCCTCGGTTTTGAGCAGATCTTCAAGAATTCGCTGACCGGTCTGGCCATCGGCGGCGGCAAGGGCGGCGCTGACTTCGATCCCAAGGGCAAGTCCGAAGTGGAAGTCATGCGCTTCTGCCAGGCCTTCATGAATGAACTCTTCCGCCACATCGGCGACACCATCGACGTGCCCGCCGGGGACATCGGCGTGGGCGGCCGCGAAGTGGGCTATATGTTCGGTCAGTACAAGAAGCTCACCAAGAGCTATGAAGGCGTGCTCACCGGCAAGAACCTCCTGTTCGGCGGCTCGCTGGCCCGCACCGAAGCCACGGGCTACGGCAACGTCTACTTTGCCCAGAGCATGATGGAATCCCGCGGCGACAGCCTCGAAGGCAAGACCTGCGTGGTGTCCGGCGCGGGCAACGTGGCCATCTACTGCTGCGAAAAGCTCCTTCAGATCGGCGCCAAGCCCGTGACCGTCTGCGACTCGCGCGGCATGATCCATGACGCCGACGGCATCAAGGTGGACGTGCTCAAGCAGGTGAAGGAAGTGGAACGCGCCTCCCTGACCCGCTACGCCGAACTCGTGCCCGGCACCAAATACACCCCCGTGGCCGACTACCCCGCTGGCCGCAATGCCGTGTGGAGCGTGCCCTGCGATGCGGCTTTCCCCTGCGCCACGCAAAACGAGCTCAACCTCGAAGACGCCAAGGCCCTGCTGGCCAACGGCTGCAAGTGCGTGAGCGAAGGCGCCAACATGCCTTCCACCCTCGAAGCCGTGCACGCCTTCCTTGAGGCGGGCATCTGCTACGGCCCGGCCAAGGCCGCCAATGCCGGCGGCGTGGCCACCAGCCAGCTGGAAATGGCCCAGAACGCCAGCATGCAGGCCTGGGACTTCGACACCGTGGACAACAAGCTCAAGGGCATCATGAAGCACATCTTCACCAGTGCCTCCGAGACCGCCAAGGAATTCGGCAACGCCCACAACCTCGTGCTGGGCGCCAACATCGCCGGTTTCCGCAAGGTGGCCGACGCCATGATCGCTCAGGGCGTTTGCTAAGCGTCCGACGCGGCAAACGCGTTTTTATCCTGGGGGGAGGGGCTTCCTCCCCCCATATTTTTACATCTCCTTACGTCTCCTTGCCGCCCACGTTCGCCCTGTCGGTCACAATAAGGCAGGGTGACTTTCTTTTTTCAAAGGGATGCAGCGTCAATCCGGCATCGTTGGCCCCGGAGCATTTCTTCTGTCGCCGGCTGGCGGCTTCGGCCCGGCGTCCGGGCGTGGTCGCCTCCCGGCGGGCGACCGAATGGCGGCCCGCAGGGCCGTGCCCGTTAGGCGACGCAGGAGCCTTACGGGCATCGACAGCAGAGATGGGGCAGGGGGTGAGAGGGGCGAGCCCCTCTACACCCCCTACGACCCCCGTACTCCCCCTGTCCGTGTGGCGGAGGGCGTCACTGTCGCATGACGTGTACCCTGTCCGCCGCTCGCCGCAGGGGGCAAGTCGGCGCGCATCTTCCCGCTTCGCGGGTGATATGCGCGCCTGCTGCGGCGCTCCCGCTGCGCGGGGATCGCCTCCGCGCCCCGGCTCGCTGGGGTGTGGGATTTTTTCCAGCTTTCGCGTTGCGTGAAGGGGAGCATCTCTCCGGTATGAAGATTCCCTTCTGACCTGTTTCTACGGCACACAAGCGACTTTTATTGCCGTTGTTTTGCGGCTGCTGCCCGGCATTGGGGCGTGGTCGCCTCCCAGCGGGGGGCAGGGGGCAGGGGCTTGCGCAGCCCCTTGCCCCCTACGACCCCCAACCCCGCGTTGGGGCAGCCATTCCTGACGGACAACACGGATACGCGAGGCCTACCCTTGGCCTCCTCCCTGCCGCGCGGCAGCGGGCGTTCGGCCTCCCGCTGTCCCGCGCCCACGCGGGACGAGCGTCCGTCCGGCGTCGGAGCTTCCGTCCCTTTCGGGGCGGCGATCTCCTCCGCGCCCTGCCGCGCTTACGTCGGCAAGCGGAATCGTTGCTCCCGCTCCGCAAGCGGTATGTCGTCCCTTGATGTGGGTCGTGAAAGACGGCTTTCCTTTGTTGGTTCCGTGCACTGTGCCGGAAAGACGGTGCTGGTGATGAGGGAAATGCTCCCCGCTGGCCGAAGCACGAACCGCGACACGCCCCACCAGCCCAGCGAGCCGGGCGCAGAGGCGATCCCCGCGAAGTGGGAGCGCCGCAGCAGGCGCACATATCGCCCGCCACCACACGGGACAAGGGGGAGTACGGGGGGCGTAGGCTACCAGGCCCGGACGCCGGGCAATATCCGCAATCCAGCGACGAAAAAAGAAGGAGAGCGTTTCCCCGACATGCAAGACGCTGCGCTGGCAGGGGGGGGCTTTTCGCATATCGTCGGGAGACAGGCAGGCGAAGGGGCGGCTTTTGTGTCGCGTCGTCTTTTCATCCTCCCTGATAAAGCGCGTTTGGGGAAGGATGGGGGGCCTGGGGGGAAGGGAACCCCTTTACGCGCCAGCTAAAGGGGTTCCCTTCCCCCCAGCCGGACACGGCCCGCGGAGGAGCGGAGGGCTGTGGCCTGTGACCTGTGACGGAGGTCACCGAGAGGGGCGATAAAGAAGGATGGACAATCTGGGGAAGATGTGGGAAAGAGGCGAAACGTCCCCTGTTGCCGCGTGGCTGCGGCACGGAGATGTTGTTGATTTTGTAACAGAATATTTCCAATTGTTTCTTTGCTGGAACAGTTGGGAGATGTGGGGAAACAGTATCGGCCATCATGTGCCGCCGTTGCACGGGAATGGTGCGGCGGGGAATGGGCATCATGCTGCAGCCGGAAGGGGAAATGCCTTGCGCGCCAATATCCTTTGCGCCGGTCTCGGGACGCGTCTGCGTCCGCTTACCTATATAAAACCCAAGCCGCTGCTGAGCATAGGCGGCTACCCGCTGGTGGAGCGCACCATCCGCCAGCTCCGCGCCGACGGCGTGGACGACATCGCGCTGGTGGTGGGCTACAAGCGGGAGTGCTTTGAATACCTGCGGGAGCGTTACGGCGTCCAGCTCATCGTGTCCGAGCGGTTTGACACGGCCAACAATTTTTCTTCCCTCGAACTGGTGGCGGACAGGCTGGGAGACAGTCTCGTCATCGACGGGGACCTGTATATTCGCCGTCCGCTGGTGCCGCTGGTGCGGCCCGGCGTGGCCCAGTTCATCACGCAGAAAACGGAGCGCGGCAAGGAGTGGGAGCTCATCACCGACGACGCGGACCGTGTGGTGGCGGTGAAAAAGGATTCGTCCGAAGGCTATTCCATGTCCGGCGTGTCCTACTGGACGGAAGAGGCGGCCGAGCTGCTGCGGCGGGAGCTGGCCCGCAGCGGTCCCGATGATTACTGGGAGGATGCCGCCATCCGCATCCTTGACCGTGTGCCGGTGTACGCCACGCGGACGAAGCTGCTGCAATGCGAGATCGACAGCCTGGACGACGTGCTGTCGCTGGGGTTGCTCTCGGCCGACGAGCTGGCCGACCAGTGCTCGGAGACGAGCATGGCCGAGAAGCTCAAGGGGCTCACCAACGATACGTATCTTATCCGGCTGCACGGCAAGGGGGTGGTGCTGCGCATCCCCGGCCGGGGGACGGATCAGATCATCGACCGTACGCTGGAGTCGGCCATGCTGGGCCTGCTGGACGGCATGGACATCACGCCGAAGTGCACCTTTTATTCCGGCGGCATCAAGACCACGGACTTTCTGGAAGATCACGCGGTGCTGACGCCGGAAGGGCTGGACGCATCCACCATCGAGGGGGTGGCCGGTCTCATGCGGCGGCTGCACGCCATCCCGCTGCCGCAGGGCTTCAAGGAGCAGTACGGCCCCAATGCGGCCCTGTCGGTGCTCAATGAGGTCAAGCTGTACGAGCGTCAGAGCGGCATCAATCTGCTGGCCGACGAGGAGCGCCGCCAGATCTACGACTTCGCCCGCGAGATGGACCGGGACGAAAAGCGGTTCTGTCACCGGGATTTCGTGCTGGAGAACATCTTGCGGCGCGGCGAAAGCATGAAGCTCATCGACTTTGAATATGCCTGCTTCTGTTCGCCGTACTGGGATTACGCCAGCTTCGTCACGGAGACGCGCCTTGCCGGGGAACGGCTGGAGGCCTTCGTGCGCTGCTGCGGCATGGACCGGCGGCGGTTGCTCAAGGCCATGATCATCGTGGATTACATCTGGGGCCTGTGGGGCTTTTACCGGGAATGCATCGACTACGGTCGCGGCCGCATCGCGGAGATGGACCGCAACCTGCGCCTGTTGCAGGCGGGGGGCACGCTGTGAGGCCGTTCCTTTCTTTGCCGGCGGTGCGCTATCTGGGGCTGCTGGCCCTGCTGGAGGCGGCCTTCCCAGCGCCCGCACAGGCCTATCTTGACCCCGGCACGGGCAACATCCTCGTGTATGTGGCCATCAGCCTGGTGGGCACGATCCTCTATTTCCTGAAAAACCTCGTCTATGCGATCATGGGAAGGGCGCGGGGCGAGCAGGCGGGACGGCGGGAGCTGCACCATGAGCGTATCCTGCTCTTTTCCGAAGGGCGGAGCTATTACTATACGTTCAAGCCCATCATCGACTCCCTCCTGCGGCGGGGCATCCCCTTTTCCTATATCACGATGGATGTGGAAGACCCGGCCCTGACCATCGAGGACGACCTCATGGATTCCCGCTACATCGGCAACGGCGCGGCGGCCTACGCACGGGCGGCTGGCCGCCGGGCGGACGTCATGCTGTCCACCACGCCCAACATCGGCACGCCGGGCTTCCCCATGCCGAGGCCGCGCCGGGTGCGCTGTCTGGCCCATGTCTGCCACGGCGTGGGGGACATCGCCATGTACCAGAAAGGTTCCCTCGACCACTACGATGCCGTGCTCATGGTGGGGGATTTCATGCTGCCGAGCATCCGCCGTCTGGAGGAGCTGCGCGGCCTGCCCGCCAAGGAGTGCGTCTCCCTCGGTCTGCCCTATCTGGACGAGCTGGCGCGCAAGGCGCAGCCCAAAAAGGAGCGGAGCACGCCGGCCGTGGTGCTGGTGGCCCCGTCCTGGGGCAACAAGGGCTGTCTTTCGGTCTGCGGGCCGCAATTCCTGGTGGATCTGGCCAAGGCGGGGTATGAGGTCATCTTCCGGCCGCATCCGCAGTCGCTCAAGGTGGAGACGGACATGCTGGCCTCCGTCCATGAGCTGCTGCGCGACTTCCCCAACGTGCATTTCGACACGGATATGGACGCCACCGCTTCCATGAGCCGGGCCGACATCATGATCTCCGACAAGTCGTGCGTGCGCTTCGACTTCGCGTTCCTTTACGAAAAGCCGGTCATCACGCTGGATATCCCGGTACGTAACCCCGAACTCTATGAAGTGGCGGATCTGGGCGTGATCTGGGAGGATACCGTGGCCGCCCGGCTGGGCGAGGTCGTCGCCCCGGATCAGTTCGACCGCATCCTGCCCGCCGTGGAGCGGGCCCTTGCCATGCCTTCCGCGGCGCTGGCGGCCTTCCGCGATCAATGCGTGGCCTGCCGGGGCTGGAGCGGGGAGGCCATCGTGGACTGGACGCTGGAGGTGCTGCAGCGCCACGATGCCCGCCAGGGCGAGCGGACGGCGGATGCCCGGCAGCAGGGCGGCACGCCCGGCGGCCAGCCCGGAACGACGCCGGAAACGGCGCACCCGGGACAGGCCTCGGCATGATCCCGCCCTCTGGACGGCGTCCGTCCGAGGACCGCCGTCCTTTCTGAGACCACCGCAACATGTTCATTGCCCCGGCGCATCCCGCCGTCAGGACGGGAGAGGCCGTACGGCCCCACGACGGAGAGCGTCGCGGGGCTTTGGAGAAAAGACGTCCATGATGTCATTGCTTTACGAGATATTCATCCTCCCCATCGAGATCATCTATCGTGCCATCTATCTTGGCAGCGTGCAGCTCACCGGCAATTACGGCTTGAGCATACTGGTGCTGTCGGCCGTGAGCGCCGTGGCCTTCATCCCGCTGGGACGGCTGGCCGTGGGCATGCAGGCCGGAGAAAAGAAGGTGCAGCAGATCATGGCTCCCCAGCTCGCCCGCATCCGCAGCGAGTCCAAGGGGGCCGAGCGCCAGCGCCGCATCAACCGCCTGTACCGCCGCTATGCCTATCATCCGCTGCTGGCCATCCGTTCGGCCTTCGGCGTGGCCCTGCAGATCCCCTTTCTGACGGGCGCGTATTACATGATCCTGAGCCTCGACCAGCTGCGGGGACAGTCCTTCCTCTGCATCGCCGACCTCTCGCAGCCGGACGGTCTGCTCTGGGGCGTGAACTTCCTGCCCATCCTCATGACCGTAGTCAACATCACGGCCACCTTCACCACGCCGGGCCTGAGCCGCAAGGACAGGATACAGGCCGTGATCATCGCCTTTTTCTTCCTGTTGCTGCTCTACGGCGCGGCCTCGGCCCTGCTCATCTTCTGGACCATGAACAACGTCTTTTTCCTGCTCCAGAACCTGCGCCTGCCGGTGAAGCTTCCGCGTTTCCGCAGGCCCGCCTTCGCTCAGGGCGCCATGAGCACGGCCGCGACCTCGCTGCTGCGCAGCGTCTACAGCCTGTCCTGCGCCGGGCTGGCCGCGCTGCTCTTCCTCTATGTGCCGTTCCAGACGTACGCTTCGGATCCGGCCTTCTTCGCCAGCGGGCCGCTGGACGTGCTGCTGGACATGGTGCGCTATCTGTCGCTGACCTTCTTCATCGTCTTCGTGCTCTGGCTGTGGTTCCCCGCCCGGGGCAAGGCCATCCCGGCCTTTGTGGCCTTCTGGGCCCTGTGTCTGGCCTTTGTGAACGTCTTCGTGCTGCCCGGCGACTTTGGCGCGCTGGACGGCACCCGCTTCCTGGACGAGGCCCGTATAGGCCGGCCCATGCGCCTCTTTGCCGATGCCCTGCTGCCCGTGCTCGTGGCGCTGGCGGCGGCAGCGGTCGCCTTTGCGCCGGCGCGGGTGCGCCGGGCGCTGCCGGGCGTGCTGTCCATCGCGCTCTTTTCCCTGCTGGTGCTGGCGGGCTATTCGGGCATCTCCTCGCTGGGCGCGGTGGAGGAAGATACGGCCTTCACGCCGCCGCCCTACACGCAGGCCATGCAGTCCTATTCCCGCAAGGGAGAAAACGTCATCGTGGTCATCCTGGACATGTTCACCGGCGGCCACATCGAGAAGATGTTGGACGATCCGTGGTTCGATGACTTCCGGGCCGATATGGACGGTTTCGTCTGGTATCCCGACACGGTGTCCATGGCGGACGCCACCATATTGAGCCTGCCCAGCATCTACGGCGGCCACGGCTACAGCCCGGCAGCCACCAACGGGCGGCGCTCCCTGACGCTGGAGGAGACCGTCAACAAGGCCTTTGCCCTCATGCCGCGCAACTTCGCGGCCCATGACTACGACGTGTCCGTCATCAACGGCCTGGAATACTTCAATGAGGAGCTCTATGCCCGGCACGGCGGCAAGGCGGACAACATCCTCACCGTGCCGCGCGTGCGCCGGACCTTCCTGCGCAAGTATTATGACGACGTGGGCCTGCGCGACTTCAGCAGCTTTTTCGCCATACTGGGGCTCTTCCAGGCCTCGCCGGACATGCTCAAGCAGAAGCTCTACGATGACGGCAACTGGAAGAACGCCGGGGACGGCATCCTGGCCGCCAGCATGGACTTTTACAAGGAAGAGGACGCCTATTTCCGCTATGTGTTCACGTCCGGCATCACGGCGGACGCGCCGCGCAGCACGGCCAAGATCTTCTATACCATGCTCTCGCATTATATGTGGCACTACGCGCCGGATCTCGTGGACGGCGCGCCGCGCATCGTGGCCGATCCCTGCCCGGAGACGGAAGGGCAGCTCATCCACAAGGGCGGCGTTCTGCCGGAGCACTACTACGCCGAGCGCCACCTCATGCGGTATCTCATGATCTTCTTCAAGCAGCTCAAGGAGGCGGGCGTCTACGACAATTCGCGCATCATCCTCGTCTCCGACCACGGCGAGCGGGACAGCCAGATGGTGGCCCGCGCCTACAACGACGGCAAGGAATTCGCCGACGGCGTCCCCTACGGCAGCGGACGCTACGCCCCCGGCCGGCCTCACGCCCTGCTCATGGTCAAGGAGCCGGGACAGCGCGGGCCGCTGCGCATCAACGAGGCCTTCATGTCCAGCGCCGACGTGCCGCTGCTGGCCCTCAAGGGCATCGGCCAATGCGACGAGTTCACCCTGTACGACCCGGCCCGCGTGCCGGCGCCGCGCGTGCTGACCCACGCCCGCGGCGGCGCGCGCTGGAGCGAACACAAGCGGAAAGCCTATATCTACGAACAGCACCGGCTGGAAGGGACCCTCTTCGACCCGGCCCGCAATACGCTGGAAGGGAACTACGATTAGGCGGACGGGCGAAGGTTTTTGGGGGGGAGGGGAACCCCCTCGCCTAGCGCGGAAGGGGGGGGCCTCCCCCCAAAAAAGACTGGAAAATGGTATACATGGCCTCGTGCCGCGCGGTGCGGGCGGGGCGTCCACCGACATCGACAAGGAAAAACGACATGGACACACAGACAACCCGGATGGCGGGCATCCCCAGTCCGGCAGCGGCGGCGGCCCGGGACATCCTTTTTCGCCGTTATCGCACCTACGGCATTGCGGTGGCCGTGCTTTCCGGCATGTCCTACGGCCTGTATTCGGCCTTCATGGCGCTGGGCATGAGCCTTGGCGTCTGGGACGGCTGGTACGAGAAAGGATCTGGCTTGTCCGCGGTGGCCACACTCTTTCTGCTCAGTGCGTTGGGCGCGGCGGTGACGGACAGTTTCAGCGCGCTCTGGTCGCTGCTGCTTGCCGCGCTCAAGGGCAAGCTCGGCGACGTGCCCCGTAGCTGGCGCACGCGCCCCGGCGTCATCATGACGGCGGCGGCCTTCATCGGTGGGCCGCTGGCCAGCACCTGTTATGTGCTGGGTCTGCAGAACGCCGGTTCGATGGTGGTGCCGTTGAGCGCCCTGTGTCCGGCCATCGGGGCCATTCTCGGACGAGTAGTCTTCAAGCAGACGCTCAACGTGCGGATCATGACGGGCATCCTCATCTGCTTTGCCGCCAGCTTCATGATCGGCAGCACGGGGCTGACGGATGACGCGCCCGCCAATCTTTATCTGGGGCTGGCCTTCGGCCTGCTGGCCGCGTTGGGCTGGGGCGTCGAGGGCTGCGTCTGCGGCTACGGCACGGCGCTCATCGACCCGGAAGTGGGCATCACCATCCGGCAGCTCACGTCCGGCCTGTCCAATCTTTTCCTGCTGGTGCCGCTGTTCGGCTGGCTCGGCGGCGCGGATGCGGCGGGCATGGCCGTTGCCGCCTTCACGGATCCCCAATCGGTGGGCTGGTTCGTGGTGGCCGGCTTCTGCGCCTATTTTGCCTTCATGCTCTGGTATCAGGGCAACGCCATGTGCGGCGCGGCCCTGGGCATGGCCTGCAACGGGGCCTTCTCCTTCTGGGGGCCGTTCTTCATCTGGCTGGTGCTCGGGGTCTACTACGGCATGGAGGACAAGAACATGCCGCCCATAGCCTGGCTGGCCTCGCTGGTCATGATCTGCGGCATTTTCCTCATCGCCGTCAATCCGTTGGATCTGTTCCGCCGCGGGTATCAAGGGAGGAAAGACCGTGAAGCCGCTTAATTTTGCCATTCTCGATTACATGACCACGGTCCCCGAAGCCTGCGCCGAGGATGTGGTGGAGGCGCTTGCCGGGACGTACGGGACGTTCCGCGCCCTGACCGTGGAGTCCGTCCGCACGGCGCTGCTCACGGCCGCGGTCAACGGTCTTTTGGAAGAGAGCCGCTGCGAGCTGGATGATGGTCACAGACTTCGGCTGTATTTCCGGGCGCATCCCGAGGGAGCGGCCACCATCATCAAGTATACCGGCGGCCCGCAGGCCCGTTCCTGAGCCGGAGATGCCATGCGAAACGGGCGAAGGCGCGGAGCCTGCCTTTTGCGGCGCGGGGCGACTCTCGCGCTGTGGGCCCTGCTGGCGGCAGGCGGCGCGCAGGCGGGCGGGACGGAGGCGGCGCGGGGCGGGGAGCTGCGCCTCCTGCACACCAATGATACCCATGCCCATCTGGCCGGACTGGACGCCCAGGGGCAGGCCTGCTTTACGGACGAGGCCTGCCGGGGCGGCATGGGCCGCATCGCCGCCGCCATCGATGCCGCGCGGCGCGAAGGAGACAACGTGCTTGCGCTGGATGCGGGGGATCAATTTCAGGGCACGTTGTTCTACTCGGTGGAAAAATGGCCCGTGCTGGCCGAATATGCCCGCCGCATGCCTTATGATGCCATGACCCTGGGCAACCATGAATTTGACGAGGGCTGCGGCCCGCTCCGACGATTCCTTGACGCGCAGCCCATCCCCGTGGTGGCGGCCAATCTCGCGCCTGAGCGGGCTTGTCCCCTGTTCGGGAGCCGGATCAAGCCTTTTCTGGTACGGAATGTGCAAGGCGAAAAAGTCGGTATCGTCGGACTGGCCAATGACCGCGTGACGGCGCAGGCGCAGGCCTGCCCGCAGACGCGTTTCCTCGATGCGGCGGAAAGCCTGCGGCAGGCTGTGACGGCGCTGGAAGCGCAGGGGGTGCGCCGCATCGTGGCGCTGTCCCACCTGGGCCTGTCCGCCGACCGCACGCTAGCCCGTCAGGTGGACGGGGTGGACGTCATCGTGGGCGGCCATACGCACGCCTATCTTGGCCCCGGTGCGGCGGCAGGGCAGTATCCCCTTGTGGAACATTCGCCGTCCGGCCAGCCGGTGCTGGTGGTGACGGCTGCCTGGGGAACGCGATATGTCGGGGATCTTGTCGTGAGTTTTGATGCGCGGGGCATCCCCGTGCAATGGCGGGGCGAGGCGCGCGAGTTGCGGGCCGAGGCCCCCCGGCGAGAGGACATTTCCGCGCTGACGGCGCGGCACGCCGCCGAGCTTGAACGCTACCAGGCGCATAAGGTGGGCCGCCATGACGTGGAGGCTCCCGACGGCATGGAAGCCTGCCGCAGCGGAGAATGCTTCGGCGGCATGCTGCTGGCGGATGCCTTCCTGGCCTATGCGCGTCCGCAGGGCGCGGAGGTGGCGCTGCTCAACGGCGGCAGCATCCGTGCGGCCATCCCGCCCGGCGAGGTGGACAGGGGCCGGCTGCTGGCGGCCATCCCCTTCGGCAATGTCGTGGTGTTGCGCGAATATACGGGCAACCAGCTCCTTCAGGCGCTGGAGCACGGCGTGGCCGGGGAGGGCGGCAAAGGGCCCGCCCTCCTGCAGGTGGCGGGCTTGCGTTATACTGTGGATGCCGTACGTCCGGCCGGCAGCCGCATCGTGTCCGCGGACATGGTCTCGGCTGAGGGCAGGGCGACGCCGCTGGAGACGGAAAGACGCTACCGCGTGGCGCTGCCTGCCTATCTGGCGCGTGGCGGCGACGGCTACGGCATGCTGCGGGACGGCAGGGAACTCCCTCTGGAGCCCATGAAGGACGTGGATGTGGCGGAAGCCTATCTTGAAGCGCAATCTCCGCTGACGCGGATGCGCAGGGGCCGGATCTGCCGGACAGAGGAGAGCAGGTAGCCCGGCATATCTCCTGGTGCCCCTCTCACCGTCGTCGTGGCATGCGGCGTGCGCGGGGGAAACAGCGGACGAAATACGTGACAGCAAAAAAAGGCTTGCCTTTTAGCCTGATTTAACATATTGAATTCGTGCCTGTTTTTATCAGGATGCCGTGTAGGGCACATCCGCCCAGTTACATTGCAGAGACCGGGCCACAAGCCCGTTCAAAAATTGCCGGAAGCGGAGTAGTGTTATCCCGGGGGGGAAGATACGCTGCTCTGCTTCCGGCATTTTTGCGTTGGCGGAGCGGTTGCGGGAGCAGGCATGACTTTTAGAGCGTTTTGTCTTTGAAAAAAGGCAAAACGCGAGGCCGTATGGTTTGGAACGCGAAGCGTTTCAAACGGAAAATGCGTTCTGGCGGATCGCCGGACGGGGCCTGCCTGCCGCGGCGCGTCCGGCCAGTGACGGCCATGCAGTCAGGCAGGCGGCAGGGGCGTGCGCGTACGTCTCCGCCTTCTTGTGAGATCCCGGGCATAAGGGATATCCGGCAGCCCCGGCGGGGGCGACGGGCCGCACACGGCGCACAAGCTGCGGGTCCCGGCGGGTATATGGGTCTTTCTTTACTTTTATCGGGGCAGTGCCTATACTCTTTTATATCTGGAAGAGTCGAACGCCGTATGACGGCAGGGGTCGCAAGCTGTCAAAGGAAGAGTGAATGAACGCCATCAAGTTTACCAAGATGCAGGGGCTGGGCAACGATTATGTGTACATCAACGGGTTTGCGTCCCATGTGACCGATCCCGGCGCATTGTCCAAACGGGTGAGCGACCGGCATTTCGGCATCGGTTCGGACGGGCTGGTGCTCATCCTGCCCTCCAACAAGGCCGACGTGCGCATGCGCATGTTCAATCCTGACGGGAGCGAAGCGGAGATGTGCGGCAACGCCATCCGCTGCGTGGGCAAGTTCGTTTATGACAACGGTTTGTGCACCAAGGAGACCCTCCAGGTGGAAACGGCGGCCGGCATCCGCATCGTGCGTCTGCTCAAGGACGGCGGCAGCGTGACCGGGGCCACCGTGGACATGGGCGCGCCCGTTCTCGCGCCGGCGGACATCCCGGCCATCCTGCCCGACGGCGTGGACAAGCCGCAGTTCGTGGACTGCCCGGTGACGGTGGACGGGACGGTCTACCGCACCACGGCCGTCTCCATGGGCAATCCGCACGCCGTCATTTTCCAGCAGGGCATCGACGAGCTGGATCTGCCCGTGATCGGCCCCAAATTCGAGCATCATCCGCTCTTTCCCCAGAGGACCAATACCGAATTCGTGGAAGTGCTCTCCACCAGCCGCGTGCGTATGCGCGTATGGGAGCGCGGCACCGGCGAGACGCTGGCCTGCGGCACCGGCGCCTGCGCCGTGGCGGTCGCCTGCGTGCTCAATGAACTGACCGGACGCACCGTGGATGTGGAGCTGCGCGGCGGCCTGCTGCATATCGTCTGGGACAAGGCGGACAACCACGTCTACATGAGCGGCCCGGCCGCCACGGTCTTTTACGGCGAGCTGTCGGCGTAGGGGGGATGGACATGCTGCGCATCAATCCCAACTTCTGCCGTCTGGAAAGTCAGTACCTCTTTGCCGACATCGCCCGCAAAGTCGCCGCCTTCCGTGAAGCGCATCCCGAACGGCGGGTCATCAGTCTCGGCATCGGCGACGTGAGCCGCCCCCTCATGCCCTCCGTCATCACGGCCCTCCACAAGGCCGTGGATGAGATGGGCACGGCAGCGGGCTTCCACGGCTACGGGCCGGAACAGGGCTACGCCTTCCTGCGTGAGGCCATCGTGGCCCAGGACTACGCCGCGCGCGGCGTGAGCCTGCAGGCGGACGAGGTCTTCATCAGCGACGGGGCCAAGTGCGATCTGGGCAACTTTCAGGAACTCTTTGCCCAGGACTGCACGGTGGCGGTCATGGACCCGGTGTACCCGGTCTATGTGGACTCCAACGTCATGGCCGGCCGGGCAGGCGAGCTGACGGACAGGGGCTGGAACAGCCTCGTTTATCTGCCCTGCACGCGCGAAAATGATTTCGTGCCCGATTTTCCGGCCATACGGCCGGACATCATCTACCTGTGCTACCCCAACAACCCCACCGGCACGGTGCTCCGTCGCGACGCCCTGGCCGCCTGGGTGGAGTACGCCCGCCGCGAGGGCTGCCTCATCCTCTACGATTCGGCCTATGAGGCCTTCATCCGCGAGGAGGACGTGCCCCACAGCATCTACGAGATCGACGGCGCGCAGGAAGTGGCCGTGGAATTCCGCAGTTACTCCAAGACCGCCGGCTTTACCGGCTTGCGCTGCGCCTATACCGTCGTGCCCCACGCCGTGCGCATCTCCGACGGCAAGGGCGGCAAGGTCAGCCTCAATGCCTTCTGGAACCGCCGTCAGTGCACCAAGTACAACGGCTGCCCCTACATCGTGCAGCGCGCCGCCGAGGCCGTGCACAGCGAACAGGGCAGGCGGGAATCCCGCGAGATCATCGACGCCTATCTGGCCAACGGCGCGCGCATCGCTGACGCTCTCCGCCGTATGGGGCTCGATGTCTACGGCGGCAAGAACGCCCCCTATCTCTGGGTGCGCGTGCCCGGCGACATGACCTCCTGGGGCTTTTTTGATCATCTGCTCCACAAGGCCGCCCTCGTCTGCACGCCCGGCGTGGGCTTCGGCCTGAGCGGCGAAGGCTACGCCCGCCTGACCGCTTTCGGTTCGCCGGACGATACCACCGAAGCCATCGAACGCCTCCAGGCCTTGTAAAAAGAACTTCATGCGGGGGAAGATGTCCGCCGCTGTCGCCGCTGTCGATACCGATGCCCGTAACGCCCACGGCGTTGCGGGCATCGGGGTATCTGGGGGTGGGGGACCCCCTGGCGCTGCTGTCGATGCCTGTAAGGCTCCTTCGTCGCCTCACAGGCACGGCCCTACCGGGCTGTCTTAAGGTAATCTTTTTTTCCGAATGGTCGAAAAGAGAGGCAGTATTGGACGAAGCGCCGTGCCGGAGAGCAGTCCCGGCAGGCGTATGCAGGTATCGCTCCTTATTTCCTCCCCAGGAGTCCACCGATGAACAGCATCGATCCCGCGTCTTCTCTTTCTTCCTCACTGGTTGCCGGCGCCATGCGTCAGCTTGAGAACATGTCGGCGGAACAGTCCGCCCAGCAGCCCGCCGCTATGCCGGGCGGCGACGTGGTGACTTTGTCGCCGCAGGCGGCATCGACGGTGACGGCCGCGCTCGGCTATCAGCTGGGGGACAAGCTTTCGTCGTCACTGTCGGACGGGACGCTGGTGACGGTGGGGCGGCGGCAGGACATCATCCAGGGTGAGACGCCCACGTATACGATGACGTTCACGGGCGGATCAGGCTCCTCATTTTCCTTTGATTTTCAGGGGGATGTCAGCGTTCGCCGCTACGGCGACGGCTACGCCGTGTATGACGCCGTCAACAATGTGGCCGACGTGTACGGCGCGGACGGCTCGAAAAACCGTTTCAGCGGCCTGCTGGAAGATGCGGATGCCGGGGCGGAGACGGTATATGTCAATCTGAGCGGCGGCACGGTGGATACGGGCGACGGCGATAATCTCATATTTGCCTACGGCAGCGGCACGGTGATCAATGGCGGCAGCGGAGACGACACCGTCGTTTTCAGCGGCGACGTGTCCGATGTGACCGTGAACGGCGGCGACGGCAACGACACGGTGATCGCCAGGGGGACGCTCTCCAATGCCACGCTGGATCTGGGCGAGGGAAACAATCGTGTGGATGTGGCGCAGATGTCCGGCGGCAGGCTGGACGGCGGCAACGGCAATAATGACGTGAGCATCCACAACGTCAGCGGCGGCGCGCGGATCCGGCTTGGCGACGGCAGCAACCGGCTGGACGTGTACGGCCTTTACGACACGTCGTCCGTGACGCTGGGCGACGGCGGCAATACCGTGGGGGTGGAGTCGCTCAAGGGGAGCGCCCGTCTGGAGCTTGGCGGCGGCAACAACAAGGTGGACATCTACGGCATCTACGGGACGTCGTCCGTGACGCTGGGCGACGGCAGCAACCGCATCGACGTCTACGAGCTGGAAAACGACGCCGCGCTGACGGCGGGCAACGGCGACAATACGGTGAACATCTACGAACTGCGGTCGCAATCTTCCTTTACGCTGGGCAACGGCAACAACAGCGTCAACGCTTACGGGAGCAGCGGCAGCGCCTCCATGAACTTCGGGGACGGCTCCAACACCATGCAGATGTACGAAAGCCTGGGCTCGTCCGGCATCCGCTTCGGCAACGGGAGCAACGCCATGCGGATCTACGAGATGGAGGAACGATCCTCCGTGGGCTTCGGCAACGGCAACAATATGTTCATTGCCTATCAGCTGCTGGACGACGCCTCGGCGGACTTCGGGGACGGCAATAATATCGCCGTCGCGGGTTCTGTCTTCGACAACGCCTCGGTACGCTTCGGGGACGGCAACAATCTGCTGTTTGCCATGAGCGTTTCCGGAAATGTCTCCATCACCGGCGGCAAGGGCAACAACCTCTTCCTTATCGAAACGCTGTCCAGCGGCTCGGTGAGCGGTGGGGGCTCGGTCATCCGTTTTGACGAGCCGGGCGACGATGCGGGCAAGCGTGGGGCTGTCGATGCCTGGAACGAGGCCGTGAGCGGCATGGTCGCGCCGGGCGGCGGATCGTTGCGTTTTGAGGACCTCCATTCCACCATCTACAACTGGGACGGTTTTTCCTCCATATTCTCCACGGCCTACTGGTGGAACCGGGGCTAGCCGCCGGGACACCGGGGGCCATGATGCCGGAGCTTCCTGCCGCCGTGATGGCGGCATACAGCCTGTCGATGCCGTGAGGGGGAGCCGCGAACGCGGCGCTCTCCCGCGCCCGCCCGCGCGTATCCGCTGAAGCGGACAGCCCCCACGGGGCACGCCGTCAGCGTCGCGGCAACGACAGAAAGGACCGGGAGGTCTGTCCCGCCTGTGACGGGCCTCCCGGCGCAACAGCGCTTTGCCGTGAAAAAGGCAAAAGCGAGGCGGCGCAGCGCCGCCGCCTCGCGTTCTGCCTTTTTACAGGCAAGATGCTCCGGGCGTTTCGTTTCCGATTCCCCTTACGCAGCTAGCGGGTTTGGGGGAAGATGAGGGAGTTTGGGGGAAGGCCCCCTTTTGCCGCGAGCAGCGATCCAAGGGACGGCCCGCAGGGCCGTGCCCGTTAGGCGATGCAGGAGCCTTACGGGCATCGTCAGCAGAGCCAGGATGTTTCCTTTCCCCTCGGATGTAGAGTGCCCGTAACGCTCGCGGCGTTACGGGCACCGACAGCAGCCTGCGCGTAGCGGGAACTGCCCTTAATCCTCAAAGGTGCCGCGCACCAGCGCCTTGCCGTCCCGCAGCATAAGGCGGCCGCGGGCAAAGAGGGTCTGCGGCCGCAGGTCTTCGCTCCAGACGAGGATATCCGCATCGCTGCCGGGGGCCAGTTCGCCCTTGGCGGGATGCAGCGAGTAGGCACGGGCCACGTTGCGCGTCACCGGCAGCAGGGCCGTGGGCAGCGGTATCCTTTCTTCCAGCACAAGGTCGCGGAATTCGGCGGCCAGCGTATGCAGGTCGGAGGCCACGAGTCCTTCCACATGTCCCTGATCGTCATAACGGGCGGCGCTGCCGTAGCCGTCCGAGCTCATGAGGATATGCTCCGCCGGGACCTGATCGCGCAGGGCGCGGGCGATGGCCGTGGCGGGCTTGAGGCAGTCCGGCCCGAGGGTATGCGCGTTGAGCCCGGAGGAGATGTCCATGAAGCCGCCGCGCCGGGCCAGCTCCTCGGCCTGCTCGAAAGCGGTCTGCGAGCGGTTGATGTGGGTGGCCACCAGATGGCGGGCCAGGTAGGGGCACTGCTCCAGCACCTCGAAGATACGGGCCAGTCCTTCCGGGGCCGCGCCGATATGGATGATCAGCATCCCCACGATGCCGCGCAGCATGCCGCCCACGCGGGCGTCCGTGGCCAGGGCGGCGAGCTGTTGCGCGCTCACCGGGGCCACGCGATGATCGGCGATGGCCACCTTGGCCCCTCTGACCTTGTGGACGCAGGCAAAGTCCCGCTGCACGCTGCCGGTGAGGGTGGGAGAGGGCAGGGGGTAGCCGCCGGTCATGATGAAGGTGGAAAGGCCTTCCTCCTCCAGCGAGCAGGCCTTGGCCAGCACGTTGTCCACATGGCGGGTGATGCCGTCCGTGCCCAGCAGGCCGCCGATGGTGGTGACGCCGCCCGTCACCGGCACGGAGAGCGGCAGGGGCGGCACCTGCGTATGGAAGCCCGCCTCGCCGCCGCCGCCCGTGATGTGGACATGTCCGTCCATGAGGCCCGGCGTGACGACGCGGCCGCCGGCGTCCACTTCCACCGGTTCGGCGGCATCGGCCGCCCAGGGGGGCAGCTCCACCTGCGGGCCCATGGCGGCGATCTTGTCGTTGATGATGAGGATGTTGCCCAGGCCGCGAGGCGCGGGAGCATAGATGTCCGCATGGCGGATGATGGCGATGTTCATGGGTCTCTCCCGGAAAGGATGAAGCATTGTGGAGCGGGCCGCGTGCGGCGGCCTTCGCGGGATCATGCCCGGTGGGGGGACGGGACGTCCCCCCTGTCGGGCCACGGATCAGGCCTTTTGTTTCAGGAGGCTTACCTGTCCCTGCTCTTCAGGCGACAGGCGCGTCATGGTGATGTTGAAGATGGCGTAGAGGATGGAGAAACACGGCGTCAGGAAGAGCAGATAGACGTAGGGGATGTAGTCCAGATAGGCCACGCCAAGGGTCGCCATGGGGTACAGGGCGTTGTTGGCCCAGGGCACCAGCGGGCCGCCGAGGGTGCTGGCGTCCTCCACCACGCGGGAACAGTTCTCCGCGCGGAAACCGTGCCGCCGAAACACCGGAGCCATGAGCGTGCCGGTCATGACGATGCTGAAATAGATGGCCGCCGTGATCATGAGGGTGCCGTACCCCACGATCAGCGTGGAGACCACCAGCCGGAAGCCGTTGTTGGCACGGCGGGCCAGCGGTTCCAGCGCCACGTCGATGACGCCCATGCGCCGCAGCATGCCGCCCAGGCCGCAGGCCAGCACCACAAGACACATGATGTTGAGCATGCTGGTGACGCCGCCGCGGTTGAGCAGCTTGTCCAGCATGGGCGAATCCCCGAAGTCCGCATGGAAGCCCTTCCACATGCTGTTGAAGGCGACGGAAACGTCCATGCCGTTGCAGATCACCGCCACGGCCACCCCACAGAGCGCGCCGCTGGTGATGGCGAGGATGGGGCTGCAACGCCTGAGCAGCATGACCAGCACCAGGATCATGGGCAGCACCGCGCCGATGCCGAGATTGAAGTGATGGGAGAGGCCGTTCAGGATGAGGTCGATCTGTTCCGGGGACATGGCGTCGTTCGTCTGCCGGAAGCCGAGGAAGAGATAGATGCAGAAGGTGATGACATAGGCCGGGGTGATGGTGAACCACATGTGCCGGATGTGACGGAAAAGGGGCGTGCCGCAGACGGCGGCGGCCATGTTGGTGGTGTCGGAAAGGGGCGACATCTTGTCCCCGAAGAAGGCGCCGCAAATGATGGTGGCCGCCGTAAGGCCGGGATCGAAGCCCAGCCCCGCGCCGATGCCCATGAGGGCCACGCCCACCGTGCCGATGGTGCCCCAGGACGTGCCGGTAAAGATGGAAGTCAGGGAGCAGACGATGAGGCTCGTCATCAGAAAGATGCTGGGCGAGATGATCTTCAGGCCGGCGTAGATCATGATGGGCACCGTGCCGGACGAGATCCACGCGCCGATGAGCGCCCCCACGCAGACCAGGATGAGACAGGCCCCCATGGCCTTCTGGATAAGCTCGAACGCGCCGAGCTCCAGTTCCTCGTAGCTGTAGCCGAGCAGCTTGCCGAGTATGGCGCAGATCACCCAGCCGCTGAGCATGAGCAGCGGGAGCTGCAGTTTGAAGAAGATGATGCCCCGGCGATGAGGCCGATGATGAGCAGCAGTGAGACAAGAGCAAAGGGGAAACTGGGTCTTCTGGGTTGAGAGGACATGGAGAGGCTTCTTGACAGGCGGCGAATGCGTCCGTCGATATTTTTTGTTCCCCAATGACACAAGCGGCAGGCGCGGGCAAGCGGAAATCCGCCAGGCGTGCCGGCATGCCGCGCTCCCCGGCGTCGAACGCCATTTTGCCGCCTGTCCGCCGCACGCCCATGCCGTGGCTGGACTTTCAAGGGGAGGGGATATACCAACAGGATGCGGTGAGCTGTGGGGAAAGCGCCCCGGCTTGCCGCGCATCGAGGCTTTGCCTCCATCATTTTTTCACGAGGAACGTATGAAACGCATCTCCCCCGCAGTCTGGCTGAAGATCGCGCTGCTCGTGGCGTTGCTGCTCCTCCCCCTGCGCATGGGCGAGGGGGCCAATGCCGGAGTGCCGGTCATCGGCGCGGCGGAACAGCTCGCCGCGGACTACTGCGGCCGCACGCTGGAACGCGCCACGGCGGCGTACGTCTCCGCCAAGGTGGTGGACAAGACCATATCCATGATCCAGCGGGCGGAGATCTCCGTCACGCCCATAGGCGTGGGGCTGACCTTCGCGCCGGGCGAACTGCTGGCCGCGGCCAATGAGGCCATCGAACGAGTGAGCGCCGCGCTCTTTAGCGTCATGGGCCTCATGCTGGTGGAAAAGCTGAGCATCGGCCTGATCTCCTGGCTCTGTTTCAAGCTCCTGCTGCCGCTGGCGCTGGTGCTGTCGCTGCTTCGGCATCTGACGGGCGGCCGCCTGCCGCAACTGGCCCCCGTCGCGCGCTTCCTCGCCCGGCTGGCCGTGCTGCTCTGGTGCTTTTTCCCCGCCGTGGCCCTTGCCGCCGGTTATGTGGAAAGCGCCTATCTTGACGCCGAATACGCCCGTCAAATGGACGAGAACGCCGGCGAAGAAAAACGCCTCGACGCGCTCGGCAAGGAATTTGCCGAAAGCGTGCCCGAAGACCAAAGCCTGCTCGATCGGCTCAAAGAAGCCGCCGACATGCTGGATGTCCGGCAAACGGCCGCCGATATGCTGGACTATGCCGACCGCATGACCGACAGGCTGTTCCACGTCTTTTGCATCTTTCTGCTGACCACCGTCCTCATCCCCCTGTTCATGCTCTTCCTCCTGCTCAAACTGCTTGCCCTGCTCACCGACGACTACCGCCGGGAAATGACGCACACCGCCTGACGCGTGTTGCCGTCGATGCCCGTAACGCCTACGGTGTTGCGGGCATCGGGGTATCTGGGGGGAAGGGGAACCCCTCCGCCTGCGCGGGAGGTGTTCCCCTTCCCCCCAAGCCCCCCATCCCTTCCCCAGCGCGCTTTTATTTAGGAGGATGCAAGGGCAGGGCGGCACGCAAGGCGTCCCTTCCCATTCGGGGCGGCGATCTCCTCCGCGCCCTGCCCCGCTTGCGTCAACAAGGCGGAATCGTCGCCCCCGCTCCGCAAGCGCAAATCCTCTTTTGCTGCAAGGCGGGAAAAACGGCTTTCCTCCTATTGATTCGGCGCAATAAAACGGCGTGCACAGTGCAACGAAAAAAGACAGGACAGATGTCATGCCGTGAGCGTATTTGTCGCCGTAGCGGCACATCGTCCCTTGATGTGGAGCCGGGAGAAACGGCTTTCCGTTGCTGATTCGGCGCAATGGACGGCAGGGCCGTTGACCATCCAGGGAAAATGTCCCCTTGGCGGCCGGGCGTCACTGTCGCATGTCGTGTACCCTGTCCACCGCTCTGGGGTAGGGAGGAGAGACGGCGGACGTTCCGTGCCCTGCCGTTGCGCTGTGCGGTTCAGACAAAGCTTTCGTAGCGTTTGGGACAGCGAAGGCAGGGGGGCGGGGGGGCGTCGTGGCTCAAGTCGCCGCGAAAGTCGGCAAACTCCGGCCGTTGCCAGACGTCCAGCGCGTCGTCGTGCGGGAGTCGGCCGAAGACCCACGGGGACGCCGTGGCCGAGGGCTGGGCGCAGGGCACATTGACGTAGATGCAGGGGGAGATGCAGCCGTCGGCATCCACATAACAACTTTTGTCGATGGCCTCGCGGCAGGCGTGGATGGGGCGGGCCTGCGGCAGGCCGTAGCGGATGCGGCGGCCGTCGGCGGCGGCGCGGACGGCGATCTCTTCCAGCAGGGCGCGGGCGGCGGCGATCTTTTCGGTCTCCTCCGGCGCAAAGGCAAGCCGGCGGTGTTCCGGCAGCACGGGCATGTCCAATGTGCTGACCACACAGACGGGCACGTCCCACTCCCGCATGAGTTCGGGCAGGCGGCGGGCGCTCTCCTCATTGCCCGCCAGCAGCAGGTAAGCCAGATGCACGCGCGGGCCGTCCCGGCGCAGGCGTCGTCTGACCGTCTGCAGACAGGCCACGGCCTGTTCCACGCGGGCAAAGGGCACATGCCGTCGGGCCGCATTGCCCGCCTCGTCCGTACCGGCAAGCGAAAAGGCGAGGATGTCCATGCCGCTGCGCACGATGCCCTCGGCCAGCGCCTCATCCATGCGGAGGCCGCAGGTGGTGCTGGAAACGGCGCAGCCCGCATCCCGTGCCAGCGCCACATAGTCAAGGAAGCGCGGATGCAGGAGCGGCTCCCCCCAGCCCTGCAAGTGTATGCGGCGGCTGCGGCGCATGAGCGGCCAGAGCGCCGCAAAGGTGCTGTCGGCCATGTGCCGCGCCCGCCAGGTGCCGGCATGGATGGCACGCGGACAGTAACAGCAGGCCCCCGGACAATGGGAGGTCACTTCCACCTGTATGTGCTGCAGCGGACGGTCGTCCGTCCAGCGCTCCCGCAGCCGTCCCCACCAGCCCGGACGCCGCCGGGCGGTTTCGGCCAGCGGGTCGGGGGCTTGCGTGCGTTTTTCCCTGTCTGTCCGCGGCATGGTCCATCGCCTCCATGAAGATAGTTTTCGTCCCTCGTACTTTTCCCAACCCCTTTTCCATCCCGCCGGGAGACCGCCAGCCGAAAGGATGACTTGCGGGCCGCCTTGCCCGTGAGCATTTTCCGTTTGAAACGCTGTGCCGCCGTCTCGGACTCTATCTTCCTCCATTCCGCCGGGGGACCTGCAGCCGAAGGGACGGCTTACGGGCCGCCTTGCCCTTGCATCCTCCTGAATAAAGCGCGCTGGGGAAGGGATGGGGGGACTGGGGGGAAGGGGAACCCCTCACGCGCGAGCTGAGGGGTTCCCCTTCCCCCCAGTCTGACAACGCCCAGCGTTCACGCTTCCTGTCGATCGCCGCGCAGGCGGGTGAGCAGGCGCGCCAGCAGGGAAGGTCGGCTGGGGGCGGCGATGTCCCAGGCGCATTCGACATACGGCAGCCAGGGCTCTGCCTGCCATTTGCGTTTGAAGAAGCGGATGCCGTCGTGGATGCCCAGCCCCAGATTGCAGCGGCGTTGCCCGCGCCGGGCGGCTTCTTCCAGCAGAGCGAGGAGGAGGGCGTCCGCTGTGCCGGGGGGCGCGTCGGAGCTGCGGAAGGCGAAGAGGTAGAAGGCGGTGGCGTAGGCGGCATGGTCGGCCACGGCCAGCGCGCAGAGGCTGCCGTCGGACAGGCGTCGGGCCGAGTAGCAGCGGGCCGCCGGGCCTGCCACGCGCAAATAGTGCCCGATGCGGGTAAAGAGCAGGGCGGAAGCGCCGGAAAGGGCGCGCTCGCCGGGCTGGCTTTGCAGGCGGCGGCCGGCCTCCAGCACGAGGTCCTCGTGCTCGCCTGTCCAGCCTTCGCCGCCGTGCTGGTCGATGCGGATCTCCCGCAGGGCGCGGCGTATCTGATTGCCGAGCTTGCCGCCGGGCGTGGGCACGGGCAGAGGCACGCTCCAGCAGGCGTCTTCATGACAATGGGCCGAGGGGGGAACGCAGCGGGGCCGGAAGGGGGCCAGCATCACCAGATGACGTACCCAGGGCAGGGAGGCGGCGAGGACGGCGGCTTCCTCGATGGATTGGCGCTCCGCCGGGCCGAAGGGCGGTTCCGTGAGCGGGAAGGCGGTCAGCACAAGGCGGTCATCCTGCCGCCAGCCGAGGCAGGAGCCTACGCGCAGGGGGCGCATGCCGCTCATGCCGCGCACATAGTGGACGAGCTGCTCGGGGACGAGCGCCCCAAGGCTGAAGTCGCGCCAGTCGCCGTCAGACATCTCGTGGCCGTCAGTCATCGTCACCCTCCCGGGGGCCGCGCAGTTTCCGCCGCAGCCGGAAGAACAGACCCCGGCCCGCGGGAGTGACGGTAAAGCCGTCCTCGCGCAGCATGTGCCGCAGATTGAGCAAATGGGCCGAACCCACCAGCGCGCAACAGCCGCCGCGTTCCAGATAGGGACGCATGCGCTCGCGGAAACGCTGATCCCGTTCCGCGATCACTTGCCCCGTGCGGGTGGGGAACTCCGTGCTGGTGCCCATCATGCCGATAAGGTCCCCGCTCAAATAGGTGCGGACATTGGCCCGCAGGTAGGCGGCCCATTGCCCGCAAGTGCGAAAATGCGCCACGGCCCGCGCGGGGGGCACGCTCTCCAGCGCGGCGATCTGCTCGGAGAGGTCTTCCATGGCCAGCACGCGCCTGCCCATGTCGTGGGCCGTGCGCCAGGCTTCCAGATCCACGGAATACCGCCAGCCGCGCCGTTCCAGATAAGCGCACCAGAGGGAAAAGAAGGCGTACCACGGGCGTGTCCGGCGCAGGAACCAGTCCACATCGGCCTTGTCCGCCGCTTCCATGTTGAGGGCGCGCCAGAACGGCCCCTCCGGCCCGCGTACCACACGCGCCAGCGCGGCCCGCTCCACCGGGGTCAGCAGGTCGTAGAGGCAGGCCTCGGGCGCGGGCGGACGCTTGCCCGCCCGGGCGACCGTCTCAAGGCTGTCCTCGTCCAGATGGCCTTCAAAGAGGACGGTGTCCACCTCCCGGAACAGGCGCTTGAACGCGCTTTCAAAGGAGTAGGGGAAAAAGTGGGCCGTGCCGCCCAGCCAGGACGTGCGGCCGTTCTTTTCCACTTTCCAGAGCATGCGGAAGGGACGCTGCACCTGCGCGTGCTCCATCTCGCGCTGGGCCTCGCGCCAGGCGGCGTCAGGATCGGTATGCATGCTCTCCAGCAACGCCAGCAGGAAAGCTTCGTCCCTCTTGGGTTCTTCCCAGTCAGCGCGAATGTAGCGCAGGGCGGGGCGTCCGCCCCATTTGCGCTTGAAACGGCTGATGCCCGCATTGACGCCCAGTCCCAGATGGATGAAACGCTTGCCCCGCCGCCGCGCCCGTTCCAGCATGAGCGCAAAGAGCGCGTCCGTGGCGTAGGGCGTCGCGTGTTCTCGCGAATGCGCGCCCAGCAGGTAGGTGTCGAAATGCGCCGGGGCCTCGTCCATGACCAGGCAGGCGGCCAGGTGTCCGTCGGCGTCAAAGGCATTGAGCAGGTGGACGCGGCAGCGCTCGTCCCGCAGCAGGTCCTCCACCCGGCCGTACAGCGCGCGCACCGACGGCGGCAGGGACGCGCGCCCCAGGAATTCCCCCCACAGGCGGCGATGCGCGGGCGTGAACTCTCGTCCGTCTTCCAGCCGCAATGCCGCCCGAGCCCGTGCCAGCGGCGCACGCAGCCGCGCAGGCACGGGGGCCTGCGCCGACAGCACATAATACCGGTCCGTTTCCGTCGTATGCCCGCGCAACGACGCAGGCAGGCGCGGCGACATGAGATGGAATATCCGTGCCCCGGTGCGGCGTTTCGCCTCCCGGAAGGCCGCCTCAAAAGCCGCCGGAGATGTTCCCCCCGTCAGCGCATACCCGATGCCGATAAGCCGCTCCCCGGCATGGAAAAACAGATAGTCGTCCACCTGCAGCGGCGTGCCGCCCGAGGCAACAGCCATGAGGGCCGGGGAATGCTCTGGGATGCGGGCCGGAAAATCAACGGCGGACAAAAGCGGCGTATCTGCACCAACAACAGATGGCTGGACGGAGGATGTCGGCATGGCGGTTCTCCTGCACAGCCCCAGCATAGCCGCCGGCAATGCCCCCGCCAAGCAAAAAATACCCCCACCCCCGCCCCCGCCCCTTGTCTTTCCTTCTTCAATGCGGCAGATTTATTCTGTTGTGTTGATTTTATGGGGGGAGGATATTTTTTCTGGGGGGAAGGGGAACCCCTCCGCCAGCGCTGGAGGGGTTCCCCTTCCCCCCA
>NZ_CALUWS010000031.1 GCF_944324525.1 uncultured Desulfovibrio sp.
TTAACATTTCGGCTTTACTCATTCTTTGACCTTAACTGAAATTCATAATTTTTCCAGAATTATGAAATGACTTGTAGACTTTCTCCGGGGCCGTCCTCCGAAAGGAGGGTAACCCCATGAAGCACTTCCTCCGGGATGTGCTGGCCGGATTTCTGGCTAGCCTTCTCGCGGCGTTGGCGGCTCACCTGATGAACCTCTAACAGCCGCGCCCCGGTAGAGGTGCGAACTCTACCGGGGCGCTAACACTGCGAAACGCTTATTCGCGGGGGACGTGCCCCACGGGGCAGGGTATGACACACCCTGCCCTTTTTATAAGCTCTTCCTGTTCCTCTGTCCAGACTCCTCTGGGGGGCTTGGGGCAGCGCCTGGTCCACGGCGTCAGACTGCCGTTCATGTTCCTTCTCCCTTTCCAGACCTGAAACATATCTACGGATTTTTTCCGTTTCACGGCAAGCCCTTACAATTTGTGTATGAGCGTCGAGCACCCTGTCAGGAAAAAAGCTGAAAAAAGACATATCATTCCAAGCATCATGATTTTTCCGCGTATGTTTTCTGCTTTGGCTCTACACGGCTTTTTTTCCTTTTTCATGTCGGTAATGCCTCCTGATTTTTGACACTGTCATGACTGCAATCCCGAAGATGGCCGTAGGCAAATTCCCTCATGGCGTCAAATCTGAGCGGGCGGCGGGGTGTGTCTCGCTGCTACGCTCTTTGCGTCCAGGTTGCAGCGGATCCGCAAGACGCCCCCAAGCTGATTGCCTTTTTCATGGCCGCGCGAAGCGCGTTAGCCTATAGCCAAAAAAAACTTCCCATGAACAATCCTATGACATCATTTTCAAAATATAAAGAATACCATTCAATATTATATATTTTGATTATTGAAAATAATAAATTGTATGCAGCAGTGACTACAAATAAAAATAGGATTATCTTGATTGAAATAGATAATATTTTCATTAAACCTCCAATTACATTTTACTTAACGCGTTTTCATCAATATGCCCTTTTGCTTTTGTTTCACCTATCTTTTTTCCGTTACGAAATATACATCTTCTTCCATGCCTGTAATCTTGGTGCTTTACGGTTGTGCTATCTCCATTGTCCAAATTTCTAAACGCTCTGCACGGTCTGTCTGAATCCGGGGAGTATACCCCTTTTCATCTGTCTCGCCAGAAACAATTTGCCCGTCTGATACTTCAATATAAAATGGATAGAAGGAGAGCGGTTCCCCAGTTTTCTCATCAACAATTTGAACTTGCTCGTCATAGGGGTGCCATGTCTGCTCAAATCCAAGGGGAGTGCTGTCGCTTCCATCATCATCAACAAACGTATCCGGAGACCCTGATGTAATGGTAGCGCCACATGCTGTTTTTGACCCCACATGCGCCACGAGCTGCCCCATACCGAAAACGGATTTGGCTCCGGTGACTATAGGGTTAGGCCCATGCTTCGGACAGTCATAAATATCTCCCACTCTTGCCACTGGCCTATCATTAACAAATATTGTGCTTGCTCCATTGGTGATTACACCGCCATGGCTTCCTGCATCTCCCACTCGTGCAACAGGCTTTCGTGACATTATATTCTCTCCTTTTTTGTTGGAGTCTTATAATTTTCAATCACAAATCCCCCCTGCCGCATATGCTGTGAGAATAAAATAAATTCATATATTTTTCTTCTAATTATCACATCTGCTTTCATTACCCGCACTCCCGACAGCGTACGCAGAGAGGCGGTTGCACTTGCCGAAGCAAGAACAACCCCGCATGTGTCGGCGGCGGGTCCGCCTAGGGTAAAGGTGTTACGAACACCTGTAAGACAATATGCCGGAAGGGTGGGGAAAAAGCAAGGTAAGGCGGACAATTATGAACGTCGGTAGTACAGTCCGAGAACGGGAGGCCTGAAAACTCCGAACGGTAAAAAACACAATCCGGCGCTGGCGGTCTCCGTGAGCGCCGGATTTTTATGTCTGCTGTCCTGAAAGCACTGTCCAGAGAAGCACAATAACGCCCGGCAATATCCTTTTTCTTTGGGGGTATTTGCCGGGGTATTTTTTTGAAAATTTATTTTTTCATAAAATATATCAATAAATTATCAGTATAAAATTTATTCACATGTACATCGGCAGCGTGACCGACAAGACGCCCCAACCCGATACCTCCGAATTCGTGTAGGATTAGGGAAAGCAACGGATATACGAGGGGGAGAGGGAAACCGTTTTGAAAAACGGTTCTCTCTCTCCCCCTCGCGCTCCCCCTCATCCTTCCCAAAACTTTTGTTCGGGTCAACACATGAGCATTTCCAGTTTGAAACGCGTTGCGTTTCAAACCATACGGCCTGTCGTTTCGCGGAAAAAACGCGGTTTTTCCGCTCACTTTGGGCCGGGCGGCGCTGTGCCGCCGCCTCGCGTTTCACTTTTTTCAAAGGTGAAACGCTCATGGCGACGCAGCCCGGCAAGACGTCGCCCGCCTGCCGCGTCCCCCGGCGGCATGAAAAAAAAGGCCGGACAGCGAAAACCGTCCGGTCTGTTCGTGCAGAGCCTGGCTGGCTCGTGATCAGGCGACGCCTTCCAACGCCACGACGCCCCACATCTGAGCAAGCAAAGTTTTTAGAGGGATGGGGGGGCGTGGGGGGAAGGCGACCCTTTGTTCACAAAGGGGCCCTTCCCCCCACAAGCGCATTCATCTACTTACCGAGGTTGACGACTTCGCTGAAGTCGAGTTCGCCGTCGGCGTTGACGGTCAGGCGCAGGTGCTGGCCGTCGCGGAACTCGCCGCCCACGAGCTTGCGGGCGAGGGGCGTTTCCACGTGGTGCTGCACATAGCGCTTGAGCGGGCGCGCGCCGTAGACGGGGTCATAGGCGGCGTCGGCGATGAAGTCGCGGGCCTCGTCGCTGAGGTCGAGCGTGATCTTGCGTTCTTCCAGACGGCGACGCAGGCGGTCGATCTGGAGATCGACGATGCGTCCCACCTGATCGCGGCGCAGCGGCAGGAAGACCACGGTCTCGTCCACGCGGTTGAGGAATTCCGGCCGGAAGTGGTGGCGCAGATCTTCCATAACCTTGTCGCGCGCGCCGGGCTTGAGCGTACCGTCCTCGTTGATGCCGTCCAGCAGGTGCATGGAGCCGATGTTGGAGGTCATGATCACGATGCAGTTGCGGAAGTCCACGGTGCGGCCCTGGCTGTCGGTCAGGCGGCCGTCGTCCAGCAGCTGGAGGAGCGTGTTGAAGACGTCCGGATGCGCCTTTTCGATCTCGTCAAAGAGCACGACCGAGTACGGCTTGCGGCGCACGGCCTCGGTGAGCTGGCCGCCTTCGTCGTAGCCCACGTATCCCGGAGGCGCTCCGATGAGGCGGGACACCGAATGCTTTTCCATATACTCGCTCATATCGAGGCGCACCATGTTGTCCTCGGTATCGAAAAGGGCTTCGGCCAGGGCCTTGCAAAGCTCGGTCTTGCCCACGCCCGTGGGGCCGAGGAAGATGAAGCTGCCGGTGGGGCGGGCCGGGTCGGCGAGGCCGGCGCGGGCGCGCAGCACGGCATCGGCCACGGCGCTGACGGCTTCATCCTGTCCCACCACGCGCTCATGGAGCTGGTCAGCCAGCCGCAGCAGCTTTTCCCGCTCGGATTCCATGAGGCGCGTTACCGGGATGCCGGTCCAGCGGGCCACGATCTCGGCCACGTCGTCGGGGCGCACCTCTTCCTTGAGCAGACGCTGTGCCCCGGCATCCTGCGCGCCGGAAGCGGCGT
Source organism: uncultured Desulfovibrio sp. (assembly GCF_944324525.1). Classification (GTDB taxonomy): domain Bacteria; phylum Desulfobacterota; class Desulfovibrionia; order Desulfovibrionales; family Desulfovibrionaceae; genus Desulfovibrio. Next base: position 3,750 of record NZ_CALUWS010000031.1, read on the forward strand.
CCAGCTTTTTCTGGAGTTCCAGCAGGGTGGAATACTTGAGTTCCGCGGCCTTGTTGAGATCATAGCTGCGCTCGGCCTGTTCGATGGCCAGCTTGACCTGCTCGATCTCGCCCTTGATGCGGCGCACCTCGTCGATGGAGCCCTTTTCCCGTTCCCACTGGCTGCGCAGTTCGCCCTGCTGTACACGCAGTTCGCCCAGTTCGCTTTCCAGCTTTTCCAAGCGTTCGCGCGAGGCCTCGTCCGTTTCGCGGCGCAGGGCCTCGCGTTCGATCTCGAGCTGCATGACCTTGCGGTTCACTTCGTCAAGGTCGGCGGGCAGCGAGTCGATCTCCGTGCGGATGAGGGCGGCGGCCTCGTCGATGAGGTCGATGGCCTTGTCCGGCAGCTGGCGGTCGGTGATGTAGCGATGCGAGAGCGTCACGGCCTCCACGATGGCCGAGTCGCTGATGCGTACGCCGTGGTGCACCTCGAAGCGTTCCTTGAGGCCGCGCAGGATGGAGATGGCGTCCTCCACCGTCGGCTCGTCCACGATGACCGGCTGGAAACGCCGCTCGAGGGCCGGGTCCTTTTCGATGTACTTGCGGTACTCGTCCAGCGTGGTCGCGCCGATGCAATGCAGTTCGCCGCGGGCCAGCATGGGCTTGAGCAGGTTGCCGGCATCCATGGCGCCGTCGGTCTTGCCCGCGCCCACGATGGTGTGGAGCTCGTCGATGAAGAGGATGATCTTGCCTTCGCTCTTCTCCACTTCATTGAGCACGGCCTTGAGGCGTTCCTCGAATTCGCCGCGGTATTTGGCCCCGGCGATGAGCGCGCCCATGTCCAGCGCAAAGAGCTTGTGGCCCTTCAGCCCCTCGGGCACGTCGCCCTTGAGGATGCGGAAGGCCAGCCCTTCGACGATGGCGGTCTTGCCCACGCCGGCCTCGCCCATGAGCACCGGGTTGTTCTTGGTGCGGCGGGAAAGGATGCGGATGACGCGCCGGATCTCGGCATCACGGCCGATGACCGGGTCCATCTTGCCTTCGCGCGCGGCTTCCACGAGGTCGCGGGCGTACTTGCTCAGGGCCTCGAAGGTATCTTCGGGGTTGGCGCTGGTGATGCGCGCGCCGCCGCGCAGCTCTTCCATAGCCTTGCCGAAGGTGGCGCGGCTGATGCCGTATTCCTTGAGCAGGTTGTCCAGCGTGCTCAGCGGCGGGACGTCCGTCAGCGCCAGGAAGAGATGATCCACGCTGACGTATTCGTCCTTCATGCGCCGGGATTCTTTTTCGGCATCGCTCAGCACCTTGCCCAGCCCCTGGGTGATCATGATCTTGGACGCGTCCATGCCCGGCCCGGACACGGAAGGCCGCCGGCGCAGGGCTTCCTCCATGCCCACGGCAAAGGCGCGGGTCTGCACGCCCATCTGCTCCAGGATACGCGGCACGATGCCGTTCTCCTGCCGGACGAGCGCAAGCGCCAGATGTTCGACGTCGGTTTCCTGGTGGCCCATGCCCGCCGCGATGCTCTGCGCCTCGGTGACGGCCTCGCGGGCCTTGTCGGTAAATTTGTTGATGTCCATAAAAAATGCCTCCTTGCCATACCGTGCGCGCGGGGTCCGCCCTGCCGCGCGACGGCGAAAAAAATCGTTTTAGTCTTCCAGTCCGCGCAGGTCGCGTACCCGGCGCTCCAGCTGATCCACACGTTCCAGCAGGTCCACGATGATGGTGCCGCCGAGCACGGGCAGTTCAAAATCGCAGCAGATGCGCTCCAGCTTGCGGACGCGGTAGATATCCACGTCCCGGAACAGGGGCTGCTCCGTAGCGTTCCTGCCGGTATCCAGCCAGCCCAGCGCCAGCAGTTCGCGCAGGCGGTCCGGGTCTATGCCCGTGCTGGCCACGAATTCTTCCCACACCATGTAGCCGGACGGCGTGGGCAGCGTGATGCTTTTACGTAACAGGCTCATGTGCGGCCTCCCTTACGAACGTTGTTGACGGGCGGAAAAGGCGGATGTCTCGGCGAGCTTGTTCCAAAGTTCGCGCTCGTTGTCGGTGAGCTGCTCCGGCACGCGGATCATGACGCGGGCCAGCAGATCCCCCCGGGCAACGACGCTGCCGAGCCCCTTGCCCCGCAGGCGGAACTTACGGCCGGAGGACGTGCCCGCCGGGATGTTGAGTTCCACCTCGCCGTCCAGCGTCCGCACGGGGACGCGCGCGCCGAGCGCCGCCTCCCACGGGGCCAGCCAGACGTCACTTTGCAGGTTGTCCCCGTCCACCTTGAACAGCGGATGCGGCAGATAGCGCACACGCAGGAAAAGATCCCCCGCGCTGCCGCCCGGCGCCGCCTCGCCCTGACCGGCCAGCCGCAGCTTGGCGCCTTCGCGGATGCCGGCCGGCACATTGACCTCAAGGGTCTTGGGGCCGCTGCCGGTCTGTATGGTCACGCTGCGCTTGCCGCCGCGCGCCACATCTTCCAGCGACAGGGAAAGCTCGGCCTCCACGTCCCGGCCCCGCCGGGCACGCGCGCTGAAGCCGCTGAAGGGGTCCGCGCCGAAACCGGCGTTGTTGCGTCCGCCACGGGTGGGACGCGCGCCGCCGAAAAGGGTCTCGAAAAAGTCCGAGAAGCCCGCGCCGTCGAAGCCCTGCCCGTTGAAGGAAAAGTGCATGTTCTCAAAGCCCGGTGCGCCCTGGAAGTTCTGGCCGTGCTGCCAGTTGGGGCCGAGCTGATCATAGAGCTTGCGCTTTTCCGGGTCCTTGAGCACTTCGTAGGCCTCGTTGATCTCCTTGAACTTCTCTTCGGCCTGCTTGTTGCCCGGATTGAGGTCAGGGTGATACTGACGGGCCAGCTTCTTGTAGGCTCGTGAAATCTGTTCGGCGGAGGCGCTGCGCTCCACGCCGAGCAGCTTATAATAATCCTTGTATTCTACTGCCATAGAACCATCCCCCAGTGTGGGTTTCTGCAATAGATGGTAAGACGTCCCGGCTGTGCGTCAATATCCCGACACGAAAAAAATTACGGACGACCGCCGGTGATGAGGCGGAAAGGCGAACGCCGCCACCTCGCGCTTTGCCTTTTTCCACGGCAAAAGGCTCTCTTTTTTCCGGCTACGACGACAGGCAGCCGCAGCCTCGGCTTGCGTGCTGCGCCGGACTTACGGCCTCATGCATGAAGCGCATTTGGGGAAGGGACGGGGGCTTGAGGGAAGGAGCGCGACCGAATGGCGGCCGCAGGGCCGCGCCCGTCAGGGCGTATCAACACAAGTTTTACAAATAAATTCAACAGATAAAACAAACAAGCTGTACATGTTCCGCTTGCCTTTGGGGCGGGGTTGCCTCGTATCCCTGCTCTTCCCCCGGCTCTTCCCCCGGTAAAAGCGCGCTGGGGAAGGGATGGGGGGCTTGGGGGGAAGGGGAACACCTCCCGCGCAGGCGGAGGGGGTCCCCTTCCCCCCAAACAGGCATCGACAGCAGAGCGCGACCGAATGGCGGCCCGCAGGGCCGTGTCCGTTAGGCGACGCAGAAGCCTTACGGACATCGACAGCAGAGCGAGGGGTTCCCCTTCCCCCCAATCGTCATTGATGTTGCGGGCAGGCGTTACAGGGCAAAGGCACGCAGCACATGCGGCTGCAGGAGCAGGCAGAGCCACGGCAGGAGCAGCAGCCAGAGGCGGCGGGCCAGTTGGGGGCGGTAGAGAGGGATGGCCCAGAGGCAGGCGGCCAGGGTCAGCATAGCGGCGGCGGGCGCGGTATTGAGGGTAGCCAGAGCCGTGGGGTCTTCCATCAGGCTGCCCAGCGGCCGTCCCGAGAGCAGGAAAAGCAGCGGCTGCAGGAGAATGTCGCTCCAGCGGTCGATGCAGGCAGGCAGCAGCCCCAGCACGGCCCAGACGGCGCACCAGCGGACCGCCCGTTCCCAGTTCCCGCACAACAGCAGCGGGAGACGGGCATTGGCGTAGAGCGCCAGCAGAGCCACGCCCCCGGCCGCGGTCAAATGGGAGAAGGCCGTGCCCAGGCTGGCGCTCAGCACCAGACGGAACAGGTCGCTGCGGGCCATGCCCTGAGGCGGAGGGGCCAGCACGCCGCCCTGGATGAGGATGAGGCCGAACAGACAGAGCAAGGCCGGCACGGTCAGCAGCATGGGACGCCGGATGACCGCCCCGTCATAGAAACAGTCCGCATCAGGCCGCAGATGGGGGAAATCGGGCAGACGGCCGTTGGCCTTCTGCACCAGCGCCAGAAAGACCACGGCCAGCCCGCAGGCCAGCAGGCTGGCGGCGGTCTGCTGCCATTGCCAGCGCGGCAGGGTGGACATGTCGTCCATCTGCCAGAGGGTGAAGCCAAAGTGGAGGATCAGCAGGATAACGGAGCACCAGCAGAGGCGCAGGCTCAACTGGGTAAGCCGCCGCACGCCCCAGATGGCCAGCCGCCCGTTGCCGCGCCGGCCCAGCGGATAGGTGAGCAGGAGGATCAGGGGCATGAGTTCCGTTGCCTGCAGGACATATTTGAGAAGGAGAGTCAGTTCCAGCATAGTGAAGAGGGGTAGGGGTGGGGGCCTGCGTTTTCCGGGCCCAAAACGAAACGAAGCCGGACTTTAAATCCGGCTTCGTCCGCGGGATGCAGCATCGGCGTACCGATGGGGGGAGGGCTGCAAGCCCGTATGCGGCTACTCGACGATGGTTGCCCGCTTGATGATGACGGGCTCATTGGGCACATCATCATGATACCCGCGGGAACCAGTAGGGACAGCGGCGATCTTGTCCACCACGTTCTGTCCCTTGATGACCTTGCCGAACACGGCATAGCCCCAGCCTTCAGGCGTGGCGTTGCGGTAGTTCAGGAAGGAATTGTCCTTGGTGTTGATGAAGAACTGGGCCGTGGCGGAATGCGGCTCGCTGGTGCGCGCCATGGCCACGGTGTACTTTTTGTTCTGCAGCCCGTTGGAGGCCTCGTTCTTCACCGGGGCGCGCGTGGGCTTTTCCTTGAGATCCGGGGTCATGCCGCCGCCCTGGATCATGAAATCCTTGATGACGCGATGAAAGATGGTGCCGTCATACTGGCCGGCCTTGACGTACTGCACGAAGTTGGAGACCGTCATGGGCGCCTTGCGGGCATCCAGACGCAGCAGGATGTCCCCGTAATTGGTCTCCAGCTTCACGACCGGATCCGCTCCCGCCGCCGACGCCGGCAGAGGGCCGCACAGACAGAGAGCGCATACGCCGAGCAGGACACACAGGACAAGACGTTTGATACCGGACATCAGGCCACCTCGTGAAAAATCTCTCACTGCCTTTTATCTCAATTGCCGGAGACTGGCAAGAGCATGGCGCGGCTGTCCAAATTTTTTTTGCGGCGGCGGTGAAGGGAGCTTGCCAAGCCGGTCACCCGTCTTATATATACCATCACTGAAAACCACTCGCCCCATGACGTTTTTCTTCGATCCTGGATACGGGGCGGGTCTCCCTTCCCTGACGGAGGTACAGATGGAAGTGCATGCTTATTCCAAAGCCCGGAGCAGCGCCAGCGTCAGCGGCATCTTCATGGGCCATGTCTACCGCTGGATGACCATCGGTCTCGGCGTCACCGCCGTCACGGCTTATGCCGTGGCCAGCAGCCCCAGCCTCGCCTGGGCGATCCTGGGCAATTCCCTCATCATGATCGCGCTCATCGTGGCGCAGATCGGTCTTGTGGTCGCGCTCAGCGCCGCCATCCACAAGTTCTCGTCGACCACGGCCACGGGCGTCTTTTTGCTGTACGCCCTGCTCAACGGCCTGACCCTGTCCAGCATCTTCCTGGTCTATCCCATGGGCAGCATCGCCAATGCCTTCCTGACCTGCACGGGCATGTTCCTGGCCATGTCCATTTACGGCACGGTCACCAAGCGGGATCTGACCGGCATGGGCAGCTTCCTGTTCATGGGGCTCATCGGCATCATCATCGCCTCGATCGTGAATATCTTCCTGGCCAGCAGCATGCTGGACTTCGTCATCAGCTGCGTGGGCGTCATCGTCTTCACCGGTCTGACGGCCTATGACACCCAGAAGCTGCGCCAGTTCGGCGAAGGCGCTCCGCTGAACGACGCTCCCGCCATCCGGCGCGGCGCCATCCTCGGCGCGCTGACCCTTTATCTGGACTTCATCAACCTTTTCCTCATGCTGCTGCGCCTCTTTGGCGGCAGCCGCGACTAGAACGTTTTGCCTTTGAAAAAAGGCTGGACGCGAGGCGGTCGCACAGCGCCGCCCGGCCAAAAGTAAACGGAAAAACCGCTTTTTTTCCGCAAACGACGGGCTGTCTGGGGTGGAGCGCAAAGCGCTTCCAAACGGAAAACGCTCCAGCTTAGGCTCGCGCGGCAAACCGCGCACGGAACGTATCCATCTGGCGGGGGCAAGGAACGACCTTGTCCCCGCCATGCGTCTTTTTTCCCCTTTTTGCCGTCTGCCGCGCCGGACTCCCGGCAGCGCCCCCTTTCAGGACATTCGCCATGAGCACACGCCGCGCCCCCGCTCCGTCTGACCGCCCGTCCGCATCCGCTACCGGCTACGAAGCCTCGTTCCCGGAAGGGGGAGATGCCGGGCCCTGCTGGCCGCCTGTCGGGGAAGACGCCGCCTTCGTGCCCACCGCCGCGGATCTGGCTGAGAAAGAAGATGGCGAAGCGGGAGACGGCGGCCCCGTGGAGCCGCCCCGCCGCCCCGTCGTCTCCGGGGACGGCGACGATCCCAACGGCGACGATCCCGACGGCGATACGCCCGACGGACTTGTCCACGCCCTGTCCCGCCGCATCCTGACCGCCCTTGCCCGCCAGCAGCGCCCCATGCGGCTGGACGGACTGCTGCGGGTGCTCGGCCTGCCGCGCCGGGCCCGCAAGGAGCTGGAAGCCGCGCTGGACGGACTGGCGCGGGAAGGCAAGGCCGTACGCCAGCGCGGCGGGCTCTGGTCGCGGGCCGACAGCCTGCGGGAAGTGCGCGGCCGCTACATGGCCCTGCGCAGCGGCGCGGGCGCCTTCGTCACGCCGCTTGACGCGCGCGGGCAGGTGACGGGGCCGGATGTCTTCATCCATCCCCTGCAGGCCGGGGAAGCCTGGCACACGGACATGGTGCGGGTGCTGCTGGCCCCGCGAGGGCGGCAGGTGCGCGGGCGCAGCCCTGAAGGCCGCATCGTGGAAGTGCTGGAACGCGGCTGCCGCCAGCTGCCGGCCCATGTGCTGGACCGGGCGGGTGGCCGCCTGCACTGCCGGGCGGCGGACAGCCGGCTGGATGTGTCCTTCAGCGTGGACATGTCCCCGGCGCTGGACACGCCGCCGCCACGCGGGGCGCTCGTCCTGCTCGAACCGGAACGCCGTCTGGCGTCCGATCTCTGGCAGGCCCGCCTGCTGGAGGTCATCGGCCATGAGGACAGTGTGGCCGTGCAGGAAAATCTGGTCAAACTCAATCATCAGGTGCCGCTGGCCTTTCCCCCGCGCGCCGAAGCCGAGGCCCAGGCCCTGCCCGCCGAACCCTCGGCCGAGGACATGGCCGGTCGCGAGGACCTGCGCCCGCTGGTACTGGTGACCATCGACGGGGCCGACGCCCGCGACTTCGACGACGCCATCGGCGTGGAGGCCCTGCCCGACGGCTGGCTGCTGCGCGTGGCCATCGCCGACGTGAGCCATTATGTGCGCCCGCGCACGGCGCTGGATACGGAAGCGCTGGCGCGCGGCAATTCCTGGTATTTCCCCGCCTCGGTGGAGCCCATGCTGCCCCCGGCCCTGAGCAACGGCCTGTGCAGCCTCAATCCCGATGCCAACCGCCTTTGCCTGACGGCGGAAGTGCGCTTCAACCGGCGGGGCCTGCCGGTGAGCGCGCGTTTCTTCCCGGCGGTCATGCGCTCGGCGGCCCGCCTCACCTACGAGGAGACGGAAGCCGCCCTCGTGCGCCGGGAGCCTGACGCCTGCGCCCGCCTGACGGCCCGGCCGCGCGGCGACGAGATCTTTGCCATGCTGGAAGAGGCCTTCCGGCTGTACGAGGCCCTGCATGCCGCGCGCACCTCGCGCGGCAGTCTGGATTTCGACCTGCCGGAAGCGCGGTACGAACTGACGCCGGACGGGCGTCTGGCCGGCATCGGACGGCGCGAACGCCTGACCGCTCACCGGCTCATCGAGGAATGCATGCTGGCGGCCAATGAGGCCGTGGCGCGCTTCCTCGGCGGCACGTCGCCGCAGGAGGCGGCGACGCCCTTCCTTTACCGCGTGCATCCCCGGCCCGACGCCGAACGGCTGGAAGCGCTGTTCGACTCCCTGAAGGCCATCGCGCCGGAGCTGCTGCCGCCGCGGCCGGACGCGGCCGCCCTGCAGGGCATCCTGAACGGCGTGCGGGAGACGGAACAGGAATTCCTCATCAACCGCCTCTGCCTGCGAGCCATGCCGCAGGCCCGCTATCAACCGTGGAACGAGGGCCATTTCGGTCTGGCCTCCCCGGCCTATTGTCACTTCACCTCGCCCATCCGCCGGTATGCGGACCTGCTGGTGCATCGGGCGCTCCGGCAGAAGCTGGGTTGCGGCACGGGCAGCGTGCCCGGCGGGCAAAAGCTGCTGCGGGTGGCGGATCAGCTCAACCGCCGGGAACGCGAAGCCATGGAATGCGAGCGGGAGATGGCCCGGCGGCTGGCCTGCATCGCCCTGCGCGACGACATCGGCCGGCGTTTCGACGGCGTGATCTCCGGCGTGACGGAATTCGGCGTCTTCGTGGAGCTGGAGTCCATGCCCGTGGAAGGCATGATCCGGGTCGAGGATCTGGGCAACGACTGGTTTTCGCTGGATGAACGCCGCCACGCGCTGGTGGGGCAACGCAGCGGCGTCATCTGGGCGCTGGGCCGGCCGGTGGCGGTCCGCCTTGCCGACGTGCACACCGGGCGGCTGGAGATCCGCCTCGTGCCGGCTGACGCCAGGCTTGCCGCGCGCGGCCGTCCCGACGGGCAGCGCCCGTCACGGCGGCCCGTTTCCCGGCAGGGACGCGCCCCGGGCGCGAAGCCTGCCGCCCCGCACAGGCCCGGACGGCCCGCCCGCCGTCAGGAAAAACGGCAGGGCCGCGGGAGGAAGCGCTGATGGGCCTGCTCTCCGGCAGTCAGCGCATGGGCGCGGCGGCCTTGCTGCTGGCCGCCAGCACCATCCTCTCCCGCCTCATGGGGCTCGTGCGCGACAAGATCATTTCCTGGCAGTTCGGCGCGGGCAGCGAGGCGGACATGTACTTTGCCGCCTTCATGGTGCCGGACATCATCAACAGCCTGCTGGCCGGGGGGATCATGTCCATCACCATGCTCCCCCTGCTGTCCCGGCGCTTCGCCGAGGACGAGGCGGACGCCTGGCGCTTCTTTTCCTGCGTCTTCTGCTGGATGCTCCTCGCCTCGCTGCTGGCGACGGGCGCGGGCATGCTGGGGGCCGAACCCCTTGCCCGCCTCACCGCGCCCGGCTTCGACGCGGCGCAGATCGACCGGCTGGCCTTCTTCATGCGGATCATTCTGCCGGCGCAGGTCTTCTTCCTCTGCGGGGCCTGCATGACGGCCCTGCTCTTCCTGCGGCGGCAGTTCCGCGTCCCGGCCCTGACGCCACTCATCTATAATGGCGGCATCATCCTGGGCGGGCTTTGTCTGCCGTGGTGCGCGCAGGCGCTGGCCCTGCCGCCGCAGTGGGAGCTCGGCGGCATGAGCGGCTATTGCGTGGGCGTGACCCTCGGCGCGGCCGTGGGGGCCTTCTGGCTGCCCTGGCGGGTGGCGCGCGCCCAGGGCCTGCATCTGGAGTGGCGGCTCGCCCATCCGCTCTTCCGACGCTTTTTGCTGACGGCCCTCCCGCTCATGCTGGGCCAGACCATCATCCTCATGGACGAGCAGTTCCTGCGCCTGTTCGGCTCCATGCTGCCCGACGGCAACGTCAGCCTGCTCAACTACGCCCGCCGCATCACGCAGGTCCCGGTGGGCCTCATGGGGCAGGCCGCCGCCGTGGCGTCCTATCCCTTCCTGGTGGCGCTGGTCACCAGCGGCGAGCGGGAACGTTTCGACAGCACCCTTTCCACGGCCCTGCGGGCCAGCGTCGGCCTCATCATCCCCGCCGCCATCTGGCTGGGGCTGGCCGCCCGGCCGGTGCTCACCGTCATCTTTCAGGGCGGACGCTTCGGCGCGGCGGAAACGCTGGCCTGCACGCCGCTCCTCCAGATCATGCTGGCCGCCACGCCGCTGTGGATCGTCTACATGGTGCTGGTGCGGGCCTTCTATGCCGGCGGCGACACCATCACGCCCGCCGTCACGGGAACCATCATGACCGTGCTGGCCCTGCCCTGCTACTATTACTGGGCCGTGCCGCACGGAGCCTGGGCCGTCAGTCTCGTCTCCAGCCTGAGCGTCAGCGCCTATGTACTCTGGCTCATGGTCATCTGGTGGCGGCGCCGGGGCGGCGGCGCCTTTGCCGGACTGGGGAGTCTGGCCCTGCGGACGCTGCTCTGCGGCCTGCCCGCGGGCGCGGCGGCGGCCTGGGCGCAATCCCTGCCCTGGGGGGCCTGGTGCGCCGCCCGACTGGGCGGCCCCCTCCCGCCGCTGGCCGACGCGCTCCTGCTGCTGGCCGTGAGCGGCGGCCTCTTCGTCCTGCTCTTTGCCGCCCTCGCCCGGCGGCTGGCCCCGGAGGTGCTCGCCCCCGTCCTGCGGCGGCTGCGGCGCGGACGTCCGGAGCCGCCCGCCGCCTGAGCGGAAGCCCTCTGCGGAATTCCCCTTGACAGGACAGGGATTTTTACTATAGTTGCCCATTCCGAAGAATTACCAGCGCCGCGGCGCTATGGAGGTACAAGTATGACTGCTCTGCAGAATGCCGTCAAAACGGCTGATGGTGTGGCTGTGAACGGCATCACCGTTCTCCCCGTGGTGGAAAAGTGCGAAGGCTGCGATCGCGTGCGGGAGTTCGAAGGCCAGAACTTCTGCTCCAGCTACCCCAATCCTGAGCGCAAGTGGGCGGGCGGACGCTGCAACTTTGCCACCCACGTGAAGGTGCAGGTGGCTGCCGCCGCCAAGGTCAACCCCCTCAAGGCGTCCAAGCGCGCCGCCAAGGGTCGTTAGGCCGTACGCATCTCGTGTCGTCCCTCCTGTGGGGCGTCCCTATTTCTCAAGGAGGCCCGTCGGGCCTCCTTTTTTTCATCCCGACGGGATGCTTTCGGAGTCTGCCATGTCCGCACAACCGCTGCTTGACGCGCTGCTGCACCATCTGAGCGCGCAGGGCGATACCGTGGAAACCCTGCAACGCCGCCTCACGGCCTTCCGGGCGCTCGGCCCGGAGAACGGCGGCGACGGCGAGATGCCCAAGGCCCGCCAGATAGCCGATCTGCTCGGCGGTCCGGGCTCCCCCTTCACGCTGCGCTGGTGCAATGCGCCGGACGCGCGCGTGTCCTGCGGGGAGCGCCCCAACCTCATCGCCCATCTGCCCGGCAGGGAAGCGCGGACCCTCTGGCTCTTCGCCCATACGGACGTAGTGCCCGCCGGGCCGGAGACCTCCTGGACGAGCGACCCCTGGACCGTGCGCCGGGAGGGCGACCTGCTCTATGGGCGCGGCGTGGAGGACAATCAGCAGGGCCTCGTGAGCATACTGCTGCTGGCAGCCGCCCTGCGCGCCGCGCTGGACGCCGGCGCGGAACGTCCCACGCCGGGCCTCGGTCTGGTCTTCATGGCGGATGAGGAATGCGGCAATGCCAAGGGGCTGCAGCATGTCCTTGAACAGGCCGGAGATATGTTCCGGCCGGAAGATCTGTATATCGTGCCCGATTCGGGCTCGCCGGACGGCTCGGAAGTGGAAGTGGCCGAAAAGCATGTGCTCTGGCTGCGCGTGCGCACCGCCGGCCGCCAGTGCCATGCCTCGCAGCCGCAATGCGGGGTCAACGCCTTCGTGGCCGGGGCCGCCGCCGTGCTGGCCTGCGCCGGACTGGCGGAGGATTTCCCCCAGACGGATGCGCTCTTCCAGCCGCCCTGTTCCACCTTCGTGCCCACACGGCATGAGGGCGGGGCCGACAGCATCAACATCCTCCCGGGCGACGACTGTTTTTATGTGGACTGCCGCCTGCTGCCGGACGTGACGCCCGAAAGCGTGCTGGAAGCCGCACGGGCGCGCACCGCGGACGTGGCCCGGCGCTTCGGCGTCGAGATCACGGTGGACATCCACCACCATCAGGCGGCCAGCGTCACCCCGCAGGACAGCCCCGTGGTCGGCGCGCTGAGCGATGCCGTCGCCGCCGTCTATGGCGTGACGGCCCGGCCCGTGGGCATCGGCGGGGCCACGGTGGCGGCGTTGCTGCGCCGCCGGGGCCTGCCCGCCGTGGTCTGGAGCCGCCTGCTCGGCACCTGCCATCAGCCTGACGAACATTCGTCCATCGCCGCCACCCTCGGCGACGCCAAGGTCTTTGCCCATGTGCTCTGCCGCTGCTGACCCCTCCGCCCGAAACACCTTTGCGGCCATCGTGGTGGGCGGCGGCCATGCCGGCTGCGAAGCCGCCGCCGCGCTGGCCCGGCTGGGGCATCCCACCCTGCTCGTGACCGGCAACGTGGACCGGCTGGGCCATCTGTCCTGCAATCCGGCCATCGGCGGACTGGCCAAGGGCCACATGGTGCGCGAGATCGACGCTCTCGGCGGCATGATGGGCCTCTGGGCCGACGCGGCGGGCATCCAGTTCCGCACGCTCAACATGAGCAAAGGCCCGGCCGTGCGGGCCACCCGCGCCCAGATGGACCGGCAGGCCTATATGAAGGCGGTGCGCGACACCCTGTATGCCCTGCCGAACCTGCGCATCTGGCAGGATGAGGCGGTGGACATCCTTACGGACGACGGCGGCGCCTGCGGCGTGCTGACCGCGCTGGGGCAGCGCTTTTACGCGCCGCACGTCCTGCTCACCACGGGGACCTTCCTGGAAGGGCGCATCCATGTGGGGCTTACCCACCTGCCCGGCGGACGGCTGGGCGACGCGCCGGCCCACGGGCTTTCCGACGCCCTGCGGCGGCTGGGCTTCCGGCTGGGCCGCCTCAAGACCGGCACCTGCCCGCGCCTTTTGCGCTCGTCCATCGACTACGCGCGACTGGAGGAACAGCGGGGCGACACGCCGCCGCCGCGCTTCAGCTTTCGCGGCCCGGGCCCGGTGCTGCCGCAGGTGAGCTGCCATATCACCTGGACCAATGAGGCCGCCCATGCGGCCATCCGCAGCGGTTTCGACCGCTCGCCCCTGTTCACGGGCGTCATCGAGGGCACCGGCGCACGCTACTGTCCGTCGGTGGAGGACAAGGTGGCCCGCTTCCCCGAGCGCGAACGCCACCAGATCTTCCTGGAGCCCGAAGGCCTCGACAGTGCCGAAGTCTATGCCAACGGCATCTCCACCAGCCTGCCGCTGGACGTGCAGCAGGCCATGCTCGCGGCCATCCCCGGCCTGGAGAAGGCCGTCATGGTGCGGCCCGGCTACGCCATCGAATACGATTACGCCAATCCCATACAGCTCACGCCCACGCTGGAGAGCAAGCCCGTGTCCGGCCTCTGGCTGGCCGGGCAGATCAACGGCACGTCCGGCTACGAGGAAGCGGCGGCGCAAGGGCTGTGGGCGGCGCTCAACATCTCCTGCCGCCTGCGCGACCTGCCGCCCTTCCTGCCTGACCGCGCCTCGTCCTACATGGCCGTGCTGGTGGACGACCTGGTCACGCTGGGCACGGAGGAGCCGTACCGCATGTTCACCTCCCGCGCCGAGCACCGCCTGCTTTTGCGGGAGGACAATGCCGATGCCCGCCTGACGCCGCTGGGCCGGGAGCTGGGCCTCGTGGACGATGCCCACTGGGAGCTTTTCCAGCGCAAGCAGGAGGGGGCCGAACGGCTGCGCCGCCTGCTGGAGACGGAACGACTGCCCTCCTCCCTGCCGGACGCGAGCCTGCACGGGCGCACGCTGGCCGAAGCCCTGCGCCGTCCCGAACTGGAGCTTGACCAGCTGGCCGCCTGGCATGCCGGCCTTGCCGCCCTGCTGGCCGACGAGACGGAAGCCGCCTTCAGCGTGCAAGTGGACATCAAGTATGCGGGCTATCTGGAACGTCAACGCGAGCTGGTCGCCAGGGCAAGGCTCCTGGAATCGGTTCCCTTGCCGGAAAATATGGAGTATAGTGCCGTGGTCGGCCTCTCTCGTGAGGTGGAAGAAAAGCTGCAACGCGTACGGCCGCGCAATCTGGGACAGGCCGGGCGCATTTCCGGCGTCACTCCCGCGGCCGTCAGTTGTCTGGAAATTCACCTGCACAAGCAGGGCCTGCTGCGTACCCCCCCGCCGGCAGCCTCCCGCTGAACCCGCGGCCTGCACGCCGCATGTCGCCAACGTTCGGAGAAACGCATGTCACCGCTGCTGATCATCTCGCTGAGCCTGATTGCGGGGCTGATCCTGTTCACCATCGGCTACTTCTGGCAGAAGCACGCCCACTCCCGCTATTCCAAGAAGCACTTCAACAAGATCATCCACAGCATCCTGGATGAAGCGCTGCTCTCGCGCGAAATCTTCGAGATCGAGCCGGACGCGCCGGAGGTGGGTTACCGCAGCTACCGCGGACAGCTGGAAAATCTGGAGAAGGACAAGCTGGTCTTCCGCATGCTGGACCCCATCGCCCACTCCCTCACCAGCACGCCGGCCTACCTGCTGTTCCGCGCCAAGGATCAGGCGGGGCAGCAGTATTTCAAATTCTGCTGCGAGATCCGCAAGGTCATCCCCGAAGAGCCCTTCCAGGCGGTGGAGATGAGCTTTCCCATCAGCATGGAGATCGGCCACAAGCGCACCTTCTCCCGTGTGACGCCGCCGCAGAGCAGCATCCGTCTGCTGAGCCTCTGGACCATCACGCCGCAGCAGCCCATGCCCCTCACGCTCGAACAGGTCGGCCCGCCCGTCCTGGCGGCCAAGCGCGGCGCGGCCTCGCCGCCGCTCTTCCTGGCGGACATCTCCGCCTCGGGCATGGCCATCGGCTTCCCCCTGGAAAGCAAGGACGCCCCCCCGCCCGTTGACCTCGAAAGAGGTTCCCCGTTATTCTGTCTGCTGGTATTCGAGATGGACGGGCAGCCGGTCACCTTCTGGGCGACCTGTTCGGTCAACAACACCCGCCTGAAGGAAACGCCGCCGGCGTTCCTGGTGGGGCTGGAATTCACCAACTGGGCGCTCCTGCAGCCCGGCGAACGTTCGCTCAAATGGTTCCATGCCTCTCCGCTCAAGGGCGTCGATCCCATCCTGCGCTGGGTCGAGAGCCTGAGCAGGCATCATCATTAAATCCCTTCAACAAAGGAGGTCATTGTGGACGGTGGTCCCGAGAGTCACAGTAGCATCTGGTCGCGTCTAGGACGCCTGTTCGGACGCGACGACGAGGAATCCCTCGAAAAAGCCATCCTGGAAGCCCGGGCCGAAGGCGAGGTGGAACCCGATGAGGAGTCCATGCTGCTCGGCATCCTGCGCTTCAACGACCTGCAGGTGCAGGACACCATGACGCCGCGCACGGACATCGACTGCGTGCCGGAAGATATGCCGCTGCCGGAAGTGGCGCGCGTCATCGTGACATCCGGGCACTCCCGCATCCCCGTCTTTCGGGAAACCCGCGACAACATCGTCGGCATCCTGCACGCCAAGGACATTCTCAGCAGCCTGCTCTCGCCCGAGACCGGCAAGCAGGAACTTTCCGCCATCATGCGCGACCCCTTTTTCGTGCCGGAGACCAAACCCATCCGCGCCCTGCTGCAGGAGTTCCGCGCCCGCAAGCAGCACATCGCCATCGCGCTCGACGAGTACGGCGGCACCTCGGGCCTCATCACCATCGAGGATCTGCTCGAGGAGATCGTGGGCGATATCGAGGACGAACACGACGCGCCCCGCCAGGAAGACATCCGGGAGATCGAGCCCCGCGTCTACGAGCTGACCGGCCGTGCCCTGCTGGAGGATCTGCAGGAGCTGGGCGTGGACATCGAATCCGACGAAGTGGACACCATCGGCGGCTACCTGAGCATGGAGGCCGGTCATGTGCCCGGCCCCGGCGAACGCTTCGCCCTGCACGGCTGGCTCTTCTCGGTACAGGATGCGGACAAGAAGCTCATCCGGCGGCTGCGCATGGAACCCGACCCCGACGCCGCCCCCAGCCACGATGAGGAATAGGATGCTGCTGGTCTCCGCCCCATCCCGGGAGGGCTTCCTGTCGCGGGCGCTTTTGCCCCTGGCCGTCGTCTGCTGCCTCTGGCTGGGCTTTGCGCACGCCTGCCCCCTCCTGCCGGACGCCCTGCCGCCGCTGGCCCTGCTCGTGCCGGTGCTGCTGGCCTTCATGGGACTGCGGGCCGGCCATGCCGGGCAGGCTTTCCGGCGCGGCTGGCTGGCGGCCTGGGGCGGACATCTGGCGGCGCTCTATTGGCTGTATCTGCCCATTTATCAGGTGGGAGGGCTGCCGTGGTGGCTGGCCATCCCCTGCGCGGCCTTCGTGGCCGCCTGCCTGTCCAGCGCGGGCGGCCTCTTTGCCTGGGTCGCCTTCCTGCTGCGGCGGCGCACGCCGCTGGCGCTGGCCCTTTCGCTGGGCCTGTGCTGGTATCTGCTGGAATGGGGATACGCGGCGGTGGCGGGCTTTCCCTGGCTGCCGCTGTACGGGGCGCTCGCGGCCTGGCCGCTGCTCATCCAGCCGGCGGATCTGCTGGGCGGCTACCTGCTGGGGGGGCTCTGGGTCTTCCTGCTCCTCCTGCTGTTCATGGCCCCGCACGGCAGGCGCTATCCGCTGCTTTCCCTGCTGCTCATGCTGGCCTGTCTCGGCTACGGCTTCTGGCGGCTCGACCGCGAACCGCTCGATCCCCTGCCGCAGGGCAGCGGCAGCTTTGCCGTGCTCTTTGCCGAGGGCAACATCGACCAGAACCAGAAATGGTTGCCGGCCTTCCAGCGCAGCACCGTGCAGACCTATCTGCGCCTGACGGAAGAGATGCTGGCCGAACATCCCGACGAGCATCCGCTCATCGTCTGGCCGGAAACGGCCCTGCCCTTCAACTTCATGGCCGACAATCCGCACACGCCCCTCATACGCGAGCTGGCCGCCCGGGCGCAAAGCCCGCTGCTGACCGGGGCTCCGGGCTTTGAAGGCAGAGGGGAGAGCATGCGGGTCTACAACCGGGCCTACCTCATCGCCCCGGACGGCAGCCTGGCCGGCTACTACGACAAGGAACACCTCGTGCCTTTCGGGGAATATGTGCCGGACTGGCTGCAATGGAACTTCCTGGAAGGCCTGCTGCAGCAGGTGGGCGTCTATTCGCCCGGCACGCGGCTGGCCCCCCTCAGCAGCAGCGGCCTTGAACTGGGCATGCTCATCTGTTATGAGGGAATTTTTCCGTGGCTTGCCCAACAGCGTGTGCGCGACGGCGCCAACGTGCTCGTGGACATCAGCAATGACGGCTGGTTCGGCCTCTCGCCGGCCGGTCTGCAGCATCTCCGCCTCACGGCCGTGCGGGCGGTGGAGCAGAACCGCTGGATCCTGCGGGGAACCAACACGGGCATCTCGGCCATCATCGACGCACGCGGACGCATCGTCCTGCGCGGCGGTCAGTTTGAAGAGGCCGCGCGCTGGGGCAGGGCCCGCGTCCTCTCGGAGACGACGCCCTACCACCGCATCGCCCGCTGGCTCCCCGCCGGTGCGGCCCTGCTCCTGCTGAGCCTGATCTTTTTCGGCCCTGTACGCCGTAACGTCTAACCCCTTGAATTCCCATGCTGCAACTCAGTGATCTCCGGGCCCGATCCCAGACCCTTGCCCAGCGTTTCGACAACCTCTGGGGGCGTCTTTGACGTCGCATCCGATCAGAAACGTCTTGAAGCCATAGAACAGGAGCTTTCCCGTCCCGGCGCCTGGGACAAGCCGGAGGCCCTGACGCCCCTCCTGCGCGAAAAACGTCAGCTGGAAGATGAAGTCGAACGCCTGAACCGCCTGAAGACCGCCCATGACGACATGCAGGCCTGGCTGGAACTGGCCGCCGAGGACGGCGGGGAGGAGGCGCTCCAGTCCCTGCACGAGCAGCAGGACGCCCTGCACGCCCTGCTGGAAGAGACCGAGCTCGTCATGCTGCTCTCCGGCGAGGAGGACAATCAGGACGCCATCCTGGAGATCCATCCCGGTGCGGGCGGCACGGAATCGCAGGACTGGGCGGAAATGCTCCTGCGCATGTACACCCGCTGGGCCGCCCGCCGCGGCTACGAGGTGGAAGAACTGGATTTCCTGCCCGGCGACGAGGCCGGCATCAAGAGCGTCACCCTGCGCATCGCCGGGCCGCATGCCTTCGGCTTCCTGCGCAGCGAGCGCGGCATCCACCGCCTCATCCGCATCTCGCCCTTCGACGCCTCGGGCCGCCGTCACACCTCCTTTGCCTCGGTGGACGTCATCCCCGACGCAGGCAACGACATCGAGCTGGACATCAAGGAAAGCGACCTGCGTTTCGACACCTTCCGTTCCAGCGGGCCCGGCGGCCAGAGCGTCAACACGACAAGCTCGGCCGTCCGCGTGACGCACATCCCCACCGGCATCTCGGCCCAGTGCCAGAACGAGAAGTCCCAGCACCACAACAAGGACTCCGCCCTGCGCATCCTCAAGGCCCGCCTCTACAATCTGGAGCTGCAGAAGCGCGAGGCGGAGCGTCAGGCCCAGTATGCCGGCAAGGACGCCATCGCCTTCGGCAGCCAGATCCGTACTTACACGCTCCAGCCCTACCGGCTGGTCAAGGACCATCGAACCAACAGCGAAGCCGGGGATGTGGAGGCCGTGCTCAACGGCCAGATCGACCAGTTCCAGCACGACTACCTCCTTTACCGCCATGAGCAGCAGCGCTGATTTTGACGATCTGCTGACCGAGTTGCGGGAGCTGCGGGATGTGCAGGCCGCGGACGGTGCGCCGGAGCTGCTGGTCCTGCGCCGCGTGCACGGCATGACGCCGGAACGCTGGCAGGCTTTTCGCCGGCGCTATCCCAACAGCCGCTGGGGGGCCCTGCCGCTCAACGACTCCGCGGTGACCCAGGCGTTGAGCCACATCATGGACAGAAGCTCCTCGGACCTCTGCCCTGACGCCTGTCCTCCCTTGCGCGCCACGGACCATGTCCTGGCCCGCATGCTGTGCAGCGAGCTCTTCCTCGCGCAGATGGAGCGCGATCTGCAGCGCCTGCAGCGCAGCGGCGGCCAGCTTTCGTTCGTCTGCATGGATCTGACGGCCGAAGCCCGCGCGGGCGCACGCTGCACCCACATCATGGTGCGGCTCGCCGATCTGGCGGCGCAGAGCCTGGATGCCTGCGATACGCTGGGCGCACTGCCTGACCGCGGCATCGCCCTCCTGCTGCCGGGCTTCGGCCCCCTGCGGGCCAGAGCGCTGGCCATGCGCCTGCGCGAGCGCTTCCTGAGCGAGAGCCAGCCCGGGGATGCCTGCGGCTTTGCCGTCCTCACGCTTGCCCAGTCGGCACGAATAACGGTAAAGGATTTGCTGGAGCGCATTTCGCCCCTGCTTGACCGGGCGCGGGCCCGGACCGACAGCGTGCAATTTGAAGCTGTCAACACTACTGCGGGACAGCCCGACACCCTCGTGCAGTCCCAGGAAAAACGCTTTCTTTATTTTGGGGGTGCCTGATGGCCAATACAACCTTGAGCATCGCCGTCATGAGCGGCAAGGGCGGCGTGGGCAAGACCAACCTGTCCCTCAATCTGGCCTGCGGCCTCTATCAGGCCGGCTACACGGCCCTGCTTATGGACTGTGACCTTGGTCTGGCCAATCTGGACGTGCTGCTGGGCATCATTCCCGAAGGCAATCTGCAGCATGCCCTCATGGGCGAGATGCCGTTGAGCAAAGTGCTCTACCCGGTGGAACCGCGCGGTTTCGACGTGCTGCCCGCCGCCTCGGGCGTCCCGGAGCTGGTGGATCTCAGCCCGGAGATGCGCCATGAACTGCTGCAGAAGCTGGAACCCGTCTTTTCAGGATACGACTACGTTTTCATGGATCTCGGCGCGGGCATATCCGACACCGTGCAGGGCTTTGCGGCCATGGCGGCCATGCGCCTTGTGGTCATCACGCCCGAGCCGACCTCGCTGACGGACAGCTACGCTTTCATGAAGGTGCTGAGCACCCGTCACAACATGAAGGACTTCATGGTGGTGGTCAATCAGGCCGGTTCCGCCCGCGAGGCGCTGGCGGCCTTCGACAAGCTCAAGGGCGCCTGCAGCCACTTCCTCAATATCGAACCGGTCTTCCTCGGCCATGTCCGCACGGACGCCAAGCTGACCGAAGCCGTCTGCCGTCAGCAGCCGCTCATGCGCTACGCCCCGGGCAGCCCCGCCGCCCAGGATATGGAAAAGATCGCCGCCCGCCTGCAAAAGCACCGACTGAACATGCTCGATGAGCTCGCCCGGCGTCCCGTGCTGCAGGGGCCTGGTCTGTAAGGCCTTTACCTTGAAGCCAAAACAGGGTAATGAACACACTTGCGTCATTGCCTAAATGAGGTCAGCTTCCTGACGCATTCCCCCCAACTTCTAGGAGGCATGATGAACAAGAGCGAGCTTATCAAGACACTGGCCGAGGAAGCCAATCTGCCGATGGAGGACGCCACCATGGTGGTCAACACCTTCGTCGACGCCATGAAGGACGCTCTCATCGCCGGCGACCGCATCGAGATCCGCGGTTTCGGCAGTTTCAAGGTCAAGGAATACAGCGGCTACGCCGGACGCAACCCCAAGACCGGGGAAAGCGTTTCGGTCATCCCCAAACGTCTGCCCTTTTTCCGGGCGGGCAAGGAACTCAAGGAATACATCAATCAATAGCCTGGCCGGTCCGCGGCAAGGAGGATATATGTTGTTTTCCGGTGCTATGACTGCTCTGGTGACGCCGTTCAAAAACGGCGCCGTGGACGAGGAAGCCTACCGAGCCCTTATCGAATGGCAAATCACGGAGGGTATCCACGGCCTCGTGCCCTGCGGCACCACCGGCGAGTCCGCCACCCTCACCCATGACGAGCACGAGCGCGTCATCGAGATCTGCATCGAGCAGGTGGCCGGGCGCGTGCCCGTCCTCGCGGGAGCGGGGTCCAACAACACCGAGGAAGCCATCCGCCTGACCCACTTTGCCCGCAAGGCCGGCGCGGACGGCGCGCTGCTCATCACGCCCTATTACAACAAACCCACGCAGGAAGGCCTGTACCGCCACTTCCGCGCCATTGCCGAAGCGGTGGACATCCCCCTCGTGCCCTACAACGTGCCGGGCCGTACGGGCTGCAACATGCTGCCCGCCACCCTGGGCCGCCTTGCCCATGACTGCCCCAATATCGTCGGCGTGAAGGAAGCCACCGGCGACCTGCATCAGGGCAGCCAGACCATCGCCGCCTGCCCTGACGGCTTCAGCGTGCTTTCCGGCGACGACTTTACCGCGCTGCCCCTCATGAGCATCGGCGGGAGCGGGGTCATCTCCGTCACCTCCAACATCATGCCGGGAGCCATGTCCCGCATGTGCAACCTCTTCAAGGAAGGCAAACTTGCCGAGGCCGCGCGCCTGCATCACGAACTCTACGACCTGCATCAGGCCATGTTCGTGGAAAGCAATCCCATTCCGGCCAAGACCGCGCTGGCGCTCATGGGCAAAATGGCTCTGGAGCTGCGCCTGCCGCTCTGCCCGCTGTCCGACGCGCACCTCGACGACCTCAAACGCGAACTGCGCAAGCATGCCCTTATCGGCTAGGTCCTGTTGCTTTTTGCTGTTTGTTGGGAGGAAAGTCAGGGACGCGAGGCACGCCCACCCCAAAAGGTAAGCGGAGCGCGTTCAGTTTGTTCGCCTTACGCACTTGAATTATCAATAAATTTGCATCAACAGGCCCAGCGTGAGCGGATAAATCGCATTTTTTCCGCGAAGCGACAGGCTATATGGTGTGAAGCGCGGGGCGTTCCACACGGAAAAACCTTCAAGAACACGGGAACACGGTCGGCCGCCGCAAGGAGGCCGACTTTTTTCATTGAAAACCACACCGGGCTCCGCAGCCCGATCCGCAACCTCAGCACCGGAGACAGACCATGAACGTTCTGCTTGTCAACGGCAGCCCGCACGCCAAGGGCTCGACCGCCACCGCCCTCCAGACCATCGCCGCCCGCCTGAGCGAGAACGGCATCGACTCCACCCTGCTCCATGTAGGCCACAAGGCCGTCCGCGGCTGTATCGCCTGCGGCAAATGCGTGCAGACCGGCCAGTGCATCTTTCAGGATGATCCGGTCAATGAAGGCATCCGCCTCCTCAAGGAGGCCGACGGCATCATCGTAGGCTCGCCCGTCTATTATGCCGGCCCCAACGCCACCCTTTGCGCTTTTCTGGATCGCGTCTTCTACTGCAAGGCCGCACCCTATGCCTTCAAGCCCGCGGCAGTGGTGGTGAGCTGTCGCCGGGGCGGCGCTTCCGCTTCCTTTGACCGGCTCAACAAATATTTCACCATGTGCCGCATGCCGCTGGTCAGCTCCCAGTACTGGAACTCCATCCACGGCAACAATGCTGAAGAAGCCCAGCAGGACAAGGAAGGCCTCCAGACCATGCGCACCCTGGCCGACAACATGAGCTGGATGCTCAAGTGCATCGCCGCCGGCAAGGCCGCCGGCATCATGCCGCCCACGCCCGAACCGTGGGAAAAGACCAACTTCATCCGGTAATTTTTTTCTGGATGATGTGAGGGGAGGGGGCCCCCTCGCCTCGCGCGGGAGGGGCCCCCCTCCCCTCACGCTCCCCTCCCCCTCCCAGCGCGCTTTTTCGCCGTCCTGTCCTACCTTCCCCTGCGCCGGAAAACCCGCTTAGATCGGATTCGCAGTGAAATTGTGTCTCATTTCCCTGCTGACGCTGCTCTCGCATTACGGAAAAAGCGTGGTTTTTCCGTGTGCTCGCTTGCGGGTAGTCGCTCTCGCGACTACCCCCCAGCACCTCGCCTCCTCTTGACCGCCACCGACAACTGCGTAGAAGAAAATTATTTTCCACAATAATGTTTGCAAAAACATTTTTTTCTTGTACTGCAAAAATCTGCACAGCACTTCCGCAAACCTTTTTCACTATGCAAAAGATACGTTATCCTTCTCAGTTTTTTTAAAGATACATACTGCATTCCGGAACCGTCTCTCTCTCTCTCTCTCTCTCTCTCTCTTTAGAGCTTCTTCCGTTTGAAACCCGTGCGTTCCAAACCATACGGCTTGTCGTTTGCGGAAAAACGCGTTTTTCCCACTCCCTTTTGTCCTGACGGCGCTGTGCCGCCGCCTCACGTTTTGCCTTTTTCAAAGGCAAACGCTTTAAAGCCGCCCTTTACGGCAGTCACAACGAATGACGGAGCCTGTCAAAACTCTTACGAACGTAACGTCCCCTGCCTTTTCAGCATGCCGCCGGGGGACTGTCAGCGTGGGAAAGCCGCTGTGCCCCCGCACAGTTCCATTTGCCGAATAAAAGCGCGCTGGGGAGGGGATGGGGGGCTTGGGGGGAAGGGGGACCCCTCCCGCGCCGGCGGAGGGGTCCCCCTTCCCCCCAACGCAACTATTCCCAGATCTACGCGGGGGAGCGACGGAGCACGGCCTGACGGACGGCCCGGAACTCTTGCAGCAGGGCCGGATAGTCGAAGCGGGGGTAGCGGCCGTCCTGATAGACGATCTCGCCCTGGATCATGGTCAGGCGCACTTCATGCCCGCTGGCCGCGTAGACCAGATGCGAAACGGGATGATAGAGGGGCTGGAGGTTGGGCAGATCCAGATCCAGCGCCACGAGGTCGGCGGGCAATCCCACGACAAGCCGGCCGAGGCGGCTGTCGTGCAGGGCGCGCGCGCCGTTGCGGGTGGCCATGTCCAGCACCTGCTGCGCCTGCAGCGCGGTGGGATCGCCGGAGGCGACCTTGTGCAGCAGGGCCGCCTGCCGCATCTCGGCAAACATGTTGAGCTGATTGTTGCTGGCGGCGCCATCGGTGCCGAGGGCCACGTCCAGCCCGGCGGCGAGGAGCCGGGGGACGGGCATGATGCCGGAGGCCAGCTTCATGTTGGAGGAGGGATTGTGCACGGGCACCACGTCGCAACGGGCGAGCAATGCGGCTTCTTCGTCCGTCACGTCCACCAGATGGGCCACCGTGCAGGGGACCTCGAACAGGCCGCAGTCCGCGGCATGGGCCACGGGACGCTTGCCGTGCAGGGAGAGGCTCTGGGCGGTTTCGGCCGGGCTTTCGGCAAGGTGGATATGCAGGGGCAGGGCCAGTCCGGCAGCCAGATCCCGACAGGCCCGCAGGATCTCCGGCGTGGTGGTGTAGACGCTGTGCGGCATGACGGCCAGCCGCAGGCGATCATTGCCCTGCCAACGTTCGCTGAGGCGCAGGGTGGCCTCCAGCGCGGCCCGGTAGTCGGGGCAGCAGGCGGAAGGGAACTGGAAGGCCCCCTCCCCGCCGACGCAGCGGATGCCCGCCGTGTGGGCGGCCTCCAGCACCTGTTCTTCGTGGATGTACATATCCAGACAGGCCGTGGTGCCGGTACGGAGCATCTCCGCGAAGCCGAGCAGGCTGCCCAGCCGCACTTCTTCCGGGGTGAGCCCGGCTTCCACGGGAAAGATGCGCTGCGTCAGCCAGTCGATGAGCGGCATGTCGTCGGCCAGGCCGCGCAGCATGGTCATGGCCGCATGGGTATGGGCATTGACGAGGCCCGGCAGAACGAGCATGCTGGAACAGTCCAGCACATGGGCGGCCTGCCAGCGGGCCGTCATGTCCGCTCGCGGGCCCATATCGGCCACAAGGCCCTGCCGGACGGCAAGGGCGGCGTCTTCGAGGATGCGGCGCTGATCGTCCTGCGTGATGAGCAGCCCCGCCAAAATGAGCGTATCGCATGTGTTCATGTAGCGTTCCTGTCCGCTGTGGCGGAAGGGAACATATAGCCCCAATGCGGGCCGGGAGCAAGGATGCCCTGTCTTCTGCTGCACGGGCTGGCAGGCAGCCCGTTTGAGATGCGCCCTCTGGCCGTGGCTCTGGAGGCGGACGGCTTTACGGTGGACGCTGCGCCCCTGCCGGGGCACGGCGGCGATCTGGCCGCCTATCTGGCCAGCGGCTATGAGCAGTGGCGGACGGCGGCGCTGGCGCGCTACCGGGATCTTTGCCGTCAGGGGCCGGTCTGGCTGGCCGGCTATTCTCTGGGGGGGCTGCTGGCGCTGGAGATCTGCGTGGCCGCCGCCCGGGGAGAGCTGCCGCCGCCGGCCGGGCTGCTGGCGCTGGCCGTTCCCCTTTATTTCCGCAAGTGGCATCCGTATTTTTACGCCGCGCCGCAATTTCGCTTCCTGCGCTGGCGGGCGCGTCTGCGTCCCTGCGTGCCGCTGCTGCCGCGCTCGGCGGCGGCACGGGCCGTCGCGCCCTGGCAGGGGCACGAGACCGTCTATTATCTGCCCCACTTCGTGGAATTGGAAGCGGCCCAACGGCGTCTGCGGCCCGAGCTGGGGAGGCTGACGCCGCCCCTTTGCATCGTGCAGCTGCGCCATGACGTCTGCTGCCATCCCTGGAACAGCACATACCTGCTCCGTCACTGGGGCGGCGAGGAGGCCCGCCTCTGCCTGCTGCGTACCCGCAGCCCGCACGGGGGCCACCTGCCCACGACCCATTGCGAGAGTCGGGAACGAGTGGCCGCGCTGGCCGTGGATTTTGCCCGGCAGTGCCTTGCGCGGGCGCAGGCCGCCGCCCGCTCGGCGGACACCGTGTCGCGGGAATGAGACTTGCATGTTTTCACGGAGCAGGCTAGGATAGACAACCATTGTTCCGCAACCATGAGCAGCGCCGCCCTGAGGCGCTGCCACACATTCCTTTCGGAGGTACGCCTTGTTCCATTCCATCGCTTTCGCCATGGGCACGCCCCAGGCCGGCGGCGCTCCCGCCAGCGGCACCGACATGCTGGTGCAGTTCCTGCCGCTCATCCTCATGTTCGCCATCTTCTGGTTCCTGCTCATCCGTCCGCAGCAGAAGCGCGCCAAGGCCCACAAGCAGATGCTTTCCGAGCTCAAGCGCGGCGACCGCATCATGACGTCCGGCGGCTTCATCGGCCGCATCCTGGAGATCGACGACGAGCAGATCCTGCTTGAGTGCGGCGAAGCCAAGCTGCGCCTGAACCGCGGCGCCGTCGGGGCCGTGCTGGACAAGAACGGCAAGGCTGAAGAGCCCAAGTAGGCGATGACCGTCAGACGGATGTCCGTCTGCTCTCTTTCCGATCCGGCCCCGCTGCGGCGGGGCCGTGATGCTGTTTGCCGGACACGCGCCATGCTGCCCGGCCTCCTTATTTTTGAGCAAAAGGTAACCCCATGATAGGATTACGTACACGTCTCGGCGTCGCTCTTGTCGTTTTTTTGCTGAGCCTTGCCTATGCCCTGCCCAGCATGCCCGGCATCGGGACGGCCCTGCACTCTGTCCTGCCGGAAAAACAGATCAACCTCGGCCTTGACCTCAAGGGCGGTATCCATCTGACCCTGGCGGTGGGCGTGGACCAGGCGGTCAGCAATTCGCTGGCGCTGGCCGGACAGGATATCCGCCGCCTGGGAAAGGATGAAAAGATCGTCGTGCTCCGTCCCCGCGTGGTGGGCGGCGACCGTCTGGAGTTCCTCCTGCCGTACGGCGACGACCGCCAGAAGCTGGAGGAGCTGCTGCACAAATATTACCCGCAGCTGCTCTTTGACGAGCCCGTGGCCGGCGATTCGGGCCAGCTCCGTTTCGTGGGCCGCTTCACCGACGCCGAGGCCGACCGCCTGAAGGACATGGCCGTGGATCAGGCCCTGCGCACCATCCGCAACCGTATCGACCAGTTCGGCGTGGCCGAGCCGGATATCCGCAAGCAGGCGGGCTACCGCATCCAGGTGCAGCTGCCGGGCCTCTCCGACCCGCGCCGGGCCGTGCAGGTGCTGGGGCAGACGGCGCATCTCTCCTTCCATCTGGTGCGCGACGACGTGGACCCCAAAAAGCCGGTCCTGCCCTCGGGCGTCGAGGCGCTGCCCCTGCTGGAGCGCGGCGCGTCGGGCGAGGAAGTCTCCGGACAGCTCATCGCCGTGGAAAAGGACGCCATGCTCTCCGGCGAGGACGTGGCCGACGCCCAGCCGACCTTTGAGCAGGGCCAGGCCGCCGTCAGCCTGACCTTCAACAGCCGCGGGGCCGACATCTTCGAGCGCGTCACCGGCGAGAACGTGGGACGCCGCATGGCCATCGTGCTGGACGGCAAGGTCTACTCCGCGCCGGTCATCAGGCAGCGCATCGGCGGCGGCCGGGCCTCCATCAGCGGCAGCTTCACCACGCAGGAAGCTTCCGACCTCGCCGTGGTGCTGCGTTCCGGCTCCCTGCCCGCGCCCGTCACCGTGGAAGAAGAGCGCACCGTGGGCCCGTCCCTGGGACAGGAGTCCATCGACAGCGGCGTCCGGGCCGCCGTGGTGGGCGCGGCCGCCGTGGTGGTCTTCATGGCCATCTACTACGGCCTGAGCGGCGTCATCGCCGACGTGATGCTCATCTTCACCATGCTCATCATCATGGCGGGCATGGCCGCCTTCGGCGCGACCCTCACCCTGCCGGGCATCGCGGGCATCGTGCTCACCATCGGCATGGCCGTGGACGCCAACGTGCTCATCTACGAACGCATACGCGAGGAACTACGGCACGGCTTCACGCCGCTGGCCGCAGTCAAGGCCGGCTTTGAGCGCGCCACCATCTCCATCACCGACTCCAACCTGACGACCATCATCGCCACGATCATCCTCTACCAGTTCGGCACGGGCCCCATCCGCGGCTTCGCGGTGACGCTGTCGCTGGGTATCCTGGCTTCCATGTTCACGGCGATCTTTGTTTCGCGCGCCATCTTTGAATACTGGGCGCGCAAGTGCGGCCCCAAGGGCATCAGCATCTAGGGCCGGGAGGAACGAACATGGCTTTTGCATTCATCAAGCATGATACGCATATCGACTTCATCGGCAAACGGCGCATCGCCTATGCCATTTCCATCCTGTTCCTGCTGGTGGGCCTGGGCTCCGCCCTCTGGGGCAACGGGCTGCGTCTCGGCATCGACTTTGCCGGCGGCGTGGTGGCGCAGGTGGAATTTGCCCAGACCGTACAGGACGAAGCCCTCAAAAAGAGCCTGACCGCCACCGAGCTGCCCGGCGTCTCCACCCAGCGCTACGGCGACGATGGCCGCCAGTTCCTGCTGCGCGTCGCCACGGCCGAGGACGGCAGCTCCTCCGCCCTGCGCACCAGCATCCTGGACGCCCTGCACGCGGCCTTCCCCGATAATCCCGTGGAGATCCAGCGCTTCGAGGTGGTCGGCGCCAAGGTGGGCGACGACCTGACCAACAAGGCGCTGGCCGCCCTCTACTACGCGGTGCTGCTCATCGCGGTCTATATCTCCGGCCGCTTCGAACAGCGCTGGATGGCGGGCATCATCATGGCCGCCGCCCTCTGGGGCAGCATGTACCTGGTGGGCATGACGGGCCTCGGCATGGGCTGGCTGGTGCTGGCCGCGCTGGCGGTCACGGTGGGCGTCTGCTTCGTGCTCAAGCTCAATTTCGCGCTTGGCGCCGTGGTGGGCCTGCTGCATGACGTCTTCATCACCGTGGGCCTGCTCTCCCTGCTCAACGTGGAGATCGACCTCAACGTCATGGCCGCCCTGCTGACCCTCATCGGCTACTCCCTCAACGACACCATCATCGTGTACGACCGCCTGCGCGAAAACCTGCGGGCCGCGCCCACGGAAAAGCTGGAGGAACTCATCAACCGCAGCGTGAACCAGACGCTCTCGCGTACCATCCTCACCAGCGGTACGACCTTCATCGCCACCCTGGCCCTCTACCTGCTGGGCGGCGGCGTCATCCACGACTTCGCCCTGACCATGCTCATCGGCGTGTTCATCGGCACGGTCTCCTCCATCTACGTGTCCTCGGCCGTCCTGCTGGCCCTGGGCGATACGGAACTCTACGTCCGGCAGCAGCAGAAGCCGGAATACGAAAAGCCGGGCGAACACGGCATCGTGTAGCACGGCGTGTTACAGGGGCGTTCTGTTCCGGGGGGAGAGGAACCCCCGCGCCTAGCGCGGGCGGGGGTTCCCCTCCCCCCAGCCCCCCCACCCTTCCCCCAGCGCGCTTTTTCCGCGAAATGCTAGGCCGTATGGTGTGAAACGCGAAGCGTTTCACACTGAAAATGCTCTATCAGGGGATACCGTCTTTACCTGCACGGAGCCGCGCACAACACACGCAGAGAAGGACGACTCCTTTTTCTCCCCCCAAAACGAGACCATGAAAAAAAACCGGGCTCCGGCGTATGCCGGAGCCCGGTTTTTTTTCGATAGAATGTTTTGCCTTTGAAAAAGGTAAACTGCGAGGCGGTTGCACAGCGCCGCCCGGCCCAAAGTGGGCTGAAAAAGCGCATTTTTTCCGCGCAACGACAGACCGTATGGTCTGAAACGCAATGCCTTTCAATCTGAAAATGCTCTAACTGTACAGCCCCGCCCGCCATGATGGGCGGTGCGCCCCGCGTCCCCGATTCTTCCCCTGATAAAAGCGCGCTGGGGAAGGGATGGGGGGCTTGGGGGGAAGGATGACGGGAACGCCTTTTTTCGCTTCGCTGCAAAAAGGCTGGGCCCTCCCGCGCAGGCGGCGACCGAAAGGCGGCCGAAGGCCGTGCCCGTTGCGACGAAGGAAGCTACGGGCATCGACAGCAGAGCGCGACCGAAAGGCGGCCGAAGGCCGTGCCCGTTGCGACGAAGGAAGCTACGGGCATCGACAGCAGAGCGCGACCGAAAGGCGGCCGAAGGCCGTGCCCGTTGCGACGAAGGAAGCTACGGGCAT
>NZ_CALUWS010000032.1 GCF_944324525.1 uncultured Desulfovibrio sp.
TCTGCTGTCGATGTCCGTAAGGCTCCTGCGTCGCCTAACGGACACGGCCCTCCGGGCCGCCTTTCGGTCGCCGCCGGTACGGGAGGGCCCAGCCTTTTCACAGCGAAGCGAGAAAAGACGTTCCCGTAATTCTTCCCCCCAAGCCCCCCATCCCTTCCCCAGCGCGCTTTTACAAAGAGAAGATACCGAGATACGAGGCAGTGCCCAATGCTCTAAAAAGAAAACGCCCGTCGGAAGTTCCGGCGGGCGTTTGTCGTCTTTTTTTGTACTGACGGGTGCGGTTGCGTCACCGTCGAACGTCACGACGGCTTACGGCGTGGCGGACGGTCTCCGGCAGTGCGCTCCGGCCGGCGGCCGTGATCCTGCCGCTCAGTCCGGGGACTGCGCGGCGTCTGCCGTGCCGGTGACGAGGGGCGACCTTCTCTCGGCCTGCGCTGCCCGGCATGCTCCGGCCTTTCCCGCCCAGGACGTTCGCCGTGGTCCGGCCGCCGTTCGCGCCCCTGCCGCCCGGCAGACCTTTCGGACGGGCGCGGTGCGCGCGCTGCCGTATCTTCTCCCGCCGCTTCCGTTTCAGGCAACAGGAGCAGCGCGCCGCTGCGCCGGTCGAAACGTGGATGCTCCGGGATGTCGGCTTCCACAAGGCCCCCTGACGGCAGGGACTCCGCATCTCCCAGCAGAGCCAGTCCGCCCACGCCGCAGGCATAGCGCGCTCTGCCCGGCAGGCCGGGGACGTCGAAGGGGGCCGAGAGCACCCGCAGAGCGGCACGCGACAGCAAGCCGTCAGCAGCCGTTTCGGCCATGCGCGCATCCAGTCCATCCTGCACCGTCTCCGCTGCCGTGGAAAGGAGGAGCGGCGCAAGGCTGAGACTGTCCTTGGCCAGCCCGGCCGCTTCGGAAAGCTGGGCCAGCCAGTCGGGCACGCCCGCGCAGTCAAAGGTCACATGACACCAGCCGCGACCGCTGCGGCCCCGCTCCAGCGGACAATCCGCCGCGTGGGTGCAAGGGGCCAGCGGCACGAGTCCCCGCTCCAGCGCGGCCCCGCGCAAACGCATGACGGTCGTCCCGCCCAGCCGGGTTCCCGGCTCCACCACCAGCAGCGAGGCGGGCAGCTCGGCATCGCCGCCTTCCAGCACTTCTTCGAGGCTGTCCAGCACGCTTTCCAGACGTTGCGCAAAAAGACCGTCTTCCCGCGTGTCGCGAAACGCGCCCTGAGCGTCCGGCATGCCCATGCCCTCGCCGTCATCCCAGGCGGCATCCTCGCGCCGCCCCGTGCGGCCGGCCCCGCCCCCGGAAAGCATCTCGTTGAGCACATTGGCCGCCGAGGCCAGCCAGAGCGCCGGGGCTTCCTCGCCCTGGCCGCCACGGGCGCGCTGTCCGGCCATGCGGGAAAGCTGCCGCGCCGCCTGTCCCAGCGAGGCCCGCACCGTGCGCACCTCCCAGACAGGTTCTCCCAGCTCTTCGGCCAGGGCGCGCAGGAGATCCCGCCCGAGCTCCAGCGGCTGGGAGGAAGCATCCAGGGCCAGCACGGAAAGCGGCAGTGCCCGCCATTCGGGACGCGCCAGCCAGAGCGCGATAGGCAGGCTGAGCGGCCCGGAGCCCATGTCCAGCAGCAACGGACGCCGCCCCTGTTCCAGCCAGATGCGGGGATCCGGCAGCGGCAGGGCTGACAGCAGGCGCGCCTGCCGGAGCACGTTCCAGGGCAGGAAATAATAGAGGTAGGCGCTGGTCAGCGCAGGCGAGGCCCAGTAAGGCTGATGCAGATGCGCCCGCTCCACGGTCAAGAGCCGGGAAAGGGAGGCCACATCCTGCGGCAGGCTGCGGGCATGGGCCGCAGCCAGGGGACGGACTCGAGCCAGCGCCGCCCCGAGCCTGTCGAGACCGTCGCGCAAGGCGGCATCCGGTTCCGGCAGCAGGGGAGCGGCCAGCGGCCAGCGTTCCCGCGGCACGGACGGACGCCGTTCCGGACGTGCGCCACCGGCAGGCCGCGTCCCGCTGTGCCCGCTCAGCCGCCGTCCTGCGGTGGCTTCCGCCTCATACGCGCCCGTGCGGCCGCCTTCCTGCCTGCGTCCGGCAAAAGACGGACGGCCGTCACCGGGCTCCCCGGCGCGGCGGCCGTCACGAAACGGCGATATGCCCCGTCCCCGCTTGCCCTGCTCCGTCCGCTCACGCGCGGGCGCGGACGACGGACGGGCCTGAGAGCGCGCCCGCCCTTCTCCAGCGTCAGGCCGCGCGGCGGCCTGCGGGGCGTTTTCCCGCTCCGGCCGCTTCCCGCGCCGCTGTCTGCCGGAGGCAGCCGGATCATCCCGCAGGAGCAGATCGTCATCCAGGACCGGGAAATCCTCGTCTTCCTGCCAGATCTCGTGCTGGCGCGCCTTTTTTTCCGCTTGGCCGCGGGACTTGCCGCCCGGTGCGCGGCGCTGTGCATGTCGTGTCATATCAGGCTACTCCAAAATGCATATGGCGAAGATACTGCTGATGGAAATCCGGCGCATCGGCCAGCGGGATCAGGCGCGCGCCCGCGCAGATGCGCGCCAGCGCCTCGCGCCGCTCCGGCTGACGGGCCAGCAGCACGGCCCCGTCCAGCGCGGCATTGCCCACGGCGCGTATCCGCGCCCCCAGGCCCTGCGGCACAAAGCCCAACCGTTCCAGATGCTCCACGGGGACATGTTCCCCCAGCGCCCCGGCCAGACAGAGACAGGCCAGATCGGCGGGACGCAGGGAGGCAGCCTCCAGCAGGCTCCGCAGCGCCAGAGAGAAGGCCGCCTTGACCTTGAGCAGTTCTTCCACATCCTGCGCCGTCAGACGCAGGCCGTACGGCAACTGCAGACAGGGGTGGCCATGACGCCGGGTCAGGTCGCCGGCCAGCCGCCGGGCCAGCGGCATGCTGACGGAATCCGGCGTGAAATGCCCTTCCGCATCCATAAGGCCCGTCTGCCGCAGCAGGGAAAGCAGGGAAAGATAGCCCGTGGCGCTGATGCCCTCAAACTGTGTCGTGGGCGTGGGGGCCAGCGAACTTGCGCCCACGAGCCCTTGCGGCGAAAGGCGAAATTCGGTGATGCTCTCCGGGCCGGCCTGCAGGCCGCACTCCGGCCCGATGCCTTCCAGCGCGGGCCCCAGCGGCACGCTGACCAGATAGAGGCGATCCTCCGCATCCAGCAGGGCCAGCTCGCCATTGGTGCCCAGATCGGCCAGGGCAAAGGGACGGGGCGTGCCCGCCGCCATGAGCGCGGCCAGGCCCGCCGAGATGTCGCCGCCCACGAAGGGCGCCATGAGCGGCGGGATGTAGACGGGCGGCAGCTCCGGCAGACGGGCCGTATCGTGCCCCGCATAGTCCAGCCGGTAGGGCGCGGCGCACAGGCCTTCCACGGAACGCTCCAGCAGGATGTCCGTCATGGCCGTATTGCCCGCCACGCACAGGGCCTCCACCCGGCCTCCCGCGGCATATGTTGCCGCCAGACCTTCGCGCACCGCCTCCCGGGCCAGGGCGGCAAGTTTTTCCGCCATGCCCGCCTGACGGGCCGTCGCCAGCCGGGACATGACGTCCGCCCCGGCTCCCGCCTGCGGGTTGAGGAAATGTCCCTCGGCCAGCAAAGCGCCGTCATCCTGACGGACAGCGCGGTAATATACGGAGGTCGTCCCCAGATCCACGCCCAGCGCCGCCGGAACGCCGGGCCCATCCGGCGCGTTCGGCGCATTTGACGCATCCGGCGCGGGTACGGAGGGAACTATGGCAAGAGATACAGGGACTTCCAGCCGCAGACGGGCGACGTCAGGGACTTGACGGCGGCAGGCCAGACGCCAGCCCTTTGCCACGGCGTCGAGGCCGAGGATCTCCTCCTCTTCCGGCAAGGGCGGCGGGCAGTCCGCCGCGTCGCAAAACCGCACCCGGCAACGGCCGCAGCGCCCCAGGCCGGAACACATGGCCTGCGCGGGCAGCAGGCCCGACAGCCAGAGCGTGCGCGACAGGGGCGAACCGGCGGCGGCCTGCAGGCTGCGGGCCACGGGAGCGGCATCCACAAGACTTGTCATGATGATTTCCATGCAGGCAGAGTGCCGCAAGACGGTCGCCAAGGCAAGCGCGCCCGCCTGCGGACGACCGGGCCAAAAGGGGCTTGCATTTTGGCCCTGATTTTGCAACATTTAAGCCGCATTTCGTCAAGATTCTGCCGTAACGGGGGAGACATGAACAAGGTACTGGCACAAGATGAAGTGGATGCCCTGCTGCGCGGCCTTTCCGGCGGCGACATCGAAAGCGAAATGGACATGCCCGAAGAGGATGCCGACGGCGTCGTCGCCTTTGACCTCGCCAATCAGGACCGCATCATCCGAGGGCGCATGCCCGTTCTGGAAATCGTCAACGACCGCTTTGCGCGGCTCTGCACCAATGGCCTGTCCAACGCCGTACGCAAACGCGTGGAGCTGAACCCCATCTCCATCGACATGACCAAATTCGGGGAATTCATGCGTTCCCTGCCCGTGCCGACCTCCATCAACATCTTCAAGATGGATCCGCTGCGCGGCAATGCCATCATGGTGGTGGACTCCCGTCTGGTCTTTGCCCTGGTGGAGAACATCTTTGGCGGGGCGGGCTCCCAGCCCAAGATCGAAGGTCGCGAATTCACCCGCATCGAGCAGGCGGTGGTGGACCGCATCGTCAAGATCGCGCTGGAAAACATGGAAGAATCCTGGCGTCCGGTACATGACGTGAAACTGGAGCTGGTGCGCAGCGAGATCAACCCGCAGTTCGCGGCCATCGTGCCGCCCAGCGACGTGGTGGTGGTCATCACCTTTGAAGTGGAACTGGACACGGCGCTCGGTTCCATGATCATCTGTCTGCCCTACGCCACCATCGAACCCATACGCTCCAAGCTGCACGCCAGCTTCCAGACGGAACGTCTGGAGATCGACCACGCCTGGGTGGCGCGCCTCAAGGAGCGGCTTATGGAGACGCCGGTGGATCTCAAGATCCATTTCGGCAGCACCACCATCACCGGCAATCAGCTCCTGCGTATGCAGGTGGGCGATGTGCTTGTGCTGGATACGGACGTGGAGGACCTGCTCCCCTGCACTGTGGCCGGCGTCAAGAAGTACGAAGGCATCGCCGGTACGGTGAAAGCCATGAAGGGCTTCCAGATCATCAAGGAGATCGAACCGCAGTACACCTAGTGCGGAAGACATCACACGCCTGCTCTCTCCTGCACAGGGGCGGGAGACGCCAGGCGCGCGCCCGGCACGGGGGAAGCTTGTTTCCCCTGCCGGGCAGCTTTTTTTGTTGCGCCGTGCCGGTAGGCTGCTGTCTGTGTCGGTATGGTCTTCACCGGCGGCGTTCCCAAGCGGCTCTCCCGACGGCCTTTTTTTCCTGAACGAAACGGGCTCCCTTTCCGAAGAAAGGGAGCCCGTTCTCTGTTCTTGCCTGATGGTATGCGCTAGGCCTGCTTCATCTGTTCGATCAGCGCGGAAAGTTCCTGCGCCTGTCGGGCCAGATCGGCCACCGCCTGTGCCGCCTCGCTCATGGCCTGCGCGGATTGCGCGGACATGTCGTTGACCTCGAGGATGGAGCGGTTGATCTCTTCACTGGCCGCGGACTGTTCTTCGCTGGCCGCGGCTATGGCGCTGACCTGATCCGCCGTCTTGTCCGCATCCTGCACGATGCCTTCCAGAGCACTGCCCGATTCATTGGCGAAGTCCGTGGCCTGTTCCACTTCCTTCACGGCGCGTTCCACGGCATCGGAGCTCTTGCTCGTGCTTTCCTGGATGGCACGGATGGCATTGCCCACATCCGCCGTGGACGACATGGTCTTTTCGGCCAGCTTGCGCACTTCGTCGGCCACCACGGCGAAGCCGCGTCCGGCCTCGCCCGCACGGGCCGCCTCGATGGCAGCATTGAGCGCCAGCAGGTTGGTCTGATCCGCGATATCGGAGATGACGCCCATGATCTGGTCGATGGCCTGAGCATGCGTATTGAGCTGGGCCATATCCGTCTTGAGCGCCAGGGACACGTCATGCACCCGCTGGATGCTCTTCAACGCATTGCGTACGATGTCCGCCCCCGCGCTGGCCTTATGCCGCGTCTCGCCCGACATCTGCGAGGCATTGCCGGCATTCTTGGCCACTTCCTGCACGGTGGCGTTCATCTCGTTCATGGCCGTTGCGGCTTCGGACAGCCGTGTGGCCGACTCGGTGGCCGAATGGTTGGACTGCTCGATCTGGGCTGAAAGCTGCGTTGCCGCGGAGGAGATGACATTGACGATATGCTCCAGCTGATCGGCGGCGGCCAGCATGCCTTCCCGCTTGGCGTTGCGGGCTTCCTCAGCGGCGGCCTCGGCCCGTTGCATGGCCTCCTGCGAAACGCGGGACGCTTCTTCCGCTTCTTCGGTGCGCTTGCGCACGTCGGCAAACATCCTGCGGAGATTTTCCACGGTTTCCGTGATGCCTCGGGCCAGCATCGAGACTTCATCGCCACGTCCGGCGATATGCTGCATGTAATTCTGTTCTTCCGCCGAGAATTCCAGACAGCCCTGACCCACCTTGGCCACATGGAGGGCGGACTTGCGCACGGGCACGGCGATGCTGCGCGCCATGAAGCAGATGATGCCGCCGATGATCAGGACGGCCACGATGGCGGCTATGCTGTTGCTCAAGAGCAGCGTGCGCCCACCGCCGAGGATGTCCTGCTTTTCCACGGAAGCCAGGATGTACCAGTCCAGATCCGGCAAGTGACGAAATGTGGTGATTTTCTCCACGCCGTTCCAGGTATAATCCAGCATGCCGTTCTTGCGTGCGAGCACATCCTGCACCCACGACAGCTTGCCGTCCTCGTCGCCCACATAGTTGCGGTTGGGGTGCATGTGCAAAAGGCCCGTACCGTCATAGATCATGCAGATGCCGGTGCGGGAAAGCGTAATTTTGTCCGTGCTCACGCTGCCGATGACTTCCATGTTCAGCGTGGCGACCAGCACGCCGACGGTCTTCCCCTGCCCATCCTCAATGGCCACCGCCATGATGGACTCGGGCTTGCCATCCTCGGCCTTCCTGTTCTCCGCGCCGAAGCCGCTCTGAAGGGCCTTGCGGAAAAAGTCGTTCGCCGCAAGGGACTTGCCCACATGCTCCATATCGCTCCCGGAAAGGATCACGCCCTTGGTATCCAGCAGCTCCACATCCGTCACAAGGTTATAGAACGCCACGAATTCCGCCAGTTCCCTCTGCACGGCGGCAGCGGCCGTCGTATCTGCTTCCCCTTTGGCGGCTGTCGTTTCAAGGAAATCGAGGATGACGGCGATCCCACCCTCATTCCGCAGGCTTGCCCGCAGCAAATTCGTCATGATGGTCAGCTCGCGCAGCTGCGAATCCACGGCAAGATACATTTCCTCATCGACACGCTGCCGCAGAAAGTGATCGGCAAGCGTGGAACTGATCCCCGTAAGGCAGAGCAGCCCGAGCATGGCGGGAGCCAGTATGCCCAGGAGCATTTTTGGAAACAAACCCAGTTTCATGTCGCCTCCCTGTCAATATACGCATCCGCCGTGAAGCAGGCGTTCCCGCCACGGCATGTTGTGCTCGCCCGACCGGCTGCTGCCGCCTCTAGCGCCTTTTCAGTTTGAAACGCTGTGCGTCCCAAACCATACGGCCTGGCGTTTCGCGGAAAAAACGCGGTTTTTCCGCTCACTTTTGGCTGGCGGCGCTGTACCGCCGCCTCGCAGTTTGCTTTTTTCAAAGGCAAAATGCGCTATCTCCCCCCAAGATGCCTCGCGCGGCACGCAGCGACTCTTTCCGTCTTATCGGACGTCTCATCGTTTTTTCAAAGAGCGATGTGCTGTTTTTTTCCTGCAACTGCAAAAAAAAACCGCCCTGCAGGCGGTTTCAGGAACGTTGCCGCTCCCGCGGGTCATACGCTACGACGTTTCCCGCAGACGCTTGCCGCTCATGCTCTCCACATCAAAGCGCAGGACACGCGTCGCCTTTCCGGCGGCATCGGCACAGGCGGCTCCGTCAAAGCCGGCGGAATATTTTTCGGCTATGCACAACAGGCCCTGCCGTTTTTCCGCTTCGTCCGTCACTTCGGACAAGGAGCCTTCCAGCATGACGCTTTCGTATTCGATGGAAAATTTCTCGGGCACGACGTGCGTTGCGCCGACCACCACAAAATGGGCCGCGCCGCCGGCATGCAGGCAGTCCAGCTTGCGCCCTTCACGCGCGCAGTGGATATAGAGCGAAAGGCGCTGGCCGTCCCGCACGGCATAGGTCAAGGGGATACCGTAAGGTGTTCCCTCCGGCGTCAGCAGCGACAAGACGCCAAATACCCCTTGCTGAAGCACACGCAGCGTGTCCTCGCCGGACATCTGCCTTTCCTTACGACGCATGGCATGCATAGGCGCTCTCTCCCTTGCGGCAGCCGTTACCTGCCGCGGATCCAGTAGGTTTCAAAGCCGTCATCCAGCCAGCCGTCGGCGATGCCGGCAAAGCCGGCCACCTTGAAAAGCTGCTGGTATTCCCGTCGCGTTCTGCGCCAGCCCCAGAACTGCTGCCGTCGGATGCCGAGGAAGTGCAGCGCGCCGCGAATGACGATCTTGAGGGCATTGACGAAGCCGCCCACCGCGGAGTCCTCTTCCAGAAGCGAAGCGGAAAGGCAGATGAGCTCCCCGCCCGGCGCAAGCTGGGCGCGCAGTTCCGCAAGCAGGTGCTCCAACTCCCGCTGGGGGATGCCGTAGTCCACGGTGGACAGATAGATCATGTCGTACTGCACGTCGGAGGGCAGACAGGCGGGCGGCAGGCCGATGTAGATACGCTCGCCCGGGATGACCTTGCGCAGCCAGCGCAGGCTGACGGTGCTGGGTTCGTTGACGTGCAGCTCCAGCTCCGGCAGTTCCTCCAGCAGGATCTTTTCCATGTACCCCACCCCGCTGCCGATGGAGAGCACGCGCAGCGGGCCTTCCCGCTCCGCCGGGCGAACAGCCAGCTGGGCGCGCAGCTCGCCCGCCAGCCAGCGGGCATCCTTGCGCTTGTTCTCGCACCAGGCGGCGGGCAGATCCTCCCAGCTCTGGTAGCGGCGGAACAGCTCCTCATAAAACGTGGCATAGAACTTGGGTTCCGCCAGATGGAAAAAGGAAATGTGGGAAAAAGCCGTGAAGGGGATGCCCTGCCAGCTTTCCTGATAAAATCGCCGCACGTTGCCTCCGGGAGCCGGGCTTGGCCGGCGCTGCTTATTGCCATTGCCTGTCAGTATACTCCATCCCCCCGGCAGGCGCAACGCCTTTCGTCACTCGACGCCGGGCGTCGGTCCTTGCGGACTGGTCTGTCGGGGGGGCGCCCGCCGCCCGTTTGCCGGGCGTGTGGCCGTTGCCGGCGTTCCGCCGGCCGCTGCGGGAAAGCTGCCCTTCCCCGCGGCTCAGGCTCGGGAAAGGGCAGCTTTTTTACGGATGGGATCACAAAGGAAGTTGCCGGATCAGTCCCGGCCTAGCGGCTTTCCAGCGCCGCCACCGAAGGCAGCTTGATGCCTTCGAGCAGTTCCAGCGAAGCGCCGCCGCCGGTGGAGATATAGCCCATGCGGTCGGCAAGGCCGTAGCTTTCCACAGCGGCAACGGTATCGCCGCCGCCCACCACCACGAAAGCCTTGTCGGAGGCCAGCGCCTCGGCCAAGGCCCGCGTGCCCTTGTGGAAGGGCTCGAATTCAAACGCGCCCACAGGGCCGTTCCAGACCACGGTGGCCGCATCGGCGAGCAGCTTCTCGTAGGCGGCCTCGGTCTTCGGGCCGATGTCCAGGATCATGGCGTCGGCGGGGACGGCGTCCACGTCGCAGACCGTCGCCTGCTGCCCGGCGGCCAGCTCGGGGGCGGTGGCCACATCCACGGGCAGGGGCAGCATCTTGCCCAGATCCTCGGCCTTTTTCATGATGCGGCGCGCGTCGTCGAGCAGCTCCGGCTCATGGAGCGACTTCTGCACATTGTGGCCGGCAGCCGCCAGAAAGGTGTTGGCGATGCCGCCGCCCACGATGAGGCAGTCCACCTTGTCGAGCAGGTTCTCCAGCAGGGAAAGCTTGGTGGAGACCTTGGAGCCGCCGATGACCGCCACCAGCGGACGGGTCGGATGATCCAGCACCTTGGCGAAGGCATTGAGCTCGGCCATCATGAGCGGCCCGGCGCAGGCGACCTTGGCCTTGCGGATGGCGCCCTCGGTGGACGAATGGGCGCGGTGCGCCGCCCCGAAAGCGTCCATGACGTAGATGTCGCCCAGACCGGCCAGCCGGGCGGCAAGGTCGGGATCATTCTTCTTTTCGCCCTTGAAGAAGCGGACGTTCTCCAGCAGCACCACCTCGCCGGGGGCGACCTTCACGCTGTCGATGTCGGACGCCAGCGGCACCGCCTTGCCCAGCAGGCCGGCAAGATGCTCGGCCACCGGGGCCAGCGAGAACTTGGGGTCGAATTCCCCTTCCGTGGGCCGCCCCAGATGGGAAAGCAGCACAACGCCCGCGCCCTTTTCCAGCGCCAGCCGGATACCGGGCAGCGCGGCACGGATGCGCTTGTCGTTGGTGATGCGTCCGTCCTTCATGGGCACGTTGAGATCCTGACGGATGACAACGATCTTGCCCGCACAGTCCATATCCTTGAGTTCCTTGATGGCCATGCTCGATCTCCTTGTGGAATGGCGTCCTGTCCGTTACTTCGCGGCGGTGCCGCGCAAAACTTCTTCCGCCAGCGCAACGAGATGCTCGACCGTGAAGCCGAACTGCTGCGCCAGCACCTTGCCCGGGGCGGAAGCGCCGAAGCCCTCCATCCCCAGTACCGCCCCGTCGAGGCCCACATACTTGCGCCAGTAGTCCGCCGAAGCCGCTTCCACAGCCACGCGGGCACGCACCGCACGCGGCAGCACCGCTTCGCGGTAGGCGGCCTCCTGCGCGTCGAAACGCTCGCAGCAGGGCAGGGAGACCACGCGCACGCGGCGGCCGCTGCGGGAAAGCTGCGCGGCCGCATCCAGCGCAAGGCCCACCTCGGATCCGGTGGCCAGCAAAATGATGTCCGGCGTCCCGCCGTCATCGGCCAGCACATAGCCGCCGCGCGAGATGGCGGCAAGGCGGGCGGCATCGCGCTGCACGAAGGGCACGTTCTGGCGCGACAGGGAGAGCACGCTGGGCGTCTGCGCATCTTCCAGCGCGCACTGCCAGGCCACGGCGGTCTCCACGGTGTCGCAAGGACGCCAGACCTCCACATTGGGCGTCAGACGCAGGCCGGCCACCTGTTCGATGGGCTGATGCGTGGGGCCGTCCTCGCCCACGCCGATGGAGTCGTGCGTGAACACCCAGACGGCGCGGATCTTCATGAGCGCCGCCAGACGGATGGCGTTCTTGGCGTAGTCGGAGAACACCATGAAGGTGCCGGCATAGGGGATGAAGCCGCCATGCAGGGCCAGACCGTTCATGATGGCGCTCATGCCGAATTCGCGCACGCCGTAGGAAAGATAGTTGGCCTCGGCCCAGTTGCCCGCCGCGGCATCCAACTGCACGGACGCGGCGGTCCTGGTCCCCACTGAGCCGGTGAGGTCGGCCGAACCGCCCAGCATCTCCGGCAGGTGCGGCACGAGATTCTCCAGCGCACGCTGGCCGGCCACGCGGGTGGCGATGCTCTCTCCGGCTTCGGCGGCCTTGCGCACGGCTTCGGCGGCGATCTCACGCCAGCCGGCAGGCAGCTCGCCCCGCATGCGGCGGACGAATTCGGCGGCCAGCTCGGGATAGGCTTCGGCATAGGCGGCGAATCCGGCCTCCCAGGCTTTCTGGGCGGCGGCGCCCTTCTCCCGGCAATCCCAGGCTGCGGCGATGTCGGCGGGGATCTCGAAGGGGGCGGCGCTCCACTCCAGCGCGGCGCGGGTGGCGGCGGCCTCTTCGGGGCCGAGGGGCGAACCGTGGCAGGACGCTGAATCGACCTTGTGCGGCGAGCCGAAGCCGATATGGGTGCGGCAGATGATGAGGCTGGGATGCGCGGCATCGGCCCGGGCCTCGGCGAGGGCCTTGTCCAGCGCTTCCGCATCATGACCGTCCACCGGGCCGATGACCTGCCAGCCGTAGGCGCGGTACCGTGCCGCCACATCCTCGGTGAACCAGCCGGACACCTTGCCGTCGATGGAGATGCCGTTGGCGTCATAGAGCGCGATGAGCTTGCCCAGTCCCCAGACGCCGGCCAGCGAGCAGGCCTCGTGGGAAACGCCTTCCATCAGGCAGCC
This sequence comes from uncultured Desulfovibrio sp., assembly GCF_944324525.1. GTDB lineage: Bacteria > Desulfobacterota > Desulfovibrionia > Desulfovibrionales > Desulfovibrionaceae > Desulfovibrio. The sequence goes on from NZ_CALUWS010000032.1 coordinate 12,211, forward strand.
GTCCCCCAGGAAAACATAGGTGTGATGGTCCACGATCTCGTGGCCGGGACGATTGAAGCGCGCCGCCAGCAGCTTTTCGGCCAGCGCCATGCCCACGGCGGAGGAAATGCCCTGCCCCAGCGGCCCGGTGGTCATCTCCACGCCCGGCGTATGCCGGTATTCGGGATGGCCGGGCGTCAGGGAGCCCCATTGCCGGAACTGACGGATGGCCTCCATGTCCAGCGCATAGCCGGAGAGGTGGAGCAGGCCGTAGAGCAGCATGGAGGCATGCCCGTTGGAAAGCACAAAGCGATCCCTGTCCGGCCAGTGCGGGTCGGCGGGATTGTGGCGGAGCAGATGCCGCCAGAGAGCTTCGGCCATATCGGCCATGCCCAGCGGCGCGCCGGGATGGCCGGAGCGGGATTGTTCGATGGCGTCTATGGCCAGGGCGCGGAGGGCATTGGCGCATTGCCTGCGAGTCGGCATGGGGAGTTCCTTCTCTGTTTAGGGGTTACAGGGTTGCCACTGCGCGGCCTGAGCGCAGCGAGTCTCTCCGGCGGCTGTCCCGGCGTGGCGGACGGCCTCCTGAAAGGCCTCGTGACGTGCCGCATACGGAGGATGATTGAAAAAGGCCGAACCGGAGACCAGCACGTCCGCGCCCGCATCCACCAGCGCCGCGGCGTTCTCGGGACAAGCGCCGCCGTCCACCTGCACAAGGACATGCTCGCCGCCCGAGGCGTCCAGCAGTTCGCGCACCGCGCGGATCTTGGCAAAGCTTTGCGGGATGAACTTCTGTCCGGAAAAACCGGGATTGACGCTCATGACGAGCACCATGTCGCAGTCCGGCGCGAGCCAGCGCAGGGCCGCGATGTCCGTGCCCGGATTGAGGGCCACGCCCGCCCGGCAGCCCAGGCGGCGGATCTCGGTCAACGTCCGCTGCGGATGGCGGTCGGCTTCCAGATGGACGACCAGCATGTCGGCCCCGGCCTCGCGAAAGGCCGCCAGATGCCGGGCAGGCTGCTCGATCATCAGATGGACGTCAAAAAAAAGGCGGCTGCGGGAGCGCAGGCTGCGCAGGAGCGGCGGCCCGAACGTGATGTTGGGCACGAAGCTCCCGTCCATCACGTCAAGGTGCAACCAGGTGATGCCGGCCGCTTCCAGGGCCGTCAGCTCGTCGCCCAGACGGGCAAAATCTGCGGAAAGCAAAGACGGGGAGAGAATCATGCGGATCCTCCGTATTACCGGTCAAGAAGATGGCGGATGGCCAGCAGTTCGGCATGCAGCTGCTGCAGGAAGGCCGGATCGGCGGCGGGAGCCGTATGGGCCTGGGCGGCCTCGCCCACGGGCGAACCGCCTTCCAGTACCCGCCGCGCCCCCTCGATGGTCATGCCCTGCTCGTGCAGCAACTGCTTGATGCGCCGCAAAAGCTCGACATGCTCCTCGGTGTAGAGGCGCTGCCCCTTTTCCGTCCTGAGGGGCGCAAGCTGCGGGAATTCCGTTTCCCAGAAACGCAGCACATGCGTCTTGAGCTGCAGCAGTTCGGCCGCTTCTCCGATGCGATAGGTGTGTGCGCTCATGGCCGCCCGTCATACGATTTGCGGCGGCCGCGCCGCAGGGCGCGGCCGCCGGGATTGTTGCTATACGCGCACGCCGAGGTGCTTCACGAGGGACTGTGCCACCTTTTCCCGTTCCTTGTCCACTTCGGCATCCTTGAGGGTGCGCTCCGCGTGGCGGAAGGTCAGGCGGAAGGTCAGGTTGCGCTCGTCGCTGCCCGCAGGCTCGAAGCAGTCCTGCAGCACGATGTCTTCCAGCAGCGGCAGACGCAGGCCTCGCACATGCTCCATGATCTGCGCCACCTGCACCTGGGGCGCGGCCATGACCGTGATGTCGCGGCGCACCGGCGGATAGACCGGCAGCGGGCGGAAGCGCACGCGCGCCGCATCATGCAGACGGCGCAGCACTTCCAGATCCAGTTCCGCCAGCCAGATGGCCTTGCGGGCATGGAAGGCGTCGGCCATGTCGGGACGCACCCGGCCCAGCACGCCGGCCCGCACCTGGCCCTCGCCGTCCGGGAGCATCAGCTCCACGCAGGGCAGGAGGAAGGGATGGGCTTCCATCTGCCGGTAGCGGGGGGCGGACAGATGCAGGAAGGAGAGCAGATGCTCCACCACGCCCTTGAGGTCGGTATAGTCCATGTCGCCTTCGGGCTGGGGCCAGGCGCTGTCATAACGCGCGCCGTAGAGCAGGATGCCGATCTTGCCGGTCTCGGTGGCCCCGGTGTCGTGGGCGTCCTCCAGCGGACGCGCATGGAAGACGTGCGCCAGCTCAAAGAGGTGCAGGCCCGCCGCGCCCTGGGCCAGATTGTTGCGCAGGCTGTTGAGCAGCCCGGGCGCGAGCCAGGTGCGCAGGGCGTCCTGCTCGGCGGAGAGCGGGTTCATGATGGCGATGCGGCCTTCCTGCGGCAGCCCCAGATGATCGAGGTCCTTGTGCCCCACGAAGCTGTAGTTGATGGCCTCGTTGAGACCGAGCCCGGCTCCCCAGCGCTTGATGCGCGACCAGAAGGCAAAGCGCGACTCCGGTTCGCCCGCGCGCGCCAGATCCCGCGCGATGGGCGGCAGCACGGGCGCGATGGTGTCCAGGCCGTGCACGCGGCCCACTTCCTCGATGAGGTCGGCCTCACGGGTCAGGTCGGGCCGCCAGCTCGGCTGGGCCACCTGCCAGCTCTCGCCCTTCCGGCGGATCTCGCAGCCAAGGCCGCTCAGCACGCGCTCGCAGAAGTCCTCGCTCAGTTCCACGCCCAGCAGGGCATTGGCGCGGGCGGGACGGAAGTCCATGAGCACCGGCGCGAAGGGACGCGGTTCGGCCACGGCCACGCCGGGGCAGACCTTGCCGCCGGACAGTTCGGCCATCATGGCGCAGGCACGATCCAGCGCCCAGCGGGTGCGCTGCTGGTCGATGCCGCGCTCGAAACGATAGGACGCCTCGGAGGAGAGGCCCAGACGGCGGGAGGTCTTGCGGATGGTGCCGGGACGGAATACCGCGCTTTCCAGAAAGACGTTGCGGCTGTTCTCGTCGATCTCCGTATTGAGACCGCCCATGACCCCGGCCAGGCCCACGGCGCGCCCGGCATCGCGGATGCAGAGGTCGCGGGCGTCCAGCGTGCGTTCCTGACCGTCCAGGGTCACGAACTTCTCGCCTTCTTCGGCGCGGGAAACGATGATGCGCCCGCCCTGGAGCTTGTCGAGGTCGAAGGAGTGCAGGGGCTGCCCGCATTCCATGAGGATGTAGTTGGTCACGTCCACGATGTTGGAGATGGGACGTACGCCCACGGCGTGCAGGCGGTGGCGGATGCGCATGGGCGAGGGCGCGATCTTGCTGCCGGTGATGACGCGGCCGGTGTAGAGCCAGCAGAGGTCGGGATCCCGAATGTCGATGGGCGGCAGCTCCACGGCCGGCCCGTCCTCCACGCATTCCCGCTCGGGGATGCGGAACGGCAGCCCGAAGGCCTGCGCCGTCTCGCGGGCAAGACCGATGACCGAGAGGCAGTCCGCGCGGTTGGGCGTGATGGAGATGTCCAGCACTTCGCGGTCCAGCTCGAGCGTATCCACCAGCAGCGCGCCGGGGACGGCCGTCTCCGGCAGCACCATGATGCCGGAATGGTCTTCCGTAAGGCCCAGTTCGCGTTCGGAGCAGATCATGCCGCAGCTGGGAGCGCCGCGCAGTTTGGCCTTCTTGATGACCAGACCGCCCGGCATGGTGGTGCCCACCAGCGCCACGGGCACCTTCTGCCCGGCGGCCACGTTGGGCGCGCCGCAGACGATGTCCAGCAGCTCTCCCTGTCCGGCGTCCACCTTGCAGATGTGCAGATGGTCCGATTCGGGATGGTCGACGCACTCCACCACATGGCCCACCACGATGGAGGCTATGCCGTCATAGGGACGGACGATCTCTTCCAGTTCCAGCCCCAGCATGGTCAGGCGGTCGCCGAGTTCCTGCGCCGTACCTTCGTAGGGGACAAATTCACGCAACCAAGACAGGGAAAGCAGCATACGTTATCTCACTGGCCGCAAGGCCGATTATCAGTTGAAATTCCAGGCGGGTTTGGGTTTTTCCACCTCAGGCAGGGGACGCACGGCCTCTTCCTGTCGGCCATAGCCGCCATACGCTCCGGGACTGGGCCGGTTGCGGACCTTGCGCTCCGGCGGCCTGTTCTCCAGCCTGCGGCCGTAGGCGTCCGTATAGCCCATGCCGCCGTCGTCGGTCCGTCCGGCGGAGCGTCCGCCCGGCAGCGATTCCAGCGAACGCGGCCCCCCCGGCGGCTCAAGGCCGGAGTGCCGGGGACTGTAGGCCGAGCCGGCCACGGCGGCTCCCGCCGGGAACAGGCAGGCGGCGAGCAGCAGACAGGAAAGGACGCGGTGCGGGCTGCGGAGCATGGGACGACCTAGGCGAACTGACCGAGGAAGCGGACGTCGTTCTCGAAGAACATGCGCAGATCGCCGATGCCGTACTTGAGCATGGCCACACGCTCGACTCCCAGACCGAAGGCGAAGCCGCTCACCTCGGGCGCGTAGCCCACCGCCTCGAAGACGGCCGGATCGACCATGCCGCAGCCGAGGATCTCCACCCAGCCCGTGGTCTTGCAGACGCGGCAGGGCTCGCCGTTCACATGCCCCGCGCCGCCGCACATGCAGCAGGAGATGTCCACTTCCGCCGAGGGCTCGGTGAAGGGGAAGAAGCTGGGGCGGAAGCGCACCTGGGTCGAACCGCCGAAAATCTCGCGCACGAAGGCGGTGAGGATGCCGCGCAGATGGGCCATGCTGATGCCGTCGCCCACCATGAGGCCCTCGATCTGATGGAACATGGGCGTATGCGTGAGGTCGGAGTCCCGGCGGTAGACCTTGCCGGGGCAGATGACGGCCAGCGGAGGCTTGCGCGCCAGCATGGTACGCACCTGCACGGGCGAGGTATGCGTGCGCATGACCACCTTGTCGCTGACATAGAGGGTGTCCTGCATGTCGCGGGCCGGATGTTCCGGCGGCATGTTGAGGGACTCGAAGTTATAGAAGTCGTTCTCCACTTCCGGGCCCGAGGCCACGTCGAAGCCCAGGGCGCGCAGCACGTCGCAGATCTCCTGCGTGACCAGGGTGATGGGATGCAGGGAGCCGCGCCAGGGCAGACGGCCCGGCAGGGAGGCGTCAAAACGGCGCAGGGCTTCGGCCTCCAGCGCCTTTTCCAGGGCAAGCTTGCGCGCTTCCAGCAGCGCGGTCAGGCTTTCCTTCACGGCATTGGCCTTTTGGCCCACTGCCGGACGCTGGGCGGGCTCCAGTTGCGGCAAGGCGCTCATGATGTGGGCCAGCCGCCCCTTGCGTCCCAGAAAATCGACCCGCAGATTTTCCAGTGCTTCCAGAGTGTGGGCCTCGGCCAGTCCCTTTTCCAGCTCCGGGGCCAGAGCTTCCAATGCGCTAATCAGATCCATGCAGTTCTTTCCCGTGCCGCCAAGCGGCCTTGGGCGCTCCAGAGCATTTTCCGTTTGCAACGCGTTGCCTTGCAAACCGTACGGCCTGGCGTTTCGCGGAAAAAACGCGCTTTTCCGCTCACGTTCGGCCGGGCGGCGCTGTGCTGCCGCCTCGCATCTTGCCTTTTTCAAAGGCAAAATGCTCCAGAGTGCCGCAAAAAAACATACGCGGCACGCCGATCACAGGCCGGGCCTGTTGCCGGAGCGTGCCGCGTCACACAGCAATCCGTACGACGTCGCCTAGTTCAGCGCGCCCTTGGCCAGCTCCACCACCTTGGCGAAATCGTCCTTGTGGTAGACGGCCAGGTCAGCGAGCACCTTGCGGTTCAGGGTGATGCCGGCCTTGTCGAGGCCGTGCATCAGACGGCTGTAGGACAGACCGTTGAGGCGCGCGCCCGCATTGATGCGCAGGATCCAGAGGGTGCGGAAATCGCGCTTGCGGTGCTTGCGGCCGATGAAGGAATATTGGAGCGCGCGCTCCACAGCCTCACGGGCGGTACGGTACAGGCGGCTGCGACCGCCACGGAAGCCCTTGGCAGCGCTCAGGTATTTCTTGTGCCGGCGATGGGCGGCAAGACCTCTCTTCACACGCATGGGTGTTTCCTCCTTTCACCCGGACAAGGCGGAGGTGATGCCCGCCGGGAGATAAAAAATCCGTTTCGCAGTGCGCTTGACGCGTAGCATGCAGGATTGGACGCCCTTGCGTCGCGGCTCCTGCCGGCCGCCGGCCTTCCGGCCTTCGTCTTGCGCAAGCCCCGTCAGGGACGGCTCGGCCCGCGCAGACCCACGGCACTAGCCGTTGGGCAGCATGCGGCGCACGGCCTTCTCGTTGGTCTTGTCCACGATGGCGGACTGGCCCAGACGCATCTTGCGGCCGGGGGCCTTCTTGGTCAGAATATGGCGCAGATTCTGGCGGCGGCGCTTGAATTTGCCGCTGCCGGTCAGCTGGAACCGCTTGGCGGCGGCGCGCCGGGTCTTGATCTTAGGCATGATGTACTCCTTGCACAATAATCGTACGGCCCGCCCTCAAAAAGGAAGGACGGGAAAGCATAGTGCCCTAAAAAGCGGCCGTATGCAAGCGCATTTTCCACGCTACTTCTTGGGCACCAGCAGCATCTGCAGCGTGCGTCCCTCGGCGCGGGGCTCCTGATCCACCTTGGCCACATCGGCCAGGTCCTGCACCACGCGCTCAAGGATGCTCAGACCGCGATCCTTATGGACGATCTCACGGCCGCGGAAAAATACCGTCACCTTGCAGCGGTCGCCGTCTTCAAGGAAGCGGCGGATATGGCGCACCTTGGTCTCGTAGTCATGGTCGTCCGTCTTGGGACGCACCTTGATCTCCTTGATCTGCACCACGGACTGCCGCTTCTTGGCTTCCTGCTTCTTCTTCTGCTGTTCGTACTTGAACTTGCCATAGTCCATGATACGACAGACAGGCGGCTCCGACGTGGAAGCCACTTCCACAAGATCGAGGCCCGCTTCCTTGGCAAGACTGATGGCCTCGTTACGCTGCAGAATCCCCAGCTGTTCCCCGTCGGCTCCGATGACTCGCACCTCTCTCGCACGGATCATCTCATTGCGGCGCACGCCGTCCTGTGCGACGTCGCGCCGCGGTCTCATGTTAGGCGAAGCTATAGCGCATTCCTCCTCGCTTGAAGGGCTCCTCTCCATCCGCACGGATCATGGCGGCGACCTCCTGCACGGACTTGAGCCCCACGTTTTCCCCACTGCGCAGGCGCACGTTGACGCCGCCGGCCTGCGCCTCCTTCTCACCAATGACAAGAATATACGGGACCTTGGCCACCTGCGCCTCACGCACCTTGAAGCCAAGCTTTTCGTTGCGCAGGTCGGCCGTGGCGCGGATACCCTGCGCCTTGAGCTCTTCCAGCGCCTTGCGCGCGGCCTCATCCCCGGCTTCGGTCACCGTAAGGATGCGCGCCTGTTCCGGCGCGAGCCAGGTGGGCATGGCGCCGGCATATTGCTCGATGAGCACGCCGATGAAGCGCTCCAGCGAGCCCATGATGGCGCGGTGCACCATGACCGGACGATGCCGTTCGCCGTCCTGCCCCACATAGGTGAGGTCGAAACGCTCCGGCAGGGTAAAGTCCACCTGGATGGTGGAGCACTGCCACTCGCGGCCGATGCAGTCCAGCAGGCGCACGTCGATCTTCGGCCCGTAGAAGGCCCCGTCCCCCTCGTTGATCTCATACGGCATATCGGCTTTCTGCACGGCCTGGATTAGGGCATTGGTGGCAAGTTCCCACGCCTCGTCCGTGCCGATGCTGTCCTCGGGACGGGTGGAGATGGCCACCTTGAACTGGAAGTTGAAGAGGTTCATGAGGTCGCGGATGAGATGGATGACCTCAAGGATCTCCCCTTCCAGCTGTTCCGGCGTGCAGAGGATGTGCGCGTCGTCCTGGGTGAACTGGCGCACGCGCAACAGGCCGTGCAGCACGCCGCTCTTTTCGTGGCGGTGCACCACGCCCAGCTCGAAATAACGCTGCGGCATGTCGCGGTAGCTGCGCAGCTCATTCTTGAAGATGAGCATGTGCGAGATGCAGTTCATGGGCTTGATGCCGTAGGCGTCATCCTCGATCTGCGTGAAATACATGTTCTGGCGGTAATGGTCATAATGCCCGGAACGCTGCCAGGTCTCCACCCGCAGCAGCTGCGGACCCTGCACCATATCGTAGCCGCGCTTGAGATGCTCGCGCCGCCAGAAATCCTCCAGGATGGCGCGCAGCAGCATGCCCTTGGGCAGCCAGAACACCATGCCGGGGGCCACGTCCTCATAGAAAGTGAAGAAGCCCAGCTCGCGGCCCAGCTTGCGGTGGTCGCGGCGCTTGGCTTCCTCCAGCTGCTGGAGGTAGGCCTTGAGGGCCTTCTCGTCGGCAAAGGCCGTGCCGTACAGGCGGGAGAGCATGGGGTTCTTCTCATCCCCGCGCCAGTAGGCCCCGGCCACGGAAAGCAGCTTCGAGGCCGCGGCAAAACCGGTGTGCGGCACATGCGGGCCGCGGCAGAGATCGCAGAAATCGCCGCAGGTGTAGAGCGTCACCGTGTCGGCGTCAATGTCCTCGACGATCTCCACCTTGAAGTTCTCGCCCATGCCCCGGAACAGCTCCACGGCCTCGGCCTTGCTCACCCGACGGCAGGTGAAGGGCAGCCGGGCGGCCGCCAGCTTCTGCATCTCCGCTTCGATGGCTTCGAAATCATCGCTGGAAAAGGGCTTTTCCACGCTGAAGTCGTAGTAGAACCCATTATCGATGGCCGGACCGATGGTCACCTTGGCCGAGGGGAACAACTTCTTGACCGCCGCCGCCATGACGTGCGCCGTGGAATGCCGCACGATGGCCAGCCCTTCCGGAGAATCGGCGGGCACGGGCACGAGTTCGGTGCAGCCCGCCGGCACGGGGGCGCTCAGATCCACAAGATGCGCGCCGCCCTGCTCTTCAGGGCAGACAGCGCGGGCGGCCACCAGCGACTTGCATTTCTTGCCGCTCAGGGCCTGCTGCAACACATCGGAAACCACAGCACCGGCAGCGGCCTCTACGGCCTGCCCTTCCACAAGGATGCTCATGAAAAAACTCCTTATCGCTTCGCCGCATGGCGGCGCATAACGCAAAAAGAAATGGGGAGGCGATACACCTCCCCATCACTCTCAAAAATACCGCATGGCGGCTATAGTGGCGGGCACTCAGCCCTTCGCCGTTAGGGGGACATTCCCCGGATCATCACTGGTAGGAACGAGCAGACTTGAACTGCTGACCTCTTCCGTGTCAAGGAAGCGCTCTAGCCACCTGAGCTACGCTCCTACATGAGGCAAGAGTTCTTCTATACGCGACCCGACCAAAGGTCAAGTCTTTTTTTTTCTTCTTCCTCAAAAAAATATCGTCCCGTCTCCGCCCCGGGCGGCGGGCGCATCCCCCTGCGCGCCACCGGACGCGCCCGCACTGGACTGTGCAGGACAGGGGCGCAAGGTCTCGCCCACGGCGTCCAGCCCCCGCTTTGCCGAAAGGGGCCGTAAAGAGCTGCGAGCCCGTTTGCGCAGCGCGGCCGATCAACGCCACATGACCGGCAAACAGGACGGGCAGGCGGCCTTCCGCTGCGGAGCGGAGCAGACAGAGAGGATACCGCGTGATATGCGGCGGCAGTTGTGGAAGATGTTCCCCGCATGCGCAAGCGCAAGGACTCACGGGCCGAAGCCCGCTCCCGTCGTGACGGCCATCCCTTCCCGGGCAACGGTTCAGGGCAGCGCGCCGGCGAACTGCGTCTTCAGATGCTGCACCTTGGCCACATAGAAGCGCGTCTCCCGCACGGGAAGTTCCACGGTCAGCTTGCGGTAGAGGTCCTTCACGTCCAGACTGTTGATGCGGGCCACGGCTTCGGCGTTGGTGGGGGCCCAGAAACGGAGGAAGCGGTTGGGGCCCATGTTGTAGGCGGCCACGGCGCAGTACTCGCGGGCCACGGGATCGCGCACATCCTGGAAATATCTGGTCATAAGGATGTGCAGGTAGGCCGTGCCGTAGCGGATGTTGATCTCCGGGACGGCCAGTTCGTCAAAGCCCACATTGCCGCGCCTCCCGTACAGGAAGCGGTGCACTTCGTCGCTGGCCGTGCTGGGCAAAAGCTGCATGAGTCCCATGGCCGAACTGCGGCTGACCAGCGTGGGGCGAAAGGTGCTCTCGCTGTGGATGATGGCGTAGACAAGAGCGGCGTTCAGCCCGTAGCGGCGGGAAAAGTTCTCCACCAGTTCCCTGTAGGAATCGGCGTGGGCCTGGAGGGTCCCGGAATCATAGTGGGGCAGGGACAATACGGGAGCCACGGGGGCCACGGGCGCGGGCCGCCGGTGCAGCTCGGCCAGCTCGGCCAGATTGACCGGCTGATAGCCGTTCATGAAGGCCCCGGAGGCCAGCCAGCGCAAAGGCCGCCCCTGACTGTCCAGCATATCGCCGTAAAAGTCCGGCTGCACGCCATAGAGCACGGGCATGCTGGACCCGTCCAGCGCCAGCAGGGGAGCGAGCGCCGTGGTGGCATTGCCATCATAGAGGAGAGCCTTGTCGGTGATGGCCAGCCTGACGCCGTCCGCCTCAAAACGGACCACATCCGTCCGCCGGGGCGGCGGCAGCGTTTCCGACGAAGTGACGAGCGTCCTGTCCACCGGCTGCCGCACGGCCCAGACGCGACCATCCGCCCCCTGCGCCATGATGGGGCGGGGCTTGTCCTCGGGACGCAGGCTGATCACCTGCGGATTGATGAGACCGCGCATCTCCGCCCCCCAGTACTGGGGGACGAAGCCGGCCAGCAACGGCACCAGCCCCAGAAGGCCCAGGAGCATGCAGGTGGCCAGCAGGAGGGTGATTCGGCGGGTCATAGGCAGCATCCTTGCCGGAGCCTGTATTTCCGGCACGCTTCTAGTATGCAATGTTTTTGCCACAAAGACAATACCCTGTGATTCTGAGGTATTAAAAGGAATTTCCCCGATACTGAACAGGCGGCGTCAAAATTCCGTTGCCGCTTCCGCGTCCCTCCCATTGACCCGCAGGTACAGGCCGGATATGGTCGAAGGCAGTGCAGCCTTTTAAGGTCAGGACTCATTATCAGGCAATATGTTCTGACTGAGATATTTTTATAACTTGTTGTAAAATAAATACTTATTTTTATAATCTGAGGTTTTTTGTTTCCAATTACTTTTACCCAAGTAGCGGGTTTTGGGGAAGATGGGGGAGTGTGAGGGGGAAGAAACCCCTTTTTGCCGCGAGCAAAAGGGGTTTCTTCCCCCTCACAAAAGAGTAATGAGTCCTGAGCCTAGAGCGTTTCACCTTTGAAAAAGGTGAAACGCTCTATCGACTCCACCCTTGAGATTCCCGCGGCTTTTGCGTATGTCCCTTTCGGCACAAGCGCACCGACCGCAGCCGGGCCGTCGTTCCGGGCTGTCGTGCGGCAGGGACGGATACCGGGCCAAGCGCCCTCTTCTTTCCTTTTTTCGGGAGCATGGCGCTCCGGGCTTGACCCTCATGAAATATATCGACACCCTACTGCCCTTCTGGAAAGAACTGAAACGCTATCAGACCGCCGACTTTCGCGCCGATCTCGTGGCGGCCCTGACGGTCACGCCGGTGGCCGTACCGCAGGCCATGGCCTATGCGCTCATGGCCGGCGTGCATCCGCAATACGGCATCTACGCCTGCATGCTGCCGGTGGTGGTGGCGGCGCTCTGGGGTTCCTGCCGCTTCCTTGCCGCCGGGCCCACCAACGCCACGTCCATCGTCCTGCTCTCCACCATCGGCTCGGCCACGGTGGGCGGCGTCGCCATCGCCGGCCTGCCGCCCTCCTATCAAATGACCTGCGTCTTCACCATCACCCTGCTCTGCGGCATGATCCAGGTGGCCATGGGGCTGGCCCGGCTGGGCGATCTGGCCAACTTCATCTCCCAGTCCGTCATGCAGGCCTTTGCCACGGGTACGGCCCTGCTCATCGCCTCCAGCCAGATCGAAACCGTGCTCGGCCTGCCGGACAGCCACTCCAGCGGCTTTTTCCTGCCGGTCTGGTCCGCCATCCAGCGGATCGATCAGGTAAACATCTGGTGCGTGGGCATCGCCGCCCTGAGCATCTTCCTCGTGGAACTCTGCCGGCGCATCTCCCGCCGCCTGCCCGCCACCTTGCTGGCCCTGGTGGGAGCGGGCGTCTTTTCCTGGCTCATCGACGCCGGGAACAAGGGCGTGGCCCTGGTGGGGACCATCCCTTCGGTCATCCCGCCCATCTCCCGCCTGCCGCTGGACGTCACCATCTATAGGGATCTTTTCATGCCTGCCCTGGCGCTGGCGCTCATGGGCGCGGTCACCTCCCTTTCCACCGGCAAGCAGCTGGCCGGCCTCAAAGGCGACCGCTTCGACGGCAGTCAGGAACTCATCGGGCAGGGGCTCGGCAACATGGCGGCGGCCTGCACGTCGAGCATCGTGGGCTGCGGTTCCTTCAGCCGCAGCGCGCTGGTGGTGACCTCCGGCGCACGCACGCGCATGGCCACCGTGCTTTCCGGCCTGCTGGCCCTGCCCATGCTCTGGCTCATCGCGCCCTTCATGAGCTGGCTGCCGCTTTCCGCTCTGGGCGGCGTGCTGCTGACCGTCTGCGTGCGGATGGTGGATGTGCCCGGCCTGCGGCTCTGCTTCAAGGCCACGCGCATCGACCGCACCGTCTTGCTGGTCACCTTTGCCGCCACCCTGCTGCTGGCGCTGGAGCAGGCCATCCTGCTGGGCGTGCTGCTCTCGCTCATCCTGTTCATCTTCAAGCTGGCCCATCCACGCGTTTTCCGGCTTTCGCGCCATGATCCCATGATGCAGCACGCCCCGGAACCGCTGCCGGACGAGATCGCCGTCTACATCATCGAGGGCACGCTCTTCTTCGGGGCCATCAACGAGCTGGAACGCCGCATCTATGAAGAGACGGATACGCCGGTGCGGGTCATCGTCCTGCATCTGGCCCGCGTCTTCTGGCTGGACGCCGCGGGCACGCATTCTCTGGAGCAGTTCGTGGAACGCTGCCACGAGCGGCACATCCCGGTCATCCTCGTGGTCGGCAGCCGCAGCGTCCACGACATCCTCAAGCGGACGGGCATGCTGAGCTATCTGGGCAAGGGCTTCGTGGCCCCCACCTTTGCCGACGGCCTCAAGCTCGGCTTCCGCACCTTCCACCGTCTGCAAAGCGACGAACGCCTGCATCTGCCCAAGCTGCCGCCTTCCAAGCGCAAGCAGAGCCGGCATGTCCATCATCCGCATCAGCACCACAAGAGCAGAAACAAATGAACCGACACCCCGCCCGCCCCTTGCCGCCCTGTCCGTCCGCCGCCGCGGAGCATCCCCCGGTCTTCGGCCCTGACGCGCCGTGGCTCGCGCCGCTGGCAGGCTACAGCGACCTGCCCTTCCGCCTGCTCTGCCGCGAATACGGCGCGGCGGTCTGCGTGACGGAGATGGTCAGCGCCAAGGGGCTTGTCTACCATAGTCCCGGCACCGCCGAGCTGCTGGCGAGCCTGCCCGAGGATCAGCCGCTGGTGGTGCAGCTTTTCGGCGCCGAGGCCAGCTTTCTGGGCCAGGCCGTGGGCCTGCTGCGCGAGGCCGGTTACGGCTGGTTCGACCTGAACATGGGCTGTTCCGTGCCCAAGGTGCTCAAGCAGAAGGCCGGCGCGGCCATGCTCGGCGATGTGGAGAACGCCCTCGACGTCGCCCGCGCCATGATCGCCGCCGCGGAGCCGGGCCATGTGGGCTTCAAGCTGCGCCTGGGACTGGACGACGGCCGTCAGGTCTGGCGGGAGCTGGCCCTGCGCCTGCAGGATGCCGGGGCCGGCTGGCTGACCCTGCACCCGCGCACCGCCCGGCAGGGCTTTGGCGGCGAAGCCCGCCACGAGGCTCTTGCCGAACTTGCGCCGCAGCTCTCCATTCCCCTGCTGGCCAGCGGCGACCTCTTCAGCGCCGAGGACGGTCTGCGCGTCCAGACCGCCACGGGGGTGAGCGGCGTCATGTACGCGCGCGGCGCGCTGCATGATCCCACCATCTTTGCCGCCCATCTGGCGCTCCAGCGGGGAGAGCCCGTCCCGCCGGTCACGCCGCGGCGCCTGCGTGCCGTCATCGACCGGCACATCAGCCTGTCCCGCCGCCACTGCTCCGATGACGCCGTGCTCTGGAAGATGCGCAGCGTCGTGCCCCGCTACGTGAAGCATCTGCCCGGGGCGCGTGCCCTGCGCCATGCTCTCTGCCAGTGCACGGACTGGGAAGCGCTGCAGGACATCCTGGAGGAGTTCCTGCCGCAGTGAGCGTTTGCCGCGCGCAGGCAGGCCGCAGGCCGCGTCCGGTTGAACTCTTCCGCCATGCGGACTATAAAGGGCGGGGCGTATCCGGCGTGTCCCGCCGGGCCGACCTTCCTTCCACCTTTTCCGGGCCCGGCGGCGCTCCGTCCGATCCCGCCAAGGAGACGTCATGGAAATTCTACGCGCCAAAACGGCCGGGTTCTGCATGGGGGTGAGCCTGGCCCTGCAAAAGCTGGACTCCGCCATCGAGCATGCCGATGGCCGGCGCATCTGCACCCTCGGCCCCATCATCCACAATCCGCAGGTCCTGGCCGACTATGAGGCGCGAGGCGTCTTCTGCGCCGCGTCGCCCGCGGAACTCGGCCCGCAGGACTGCGTGCTCATCCGCGCCCACGGCATCACCCGTCAGGTGGAAGAGGCCGTGCGGACGTCGGGGGCGCATGTGCAGGACGCCACCTGTCCCAAGGTGAAGAAGGCCCAGCTCGCCATACGCAACGCCACGGAGAATGGCGCGACGCTCCTGCTCTTCGGCGAAGCGGAACACCCCGAGGTGCAGGGACTCTTGTCCTACGCGCACGCCACGGCCCATGTCTTCGGCAATCAGGAGGAACTGGACGCCCTGCCGATTGGGCCTTCCGGGAACTATGTGCTCGCTTCGCAGACCACGCAGGATCGCGGCGTCTTCGCCGCCATCGAGCAGGGACTGCGCGAAAAGCTCGAACGGCTGACGGTGCTCTCCACCATCTGCGACGCCACGCGGGAACGGCAGGAAGAGGCCCTGGAGATAGCGCGCACGGTGGACGTGATGGTCGTCGTCGGCGGCAGGCAGAGCGGCAATACGCGCCGCCTGGCCGATCTTGCCGCCCAGTGCGGCAAGACTACCTACCATATAGAAGAAGCGTCGGAGCTCCTTCCTGAGAATTTCTCAAAAAAAACGCGTGTGGGCCTAACGGCGGGCGCATCTACGCCGAAAAAGCTTATTGACGCGGCGCAAGCGTGGCTGGAAGCACTGCCCTAGGCGAAGCGTCCGGCTGCCGCGCGCATCCGCAGGCAACGGACCCCGCGTGAGGCGCCGGATTGCATACCCGTCTCCTGACGGAAAGAAGCCGGAAGGGACTTCGATCCGGGCGGACGACGACGGCGGGGATCTTTCCCCGTGATGGGCGCAGGCGTATTTTATGGAGGCAGCATGGCTCAGACCAATATTCTGCTCGAGGCGGGAACCAACGAACTTGAAGTCGTCGAGTTCTATCTTGATGAACTGGCGCCGCCCAACGGCGATCCCGCCGAAGGACAGACCACGACGGAAAACCCTGACGGCACATGCACCTATCGCGGCTATTATGGCGTCAACGTGGCCAAGGTGCTGGAAATCATCCGCATGCCCAAGGTAACGGAACTGCCTGAAGTCCAGCACCCCAGCGTGCTGGGGGCGTTCAACCTGCGCTCCCGCATCATCCCTCTTGTGGACCTGGCCATGTGGCTGGAAAAACAGCACGCCCAGACGACCGAAGAACCCAAGACCATCGTGACGGAGTTCAACAACGTCACCACGGCCTTCATGGTCTCCGGCGTCAACCGCATCCACCGCATCAGCTGGGAAGAGGTCGAGCAGCCGAACAAATATGTGGCAGCCGTCTCCAGCAATACCATTGTCGGCGTAGTCAAGCTGGAGGGCCGGATCGTCTTTCTGCTGGACCTGGAAAAAGTGGTCGCCAACCTCAATCCCCGGCTCGGACTGCGTCTGGATGACCTGGGCGCCAACTGGGACGCCTCGCGCGGCTACCGCGCCCTCGTGGCCGACGACTCGGCCCTGGTCCGCGAGATGCAACGCGACCTGCTGGAGAAGGCCGGCTTCGTCGTGGAGGTCACTACCAACGGGCGCGAGGCCTGGGAACGGCTCATGAACTTCAAGCGCCTTTCCGAGGAAGAGAACCGCCCCATCACCGACTTTGTGCAGGTGGTCGTCTCGGATATCGAGATGCCGGTCATGGACGGGCTCAATCTGACCCTGCGCATCAAGGAGGATCCCATGCTCAAGGATCTTCCGGTTCTGCTCTTTTCCTCCCTCATTACCGACAAGCTGCGGCACAAGGGGGAAAGCGTCGGGGCGGACGGACAGATCTCCAAGCCGGAAGTGACCCAGCTCGCCAAGCGGGCCGCCGCGCTCATCCAGGCGCGGGAAGCCGCCCGGGCCGAAAAGCTGGCCAGCGGCGCCTAGCCTGCCGCCATCTGCGAACCGATCGCCTCTCCCGCCTGCCTGCGGGAGAGGCTTTTTTGTATGAAGGAAACCTCCCGCCAGGCGGGAGGTTTTCTTCATACAAAAAAGGGAGGGGCAGCCGCCCCTCCCGTCAAATAGCGTGTCCCGTCGGTCGCCGGACTAGCGTTCCACGGCCTTGCCGGTCAGCGGCTTACCCTGGTATTCGCCGGTGAGCGTCCGCAGGAAGGCCACGATCAGCTTCCTGTCGGCATCGGAAACCGGGATGCCGGAGAGGTACTTGCCCATGATGGCCACGCTTTCGTCAAGGGTGGTCACCGTGCCGTCATGCATGTAGGGATGCGTCAGCTCCACGTTGCGGAGGTTGGGCACCTTGAAGCGGTGCAGGTCCTCTTCCTTGTTGGTGGCGCCGATGCGGCCCTTGTCCGAACCCAGCGGATTGCCGCGATCGGCAAAGTAATCCGCCTTGAGGTCCATGTATTCAAAGGACCGACCGCCCAGACCCTTGCCCACATGGCAGCTCGCGCAGCGGTAGAGCTTGAAGAGCTCGTAGCCCTTCACTTCGTCCTTGCTCAGGGCGCCCTCGTCACCCATGAGCCACTTGTCGAAGCGGCTGTTGGGCGTGATCAGGGTCTTTTCGTACTCGGCGATGGCATCAGTGATGTTCTTGCCGGTCCAGCCGTCAGCATACACGGCACGGAACTCGGCGGTGAGCGCCTGGTCCTTCTCGAGCTTGGCGATGATCTCCTCCCAGTTCTTGGAGCCCATTTCGATGGGGTTCATGGGCGGGCCGCCAGCCTGCTCCTGCAGATCGGCGGCGCGGCCGTCCCAGAACTGCCAGCGGTTGAAGGCGGCATTGAAGACGGTCGGCGCGTTGATGTCGCCGAACTGCTTGCGGATGCCTTCAGAGAAGCGGGAATTGTCCGTCCCGGCCTTGTCGTAGACATGGCAGCCGGAACAGGCCAGCGTATCGTCGGCCGAAAGACGCTTGTCGTTGAAGAGCTTTTCCCCCAGCGCCACCTTGGCGGCGTTGACGGGCAGAGACTGCGGAATGGGCTGCACGGGCTCGTTGGCATGCCGCGGGGCCGCCGTGCCGGTGGCGTAGAACTCGGCCCTGGTGGTGCGCACCCAGTCGCGGATCAGCTTCTTTTCCTCCGCGGTCAGACGGCTGCTCCAGTGGACGACGGTGAACTTGGCCGGCGGCATGGTATTGTTGTTGATGACCCATTCCATCTTGGCCAGCGTCGTTTCCCCGACGGGCTTGTCCGCGTCGTTCTCCACCAGCTCCGCGTTCAGATCCATGGCCCGCAGCCCGTCCCGGTAGTCCTGCTCGATGATCTGCCGGATGCCCGGGATCCTGGTATAAAAGGGCAGATCAAAATTGCGGCTGTGACACGCCATGCATTTTTCCATGACCACATCGGAAACCATGCTGAACTTGGCCATGGGGGGTTTGATGTCCGCTGCAGACGCCGTTTGCACGGCCGTGGCGGTCAACGCCGCGGCCGCCGTCACGGAACACAGGAACACGCGCTTCCAATCCTTCATCCCAACCTCCATGTATGGGCAGGCGGGGCGTCCTCCCGCTTTTGCCCGCTACCGTCTTGCCGGCCAAAACCGCTTTTGCCGGCTGGAACGCCAACGGTCGTTTGCGCCGTAAGGGCAACGTCATCACTGACGACCTGGTTTTTTAGTAATAAAAGGTATTATTAGCAAGCAATTTGTGAACAAAGAAACAAATTTCCCGTTCCAGCACCCGAATGAACGCGGCTTGCTTCACCGGCCTGTATGGAGTAAGGAAAAATCTTAATCGGTTCAGGAGGGAGGACGGATGCTCTGGGCGAACCTTTCCATCAACAAGAAGCTGGCGCTGGGTTTTACCGGCTCGCTGTTCGCCATGCTGCTGTTTTCGGCGGTGGTATGGTACTCTTCCGAAAATATCATGCACCTGGCCGACACGGCCATCGACAAGCAAAAATTCGCTCTGACCCTGACGCTGCGCGAAGTTGACCACCTCAAGTGGACCGAACGCCTGCACAAACTTGTGCTGGACGGTCCCAATGCCAACATGTCGTCCATCCAGACCGACGGCCACAAGTGTGCTTTCGGCCAGTGGTTCTACTCTGGAGACCGGAAACGCCTGGAACAGCTCCTGCCCGAAACGGTGCAGCACTTCACCGAGCTGGAAAAACCCCACCTGGCGCTGCATGAAAGCGCCATACGCATCCAGGAGCTTGTACGCGCCGGCAAGCTGCAGGAAGCCGAAGCCTATTTCCTCGACGTGACCGAACGCTCGTCGGCGGACGTGCTCGCCTATCTCGAGACCACCCGCAATCTCGTGCTGGCGGCTTCCCGGCAGGATGCGCAAAAGTACCTGGATGTGGGCCATTCCACGCAATGGCTGTTCGTTGTCATGCAGAGCATAGCCATGCTGATGCTTGCCGTGGCGAGCATCCTCTTCGCCCGCTCCATCAGCCGGCCGCTGGGCCAGCTTGTGGCACGCTCGCGCGAAGTGGTGAACGGCAACCTTGACGTGGATCTGCGCCTGCCGCGCCGGGATGAGGCGGGACAGCTCTCCCAGGCGCTCGGCTCGCTGCTGGACAGCCTCAAGCAGAAGCTGGCAGAAAATGAAAAGACCTCGCGAGAAGCCCTGGCCCATGCCGCCCGTGCCGAGCAGGCCCTGCGCGCGGCCGAGGAGAAGGAAGGACGTATCAGCGGCCTGCTCAAGGAGATGACCGCCATCGCGGCCAAGGCCGACGACATCGCGGCGGATCTGGCCAGAAGCACGCAGAGCCTTGCCGAGCAGGTCGAGGCCGTCAATACCGGCAGCGTCGATCAGAACCACCAGATGAAGTGCAATATGGACAATGTGGAACAGCTGGCCGCCGCCGCCGGAAACATCGTCCAGAATGCCGCCCTCACCGCCGAGGATGCGGGCAAGTCGCGCCAGAGCGCCACCAGGGGCATGGAGGTGGTGCAGGGCTGCGAAGCCTCCATGAACCGGCTCCTGGTCATGGCCGAAAAGCAGGACAAGGATCTCCGCCAGCTGGACGAGACCGCCGGCAGCATCGGGGACATCATGAGCGTCATCGTGGACATCGCGGATCAGACCAATCTGCTCGCCCTCAATGCGGCCATCGAGGCCGCCCGCGCCGGCGAGGCCGGACGCGGCTTTGCCGTGGTGGCGGACGAAGTGCGCAAGCTGGCCGAAAAGACCGTCGTGGCCACCTCTTCCGTAGGCGACAAGATCAGCGAGATCCAGTCGGCCATCCATTCCTGCGTGAGCTTCATGCAGGATGCCCGCTCGGCCGTGGAAGAGGCGGACGATCTGGCGCGCCGCTCGGGGACCGCCCTGCAGGAGATCGTGGAGGCCGCCAGTCACAACGAAGGCAACGCCTCACAGATATCGGCGGCGGCCCAGCAGCAGCACGGCATCGTGGTGACGGTGTCCGACGGCATGCGGCAGGTGCGCGAGATCGCCGACAGGAACTTTGCCGCCATGGAGACCGCGGGCGAGCAGGTCCGGGCCCTTGTGGGCATGGCCGCTTCCCTCAAGCAACTCATCGACCGCCTCAAGCGCTAGGGCTTTCCCGTCATGCAGGACTTCCACAAGTTCATTAACGGCTTCAAGAACTTCCGCAGCTTTTACTACGATGCGGAGGTGGACTATTACGCCGCCCTGCGCGACGGGCAGCATCCCAAGGCGCTGGTCATCGCCTGCAGCGACTCGCGGGCTGACCCCGCCCTGCTCATGGGCTGCGACCCCGGCGACATCTTCGTCGTGCGCAATGTGGCCAACCTGGTGCCCCACGCTACGGAAGCAGGCCGCGGCGACGCGGTGCTGGCCGTGCTGGAGTACGGCGTGCGCCACCTTAAAGTGGAACACGTCATCGTGCTGGGGCACTCCTGCTGCGGCGGCATCCATGCGCTCATGCATCCCGAATCCACGCCCCCGGACAGCCATGTGGCGCACTGGGTCGCCATCGCCCGCCCCGCGCTGGAACGCATGGACGACGGCGACAACCGGGACGCCGCCGCCCATCGCCGGAACTGCGAGGAGGCCGCCGTCCTGCTCTCCGTAGAGAACCTGCTCTCCTATCCCTGGATACAGCGGCGGGTGGCCGAGCACAGGCTCTCCCTGCACGCCTGGTACTTCGACATGGAAGTGGGCGATCTGCTGGCCTATTTTCCTGACGCAGAGCGCTTTGAATCCCTGCATGAGCACGGGCTGCACCGGGATCTTTCCGGCCTCGGCCCCCATCTGCGCCGCCTGGTGGAAGGCGGCTAGAGGCTTTTGGCACTATTTGCTGTCTGTTTGAGGGGAAGGGGAACCCCGCGCTCTGCTGTCGATGCCCGTAAGACTCCTGCGTCGCCTAACGGGCACGGCCTCCGGCCGCCTTTCGGTCGCGCTCTGCTGTCGATGCCCGTAAGACTCCTGCGTCGCCTAACGGGCACGGCCTCCGGCCGCCTTTCGGTCGCGCT
>NZ_CALUWS010000033.1 GCF_944324525.1 uncultured Desulfovibrio sp.
AAAGCCCCCCATCCCCTCCCCAGCGCGCTTTTACCAGGGTAAGATGCAGGGACACGAGGCGACAACGCTCCCCAATGCAAGCGACGCGTGCATGGCTAACCTATGTTGTTTATTGAAATAATATGTAAAATTTGTGTTGGTAAGCCGTAGTCCGGAATTCTTTAATCCTCTCCGACAAGGACACGAGACATGAAGAAAAATTGCATCCTCTACGGCCCACCCGGCACGGGGAAGACCTGGCATACGCATCTGTATGCCGTGGCCATCATCGAGGAGCGCCCGTTGGAAGAGCTGAAGGGAGAGGATCCCGCCGCAGTGCGCGAACGTTTTGCGGCCTACCGGCAGCAGGGCCTCATCGAGTTCACGACCTTCCATCAGTCCTACAGTTACGAGGACTTCATCGAGGGCATACGCCCCGTCATCGAGGACGACGGAACCGAAACGGAAGGAAAGCTCGCCTACAGGGTGGAGGACGGCGTTTTCAAGCGCTTCTGCCAGCAGGCGGAAACGGAGACCTTCGCGGAATCCCTGCGCGAGGATCTGTCCGTGTTCGCCGGCCTTACCGTGAATCCGTCGCCGGTCATCTGGAAAGTCTCCCTTGCGGGGACCGGCGACAATCCCGTCCGGGCGGAATGTCTGGCCAACGGCCATATACGCATAGGCTGGGACGCCTACGGCGAGGACATCACGGAAGAGACTCAATTTACGACTGGCGGCAAGGGCGTTCTGGAGGCCTTCATCCAGAAGATGCGGGTGGGGGACATCGTCGTGTCCTGCTACAGCGAATCCATGACGGACGCCGTGGGCATCGTGACCGGCGAGTACGAATGGCATGACGAGTACCCGACCCACAAGCGCCTGCGCAAGGTGCACTGGCTGGTCAAGGATATCCGGCAGGACATCCTGGAGCTCAATAACGGCATCAAGATGACGCTCAGTACCGTGTATCAGCTCAAGAACGTCAACTTGAACGATCTTGCCGCCATCATCAGGGCCCACCTTCCCGCCCAGTCTCCCGCCCCGTCCCCGGTGCGGCGGCAAAACCGCGTCTTCATCATCGATGAGATCAACCGCGGCAACATCGCGGGCATCTTCGGGGAACTCATCACGCTTATCGAGCCGACCAAGCGGCTGGGCGCGGCGGAGGCCCTGAAGGTGCGCCTCCCCTATTCGCGGGCGGAATTCGGCGTGCCGGACAATGTCTATATCCTCGGCACCATGAATACGGCCGACCGCTCGCTGACCGCGCTGGACATCGCCCTGCGTCGCCGTTTCGCCTTTGAGCGGGTCGCGCCGGAGCCCGGACTGCTGGCGTCCATGCTGTTGGGCGACTCCGGCTATACGGTGGCCGACCTGCTCAGGACGATGAACAGGCGTATCGCCGTCCTCATCGATCAGGAACACTGCATCGGGCATGCCCCCTTTATGAACTTGCCCCAGGGGGAGGTTGCCGTGGATGCGCTTGCCGACATCTTCCGGCATGCCATCCTGCCGCTCCTTGAAGAATATTTCTTTGAGGACTGGCAGAAGATACGGCTGGTGCTCAATGACCAGCAAAAGCCGGATGCCGCGCATCAGTTCGTGGTGGCGAGCGATGCCGATGAAGAGCTTTTCGGACCGGAGTTCGCGCCGTCGGAACCGGGCTGGAAGATGAATCCGGCCGCCCTTGCCCGCATGACCGCCTATGTGCGGATAGTGGACGCTGCCGCCACCTGCACGGAAGCGGCCGAGGCGGATACCACCGCAAGCGAAACGGAAGGTGCGGAAGCGGACGGCGACGCCGCTCCCCACGAGCAAACCCCTTCCCGGACCTTTACGCCGCCGGAATCGCTGGAAGAGGCCATGCGGTGTGGTAAGATTTCACAAATAGAGGAATATGAAAACAATATTTTCGTTGAGTTTTTTATTAAAGGGAGATCGCCATACTATGCTGTCTATGAAAAAGCAACAGCAAGCAAAATTAAAAATCAAGTAAAGTTCTGCGAGAAACTTATAGCTTCCGATCCGCTGTTTCGCACGGTGACGCTGCCGGAAAGCTATAATACCTATAAATGCATCGGTGCGATCATGGCGATTCTCCACGACCGGCGGGCATGAAGATCATCACGGTTACGGAATTTGCCCGCCTGACCACGGAGGCGGTGGACGCGTCCCGGCTGGACAGGGCCTCGTTGCCTGTGGAGGACTTTCAGGCGCTTTGTCGGCTCAATGAGGGGCGGCAGGCAGGGGAAGCGCCGCTCGTGCGGATGCAGAGCCGGACGACGCTCTGTCTGTGCAACTATGTGGGCCTGCTCCAGACCTCGCGGGGAACATGTATCGAGATCCTGCCCAAAACGGCCGATGGCGTGGAAAGCGTGGAGCAGCAGCGCGGCCTGCTCCTGAAGATGCTGCGGGCTGTGTACCGCCTGCCTTGCCGCGAAAGCGGGCCCGCCGAGCTCCGCACGGCGCCCGGCCCGCTCCGGGAATGGCTGATCCGGCATTTTCTGGAAGAATTGCACGATCTGCTCAGGAAAGGGCTCTGTTTCCACTACAACCGCACGGCGGAGGAGAGGCCCTTTCTGCGCGGCAGGCTGGATGTGGGCAAACACATCGTCCAGCCGCCCCAGCGGCGGCACCTGCTGCCCATCCGGCATCATGTCTTTTCCGTGGACAGTCCGGAGCACAGGCTTTTGCGCAGTGCGCTCGATCGTTGCGTATCTGTGACGCAAGATGTGGAAAACAGCCGCCGCGCCATGCCCCTGCGCGCCGCGTTTGCGGAAGTGCGGCCCAGCCGCTGCGTGCCGGATGACTTCCGCCAGTGGCGCACGTCTCGCCTGACGGCCCACTATCAGCGCATACGCCCCTGGTGCGAGCTCATCCTCGGAGAAGAGATGCCCCTTGCCCTGGCCGGACAACGGCACGGCATAAGCATGCTCTTTCCCATGGAAACGCTTTTTGAACGCTATGTCGGGGCCTGCCTGCGCCGTCAGCTCGCCTCGGATGCACGGCTGTACGAGCAGGACAGGGGGCACTGGCTCTGCACATGGGCGGAACGTCCCTTTTTTGCCCTGCGGCCCGACATTCGCCTCCAGCGCGGGGGGAAGGTCTGGCTGCTGGATGGCAAGTGGAAAAAACTTTCCGGCAACATGGGCACGCATTTCGGCATCAGCCGGCAGGATGTCTACCAGCTCTTCGCCTACGGGCAGGCATGCTTGCGGGGAAAGGGCGATCTGGCCCTTGTCTATCCGCAGCACGCCGCTTTCCCGGCGTTGCACGCGCCGTTCTGTTTTTCCGACACGCTCCGGCTCTGGATCCTCGCCTTTGACCTGCACAACGGCAAACTGCTGCTGCCGCCGGACTGTCCCCTTGGAGAAGCGTTCGGCGTACAATAGAGCATTTTTAGTTTGAAACGCTTCGCGTTTCAAAGCATACGGCCTGGCGTTTCGCGGAAAAAGCGCGGCTTTTCCGCTCACGTTGGGCCGGGCGGCGCTGTGCGGCCGTCCCGCGCTCAGGGCAGGGCTTTCAGTCCGGCTTCGGCGATGCGGGTATCCTCGGCGGAATGCGCGCCGCCCACGCCGATGCCGCCGGCGACCTGTCCGGCGATGATGATGGGGATGCCGCCTTCCATGAGGCTCAGGCGGGCGTCGAGGTAGCGGATGTCCTCGGGGATGCGTCCCTCACGCACGCCTTGGGCGATGTCGAGGGTCCGGCGTTTTTGCGAGGCGGCGGTGAAGGCTTTCTTGTAACTGGCCTCGATGGTGTGGACTCCGGCGTCATGATGGCGCAGCACGGCCAGCGTCTGCCCCGATCTGTCCACGATGGTGATGCAGACGGCATGACCGTTGCGCTGGGCTTCGGCCGAGGCGGCCAGAAGCATCTTCTGGGCCTGTTCCATGCTCAGTACAGGCCGTTGCGTCACCGACGCCGCTTCTTCCGCCTGGATCTGCGTGCCGCCGCCGACGAGGACGGCCGTCGCCACGGCCAGACGGGCCAGCATCCGTTTCATGCCCCCCACCTCCTCAAAAAATGTGTCATGGTCACCGCACTTGCGCGTTATCCATGCTGGCCTTGAGGATGCTGCCCAGATGCTTGCGGGCCAGCTCCAGTTCGGCCTTGCTCACTTCCGGCATATCCTTGGGCCGGGCCATGCTGTTGCCGCCTTCTTCCACCATGACGAGGGCCGCGGCCATACGGCCCATGACGCAGAAAAAGCGGCGGGCATCCCAGCCCTTTTCCTTGACCCATTGAGCGGCCTTGTCGGAATAAAGGAAATCAGCCTTGCCCTTGCGCAGGATGGGGTGGGCTTCCTCCTTTTCCGTGCGGGTCCACTGCCGGAACTGCGGCAGCAGTTCCAGGAACTGGAACAGTTCCTTTTCCGTGACGTCCGGCTGCTTGTCATAGACGGACGATGCGGCGGCGGCCTGCGCCGTCAGCGGAGCGGAAAACGGCGCGCAGACCAGCATGGCGCACAAAAGAAGCTTGCCGGGAAAAGAGAGGCTTTTCATGAAACTCCTTGCCCGTTGGCGGGCGGATGGGGTGGGAACGAGCGGCAAGGATGCCGTGGTGCGGAGGAGGGTTCACGTCAGGCATCGTCATGCCCGCCGCGCACCACAAAGAGGAACAGGGGGCGCATAAGCCTGACGTGCGGGACTTCAGCACGACCTTTGCCGTCTTGCCGAAGCCCCGCACGATGATGAGCGTCGTTAATACGGGACCGCGCTGATCTTGGTGAGGCGGTCGAGGTTGTGGTAGGATTCCACATAGCGCAGCGTACCGGTCTTGCCGCGCAGCACCAGCGAATGGGTCACGGCATGGCGGGCGCTGTAGCGCACGCCGCGCAAAAAGTCCCCGCCGGAGATGCCGGTGGCGGCAAAGAAGCAGTCGTCGCTTTTCACAAGGTCATTGACCGTCAGCACTTCCCGCAGGTCGATGCCGGCATTGGTGATGGCTTCCTTCTCCACATAGGATTGCGGGTCCAGACGGGCCAGCATCTGGCCGTCCATGCCCTTGATGGCGCAGGCCGCCAGCACGCCTTCCGGCGTACCGCCCGTGCCCATCATGATGTCCACCTCGTTGCGCGGGTCCACAGCCATCAGCGCCCCGGCCACGTCGCCGTCCGTATGCAGCTGGATGCGGGCCCCCACGGCGCGGATGTCGGCAATGAGCTGCTTGTGCCGGGGCTTGTCCAGCACGAAGACCACAAGGTCCTGCACCTTCTTGTCCAGAGCCTTGGCCACGTTGGCCAGATTGACCGCCACCGGGGCGTCCAGATCCACCACGTTGCGGGCCTCGCCGGGAACTACCAGCTTCTGCATATAGAAGCTGGGGCCGGGATTGAACATGCTGCCGCGCGGAGCCACCGCCACCGTGGAAATGGCGTTGGGACGGCCAAAGGCCAGCAGGCTCGTGCCTTCCACCGGATCGACGGCCACGTCCAGCTGCGGGCCGTCGCCGATCCCCACATGCTCGCCATTGTACAGCATGGGGGCATTGTCCTTTTCCCCCTCGCCGATAACCACTATGCCGTCCACATGCAGGGTGGAGAAGCTGTTGCGCATGGCATCAACAGCCGCGCCGTCGCCATCTTCCTTGGCGCCCCGGCCCAGCCAGCGGGCGGAAGCCAGCGCGGCGGCCTCGGTGATGCGTACGATGTCCAGTGCAAGGTTTTTCTCCGGTGCTTCAGCCATGACAACATCCTCCAGATATGAATAGGCCCGCACGTCACGGGCGGAACGATTCTAGCGCAGGCCGCAGGGCGCTTCAAGCGGAAAGAACGGGAACGCTGCCGGGCGTGCGGGCGTTTCGGGCGGGGGGAAGGAAGGGGGCTTTTTTGCAAAAAAGCCCCCTTCCTTCCCCCCCGCACCCCCCATCCATCCCGCAAAAAACTTTGTCAGGGAGGATGGCGGGGAGGGGGTTCCCGCCAGGGCGCACCCTGACCGATGGTCCCCCGGTGAGGCGGCGTCTTCTTTTTTTGTGGCGTGGATGGCGGTTGTTGTCCGGCGGGGGGAAGGGGCTTTTTGCAAAAAAGCCCCTTCCCCCCGCACTCCCCATTCATCCCGCAAAAAACTTTGTCAGGGAGGATGAAGGGGAGGGCGTTCCCGCCAGGGCGCACCCTGACCGATGGTCCCCCGGTGAGGCGGAGTCTTCTTTTTTGGTAGCGCGGATGGCGGCTCATTTGTTTGTCATGCCGCCGGGGGACTGCCGGACGAGGGATGCCTTGGGTGGAGCGGCGTCCTGTCATCGTTCCCGGCAAGAGTTTTTGAAGGGGAAAGGGGGCGCGGGGGAAAGGGGGGACTTTTTGCAAAAAGTCCCCCCTTTCCCCCGCAAAAAAACGTCCAGCCCTGCTTGCTATCCGCCCTTGGGCATGCGGTAGCGGCCGGCCATGGGGACGGACCAGCCGGGGCCGAAGGGGACGCGGCTGACGAAGAGGGCGGGCGGGGACTGGCGGCGTTTGAATTCGGATGTGAAGAGCCGCCGCCGGACCTCGCGGGAAAGTTCGCCGTCGCCGTCGGGATGGCCGTCTTTTTCCCCGAGGGCGGAGCTGGCGAGCAGGCCTTCCAGCACGGGGTCGAGCTGATCGTAGGGGGGGAGGCTGTCCTCGTCCTTCTGGCCGGGACGCAGCTCGGCGGAGGGGGCCTTGTCGAAAATGGCGGTGGGGATGATCTCCTGTCCGCGGGAGGCGTTGTACCAGCGGCCCACGGCGTAGACTTCGGTCTTGGTCAGGTCGGCGATGACGGCCAGCGCGCCCACGGCATCCCCGTAGAGGGTGCAGTAGCCCATGCCGCCTTCGCTCTTGTTGCCGGTATTGAGGATGAGCGCCCGCGCACGGTTGGCCAGGGCGGCGAGCAGGCTGCCGCGGATGCGGGCCTGTATGTTTTCAAAGGTGAGCTCCCCTTCATACGGGGGGAAGCACTCCAGCCCCGGGGCAAGGCTCTGGCGGTAGCAGTCCATGAGCGGCTCGATGGGCAGGGTGACGGTCTTGACGCCGAGGTTGGCGGCCAGGGCCAGACTGTCGTCCACGGAGCCCTTGCTGCTGTAGGGAGAGGGCATGAGCACGCCGAAGACGTTTTCGGGCCCGAGGGCTTCGGCGGCCACGCTGCAGACGAGCGCGGAGTCCATGCCGCCGGACAGGCCCACGATGACGCGTTCGCCGCCGCATTTGCGGACGAAATCGCGTACGCCGAGGGTCAGCGCCCGCCAGACGGCCTCCTCGATGCAGGAGGCCAGCGGCTGGATGTCGTTGTTTTCGGGAGCGGCGGTGTCCACCACCAGCACGTCTTCGGCAAAGGCCTTGCCGCGCGCGATGAGCTGCCCGGTGGGATCGAAGGCCAGACTTTGGCCGCTGAAGATGCGGTTATCGTAGCCGCCGGTAAGGTTGACGGAAAAGAGATGGATATGGTGGCGGGCCGCCACATGGGAGAGCAGACGCTCGGCCATGCCTTGGGAGCCGATGCTGAAGGGGGCCGCCGAGAGATGGACGATGGCGTCCACGCCGCGCTGGATCAGCTCCATGAGCGGGCTGTGCCCGCTGGCGTACTGGATCTTCCAGAACGCGCCGTCTTCGGTGGAGGAGTCCTCGCAGAGGACGACGCCCACGCGCCAGCCGCCCACGGAGATGAGGCCGCAGGTCACGCCCCGGTCGAAATAGCGGGATTCCACATCCTGTCCGCTGCTCTGATAGACCTTGCGGGAAACGGGCTGCCACTGCCCTTTGTGCACCAGCACCCCGGCGTTGGAGAGCAGCTTTTCGTCGTAGGAGCTGGCCACGGGCGCGCCCACCAGCAGCGGCGGGCCGTCCCGCAGGGCCTCGGCCAGACGGTCGAGCCCGGCCCGGCAGCCCTGGGCGAAGTCGTCGGCGCGCAGGAAACTGCCCGGCCCGGCCCCGCACAGGGCCAGTTCCGGCGTTACGCAGAGGTCGGCGCCGCGGGCGGCGGCATCGCAGGCGGCGGCCACAATGCGCTCCACATTGCCGGCCACGTCGCCGGTAACCACATTACATTGCAGCATGGCGATCTTCATGGGAACTATCCTTGGTCATCCTTGTTGAGCAGGGGAACAGCCGGGCGTTGCGTCCTGCGGGCGTGTTCCGGTGGGAAAAGGGAGCTGCGTTTTTAGCGCGTTTTGCCAAGGAAAAAGGCAAAGCGCGAAGCGACGGCACAGCGACGCCAGCCCAAAGCGAGCGGAAAAACGCGTTTCTTCCGCGAAACGACAGGCCGTATGGTTTGAACCTGAAAAAGCTCCAAGTGGCTCAATACCCATTTTACAAATAATTCCATAGGATAAAAATTGTCTGTACATGTTGTTTGCGTTTGAGTGCGGGGTTGCCTCGTCTCCTTGACTCTTTCCCCGGCAAAAGCGCGCTGGGGAAGGGATGGGGGGCTTGGGGGGAAGGGGAACCCCTCCCGCGCTGGCGGCGACCGAAAGGCGGCCCAAAGGGCCGTGTCCGTTAGGCGACAAAGGAGCCTTACGGACATCGACAGCAGAGCGAGGGGTTCCCCTTCCCCCCAAATAACCAGCGAATAGCACAACAAATCTTTGGCGGCGCGCGTCAGCCCAGCAGGCCGTGCAGCGGGCCGCCCGGCCCGGCCAGCGCTTCCACCCGGCGGATGGTCTGCGGGTCCTCTTCCAGCGGCGGGGCGTGGAAGGGTTTGCGGCGGGCGTCCAGCACGAGCGGGGCCTCACAGCCCCAGTGACGGGCATGGGTGCGCCCGTGGACGCCGTAAACATCCGTTGCCGGGTCGGAGCGAGTAAAGGCCACCCACAGCCAGTTGGACGGCGAGGCCGCGCAAAAGGCCGCATCGTCGCAAACGGTCACGAGGGGGAAGGCCTCGCGCCGGGGCCAGCGGGCCAGGGCCTCGGTAAGCGCCTCCATGCGCGGGTCCGGTTCGTTGGGGCCGAGATCATGGTGCGGCCCGCGCAGGACGAGCAGGCCGGGCCCGGCACAGCGTACGTCGTCGAAGCCTTCCGGCAGGTCGGGCAGATCGCCCAGATCGTCCGGGCCGTTGCCCAGACGCCGCACGGGTTCGCCCGCGGCGGCCCAGATGAGGCGCGAGCCTTCGTTGAGGCCGAGGCCCGTGTAGTCCAGGGTATCCGTGGTCGTGCGGGTGAGGAAATGCAGGTCCCGGTCAAAGTGCGTGCGTTCCAGCAGATGCCGCAGAAAGCCCATGACGTCCCGCGCCGAAAGGCCGGGCGCATCCTCGTGCGCGACCAGCAGGACGTATTTTGCCAGCGCGGTCTGGGTGGTTCCCAGCAGATGCAGGGCCGCGGTGAGCAGTTCGCGCGGGCGGCGCTGCGCCTCATAGGGGGTGTAGCGTTCGCTGCCCACGGCCAGCAGCAGCGGATGCACCCCGGCCGCGTCCACGGCATGCACCTCGCGGATGCCCTCGAAGACCTGGGGCACCAGCGCGCCGGTGAGCTCGTGGATGAAGTCCCCGAACACGGTGTCTTCCTGCGGGGGGCGGCCCACCACCGTGAACGGCCAGATGGCGTCGGGCCGGTGATGTACGGCCGTCACCCTGAGTACCGGGAAATCATGCCGCAGGCTGTAGTAGCCGACGTGATCCCCGAAGGGACCTTCGGGCTTGCAGTGCGGGAGGATGTAGCCGCTGAGGCAGAAATCCGCCTCGGCCAGCACGGGCAGCGGCAAACCGGGGACGCGGGCCATGTCCACGCGGCGGCCGCCCAGCAGCCCGGCGAAACGCAGTTCGGAAAGGCCCTCGGGGAGCGGCATGACCGCCGCCACGGTCAGCGCCGGGGGGCCGCCCACAAAGACATGCACCGGCAGGGGGCGGCCCTTTTCCAGCGCGGTCGCGTGATGGACGCCGATACCGCGATGGATCTGGTAGTGCAGGCCCACCTCGTCCTCGGCGTAGTCGTTGCCGCCGAGCTGGACGCGGTACATGCCGAGATTGGAAGCGTCAAGGCCGGGACGGGCCGGATCTTCCGAGTAGACCAGCGGTAAGGTGATGAAGGGGCCGCCGTCCTGCGGCCAGCTGACCAGGCGGGGCAGATCGGCCACCCGGCAGCTGTGGGACAGGACAGGGACCGGGCCGCCGCGGCGCAGGCGGGGCAGCATGTGCCGCAGGGCGGGGAGCAGTCCCAGCGAGCGCAGCGGATGCCGCAGGGCGTCGGCGGGATCGGCCTTGGCGGCGAGCACGCCCTCCACGGCGCGCAGGCTGTGCCGGAAGAGGAAGTGCAGACGCTCGCGAGTGCCGAAAAGATTGCCCAACAAGGGGAAGCGCGACCCCTTGACCCGGGTGAAGAGCAGGGCGGGCGCTTTGGCGGCGAAGGCCCGGCGCTGGATGGCGGCCAGTTCCAGATGGGGGTCGATCTCCGCGTCGATGCGGACAAGGTGCCCCGCGCGTTCCAGATCGGCCACGCATTCCGCCAGACTGCGGTAGCTCATGCCCTTTCTCCGCCGCCCGGCGTGCCGGGCGCATCCGGCTGGATGGGGGCAAGGGCGCGGCGTCCGGCCAGCACCTCACGGAAATGCTCGAGGATGATGCCGTGGTCGAAGCAGAGCGGCGCGGGCAGGGCGTCCAGGGGATACCAGGCGGCCCGGGCCGCGTCGTCCCCGGCGCACAGCTCTTCGGGATGGGCGGTGCGCCCGACGAAGACCGTGCTCATGGTGTGGCGGCGAGGATCACGCCAGGGCGCGGAATAGACGCCCAGCAGGCCGGTCAGCTCCACGTCGAGGCTGGTCTCTTCCTTCATTTCTCGGCGGGCGGCGGCTTCGGCCTGTTCGCCGTCGTCGATGAAGCCGCCCGGCAGGGCATAGCCCAGCGGTTCGTGGCCGCGTTCGATGATGACCACGCCGCGTTGCGGATCGTGGATGATCACGTCCACCGTGGGCGCGGGATTGGCATAGATCTCATAGGCCTGATGACACAGGGGGCAGGTGACCGTCTTTTTCATGCTGACCTCGTGACAGGGGCTGGTCCGCCAGGCCGCGACGGCCCGCAAGCGCTATCCCCGGCAGGCAAAGCCCGCCGCCCGCAGGGCCTGCGCGCTGACGGCTCCGGCCCGCAGCAGACGCAGCCCGCCGTCCGCCAGCGGTTCCACGATGCTGGAGGGTTGGCCGCCCTGCGGTTCCGGCCCGGCGTCCAGCACGCCGTCGTAGGGGCCGTCCAGCGGGGCCAGCAGTTCCGGCGGCAGTTCCCGCGCCAGCCGGGCGGCTGGCCGGCCGCTGAGATTGGCGCTGCTGCAGGTCAGGGGCGCGCCCGCTTCCCGCGAGAGCCGGGCCGTGAGCGGATGCGGCGTCAGCCGCACGGCCAGCTTGCCCGTGGGGCCGCGGACCTGATCCGGCAGGCGGGAGGCCGTCCCCGGCAGGGGAGAGAGCAGTACGGTGAGCGGGCCGGGCCAGAACTGTTCCAGCAGGCCGCGCGGGGCCTCATCCAGCCGGACGAGGGCCGCAAGCTGACCCATGCCGCCCGCCAGCACCGGCAGGGGACGCTGGACGGGACGCCGCTTGAGCTGATACACCCGCCGCACCGCGTCCGCAGCGAACAGCGAACAGCCGAGCCCGTAAAAGGTTTCCGTGGGGAAGGCCCAGACGCCGCCCGCCCGCAGGGCGGCCGCGGCCTCAAGCGGGTCGGCGCTGACGCGCGGGCCCCGGGACGGGACTGGCTGTGGGGCGGGATCAGACGGAAAAGAGGGAGACATGGCAGGCAAACCCTTGCGTATCCTGTGTGTGGGAAAGATCAAGACCGCCTTCTGGAAGGCGGCCGCCGAACATTACGGCCAGCGTATCCGGCGCTGGCGGCCGCTGGACGTGACGGAAGTGCGCGACGGGGACGCTTCCCTGCCCGTGCCGCGCCGCAACGAGCAGGAGGGCAAACGTCTGCTGGAAGCGCTGACCCCGCAGGACATCCCCCTCATCCTCGACGAGCGCGGCGCGAGCCTGACCTCGCCGCAGTTCGCGTCCCTGCTGCAGGACCTCGACCGCCAGGCCGCCGGGCGGCCCTGTTTCATCATCGGCGGGCCCTTCGGGCTGGATGAACGCATCCGCGCCGCGGGTCGCCGCACCCTCTGCCTCGGCCCCATGACCCTGCCGCACGAGCTGGCCCGCGTCCTGCTGCTGGAACAGCTCTACCGGGCGGAATGCATCGCCCGCAATATCCCCTATCATCACGAATGAGTCGGAAGGCCGGGGTGAGAATTTTGTTGGGGGGAAGGGGGGCCCCTCCGCTCTGCTGTCGATGCCTGTAAGGCCTTACGGCCTAACAGGCACGGCCCTGCGGGCCGCCTTTCGGTCGCGCTCTGCTGTCGATGCCTGTAAGGCCTTACGGCCTAACAGGCACGGCCCTGCGGGCCGCCTTTCGGTCGCGCTCTGCTGTCGATGCCCGTAGCTTCCTGCGTCATAACGGGCCCGGTCCTACTGACCGCCCACTCCAACTTTTGTCCGGACGGTGCTGTCCCGTCGTCTTTTGTTTTGCCTTTTTCAACGTCAAAACGCTCCCTGACAAAAGCGCGCTGGGGAAGGGATGGGGGGCTTGGGGGGAAGGTTTTCGGAAACGCCTTTTCTCGCTTAGCTACGAAAAGGCTGGGCCCTCCCGCGCCGGCGGAGGGGTTCCCCTTCCCCCCAAAAAATACGCTACTGCGCCAAAGCTCCTACAGCACCTCGTAGATGCGGGCGAAAACGTTGTCGTACACCAGCTTGAAGTAGGGGGAGAAGCGGGTGTCCTGCGGCGAGGCCAGCAGGAGCTGCACCATAAGGGAATTGTAGATGCCGCTGTCGAGCACGAGCTTTTCGCCGGTGACCCGGTTGAAGAGGCAGTGCACGTTGCGGCGGCTGTTCAGAAAGACGCTCTGCTCTTCCGGGGTGGCCTGCGGGTGGGCGTCGGCCCATTCCTGTACGTAGTCGCGGGTGACGACGCCCGTTTCGTCAAAGACGCTGATGCTGGCCGTATGGATGGGAGCCGGGCTGCCTTCGAGCTGCACGGCGCCTTCCTTGAGATTGTAGGCCAGCGCCCGCGTGACGATGGACATGGCCCCGCCTTCGCCCTCCTTGGTGCGGAAGTTCCAGCTGCCGAAATTGCTGATCCAGAAGCCCAGCCGCAGCATCTCATAACTGACGACGAGGTACTGCTTGCCGCGCGCCTCCACCAGCGGGGTGTCCGGCGAGCGCAGCTTGTCCATGAGGGCCTGTGCGGCCTCGCCGTCCAGCCCGCGGAAGACGTCGTCCGCCTCGCCGCCCTTGAGGGCCGTGTAGCGGATGAGCTGGCGGGCAAAGCGGGCATTGTCCGTGGCGAAGACCGCGGCGGGCAGGTAGAGCCACGGGCCGTTGTGCAGCGCGCCGTCGGCGATGGTGGCGCGGCGGGCGAAGTGGTGGGCCGCGTAGCCCCAGTCCCACCAGAGCCAGAGGGTGCTGTCCTTGGGGGTCACGTCCCGCGCGCGGGTCAGGGCGTCGGCATGGCGGCGGTTGATCATGGGGCCCTGGGACATGTCCTGGATGATGCCGGCAAAGGGGGCTACCAGCAGGCCGATGAGCAGGGCCGAGGTCACGAGGCCCGCCACCGCGCCGCGCAGGCTGTCCCGCAGGATGCGCTGGAGGATCCAGTAGAGCGGCAGGGTCAGGCCCACGGCCACGATGGGCGCGCCGAACATGACCATGCGTCCGCCCATCTTGGTGCTGAGCAGGCCCAGCGCGGCCAGCGGCAGCAGGAAGAGCGCCCCCGGACGGCGGATGAGCACCCAGACGAAGCCCACGAGCCCCAGCAGGGCGGCTTCCATCCAGGGATGGAAGTAGGAAAGAAGGGCCATGAGGCTCAGGTCCTGCACTTCGGTGATGGACTGGGCCACCGAGGGGTAGACGAGCACCGTGCCGGCGGCGGTGGCGGCGGCGTCGCCCGATCGTTTGGCATAGGCGCCGAAGTGGTAGATCAGCGTGCTCAGGATGCCGCCGCCCAGCATGAGCGCGGCCACGCCCGCCCAGAGCAGGAGCAGGACGAGCGGACGGCTGAGCCAGGCGCGCAGCGTGCGGGCCCATTCCGTGCGGGCCATGCCCGCCACCAGGATGATGGCGCAGCCCGCAAGGCCGGGCAGACCGGCCAGCGCCGGCAGGGCATAGGCCAGCGAGCCGAGCAGGAGCAGGCCGCGCCGTCCCTGCGGGGCCATGACGAGGCTCATGAAGGCCAGCAGGCCCACATTGTAGCGGATGAGATAGGGGAAGACGGAATGCCACTCCTGCGACCACCAGGAGATGAGGCCGGAGAGGGTGAGCAGGATCACCCAGCGCTTGCGCAGCGGATAGCCGAGGCGGACCTCCGGCGGGGCCTGCGAGCTCAGTATCCGGCGGGCCATGCCCCGGCCGGAGGTATGGATGAGCCGCTTCAGCAGGGTGTGCGGCAGGAGCATGTAGCGCATGGCCCAGCAGGCCGGGGCCAGCGTCATGAGCAGGGGGAAGAAGAGAGTGACGAGGTCGGTATCGTAATAGCCCAGCAGCGTCCGGGCCAGGAAGCCGGGCGCGATGGTGGTGATGAGCCCGGCCGCCATGCCGGCCTCCATGCTGCCCAGCGCCCAGACCCAGACGAAGACGATGAGCGCCACCAGCGTGGAGAGGATCATGGGGAACCAGAAGGCCACGGCGGCGGGATAGGTCCCCAGCAGCGAGGCCATGCCCTGGAGCATCTCGGCCATGGGATGGCCCACGGCCAGCCCGATGCCCTCGGCCCCGGCCACCCAGTGATAGGCGTCGTTGGTGGCGAGCAGCCATTCGCTGCCCAGCCGGTATTCGGGGTTCTGCCAGCAGGGCCATTCCAGCAGGCGCAGGATGAAGGCCAGCCCCACGGTCACAAGCGCCCAGATGAGGCCGCGCAGCCAGAAGCGGGCCCGCTGCCGGCTGTTCAGCGCATCGCGTACGGCTTCCGAGGCGGCAAGGCCTTCGGACAGGGGATCGGGAGAGGTCTCGATCACGGTCATTCCTCGCGGGAAGAGGTATCGGGGGACGGCAGGGGGGCGGAGGCCGCGCGGGCCGCCGCGCAGTCAGGGCGGACCGCCAGGAAGCGGCGCGTCTCCCCGGCGGGAGAGGCGGCTTTCGCGGGACGGCGGACGTTGTAGTCCCGGTCCATGACGCGCTCCCAGCCCGGGGGCAGGGCGGCGGGCAGCCGGTTGCAGAGCAGGATGACCAGACCGTCGGGCGTCAGGTGCGGCGCGAGCAGCGGCAGCAGGGTTTCCGGCGGCATGAAGGCCCGGCTGATGACGCAGTCCGCCCCGCGCGGCTGCGTGCCGAAAAACTGTTCCACGCGTCCCCGGTAAACATGCGTCCGGGGCAGGCGCAGGCTGCACAGCATGCGGGAGAGGAAGAGGGCGCGCTTTTCGCGCGCTTCCACCAGCCAGTAATCCCCCCGGTCCCAGACCATGCGCAGGGGGATGCCCGGCAGGCCCGCTCCGGAGCCGAGGTCCCAGTGCAAGGGGGCCTCGGGCAGGGGAAGATCCGCCAGAAAGGCGGCCAGATGGAAGCTGTCGCCCGCCAGATTGGCGAGCGCCTCGCGCCAGTCGCGGGCTCCCACAAGATTCATGACGCTGTTCCAGCGGATGAGTTCCGTCAGATACAGCCCCAGCGGCTGGAGGGCCTGCTCCGGGACCGTCAGGCCCGCCTGACGGGCGCAGGCCGCCAGCGCCTCGGGCGCGGGAGGGACGGAAGGGGGGGCGGCCGCCGGCCGGGCCGAGCGGGCGGACGGGGCCGTCCGCGGCGTTGCGGACGCGGGGCCGCCGGTGCCGGACGGGCCGGAAGACTGCCTGCCGGTACGGGTGCGGCTGCCGTGTGGAGAACGTTTCTGCATGCCGTCCTCATATCCTTGAGCGGCGGGACTTGCAAGCCGGGGCCGGATAACGTAAAAAAACACCCTTCACATTTTTTTGCCGACAGGCATGGAGAAACAGCGATGAAGAACGCCATTGCCCTGCTCTTCCCCGGACAGGGATCGCAGGAAGCCGGCATGGGGCGCGATCTGGCCGAGGCCGACAGCGCGGCCATGCAGCTCTGGAAGCGTGCGGAGGCCATCAGCGGCCTGCCCCTGCGGGAGATCTTCTGGGAAGGCGACGACGCCGCCATGAGCGATACCCGCGCCCTGCAGCCGGCGCTGACCGTGGTGAACCTCAACCTGTGGCGGGCGCTGGCCGGGCGCGTGCAGCCCGTGGCCGCCGCCGGGCACAGTCTGGGCGAATTCGCCGCGCTGGCGGCGGCGGGCGTGCTGGACGAGGAAAGCGTGCTGCAGATCGTGAGCCTGCGCGGCCGCCTCATGGCCGAGGCCGACCCCGACGGGCGCGGCGGCATGGCGGCCATCCTCAAGCTGAGCCTCGAACAGGTGGAAGGCGTGGTGCGCGAGGCCGCCGAGGAGAGCGACCGGCCGCTCATCATCGCCAATTACAATACCCCCGGGCAGTACGTCATCAGCGGCGACAAGGAAGCCGTGGCCCTTGCCTGCGGCAAGGTCCGTCCGCTCAAGGGGCGCGCCGTGGAGCTCAAGGTCAGCGGGGCGTTCCACAGCCCGCTGATGGAAAAGGCCAACCGCGAGCTGGAGCCGCTGCTGCGCAAGGCGGTGTGGCGGCGTCCGCGTTTCGCCGTCTACGCCAACCTGCACGGCAAAGGTCTCACGGACGGGGAAAGCCTCAAGGAAAGCCTGCTGCTGCAGATGGTGTCCTCCGTGCGCTGGATCGAGACCGTCCGCCAACAGTATGCCGACGGCGTGCGCTGCTGGCTGGAGCTCGGCCCCAAGGCCGTGCTCGGCAAGATGGTGGGCCAGTGCCTCGATCAGCTGGACGAGGCCGCGCGTGCCGAATTGCAGGTCATGCTCGTCAATTCCTGTGAATCCTTGGAAAATTTCAACATCTAGCCCTCGTGGCGGGAGTTTTTTCATGCGTGCTGTCGAAGTGCTGCGTTCCGCTCTCATGAGCATGGTGGAAGAAATGGGGCTCTCCTGGCCTGTCAAGGCCGTCATCGAGCCGCCCCGCGACGCCCGTCACGGGGATCTGGCCGTCAACGTGGCCATGCTGCTGGCCAGGGAGGCCGGCAAGAATCCTCGCGAGCTGGCCCAGACGTTCGCCGCCGGGCTGCCGGAACGTTGCGCGGATATCCTCAAGGCCGAGGTGGCCGGGCCGGGCTTCATCAACGTGACCTTCAGCCCGGATTTCTGGCGGCAGACCGTGGCGGACATCGAGGCCGCCGGGACGGACTACGGGCGCAGCCAGGTGGGCGCGGGCCGCAGGACGCTGGTGGAATACGTTTCGGCCAACCCCACGGGCCCGCTGCATGTGGGGCACGGCCGGGGGGCCGCCGTGGGCGACAGTCTGGCCCGTCTGCTGCGGCGCGCGGGCTTTGCCGTGGATACGGAATACTACATCAACGACGCGGGCCTGCAGATGCGCCTGCTGGGTCTTTCCGTCTGGTTGCGGGTGCAGGAGCTCAAGGGCCGTCCCGTGGAGTGGCCGGAGTCCTACTACCGGGGCGAGTACATCATCGACATCGCCCGCGAGATGCTGGCCGAGGACGACGGTCTGGCCGACCTGCCGGAGGCCGAGGGCAAGGAACGCTGCTATGAGCGCGCCATGCGGGACATCCTCAACGGCATCAAGCAGGACCTTGCCGATTTCCGGGTGGAGCATCAGCACTGGTTCTCGGAAAAGACGCTGGTGGAGGGCGGCAAGGTGGCCGAAGCCTTTGCCGCGCTGGATGAGGCGGGCTATACCTACCACAAGGACGACGCCTACTGGTTCGCCACGGAGAAGCTGGGCGACGACAAGGACCGCGTGCTGCGCAAGTCCGACGGCACGCTGACGTATTTCGCCTCGGACATCGCCTACCATCACGACAAGTTCCGGCGCGGCTACCAGTGGCTCATCGACATCTGGGGCGCTGACCATCACGGCTACGTGCCGCGCATGCGCGCCGCCATCGCCGCCATGGGCCAGCCCCGCGAGAGCTTCGACGTGGTGCTCATCCAGCTCGTGAACCTGCTGCAGAACGGCCAGCCCGTCAGCATGTCCACCCGCGCGGGCACCTTCGAGACGCTGGCCGACGTCATCAAGGAAGTGGGCACGGACGCCGCGCGCTTCATGTTCCTTTCCCGCAAGAGCGACAGCCCGCTGGATTTCGACCTGGAGCTGGCCAAGCAGCGCAGTCTGGACAATCCCGTGTACTATGTGCAGTACGCTCATGCCCGCATCTGCGCCGTGCTGCGCCGGGCGGAGGAGCGCGGCATGCGCCTGCCCGACCGTTGCGATCCGGCCCTGCTGGCCGCGCTGGACACGCCGGAAGACATGGCCCTGCTGCGCAAGGCCGCGGGCATGGAAGACATGATCGCCAATGCGGCCCTGACGCTCTCCGTGCATCATGTGAGCCACTACCTCATGGATCTGGCGGGCATGCTGCACAGCTACTACGCCAAGCATCAGGTGCTGGACGCCGCGGACAGCGGACGCAGCCTGGCCCGGCTGGCCCTGCTGCGGGCCATCGGACAGGTGCTGCGCAACGGGCTGGACATCCTGGGCGTGAGCGCGCCCGAGACCATGTAGGCCGCCGGGATACCTCGCGGAGCGCCCTTCGCCCATGCCCCAGCCCCTGCGAAAAGTTCGCCAGCGCATCCCCAAGACGGCGATCCGTCCTCCCCGGGTACTGCTGCATCTGCCGTTCCTGGGCGTGGCGGCCCTGCTGGTCGTGTTTGCCGTGGCCGTGGGCTGGGCCTTCTTCATGGGGGTCATCATCGGTCAGGGGCAGAACCCCGCCGAGCGGGTCAGCGCCATGCTGCATGAACGGCCGCGGGAGACGCCGCCTTCCGAGACGATGACGGCCGGCGAGGCCGTGGCGGATCTGCTGGATCGTCCCCTGCCGTTGCGGAACGGCAGTCAGGGCGAGCGCGCGGAAGCGGCCGCCGGCCATGAGGGAGAAGATCCGGCCCGGGCGTCGGACGGGCAGCAGGCGGCCCCGCAGGCGCAGGAGGCCCAGCCGGCATCCGGCCAGACGGTTTCCGGCCAGGCGGCACAGGGGCGGCAGCCTCAGGAGCAACCTGTCCAGGCCGCGACGGAAGAGCCCAAAGCCTCAGCTTATCCCTTTGCGCGGCCGCAGGGCGAAAGTCTGGCGGCCTGGGGCATCCAGCCCGGCGGGGCGGGGCAGGCCGCGCAGCAGACGCCCGGAACGGCGTCCGCCGCCCGGGAGACGCCTGCCGCCGCGCGCCGCGCCGAACAGAAGGCCGAGCCCAAAAAAACGGAGAAGGCCGAACCCAAATTCGACTACGTCTATCAGGCCGCGGCCTTCCGCGGCAAGGAGGACGGCGACGCCCTGCGGGCCCGGCTGGAAGAGAAGGGCCTGCGGACGCGCCTGCAGAAGAGCGGCAAGGTCTATCTGGTGCAGGTCCTCCTGCGGGGCAGCGAGCGGGAGGCGGAGAACGTCCGCGAGACGTTGCGCCGCATGGGCCTGGGCAAGCCCATCCGTCTTTCCAAAAAAGCGGTCAAATAGGCCGGACATCATACCGGGCGTCGGCGGATGGCGGCGGACGCGCCGAGGCATGCGCCGGACGCGCAAAGGAATGTCATGAACATCTTGCTCCTCCCCGCCCGTCTGGGCGAAACGACGCTTTTCTTTCTGGAGGGCGTGCGCCACATCTTCACCTCGCGGCGCATCTTCATCCGTACCTTGCAGCAGCTGTACGCCATAGGATATCAGTCGTTGTTCGTCATTGCGCTCATCGGCATTTTCTGCGGCATGGTGCTGGGCCTGCAGGGCTACTATACCCTTGTGCAGTTCGGTTCCGTGGGCATGCTCGGTTCGGCCGTCTCCCTTTCGCTCATCCGCGAGCTGGGGCCGGTGCTCACGGCCATCATGCTGGCCGGGCGCGCCGGTTCGTCCATGGCCGCGGAGATCGGCGTCATGCGCATCTCGGATCAGATCGACGCGCTGGACGTCATGGACATCAACTCCATGGCCTATCTGGTGAGTCCGCGCCTGGTGGCCGCGCTCATCTCCTTTCCGCTGCTCACGGCCATCTTCGACACCATCGGCATCATCGGCGGGTATCTGACCGGCGTGACCATGCTGGGCATCAACGAAGGCGCGTATTTCTACCGCATCGCCCATGCGGTGACGCTGGACGACGTGACGGGGGGCTTTCTCAAGTCCGTGGTTTTCGGGCTGCTGGTGACCACGGTCTGCTGTCATCAGGGCTATACCACCCATCAGCGGCGGGACAGCGTGGGGCCGGAAGCCGTGGGCAACGCCACCACGTCGGCGGTGGTCATCTCCTGCGTGCTCATCCTTGTGGCGGACTATGTGCTGACCTCGTTCCTGCTGTGATCCCGTGGAGAGGTCGTCCCCGTGCTTCCGGAGCGGCGGCATGCCGGACGGCGGCGGGAAGGGACGGCCGTCCCTGACGAAAGCGGGCCGCCCGCCCGCGAGAGGAAGATATGAGCGAATTCTCGTTACAAAATCAGGCGGCGGAGAACGCGTCCGCCCCCCAGAAGTGGGACATAACCTTTCGCTCGCTGACCGCCGGTTACGGCGAGCATGTGGTGCTCAGGGACATCGACGCCACCCTGCCCGGCGGCAAGGTCTCCGTCATCCTGGGCGGCTCGGGCTGCGGCAAGTCCACGCTGCTGCGGCACATCATCGGTCTTTCCCGGCCGCTGGGCGGCAGCGTGCACATCGGCGGACAGGATATGTTCGCTCTGCCGGCCGCGCAGGCCCGGCGCATCCGCCGCCGTATGGGCGTCCTGTTTCAGGACGGGGCGCTGCTCGGCGCGCTGAGCCTCGTGCAGAACGTGGCCCTGCCCCTGACGGAACATGTCCGCCTGCCCAAGGCCGTCATCCGGGAAGCGGCGCTGCGGGTGCTGCGGCTGGTGGGGCTGGAGGACTTCGCCGACTACTATCCCAACCAGCTTTCCGGCGGCATGCGCAAACGGGCCGGGCTGGCGCGGGCCATCATCGCCGAGCCGCGCATCCTGCTCTGCGACGAGCCGACCTCCGGCCTCGATCCCATCACCGCCGCCCGTATGGACGCGCTCCTGCTCTCCCTGCACGAGCGTTTCCCGGACATGAGCATCGTGGTGGTCAGTCACGATCTGGACAGCCTGCGGACTATCGCCGACCATGTGCTGGTGCTGCGCGAGGGCAGCGCGCTCTTTTCCGGTTCGCTGGCGGAACTGGAAGCCTGCGACGATCCCTATCTGCGCCGGTTCCTGCGGCGTGAAGCCGATGCCGGAGACGTGGCGGCGCAGGATTCCGAAAGCGATCCGCAGGTCCGCCAGGCCATCGCCGCCTGGCTGGATGCCTGAAGCTTTTTTTGCGGCGCGGGCCGGCGGGCTTGAATCTTCCCGCCGTGCTGCGTATAACCTCTTATCGATGCCGGAAGGAAAAAGGAGTCCGCATGAACGGTTTTCGTCAGACTGCCGTGGGGATTTTCGTTCTGCTGGGCTTGGTGTGTGTGGCCTATCTCACCATCAAGCTGGGCCGCATGGAGCTGTTCGAGACAAAGGGCTTTGAGCTGAATGCCCGCTTCAATTCCGTCAGCGGCCTGCGCGTGGGCGCGGACGTGGAGATGGCCGGCGTGCCCGTGGGCCGTGTGGCCGCCATCACGCTGGATGACGATCCCGTACGCCGGCAGGCGCTGGTGCGCCTCGTGCTGGACAGGGATCTGAAGCTTTCCACCGATACCATCGCCTCGATAAAGACCAGCGGTCTCATCGGGGACAAATACGTCAATCTGCAACCCGGTGGACTGGATGATGTTCTGGCTTCCGGCGATACGCTGGAAGAAACGGAGTCCGCCGTGGATCTGGAATCGCTTATCGGCAAATATGCCTTTGGAGGGGTCTAACCTATGTCGTATGCCCGTAACGGACGCCGTGCGTCCTCACTGTTGTTGTCTCTGGCGGCGCTGTTGTGCTGCCTTGCCGTATTTTCCGTCCGGCCCGCCGCGGCGAGCCCTGCCCGTGACACGCTGGAAAGATCCGTGACCGCCATCCTCGACTGCATCAAGGACCCGGCCTACGCCAATGCGGCCACGCGTCCCGCCCAGC
The DNA here is from genome assembly GCF_944324525.1 of uncultured Desulfovibrio sp. GTDB lineage: Bacteria > Desulfobacterota > Desulfovibrionia > Desulfovibrionales > Desulfovibrionaceae > Desulfovibrio. Next base: position 21,988 of record NZ_CALUWS010000033.1, read on the forward strand.
GGGAAAAGATCGCCGGCCTCGTGCGGCAGATCTTCGATTTCCAGGAGTTCGCCATCCGCACGGCCGGGCCGCGCTGGAAGACCTTCACGCCCGATCAGCAGAAGCGTTTTACCGATGCCTTTGCCGATCTGCTGCTGACCACCTACATCAGCAAGGTCGACGGCTATAACGGCGAACAGGTCGCCTACACCGGCGAGGCGGCCAACAAGGAGCAGACCCGCGTCGAGGAACGCACCATCGTCACCCTGGGCGGCGGCAAGAAGGTGCCCGTGGCCTACCGCATGATGCTCAAGGACGGAGCCTGGCGCTGCTATGACGTGCTCATCGAGAACGTGAGTCTGGTCAAGAACTACCGGACCCAGTTCCAGGATATCCTCGCCAATGCCGCGCCCGATGAACTTATCAGCCGCGTGCAGGCCAAGGCCAAGGAAGCCGCCGCCAATGCCAAGTAAGCGTGTGATCTTTGCGGGGGCGGCCACGGCCGCCCTCCGCCGTATGCTGGCCTGCGCGGCCCTGCTGCTCCTCATGGCCGCCACGGGCGCGCAGGCCAAGCCCACCTATACGCGTCTTTCCCCGGAACCGGCCCGACAGCAGCCGTCCAGCCTCTACGATGCCGAAAGCCCGGCCCTGCCCGCCGGGGCCGTCAGCGTCACGCCGTCGGATGCGGAGCTCTCGGACAGCCTGGACGATTACGACGAAGCGCCGGCGGAGAGCATCGCCGACCCGCTGGAGCCGTGGAACCGTTTCTGGTTCGCCTTCAACGACGTGTTCTATCTCTATGTGGCGGATCCGGTCTATTCTTTTTACGAGACCATCACGCCCGCGCAGTTCCGGCGCGGCATGTCCAATCTCTACAAGCATGCCCTTTTCCCGACGCGCTTTGTGAACAATATCCTCCAGTTCCGTTTCAAGGAAGCGGGGGTGGAGTTCGGGCGCTTCATCATCAATACCTTTGTGGGCTTCGGCGTGGTGGACGTGGCCAAGCACAAGAAGACCCTCGTACCGGTCGATCCCAGCGGCGAGGACTTCGGGCAGACGCTGGGTCGCTGGGGCCTCGGGCACGGCTGTTATCTGGTGCTTCCCTTCCTGGGGCCGAGCTCGCTGCGCGACGGCATCGGCCGCATAGGCGACTGTTTCACCGATCCCATGTTCTATGTGTACCCCTGGGAGTTGGCCACGGCCTCGGAGCTCTGGTTGCGCTTCAATACGCTGGATACGCTGCTGCCCACCTACAAAAGTCTGAAAGACGCCGCCGTGGACCCCTATATCGCCACGCGTGAGGCCTACACGGCCTATCGCAAACAGCAGGTCATCCGCTGACGCGGCCCGTTGCGGCAGGCCTTCCCCGGGCGGGCTTCAGCCCGCCCCGACCGGCCGTGAACGCGGCGCGCGGCCTGCGCTCCGATCCTTTCCGTCATGGCGGCTTTCCGCCGGCGGCAACCTGTCTGCTCCGGGAGGATGCATCATGTCCCTTTCCACCACGCCCGGCGGTCGCTGCGCCGAGAGCGGCACTCCGGCGGACGCCCGCGGGGCCGGGCCCCTGCTGCGGCTGGAGGGGCTGAACGTCTCCTTTGCCGCCGAGGAAGGTCTGCTGCCCGCCGTGCAGGATCTGCGTCTTGACCTGACGGCCGCCGCCATCACCTGCCTTGTGGGCGAGTCCGGCTGCGGCAAGAGCCTGACGGCACGGGCCATCCTGCGGCTCATGCCGCCGCAGGCCCGTCTTGGGGGGCGTATCCTCTACCGGGGGGAGGATTTGCTCTCCCTTCCCGAAGAACGCATGCGGGCCCTGCGTGGACGGCATCTGGCCATGATCTTCCAGGAGCCCATGACGGCCCTCAATCCGGTGTTGCGGGTGGGCGATCAGGCAGCCGAAGCGCTGCGCCTGCATGCGGGCCTCACGGCCGCCCAGGCACGGACCGAGGTCATCCGCCTGTTCGGGGAGGTGGGCATCCCGGCCGCGGCGGAACGCTATGCCGAATATCCACACCAGCTTTCCGGCGGCATGCGTCAACGCATCATGATCGCGGCGGCCCTGAGCTGCCGCCCGGACATCCTGCTGGCCGACGAACCGACCACGGCGCTGGACGCCACCCTGCAGGGGCAGATCCTGTATCTGATCCGCGAGCAGGCGCAGGCGCGCGGCATGGCGGTGCTGCTCATCACCCATGACCTGGGCGTGGTGGCACGCGTGGCCGCGCAGGTGGGCATCATGTACGCGGGCCATCTTGTGGAATTCGGTCCCACGGCGGAGGTCTTCGCCCGACCCCTGCATCCCTATACCCGGGGCCTTATGGAGTCGTCCCCGTCGCGGGCCCCGCTGGGCGCATCACGCCTGCCCGCCATCCCCGGCAGCGTGCCGCCGCTGGGGCAGCGGGGCGCGGGGTGCCCCTTTGCGCCACGCTGCGGCCAGGCCCTGCCGGTCTGCCGCCAGAGTCTGCCGGACGAACGGGCGGAAGGCGGCCACCGGGTGCGCTGCTGGCTGCATGCGGCCTCGTAGGGCAATACTCTCCGTTTGTTTGGGGGGAAGGGGAACCTGTCGATGCCTGTAAGGCCTTACGGCCTAACGGGCACAGCCTGCGGCCGCCTTTCGGTCGCGCTCTGCTGTCGATGCTCGTAGCTTCCTACGTCGCAACGAGCACGGCCCTGCGGGCCGCCTTTCGGTCGCCGCCGGCGCGGGAGGGCCCAGCCTTTTTCGTAGCGAAGCGCGAAAAGGCGTTCCCGTGACCTTCCCCCCAAGCCCCCCCAACGCTTCCCCAGCGCGCTTTTATCAGGGCCTGTGGCTGGGGCTCTGGCGGTTCCTTTTGCCACCCCTTCAGCCGTTTGGACGCTGCCATGAGCCGACGCTATACCAGCGGGCAGTTCGCCCGTCTCTGTCACACCACCAAGGAAACGCTGTTCCATTACGACAGGCTCGGCCTTTTGCGCCCCCAGCGCAAGGGGGAGAACGGCTACCGCTACTATGACGTCCGGCAGTTCCTGCAATTCGACATGATCACGCTGTTCAAGGATACGGGCACGCCTCTCAGGGAGATGCGCGCCTGTCTTGCCGCCGCGGCTGAAGGGGACATCCTGCCGCTGCTGGAAGAACAGGCCGGACGACTGGCCGAGGAGCGGCGCAGACTGGCGGAGCGGGAGCAGCTCGTGGCCAGTCTGCTGCATGTGGTGCGGGAGGCAAGAGCCACGGAGCCGGACCGTCTGCTGTTGCGGCATATGCCCGCATCCCGTTGGGAACGTCTGCCGCAGCCCATGCGGGGGCTGGATACGGAAGCGGGCATGATCCAGGCCTCGGCGTTCTTTATGGAGAGTTACCGGCGAGCCGGGCGCACGCCTGGTCTGCCGACGGGCCTTGTCTACGAAGTGGACGATTTTCTGGCAGGCAGGCTGGCAGAGTCCGCTCTTTTTGGCCCTGCCGGTGAGGAGACGCCGCCGGAACGGCTTTGGGAGGCTCCGTCCGGCCTGCATGCCGTCTACGCCCACCGCGGTTCATGGGAAGAACAGATTGCCTGCTGGCGGACATTGCCTGACCTGCTGCGCTCACAAGGGCTGCAGCCTGCCGGTCCGGTACGTATGTTGGAAATGGGCAGTTATGCCCTGACCGGCAACAGCACGGAATGCGTCATGCACTGCCACATTCCCGTTATATCGCCGAAGGCGGACGGGCAGGAAGTCGGACTGAGCGCGGAACAAGGGCAAGCGACGCTCTGAGGGCAGGCCCTTTCCCCGTGCGGCGTGCGACCAGCCCCGGGCTGTCCGAGGCCGGCCGCGTGGCGGATGTCCAGATCCCTTACTCCTGGATGTCCCGGTGGCAGAACCACCAGTCGTACCCCTCATGCTCGTCAAGACGGCGGCGTGCGCTTTCCTGATCAGCGGCGGGCGGCACGATGACACGCCGCCCGATCAGCTCATTGGCGGGCCAGCCTGCGGGGACGGCGCAGGCCGCCGCATCCGAAGTCTGGAGAGCCTTGAGGACGCGCAGGATCTCATCCATGTTCCGCCCCACTTCCTGGGGATAATAGAGCATGAGGCGCAGGATGCCCTTGGGATCAACCACAAAGACCGCCCGTACGGTATTGCTGCCCTTGCCGGGATGAAGCATGCCGAGCTGTTCGGCGATCTTTCCCCTGTCATCGGCAATGACGGGAAATTCAATCTCCACATCCAGCTTTTCCTTGATCCATTCCAGCCATTTGATGTGGGAAAAGACCTGATCGATGGACAGGCCCACCAGCATGGTATTCAGGGCGCGGAATTGTTCCATGCGTTTCTGGAAGGCCACGAATTCCGTAGTGCAGACCGGCGTGAAATCCGCCGGATGACTGAAGAGCACCAGCCATTTGCCCGCGCAGTCACGCGGCAGGGTCAGGCTGCCCTGCGTGGTTTGTGCGGTGATTTCAGGAAAAGCCTGACCAAGCAGTGGGAGTGAGTTTGTCTGACTCATATGATGAACCTCAGATTGAAATTGATTTTCATTTCCAATAAAGAGGGCCACGAAAAATGTCAAGCAAGAAAAAAAGGCAGCGCACGGCGCTGCCCTGATGAGGGGCGAAGTCATGACGCGTCAGCTTCTCCCAGAAACAGGGGCGTCCACCCCGTCCTGTGAAGCGGCGACCGATCCCTTTGAGCTTTCACGGAAGAGCAGGCTGCTCGCCATGAGCAGCAGGCCCAGCAGCAGCGGCAGGAGCAGGGCCGTGGGCAGTCCGTACCATTGGGCAAGCCAGCCGATGCCCGGCGGGATGACGAGCAGGCCCGCATATCCCAGTGTGGCTATGGCGGTGGTGGCGCGCTGGGGGCTGATGTCGTCGCGGGAACCGGCACGACTGAGCAGGACGGGCATGATGGGGGCCATGCCTGCGCCCGTCAAGGCGTAGCCCGCCAGACAGAGTACGGGCCACGGGGAAAGCAGCACGATGGCCAGCCCGCAGACGGCGGCTGTGGTGCTGCGCAGCAGCAGGGAAAAATCCCCCCAGCGCCGGCGCAGGCCGTCCCCCAGCAAACGGCTCAGGGCGATGGTCACGGAGAAGGCCCCGAAGCCCAGGGCGGCGACGCTTTCCGGCGCTCCCTTGACCGTATGCAGCAAGAGCGCGCTCCATTCCGCGCAGGATCCTTCCACGGCATAGGCCGACAGTGCCAGAAACCCGCAAAGATAGATGAACAGGGGGACGCCTCGTCCAGGCCGCTCTTTGACGGCGGTGGGGCTGTCCGCCTTGTCAGGCAGCAGGAATGACGAACACAGGAACCAGCCGCCGAGCAGACAGCCCGTCATCGTCACGAAAGTGACGAGCGGCGTGGCTCCAAGGGCCGCGAAGACGGCTCCCAGCAGGGAGCCGCCCAGCCCGCCGAAACTGTAGCAGGCATGCAGGCCGGACAGGCAGTTGTGGCGCAGGCGCTGTTCCAGCAGGATCCCTTGCGTGTTCATGGCCACGTCGGCAAGGGCGAAGCAGGCGCCCAGCAGGCCGCAGGCCGCACAGAAGAGAGTCCCGGTGGGCGCCAGACCGCATAGCGGCAGCGAGAGCAGCAGACAGGCGCTCCCCAGCCGAAGTATGGCCTGCGTGCTCCAGCGGCGTTGCAGGGCATGCATGGCCGCAAAACCGGCCAGACTTCCGCAGCCGAGACACAGCATGGCCATGCCGACGAGGGCTTCGCCCGCCTGGAGCTGTTCTCGCAGGGCGGGCAGTCTGGCCGTCAGCAGGCCGTATACGCTGCCGGTGCTGCAAAAAAAGAAGATTATGGCCCGACGAGCCTTGCGCAATTGACCTTTCATGGGAAATGCCTCTCCTCATGGTTTGGGGTGCAGGGACAGGACCATGCTAAACTATGGGGTAAGACAAGGGTCAAGAGGCGAAAGGACTTTTGACAGGGAAAATCTGTCGCCGGCCGGCTGACCGGATGAAGACGGCGGCCCACAGGACGTGCACGTACGGCGGCGGACGAAAAAGGACTGCCGTCCCGGCGGCAGAAAGCGGAACGGCGCGATAGAAAAAAACGCCCGTCGCGCATGCGCGACGGGCGTTGCTGACTAGGGCCTGTTAACACTATTTGCTGTCTGTTTGGGGGGAGGGGACCCCCTCGCTCTGCTGTCGATGCCTGTAAGGCCTTACGGCCTAACAGGCACGGCCCTGCGGCCGCCTTTCGGTCGCGCTCTGCTGTCGATGCCCGTAAGGCTCCTGCGTCGCCTAACGGGCACGGCCTACGGCCGCCTTTCGGTCGCCGCCGGCGCGGGAGAGGTTCCCCTTCCCCCCAAGCCCGCCATCCCTTCCCCAGCGCGCTTTTGCCAAAGGAAGATACGGGGAACGAGACGACCCCACCCCCAAAGGCAAGCGGAGTGTGTACGGTCTATTTGTTTTATCTGTTGAAATTATTTGTAAAATTAGTGTTAACAGGCCCTAAGGCGTTTTATCTTTGAAAAAATAAAAGGCGAGGCGGCGCTGTGCCGCCTCGCCTTTTGTTTTTTCCAAGGCAAAAGGCTCTAGAAGCCCTTGCTGTCGAAGAGGCCGCCGCTCTTGCCCTGGAAGGGCTTGAGCGAAGGATCGACCCAGTAGAGGATCTCGTGGCCCATATCCCAGGCCAGAGTACGCACGATGAAGCCCGCCGCGTCCACCGGGTTCCGTTCCTTGATGGAGAAGAGGTAGAAGTCGTGCACCTGACGGGCTTCCATCAGGCCGCCCTGCGCCATCGACCAGAGCAGCATGCCGGACTTGACGTCATAGATCTCCACAGCAAGGGAAACGGAGCTCTCGCCGCCGGATGCGCCGTCCATGAAATGGTTGATGTACCCGCCGATGACGAGTTCCGCCCCTTCACGCCGGGCAAGGTAGAGGGCGCGATTCGGATCGTAGGGGCCGGCTTCGGGCTCGTACTGCAGGGTCTGGAAGGCATTGAGCGAGAGCCAGATCTGCCAGAACTGGCGGGTTATCTGATCCGCCACAGTCAAGGCGCCCGCCGTCTGCTGCATCATGCGGAAGGGCACGAACAGCGCCTTGGGCCGGTGCCCGGCCGGGCGCAACGGCGAGACGTAGACAGCGGGGTACTGCCGGCGGACGTAATTATCTATCTGGAACTGGAACGGCGTGCTGAAGTCGCCGGTGGTGGTGAAGCTCTGGGGACTGTCGTCCGGAGCTTTGGTGCAGCCCGGCTGGGTGGAAAGGCAGAGCAGCAGGGCAAAGACGACAAAGACGGAAGAGCGGGCGCTGGGACGCATACGGAACTCCTGCGAGGGCCGCCGTGCGTCTCCCGCGCACAGCGTCATGAAGGTCTGGGCCGCGATGCCGCCTGTCATAAGTTTGGCGGAGGCGGCAATGCCATGAAAGTGCTAGCTAAATTCATGCCATAACTCAAGAGATAATTTTATTGCAAATGGTTATGATGAGTTATGTGCAGGCAGCCGGCTGGGATCACCCGCCGGCGCGGGCGGACCGACGCCGTTTCGTCGGTGGACCGCATGGCCGCACCGGACAACAAGATACTGTGACTGCAAACAAAGACATGTCTGGAGAAAATAGTAACAAAGTGTCTTTTTTTGTGGGCAATATTGTGCTATTGCCTGTCATAAGGCAAACGATAATGAAGTGAAAACGCGTCCGTGTGCAGGTGATAGACGGAGAAAAATAACGTTAAGCATGTATGTATAAATAAGATAAAAAGTGAAATATTCCTAAAAAGCCATTTAAATTCGGTAGATTGATTTTTGTATTTCGTCAAAGAGCTTCTATGTGGATTCCTGTCGAAAACATCCTTTTTCGTCGGAAATGCGGGAAGGGGCAAAAAGAGGAAAGAGCTGGAATGAACTTTGATAGTGCTGGTGCCAAAATTCACTATCATCGTCAAAGGAGATTCCCATGAGCGAAGAACGACTACGCCTGGAAGCCAACCTCATTTCCCGTCTGGACAGGATGCCCATGAACCGGGAAGTCCGTTTACTTGTCGGACTGTTGTCGCTCTGCTGGGTCATGGAAGCTTTCGATATCGGCATGATCGGACAGGTCCTGCTGGTGCTGAAGCAACTCTGGGATCTGGACCCGAGCATGATCGGTCTGCTCGGCTCCTGCTCCACGGTCGGCGTCGTCATCGGCACCGCTTCGGCGGGCTTTTTGACGGACCGCTACGGCCGCAAGCGCGTGCTGCTCTGGGGGGTGTTCATCTTCACCTTCTTCACGCTCATCGGCAGCCTGTTCGCGCATATCGGCTGGATCGTCGCCATGCGCTTCATCGCCGGCCTCGGGGCCGGGGCGGTGTTCCCCCTTCCTTATCTGATGATCTCCGAGATCGCGCCATCGCGGTCGCGCGGCAACCTTGTGTGCGTATGCAACGCCATCCTGACCGCTGCCTATTGCCTGCCGACGCTCTGCGGCTCCTGGGCCATCAGGACGTTTGAACTGGAGACCGCCTGGCGCATCCCCTTCATCGTGGGCGGGATCCCCATTTTCTGTCTGTACCTCTTCCACCGCTGGCTGCCCGAATCGCCGCGCTGGCTCATGAAGAAGGGCCGTCACGAGGAAGTGCGGCAGCTCGTGGAGCGTCTGGAATGCAGCGCCGGCGTGCCGCATGACGATACCTATGTGGACGAGGCCGTGCTGCGCAACCTGCGTCAGGCCTCGATCAGCGTCAAGTCCACGTCCAGCCAGTGGACGCGCCTTTTCCGCTCGCCGTATCTGAGCCGTTCGCTCGTTTCCTGGTCCATGTTCTCCGCCGGCCTCATCACGTGGTACGTCGTGCTGGTCTATGTGCCGACCATCCTCACCAACTACGGTTTCGCGCCCTCCAATTCCGTCATCCTGGCCGGCGTCATGACCGTTCTCGGGGGCATCGGTTCCATCGTCATGGGGCCGCTGGCCGACAAGTACGGCCGCAAGCCCATCTGGAGCCTTTACGTCATCATCACCATCATCGCGCTTTTCATGTTGACCGCCACGGAAAGCATCACCGCTTTGCTGGTCATCGGCGCGCTGGTCGCCTTTTTCGGCACCGGCATCATGCCCATCTGCAAGGTATATGTGGCTGAACAGTATCCGACGGAGCTGCGCGGCGTAGGTACGGGCTTTGGCGAGGCCGTCTCCCGCATCGTGGGCGGCGTGCTGGCGACGTACTATCTGGCCTTCTTCCTTGATCTTGGCGGGATGCAGGCGGTCTTTACCTTCATGGCCGTGGCCTTCGGCATCGCCATCGTCGCGCTCTGGATATGGGGACAGGAGACAGCCCGGCGCAGCGTGGAAGCTACCGCCGCGGAATCCGAGGAGAAGAAGGCATGACGACCAGCCATACGACCACCATCGCCGCCGTGGCCGAACAGCTGCGGCAGGGCAGCCTGACCATCCCCGATCTGCTGTGGCGGTGTCGCCGCCGCATCGCCGACCTCAACGACCGGCTCAATGCCGTCGTCACGCTGGCCCCTGACGTCGAGGCTCAGGCGGAACAGCGGGAAGAAGAGCTGCGTACCGGCAAGGATCGCGGCCCCCTGCACGGCATCCCGCTGCTCGTCAAGGACAATATCGACGTGGCCGGCATGCCCAGCACCGTCGCGAGCCCCATATTCGCCTCCGCTCTTCCGGCCGCTACGGATGCCGCCGTCATCGCCGGCCTGCGCGAAGCGGGCGCCATCATCCTTGGCAAGACCAATATGGACGAGTTCGCGGCCCATGTCAGCGGTCGGACGTCCTGCTGGGGGCCGACGGTCAATCCCTGGCACATGTCGCGCAACTGCTCGCCCGGGGGCTCTTCCAGCGGCAGCGCCGCCGCGGCGGCGGCAGGCATGTGCCTCGCCGCGCTGGGGACGGATACGGGCGGATCGGTACGGCTGCCCGCCGCCTGGTGCGGTCTTTTCGGGCTGCGCCCGAGCTGGGGACTGCTCCCCATGCGGGGCATCTATCCGCGTGCGGCCAGCATGGACGTGCCCGGCGTCTTTACCCGCTCGCCCGGGGACATGATCCCGCTGCTGCGGGCCATGCTCGGGAGCGATCTGCCGCCGGCAGCCCGGACGGGAAAGCCCCGCGTGGGCATCATGTCGCGTCTCATCCGTCAGCTGGCCGGATCTCTGGACGGCGTGAACGAGTGTTATGAAGAAGCGGTAGAGCGCTGGACAGGCCTCGGCTGCACGCTTGTCGAGGTGGCCTTCCCGCTGTTGACGGACGCGGAGGTCGGCAGCGTGGTGGACCGGCTGCGCAGTTATGAGTTTTACCGCGACGTCAGCAAGGATGTGGAGACAAGCCCGGCCAGAAAACGCATGAACGCCGTCCCGGCTGCGGACTACGCGGCCGGCCGGGACCTGCCGGACAGCCTGCTGCAGGCGGCGCAAAACCGGCGGCGGGAACTGGCGGAAGCCACGCAGAGCTTCTTTGCCGGGGAAGATTTGGACGCGCTCCTGCTGCCGGCGGCGCTCATGACGGCTCCGCGTCTGGACGCTCCGGCCGAAGTCTACGGCAAGGCCCGTCTGCTCATGAACCTGTTCAGCATCACCGGCAATCCCGTGCTGGTCTATCCGGGCGGAAGCATCGACGGCATGCCCTTCGGCATGCAGCTGGTCGGCCCCGTGCGGACGGAGGCCCGGCTCATCGAACTTGCCGGACTCTATGAGGGGCAATTCCATCCCTTTGCCGCGCCGCCGTCCTCGCCTGGACGCGGCGGGAAATAAGCCGCCCGGCTTCTCCCCGCCCCGCCTGAAAGGGGCATGCCCGGCCTGACATCCTTTGCACGCCGGGAGACGCCCCCTCAGCAACTCCCGTAAAAAAACCACCCGCATGGCGGGTGGTTTTTTCAGCTCGTCACGCATCCCGCCGGAGGATCATGATGTTGCTGACTCTAGGGTCAGGACTCATTATTTCCATACGCTTCAAAAAAGAGTAGGTATGGAGACGGAGGTTACCATGTCTACTC
>NZ_CALUWS010000034.1 GCF_944324525.1 uncultured Desulfovibrio sp.
GTGCCCATACATTCCTTTCGGCAATCCATATTGCTGCCATTGTCATTTTTTACCTTTAATGAGTCCTGACCCTAGAGACTGGTACAGCGGTACACCTGCACGCAGACAGGTCAATTTTTCCCTTCCAGCTTCTTTTTCAGACGCTGGACAGCAGCCTTGGACTTTCCCATTTCCTCGGCGCAGTCGCGGATGCTGTAGCCCTCGGCCAGCAGGCGTTTCAGTTCGGCCAGTTCCACGTCCTCAAGCTCTCTGATGCGCCAGTGCAGCGCGTTGCCTTCGGTGATCAAATTGGCCTCAAAGGGGCGGGCGTCATCGCCCACAATCCCCCGTGCCTTGGTCAGATGGACTTCAAAGCGTGCGCCTTCGGCCATGCTGTACTCTCTGGGCCTGCGCAGACTGATGACCGTATCCATGATATCTTCTCTGGCGCTGGTGCCGCGCTGATCGCCGGATTTTCCGGCATGATGGATAAGCAGGACAGCCATGCCCCGGCGACGCAGTTCCAGCAGCCATGCCTGCATGGTCTGCCATGACTGGGCTTCGTTTTCCTTGCCGGTACGGCACAAGGTGGCAATATTGTCCAGCACGACCATATCCACGCCTTTCAGGAATGGTTCCAGCATGACCTGCCCCTGCGCGGTGGAGAGATCCGGCATGGGACAGGGCTGCAAGTCCGGTGTGATAAGCGCCATATTTTTCAGCGTATGCGGCGGGACGGACATACCGCTGACAAGCGCGGCAAGGCGATGCTGCATGGCTGTGGCGGGCATTTCTCCGTCCACATACAGCGTTCGTTTGGGCATGGGCGCGCGCCAGTTGAACACCGCGCCGCCGGAAGCCACGGCAACGGCGACGCTCAAGGCGGCAAACGTCTTGCCGATGCCGCGCGGAGCATACAGAATGCCTATCCCTTGAACCGGAAGAATGGGGGATAAAAGATACCCCCGTTCAGGTATGGACATGGAAAGAAACTCGCCCATATCCAGCGATACCAGCGACGGAGGCTTGTCCGGCAGAGCGTTTTCCAGCTGCCAGCGCACGCTTTGCAGTCCCTCTGTCAGATGCAGATCGTTGAAGTCCTTGCCGCTGCCTGCGGTAAAGTGCGGCACAACAAGATGGGCCTGTGCAGCCTGCGCGGCCTCCTGTCCCTTGTCGCGGCCCGTTTCGTCATTGTCGCGCAGATCAGAATCTGCGCGTCCGGGAACTGTTTTCGCACGGCAGCCGCCACAACAGGCAGATTTACGGCCGAAAACGTCACATAGACCGTCCATGCACAGGCAAGGTGAATGCTGGCCCCGGTGGCGTAGCCCTCACAAAGTGCCAGCGGTTTTTCTGCCTTGCCGGGAATAACGAATTGCCCGCCCTGAACCTTGCCGCCCGTAAGAAAGCGTTTTGTGCCGTCCGGTGCGATATATTGCAGACTCTGCACCCTGCCGGAACTGTCCCTGACTGGAATGAGAAGCATCCCTTTTCTGTCCTGACGCATATCCGCAAGCGCGGGAATACCTTTGCGGCTCAGGTAGGCGTGCCGCTCTGAACAGGGAAAGGATGCCTGTAAACGCTTGTGTGCCTGCTGCGCCGCCTCTGCATGACGCCTGGCGCATTCTTCGTCACGCTGTTTCCGCATGGCCTGCTGCAGCCTGTGCCATGCCGACAACTCAACAGGAGAAAGTGCCCGTTCGCCTTCCGCGTGGAACGTCCCCTGATCGCCTGTTTCCCAGTTGCACCACCAGAGAGTCGCGGGCCTGTCCTGATGGGCAATATATGCGCCGTTGCGTTTGTACGGCTTGTTCCGTGTCGGACAGCGATACAGATTCCCGTCCGCAAGAATATCCTCCGGCAGAAGGTCATGCTGCGCGAGAATTTCCCGGAAGGTCTCCAGAAGGCTACTCATGGTCTTCCTGCTCCCGTCCCGCGTTTTCTATGAACGCTCTGATGTCTTCCGCCCGCCAGACAGTGGTACGAGGGCCGAGCTTTACAGGCTTGGGATAGCGCCCGGTACGGCAGCCCTGCCACCAGGCGCTTTTACTGATGGGGACAAGGGCCAGGACCTGAGGGAGACGAAGAAATCCAGCAGAGGGAATATTTGTCGCCATAGTAACAACTCCGTATAAAGAAGAGGATTACGGAGCATATAGCATAAAATAAATATCATGTGCAGAGCAGATATTTTGTAACCACGATACATACAGCGGCATTCAGCAGCATTTCTGGGTGTACAATAATGGCATGTATTTTTCTTTGAAGAAGAAAAGCAAATTTTGTAATATGTTAAAATATAACAATATATCAGTGTGAGCACAGAGGGGGATGTCAGCGGCCAAAAGGTTACAAAAAAAGCACAGTCTTTACGAACGGCATTTATTTTTGGCTGCTCGTAAAAACTGTGCAATTAGAGTGTATTAGCAACGGATTATTTTGCCCTGTTTCTGGAAAAAAGCTCTCTGTGCATGTTTGGACGCCGTCCCCCCTCAGGTAGTTTTATCAGAGAGCGTTCTTTTCTGTGGCTGTTAAGCCTGCTCGGATTTGCCCGTGCGGAGTCTGTCGAGATAGTCGGCCCACTCCTGCATCATCCTTCGGCGCTCCGGCAGGTACTCCGCATAATTGTATGCCGCACGAACCTCATTTCGTTCGCCATGCGCAAGCTGCCGCTCAATCCAGTCCCGATTGTAGCCCAGTTCGTTGAGCAGCGTCGATGCGATGGAGCGAAAGCCGTGGACACTCATTTCGTCTTTTTGATAGCCCATGCGGCGCAGGGCATTGAGCATGGTGGCGTCAGACAGGGGACGCGCTTCCGTGCGCACGGAAGGAAACAGATACTTGCCCGTGCCGGTCCAGGGCTGCAATTCCCGCAGAATGGCCACAGATTGTGCAGACAGCGGCACAATATGCGGACGCCGCATTTTCATGCGCTCGGCCGGAATGCGCCATTCCGCAGCCTCAAGATCAAACTCGTCCCACTGTGCGGCCCGTAATTCCGTGGGGCGGGTAAAGACCAGCGGGGCCAGCTTCAAGGCGCAGACCAGCGGGAAATAGCCATCATAGGCATCTATGTCCCGGAGCAGCTGACCGACCTTTTCCGGCGTCAGCACAGCGGCACGATGCGTTACCCGGCGAGGGCGCAGGGCTCCCCGAAGATCGGCGGCGATGTTGTGCCGCGCTCGCCCTGTAATGACGGCATAGCTGAAAACCTGATTGATGATTTGCAGGACGCGCCGGGATGTTTCGTAACAGCGTTTCATTTCCAGCGGCCTGAGCACGGCCATGATATCCTGCACTTCCAGCCGGGCGATGGGCGTCGTGCCGATAAACGGGAAAATGTAGTTGCGAAGACGGTACATGACCGTTCCCTGATGCTTTGCAGAGAATGCTGCCATGCGTGTGGCGTGCCATTCGCGGGCAATGTTCTGAAAACTGTCCCGTTCGGCAATTCTTCGGGCTTCCTGCTGCTGTCGCTTGTGTGCGGATGGATCGATACCCTTCGCCAGAAGGCGTCGGGCTTCATCGCGGCGCTCTCTGGCATCCTTGAGAGATACGGCAGGATAGGCCCCGAAACTGAGGAGCCTGCTTTTGCCCTCAAAGCGGTAGGCCATGCGCCAGAGCTTGCTGCCGCTGGGAGGAATGAAGAGGAAAAGACCGCCGCCGTCGGAATATTTGTGAGGCTTGTCTGCGGGCTTCAAACTGCGGATACGAACGTCGGTAAGAGGCATGGGGTACTCCCTGGCTTATGCTGGATGTTTCGATACCTCTCAGGACAAAAAATACAGCAATACAACCTTGTTATCCGTGAGGGTATCACGCTTTTGCATAGCATGGATCTACCCTCGGATATACCCCTGCAAGAATTGGATGCAACCGGACAAACGTGGACGACGGAAAACGCTGTTGACACAAAAAAAGAAAGGATACCAATGTGTTTTGCACATCGATATCCTTTATTGTACCCAATTTTGGCGTCCCCAAGGGGATTTGAACCCCTGTCGACGGCGTGAAAGGGCGAATCTGCCACCGGAGGAGTCCGTATCCCACCGAAATAACAGGACTGCACCGGGAAGTTTCCGAACAAACCGTTTCCAAACCGTTACCGAAAACAGGGGCGGAGCCAGTCAGAAATGACGGCTCCGCCCCTGCTGAATCAGGAAAAATCCGGGGAAGGCGGTGAGCAGACAGCTGCCTTCCCGACGCATTGCATGGGCAATGCTCAGGCGGGCGGTGTCAGGTCAGCAGTGTTGCGCGAGCGAGTGAGAAAAAGGATGAATATCTATAAGAATGTCAAACTTACGCCCAGAGGTCGAGAGGAAATGGTTCGGCGACTGGACAGCATGCCCTCCGCTGCCGTCGCCTCAGGATTTAGCATAACTCTGCGTACTGCCCAAAAATGGAAGAGTCGCTACCGTCAGGGCGGCGTCGAGGCGCTTGTGGACAAAAGTTCCCGTCCCCTGCGCTGTCGGAGCAAGCTGACGGAAAAGACCAACGAAGAGATTTTCTTTCTGCGGCGGAGGCGTTTGACTGAGGATGAGATAGCGGCTGGCTGGGACTTGATCGGAGCTCTGTCTTTCGCGCCTTGCGTAAACTTGGCTGCTCACGTCTTGCTTCTCTGGAGGCCAAGCCTCCAGTGCGGCGTTATCAGTGGGAAAAGCCCGGACAAATGCTGTATCTGGATATCAAGTGTCTGGGCTGGATTGACGGTGTGGTACACTGAAATGCGGAAACTCGGCAAGTTTACCGCTGTCGTCCCGGCTGGGAATATCTGCATGTCTGCATTGATGACGCTCCGCGGGTGGCCTGTACGGCTACCTACCCGGACAAGACGGCGGAATCGGCTGCGGAATTACCCTGGAGTGCTGTTGCCTGGTATACGGCGCAGGGCATGAAGGTCGAGCGGGTCTTGACGGATAATGGAGCCTACTGCAAATCCCGAAAATTTCGTGAAGATGCCGTGAGGCTGGTAACCGGCACGAAAGACCCCAGTCATACCGGCCACAAACCAACGGCAAGGCCGAGCGATTTATCCAGACGGTCTTAAAAGAGTGGGCATACGCGCAAACGTATGCCCACTCATGGAAAAGGACAGCCTATTTGTCGAAATGGACGCATCATTACAATTTTGTGCGTCCCCATTCGGCTCTTGGCAGAAAACCTCCAGCTTTATATCCGAGCAGAGGGTGAACAACGTGTTGACATTCTACATCTAGAGCAACGCTTCGCGTTTTACACCATAAGGCCTGACATTTGCGGAAAATGTGCGGCTTTCCGCTTAATTAAGACAGGGTAGTGCTGTGCCTCCGCCTCGTATTTTATCTTTCTCAAAGATAGAATGCTTTAGCGAACGAGGGAATCTCCTCTCACTTCCACGGAATGTCCCGCCCCACCATCGAAAAGTACCGTAAATTCCCCTTGGGGCTTTTCAAGCGTGACTTCGCTGTTCGCGTCCAGCCGCGCCTCTTGCAGGGTCACGCCATCGGCATCCCGCACGATGATCCTGATACCGGTGGCCGAGGAGCCATCCGAGTATCCCCCCTGGCAGGTAAAGGTGCCGTCGGCATTGTCAAAGCAGTTCAGCAGAGCGCTGTGTGCCAGCGCTGCGCTGCCAGCCCCCAGCCAGCTTCCAAGCGTGATGCAGATGGCCAGGAATGTTCTCATGTGTGACCTCCGTAGTTATTGACATAGAATTTCATTTTCATATAGTTTTTTTCCAAAATGAGCAAGGAGGAAACCGGATGCAACATCCTGTTCTGGTGGAGAACCTCCGCCATGCCTACGGCAGGCACAAGGTCTATGACGATCTGTCGCTCCGCTTCGAGAGGGGGAAGGTCTATGGTCTGCTGGGCAAGAACGGCGTCGGCAAAACGACGCTCATCAAGATCATCATGGGCTTTTTGAAGCCGCTGGGAGGCAGCTGCCGCGTTTTCGGCGACCCGGCACATGCCTTGCGCCCCGCCACACGCGAGCGCGTCGGTCTGCTGTTCGAACGACACCTTACCTATGATTTTTTCACCATCCGGCAGGTCGAGTGGTTCATGTCTTCTTTTTATCCGCGCTGGAAGAGCGAGCGCTTCTGGGCGCTGGCGGACGTGCTGGGCCTGCCGCCCTCGCACCGCATAGCCCACATGAGCGAAGGGCAGCGCTCGCAGATAGTCCTAGGGCTCATGCTGGCGCAGGATCCGGAACTACTCATCCTCGACGACTATTCGCTGGGCCTGGATGCGGGCTACAGGCGACTGTTCGTGGACTACCTTGCGGAATACCTGCGCGACGGGCAGCATACGGTCATCCTGACCTCGCATGTCATCCAGGATATGGACCGCTTTGTAGACGAGGCCATTTTTCTCCGGCGCGGAGGCGGGAGCCTGACCATGCCGCTGAAGGACTTTCAGCACCGGTTTGCCGGCTGGAGGCTCGACAGGGCATCCGTGAACGGCGAGACCCTGCCTCTGCTCGAAAGGATGGCGTCGGGGCACCTCCCTCCGGGGGCCTGCCTTGTCAATGCCGAGTCACATGCTGACCGCTTCGAATTCTTCGCCTTTGCCTCGCTCCACGAGGTGGAAGGCACTCTGCGGCAGGCGGGCATCCCCTTGCCGGAAGGGGCACTCGTGCCCCTTCCTCTGAACCTTGAAGACGCCTTTGTGGGCTATACGGGAAGGAGATAAACATGCCGCACGTCGTATGCAGCATCTTTTACAAGGAATTTTTCAAGACGCGGCTGGGCATGGTGCTCCTGCTGGGCGGCAATGCCCTGTTCATGGGCTGGCTCTGGCTGGATATCCGCCGCCTTTTCCTGCTGGATCATCCAGAGATCGTCTGGTATCGGGTCATGGATCTGGGGCAGATTCCCTACATGCCGCTCACCTTTCTGCCCGCGATCTGCGGCTGCATCTTCTGCTGCTTCCAGTTCCTGCCGGAAATGCGGGATGAGCGCCTGCGCATCTCCCTTCATCTTCCGTGCGCCATGCCGGTGCTCATCCTCTCCCATCTCCTGTACGGCCTGACCTTCCTTAGCCTGCTGTTCGCGCTGAATGCACTTGCCCTGATCCTGATCAGCCATGCGTACTTCCCCCCTGATGCGGTGCGTCTGGCCCTGCAAACCACCGCACCCTGGTTCCTGGCCGGCCTGTATGCCTATCTGTGCATGACCTGCTGCCTGCTGGAACCCCGCCCGCGGGCGCGGCTCCTCGGTCTGCTGCTGGGCGGCGGCCTGTGCGCCCCCCTGCTCATCAGGACGGCACCGGGCAGCCTTGCCCCTTGCCTTCCCGCTTTTCTGTTGCTCATGCCGCTGCTTGTCATCGGGCTGCTTCTGCCCGCTCTGCACTACCGCCACCGGAGGACGGAATGAATCGCACACTGCCCATGTGCTGCTTGACCATCCTGAGCATCCTGGTCCTTGCCTGGGTCCTGCCGCTGCTCTACGACACGGCACTGCTCAAATCCCTTGACAGGACGCACTACTTTTACAGTCCCGTCCTGAAAAAATTCATCTACACAGAGCAGACGCACGCCAGCGATCCGCAGGCGGCGCAAAAGGCCGACGGGCATCATGCCGACATCGTCTACAAGGATGAGGACGGAAACTACCATGACCGGCTGGCCTTCGAGGCGGCGCTGCCCTTCATCTACTTCCGCAACATGGAGATGCGCGGTCTGCTGCCCCTCCAGCTCGACGGCAATACGCTGCAACGTGCGGACATAGAGCGCGCCCGTCGCGTCCTTGAACTGCCCGCACGTCACCTTGACGGCAAGCGCCCTCCCCGTGGATATCTGCCGCTCATCGAAGCGCGCCCCGGACAGGTGGCTCTGCTGTATCCGGCGGATCGCTTTTGCCTGACCGAAAAGGAGATGCGCTTTCTCAATGCCGATACCATGCGTATCGACCCGGAGCTGACCCGCCGTTTCACCGCCGCCCTGCGCGAAGCGGGATTCAGCTTTCCCGCCCGGCATGTCGGAGGAAACTTCACGACCTTCAAGCCGCATGAGGGCGGCATCTATCTTGTCGATCAGCGGAACGCTCTCTTTCACCTCCTGCGGCGGAACAACCGGCCGCAGGTACGCCGCGTGATGCTGCCGCAGGGCGTTGCACCACGCCATGTCCTTGTATCCGAAAGCAGGGAACGCATCTGGGGTGGTATGATGCTGGACTGGCAAAACCGGATCTGGCTCATGCGGGAAGGAAAAGAGGAGAGCGTACCGCAGCTGCTGCCCCTCTCCCTCCCGCACTATGACCCGGAAACGATGGACTGCAAACTGATTTTCGATCCGCTGTATCTGACGGCCATCGTTTCCGATGAATCCAGACTGTACGCCTCGGTCTATGCGTTGCCGCAGGGGGACGACATGCCGGCAACCCTTCTCCCCCTGCGCACGGCCATGCACCACATGTCGCGGGACAAGCGCATCTGGACGCACCATGTGGGCGAGACGCTGTTTCCCTTCCGCGTGGTTTTCAGCCGTGAGGACAGCGCTCTGCGCACGCCGGAGATACTCCCCAGCCCCGGCTGGCTTTCAGGGGCCTTCCCGCTCTGCCTGCTGCTTGGAGCAGGCTACGCCGCGCGTCTGTACAGACGGCGGGAACTGACGGGGGGCCGCTGGCTGGAAACGGGGCTTGTGGCCGCGGCGGGCATCTACGCGCTCATCCCCCTGCTGTTGCTGGACGAGCGAAGCTGAGGCCACACAGCTTATTCCGTTCGCTCTCACAAACGGCCAGTCTGCGCGGCGGACTGGCCGTTTTTTGGGGTACATACAGCTTGGGCGGGACTCTGGCCGCACGACAAGTCCGCAGGCCGCACCGCATGCCAGCTGTGCGGACTCCAGAAATGACGGAAAGCGAACGGCGGCCTGTGCGTACGCGGCAAGCCGGCCTTCACCGGCCGTCAGCGCAGCATGGATAAAGGAGGTCGAACAGCGCCCCCGCCGCATCCTCTTGATGCCGTATGGCTCAGAAAGCGAAAATGCGAATGACCGCCCCTCCTGAAGGAACGGTCATTCGTGCCGATGGCATTGCGGGGCACGGACCACCCGTGCCCCTTGGACATGAGTGCTGTGCTCTTGCGAGCTATTTCATGTCGACGGCCTGCACCCAGATCACAGCATCCTGGGACAGTTCCTTGCCGTCATGCTTTTTGTCGGGGCCGACGCCCAGGGCTGCAAAGCCCCACCATCCCGCCTTGGGAAGGCCGAAGGTGAAGACGCCGTTGGCATCCGTCATGATGGCTTGCGTCACCATGACGCCATTGGGATAATTGACGGACGACTTGGGTGACAGGGCATTTTTTTTGAGGTCCGGGGCGTGGCTCATGTACTCGACCTCAACCTCGGCGCCTGCCACGGGCTTGCCGTTGGAGAGAACCTGCCCCTGAAAGACGTTGCCCGTCCACAAGCCATAGGGCTTGGCAAGGGGAACGATTTCGCACGGGAGCCCGGCAGGCATATTCCAGTTGCCGGGGATGCCGCCCACATTCACCAACAGTTTGGTGATCTGCTGCATGTAGACGTCCTCTTCCTTTTCATAATAGTAGCCGGGCACCATGACGAACATGTAATCGCCCATGCTGCGCAACTCCTTGCGCGGGATCAGTGCGGAAAAGGCCGGAGCGCTGGAGTCGGGGTTCTTCCACGTCACTTCCTTGAGCAGCGATTTGAAATCAATTTTTTTGGCTTCGCCGTCACCGCGCTGATGCAGGGCATAAAATTCCTTCACTCCCCCCATGTCCATCATGTGTCCAGCCTCGGCAGGATGCGTGAACACGATGCGGAAATCCAGATCCGCGGCTTTTTCCAGGGCCGTTTCCGGCGTATAGGTCATCATGAAATGAGCGTGGGCGGGGGCGGCCAGCAGCATGGCCCCGGCAAGTCCGAGAGCGGCAAGAGACAACTTCTTCATGGGAATCCTCACTTGTTCTGATTGAAATAAGTTTGCCTACTGAACGATTTTTTTGCCGTCGACTTCAATGGAATGTCCTTCACCTCCATCGAACATGACTTTGTAGTCTCCGGCGGGCTTTTTGAAAGAGACCTCGCTGTTGCTGTCCAGCTTGAGTTCTTCGATGATCCTCCCCTTGGCGTCCTTGACCTTGATGCTCACGCCGGAAGCGGACGAACCATCGGAATAACCGCCCTGGCAGGAAATGGTTCCGTCCCCATTGTCGAAGCAGTCGAAAATGGCGCTGTGGGCATATGCTCCCCCCGGAAGGGCAACGGATGCGATAAGGGCCAGACCGGCAAAAATCTTGAACATACTTTTCTCCTTTTACTGTGGTTGGGTTGGGGAAACTTCCTTGTACACGCGGATGTGGGGCTCATCCGCCATATCCCTTTCGGGAATGATTGCCAGCACCAGCAGCAGGCAAAGGCACAGCCCGTAATAGGCCCACATGGCCTCGAAGCCGCTGAGCCCGAGCCATGTGCCGCCAGAGAAGACCAGTGTGGCGACCATGAGGCCAACGCTCATCTGGAAAAGAATGGAGAAGATCATCCAACGAGTGGAAAAGGTCTGGGTTTTGACCATGATGGCGGCGGGCACGCAAGGGGGATAGAGCGACATGAACAGCATGAGAGCCAGCGCATGCAAAGGGGTAAAGCCGCTGACCGACGCCATGCCCTCACCGATACTCACACCGTCAAGGCCGTAGATGGCTCCAAGCGTGGCGGCGCTGTTTTCCTTGGCGGCCAGAGCGGAAAGCAGTGCTACATTGATGCGCCAAGTGAATCCGGCGCCGGCCGTGACGCCTTCCAGGGCCTTTCCGGCTCGACCGAGGAAGCTGTCCTCGAATCGCTCCTGCCGCATTTCACGGCGCAGCGTCTTGCGTTTGCCGTCAATCTTTCGCAAGGCTCCGGCAAGGGCCTTTCCATCCTTGCCCTGCCGCAGGGCAATGGCGGCGTAGACAGAATTTTCCTTGAGGGCGCGGGTATTGACGGCATTGGCTTCATCCTGCGAAAGCCCTCTCTTTTCCTCCCTGAGCGCCTCCTGATAAAGCAGCAGGGGGACAATGTCGTCGGATGAGAGTTGTCCGGCGAAGGAAGTCTTTTCGACAGCGGCCATAAACTGCTGCTCAAGCGCCTTCCGTTGTTGCTCGTAATGGGCCAGCCGTTCGTCGGAAAGATTCGGAAAACTGATCAGGACAAAGATGATCACTGCCACAGCCACCACAACAGAGCCGATTTTTCGCAAGAACATCCAGATGCGGTCAAACGTCTGGCGGGCCACCCCGTAAACTGAAGGCATGTGGTAGATGGGCAGTTCGATGATGAAGGGCGCCGGCTTGCGGCCACGAAGCAGGGTCAGGGAAAGTATCTTGGCGACGATCAGCCCCATGAGCAGCGTTACCGTACCAATGAAGAACATGGCCCAGCCGGCGTGATCGCTGAAAAAAGCTCCCACGAGCAACAGATAGAGCGGAACCTTGGCAAGGCAGTTCATCATGGGAACGATCATGATGGTGGCCATGCGGGCACGCTCATCAGGGATGGCACGCGTGGCGATGACGCCAGGTATGGCGCAGCCGCCCACATATACCCCGCCAAGGATGAGCGGCAGCGTGGATTGTCCGTGCAGGCCGAAGCGATGGAACACTCTGTCCAGAATGAACGCGATGCGCGCCATGTAGCCGGAATCTTCCAGTATGGCCACCAGGGCGAACATGATGACGAATATGGGAAGATAGTTGAGCACCGCTGTGATGCTCTTGACGATCCAGTTCCCCAGAGATGTCAGCAATGGGTCTTCCAGAAAGCCCTGCTGCGGCAGGATAGCGGCGGCCAGCGTTTCGAGCCTGCCCCAGATGGGCCATGCCTGCGCCGCCAGATAGTTGCCCAGCGTGACCGACGCCTGATAGAAGATGAAGAGGATGCCCACAAGGATGATCGGGCCAAGTACCTTGTGGCAGACGACGGCGTCCACCCTTTCCGTCACGGAACGGACGAACTCCTCCCGCCGCGTGCAGGCCGCCGCTATCTCGCGGGCACGCGCAAGCCGGGCATTGGCGATATGGCGCACCATGTCCTCGTCATGCCCGCGCTGCCAGCTCTCCCGCTGCTCTTCGATGAAACGGGCCATCTCCTTGCCGCCTTCCAGCCCGGCAAGAATCTCCCCGGCAAGGGCATCCCCTTCCAGCAGCTTGATGGCAAGCCAGCGGATGGGATAGCCGCGCCCCCCATCCTCTGGAAGCTTCTTGGCGATGGTCCCGATGACTGCTTCCAGCTCGCCGTACTGGACGAAGTCCCCCTTTCCAGGCACGCCCTTCCCGCCGGTTATGGCATCATACAGCTCCCTCCTGCCGATTCCGCGGCTTGCCTGCGTCCGGATGACCGGCACCCCCAGCGTCTGGGACAGTGCCTCCACATCCACATGGATGCCGCGCTTTTCGGCCACATCCGTCATATTCAGGGCCGCCATGAGAGGACGCTGCATCTCCAGCAGCTGCAAGCAGAGATAGAGGCTCTTTTCCAGCGTAGACGCATCCAGTACGGCGACAATCAAATCCGGATTTTCGTCGAGAATGAACTGCCGTGCGGCCATTTCTTCCGGTGACCAGGACGCAAGGCTGTAGGTACCGGGCAGATCCACCAGCTCCACACGAGTTTCTCCGCACACGAAACTTCCCGACTTTTTTTCCACGGTAACGCCGGGGTAGTTGGCCACATGCTGCCGTGCCCCGGTGAGCATGTTGAAAATGGTCGATTTTCCGCAGTTGGGCTGTCCGGCAAGCGCGGTCAGAAGCGTAGCCATTGCATGTTCCTCATTCATTGACAGGCATGGAAAAAGTCAGCTCGACAAAGCGGGCCTCATTCCTTCTCAATGCCACATGATACGTGCCGATCTGGACATGAATCGGGTCTTGAAGCGGCGCACGCCGTACAAAGAGGATATCGGTCCCCGGGCAAAATCCCATGTCGTTGAGACGCTGCCCCAGCATGCCACCGGCCGTCACGCGCGATACGCGACACCGGGAAGTCTTCCGTACGTCATTGAGCGTCATCACACTCCTCCGTCACTTTTTTGAAGTGGTATTGAATTTGAAATTCATTGTCAATAAATTGAAAAAAAATTGTCGCTCTGTCGCAAAAAAAGAATCACGAGCCCAGGAGAGCATGCCTCTCGCAGGAGGAGTGCGTACCTATGACTAATATTATGATTAAATAACAATTAGTTATGTTTTCGTCAGTCCATGTTGCCAATTGCATGGGGAATGGGGGTATGCCACAAACGCATCACGACTGATAGAAAAAATCTATTTTCACAATCGTAGGGAGTATGGCATAAGGCAGCTGGAAATGAAATTAACTTCCAAATTCCACAAAGGATATGCAATGAAAACAAGTCGTTTCTGGAAAGAAGCTCTCGTTGCAACCGTTCTGACGGGCAGCCTCTGCGTAGGCGGTGTCGCTCTGGCGGCCGAGCAAAAATCCGACACGCTCAACTTCGTCAACTACCGCGATGTGCGTGATCTCAACCCCCATCTCTACGCCGGCGAGATGTACGCACAGGAAATGCTGTATGAGACCCTCGTGGACATCACGGCGGACGGCTACAAGCCCTGCCTGGCCGAAAGCTGGGACATCTCGCCGGACGGCAAGGTTTATACCTTCCATATCCGCAAGGGCGTTACCTTTACCGACGGCACGCCCTGCGATGCCTACGCCATCAAGGCCAACTTCGACGCCATCCTGGAAAACCGCGCCCGCCACACCTGGCTGGAAATGATGCACCTGCTGGAAAAGGTGGACGCGCCTGATGCCCATACCTTCCGCATCTTCATGAAGGCACCGTACTGGCCCATGCTCACCGAGCTGGGCGTCACTCGTCCCTTTGCCATGATCTCCCCGGCGGCCATGAAGGACGGCTCCACCAAGGACGGCGTCAAGGCCTACATCGGCACCGGCCCCTACAAGCTGACCAAGGTGGTCACGGACGAATACGCCGTTTTTGAGGCCAACGAAAATTACTGGGGCGAACAGCCGAAGATCAAGCGTATCGTGGTCAAGGTCATTCCCGACAACCAGACCCGCATCCTGGCTCTGGAAAAGGGAGAGATCGACCTCATCTGGGGCAAGAACATGCTGGATGCCGACGCCCTGAACAAGTACCGCGACAACAAGGACTTCGGAATCGCCATGTCCACGCCCACCTCCACCCGGCATATCGTGCTCAACGGGCAGAATCCCGTGCTGGCGGATATCGCCGTGCGCAAGGCGCTGCAACATGCCACCAACCGGGTCGCCATCGCCAAGGGGGTATTCCACAATACCGAACTGCCCGCCGATACGTTGTATGCCCGCAGCGTTCCGTACTGCGACATAGACCTTCCCCCCTATGAGTATGACATGGAGAAGGCCGCGCGGATCCTGGACGAGGCCGGCTGGAAGCCCGGCAGCGACGGTGTGCGCGAAAAGGACGGCAAGCGCATGGAGCTGGGCCTGCTTTACAACAGCAACAGCGTAACGGAAAAGACCATCGCCGAATATCTCCAGCACGAATACGGCAAGCTGGGCATCCGCGTCAGCCTGCGCGGCGAGGAGGAGCAGTCCTACCGGGACAACATGAAGAACGGCCTCTTTGACATGATCTTCAACATCTGCTGGGGCATGCCCTATGACCCGCAATCTTCCATGGCCGCCATGCGCCAGCGGGTCTACGGAGACTATGCCGCCCAGCTTGCCCTGCCGGACAAGAAGGAGATCGACGCGGCCATCACCGAGATCATGTCCTCCACCGATCCGGCCCGCCGTCAGGAGCTGTTCACTTTTGCCCTGACCCATCTGCATGAGGACGCCATCTACATCCCCCTGACCTACGAAACCAACAAGGCGCTGTTCTCCTCCCGCCTCAAGGGGGTGGGCTTTACCCAGACCCAGTATGAAGTGCCCTTCGTGAAAATGTCCTTCGAGGCGGCAAAGCCCTAACCCTTACCCCAACCCTGCGCGGCGTTCGGACTTCTCCTTCATCCGGACGCCGCGTACATGACATGGCTGGAACACGGCATGAAAAACTACATCATCATGCGCCTGCTGGCGACCATCCCCTTGTTGCTGGGCATTTCCTTTCTCTGTTTTGTCTTTATCAACCTCATTCCGTCCGATCCGGCGGAAGTTGCTCTGCGCATCCGGCAGACGCCCATCATCACTGAGGAACTCATTGCCCAGACCCGCGCCGAGCTGGGGCTGGATCAGCCCTTTCTTGTTCGCTATTTTGTCTGGCTATGGGACTGTCTGCACTTTGATCTCGGCTTCAGCTACACCAATCCCGCTCGAACGGTACTGGGCGAGATCGGTCGCTGTCTGCCCGCTACGCTGGAGCTGGCCGGGCTGTCTCTGGTTTATGTCATTGTCCTGAGCCTACCCATCGGTTTTTTGAGTGCCGTCTACAAGGATACGCTGTTTGACCGCATCATGCGCGGCGTGGTCTTTGCCACCACGGCCATGCCCGTGTACTGGGTGGGGCTGCTGCTCATCTGGCTCATCAGCATCAAGTGTGACCTGCTGCCCACCAGCGGCTACGGGGGCTTTTCCAGCCTCATCCTGCCGGCCTTCACCGTGGCGCTCAGCTACATCTCCACCTACATCCGCCTGATCCGCAACAACATGCTGGAAAACATGCGCGAGGATTATGTGCTCTACGCCCAGGCCCGCGGCCTGAAGCAGCGTGCCATCCTGGTGCGGCATATCCTCAAGAATTCCCTCCAGTCCTGCGTGACGGCCATCGGCATGAGCATCCCGCAGCTCATCGCCGGGACCATCGTGGTGGAAAACGTCTTTGCCTGGCCGGGCGTGGGCCGGCTGTGCATCGCCTCCATCTTCAACCGGGATTATCCGGTCATACAGGCCTATGTCCTGCTGGTGGGCGTGCTCTTTGTCTTTTTCAATCTGGCCTTCGACATCCTTCAATATGTGGCCGACCCGCGCCTGCGCGAAAGGAAATCCTAGATGTTGCAGCAACTTTTCAAAAATCCCGTGGCGCTGTTGTGCATGGGTATCGTGCTGCTCACGGCGCTGCTGGGCATCTTTGCCCCGCTCGTGGCCCCCAACGATCCCTATGCCAACGACATCCTTAACAAGTTTGCCGGGCCGTCCTGGCAATTCCCGCTGGGTACGGATCAGCTGGGGCGCTGCGTCTTTTCGCGCATGCTCTACGGCATCCGGCCCACCTTGTTCCTTTCCCTGCTGACCATGCTCGGCACCATCGGTCTTGGCGTCGTCATGGGCATCACCGCCGGCTATTTTCGCGGCACGGTGGATGAGATCATCATGCGCGTGGTGGACGTCATGCTTTCCTTCCCCAGCCAGATCATCATCCTTGCCGTGGTGGCCCTGCTGGGCGTGGACATCCGCAATGTGGTCATTGCCTCCATCTTCATCAAATGGGCCTGGTACGCGCGCATGATCCGCACGGCCACCATCAAGTATACGAACATGAACTTCGTCCTTTTCTCGCGCAGCATCGGTTCCGGGAACTTCTACATCCTCACGCGCCACATGCTTCCCTGCATCGCGGCGGAGCTGGCGGTGCTGGCCTCGCTGGATACCGGCTGGGCCATCCTCAACATTTCCACCCTCTCCTTCCTCGGCCTGGGCGTGCAGGCTCCGACCCCGGAATGGGGGGCCATGCTCAACGAGGCCAAGAACGTCATGGTGTCCAATCCCGAACAGATGATCGTGCCCGGCATCGCCGTGGTGGTGCTGGTGGGAGCATTCAACATGCTGGGGGACTGCCTGCGTGACGCTCTTGACCCCAAGGCGGTGCGGCAATGAGCGCCATCCTCGATGTCAATGATCTCTGCGTCTCCTTCCGGCAGGGGAAGCGCCGTATCCCGCTGGTGGAAAACGTTTCCTTCCGCGTGGAAAAGGGGCGTTGTCTCGGTATCCTCGGCGAATCCGGCAGCGGAAAAAGCATGACCTGCAAGGCCCTGCTGGGCCTGCTGGACGACAATTTCGAGGTGACGGGCAGTTCCGCCTTCGAGGGCATGCCCCTGCTGGGGGCCAGTCCGGAAAAACTGAGAAGGCTGCGGGGCGGACGGATCGGCATGGTGCTGCAAAACCCCATGTCCTGCTTTGACCCGCTCTATCGCATCGGGGAACAGATGGCCGAGACGCTGGCCGAGCATACCCGTCTCGGCCGTAGAGCCATGCGGGAAAAGATGGTGGATATCCTGAATCTTATGCGCATCAGGACGCCGGAAGACGTTTTGCGCAAATATCCGCATCAGCTCAGCGGCGGCATGCTGCAACGAGTGATGATCGGGCTGGCCATGAGCCTCAATCCTTCCCTGATCATTGCAGACGAGCCGACGACCGCCATCGACAGCATAAGCCAGTTTGCCATCATGCAGGAATTTGTACGCATCAAGCGGCAGGGGGAGGTTTCCCTGATCTTCATTTCCCATGATCTGGGGGTGCTGTCGCTCATCGCGGACGAGGTCATGGTCATGCATCAGGGCAGAGCCGTGGAAAGCGGTACCGCCCGGCATGTGTTCGACAATGCCCGAGATGCCTATACCCGGCATCTTATCGATCAGCACAAGGCCGTCATGTCGCGTTTTCTGGCGGCCATACATGCGGGTAAAACCCCGCGGGAGGGCAGCGCGGCATGAAGGGTCCCATTTTGACAGCCACGGACATACGAGTTTCCTTCCGCAAGGAGAACCAGCGGCGACTTTTCGGCCGCGAGCGCCAGCAGGTGCTGCGCGGCATAAGCCTGGCGCTGGAGGAAGGAGAATGTCTCGGCATCATCGGTGAATCCGGCAGTGGAAAAAGCACGCTCGGCCGTGTCCTCTGCGGACTGCTCAAACCGGAAGCCGGAACGGTGCGCATCAACGGGCTGGATATCTACGGCAGGCACAACCACAGGGAAAATGCCCAACTGCATCACAGCCTGTCCGTCGTCTTTCAGGACTACACCTCCTCGGCCAATCCCCGTTTTCGGGTGCGGCATATCATCGGTGAGTCTCTGCGGGTGCTGGAACGCATCGTGGGCAGCAAGCTCGACCGCGAACGTCGTACGGCCGAGGTGCTGGAACAGGTGGGACTGCCGTCCTCCTTTGCCGCGCGCTATCCGCACGAACTGAGCGGCGGCCAGTTGCAACGGGTCTGCATCGCCCGTGCGCTGGCCATCCGTCCGCGCATCATCCTTCTGGACGAGGCCATCAGTTCGCTGGACGCTTCCACCCAGGTGCAGATCATGGATCTGCTGCTGGAGCTGCGGCGCTCGCTGGGGCTTTCCTATTTGTTCATCACCCATGATCTGACCAGCATCACCTATCTCTGCGATCGGGTGGCCTTCATGAACAACGGCGAAATAGTGGAGCGCGTGGACGACATACGCCATATTGCGGAGATTCGGCATCCCTATGCCCGGCTTCTGCTGGAATCGGTCATGGGAATCGGCGTGGAATACGGTAGCGGCGATAACGCGCAAGCGCAATGGGCAGCTGCGGCCGCCTGCTGACGACATCAGGACAAAGGGCAGAGAGCATGCTCCTCACACGCAATAACAACGAGGCAGAGCCGCATCGTCGCACGCCGCTGCCGCCGGGCGGCGCAGCCTATGCCCGCCTTCTTCTGCCCTTTGTCCTGTCCACGCTGACCCAGCCGCTGCTGGGCGCCGTAGACACGGCGGTCATGGGCAGGCTCCCTGATCCATCCTATATTGCCGGGGTGTCGGTAGGGGCGGTCATCTTCAGCACCATTTACTGGCTGCTGGGCTTTCTGCGCGTGGGATCAACGGGCTTCAGCGCTCAAGCCGCCGCCGAACCGGCGGATCAGGCCCCACATGCCCTTGCGCGAGCTCTCTGGCAGCCGATGTTCATGGCGCTGGGCCTGGGGCTGCTCATCCTCTGCGTGCATGCGCCCATCTTCCAGGCCGCCATGCTTCTGCTGGAACTGGATGCCCCCAGCCGGGCTGTAGCCCACACCTACTATACCATTCTCGTATGGTGCGCGCCGCTGGTGCTGATGAATTACGTCATGCTGGGCTGGCTTATGGGGCTTTCCCGCATACGGGCCACGCTTTTCATGCAGATCGGCGGCAACCTCCTCAATATGGCGCTGGACATCCTCTTCGTGCTGCACTGGGGCTGGGGGGTGGAAGGCGTGGCCGTTGCCTCCTGCCTCGCGCATGTCTTTTCCTTTGCGGCGGGCTGCCTTGCCGTCCGGCGCATCCTGCCGCCTGCCTACGCGGCACATGCCCATCTTGGTCAGAAGATCGCCTCCTTGCTTGGTTTGCTGCGCCTGGAGGATATGCGGCGCATGCTTGCCGTCAATGGACACCTCTTTCTCCGTACCGTTTGCCTGCTTGCCCAGACCAATGCCTTCATGGCCACGGCCTCACGCTTCGGCACCCTGACACTGGCCGCCGATGCCATCATCATCCAGATGATGCTGATCTTTTCCTATGCCTTTGAAGGGATAGCCAATGCGTCCAGCGTCTTTGCCGGAAGTGCCGCAGGATCGGGAAACAGAGGCATACTGAAAGCCTGTCTGTGGCAGACGCTTGTCTGGACGCTCGGGAGCGCTCTGATCATGGGGCTTATCTACGGGCTCTGGCGAGAACCGCTGCTGGGGTTGTTTACCGAACTTCCCGACGTTCGGGCCGAGGCCCTGCGTTACGCTGCATGGGGATTGGGCTTTCCTCTGCTGGCCGGGATTGGGCTCAGTTTCTACGGCGTGTTTACCGGCATGTCCCATACTCGTCCGGTTTTTCTTTCCACCCTGCTGGCGCTGCTGCTTTTTGCGCTTGTCTGGGGTATGGCCGTTCCCCGCTTCGGCAATGACGGACTGTGGGCGGCCTATCTGGCCTTTTATCTGGGGCGCAGTCTCTTTTTGCTGCCCTTTGTAAGGCGTCTGTTCCATTTGCCATGTTTTGCTCATGCGGGACATGCTCCGCGCTCCGCCTGACCTCCTTGCTTCCCAAATCCAAAGGATATTCTGCCATGTCGAACACCTTACCTAGCTTATGGAAACAATTGGCCCCCGGACAAAAGATCTCAGTCACGCCGACACGTGACGGCGTCCCCCTCTCCGCCACCTTTTTACGCGGGACACGTCCCGGCAAAAGGGTACTGCTGACGGCGGGCATACACGGTTGCGAATATTGCAGCATACAGGCGGCCATCGAACTGGCGGCACAGTGGCGGCCGGAGGAGATCTGCGGCTCGCTCGCCATCGTGCCCATCGCCAATCCGTCAGGCTTTGCGGAACGCCTGCCCGCCGTGGTGGCTGAGGACGGCAAAAACCTGAATCGCGTTTTTCCGGGCAAAGCGGATGGCAGTCCCGCCGAACGCTTGGCCCATATCCTTACCGAGCTTCAGGATATGGCGGATTTCTATATCGATATGCACGGCGGCGACCTGCATGAAAGCATGCATCCCTTCGTCTACATCCCCGGCGTTGCCGCCGAGGCTGTGACCGAGGCCGCCCGCGCCGCGGCCAGAACGCTGGATGTAGAGGAGCGCGTGTTGTCCTCCGCGACGACGGGTGCCTACAACGCGGCGGCCCTGCGCGGCGTGCCGTCCCTGCTCATTGAGCGCGGCGGCAATGGCCGCTGGAGCCGGGAAGAGGTCGAGGCCTACAAGCGTGACATCCGCTCCCTGCTCCGACATCTGGGCCTGCTGGAGGCCGGGGACGCAACGCCGCCCGCTGACCGGCAGCGGGAGATACGCGATCCCGTCTATCTGGAAGCGGAGCAGCACGGCTGCTGGTATCCGACGGTGACGGCCGGAGCGCATGTTCGGGCAGGCGACCTGCTCGGAGAGCTGCGGGATGCCTTCGGTTCCCCTCTCAGGCCGTATCATGCGGAACGAAACGGCCGCGTTCTCTATTTCACCGTCTCGTTGGCCGTCAAGGCCGGAACGCCCCTCGTGGCCTATGGTTAAATTCAGGACGCGTGGCCGCCACGAGCGCGCTCCCCGAAACGCGCTGGAAAACGCTTTGTGAACCTGCGCCCCAAGGTCAAAGGGAAAAAGGAAACGCATATGGAATTCCGCCAACTGGAATGCTTCATCAAAACCGCTGAACTGGGCAGCACCCGCCGGGCGGCGGAGGCACTCTACACGTCGCAATCCAGCGTCAGCAAGTATATCGCCATGCTGGAGGACGAACTGGGCCTGACGCTCTTTGTCCGCACCAACAAGGGTGTGCATCTGACAGATGCCGGGCGGGAGTGCTATCAGCAGGCCTGCGGCATCCTGCAAGGTACCCGCCTTATGAAGGAGATGAGCAGGCCCCGGCGCGACCGGCGCATCAGCATCGCCTGCTATCCATCCACCATGATCTCCCATCTCTTCTGCCTGCTGTATAATGACAGAGCCTTGGACAAGTGCCGCATGGTCTTTCTGGAAGGAACCGTACGGGAGATCGTCGGCTATGTGGATGACGGCACGGCGGACATGGGCATTGTCTACATCGCCCGGGATCAGCGAAAAATCTTCGACCATGTTTTAGGCCACAAGGAACTTGTTTATACGGAAATATCACAGCACGAGCCCTGCATCTATGTGGGGCCGAAAAGCCCCCTGTACAATCGGCAGTCCATCACGTTTGCCGAACTGGAGGAATTGCCCTTCATTCAGCCCATGCACGACTTCTTCTCCATAGAGCATCACCTGGACACCATCAGCGTGGGCATGGCCAAGGCCAGCCGCTTCAAAAGTCTTTTTTTCACCAACAGCGATAATCAGATCATCGAAATGCTGCTGCATACCGATATCTGCAATTTCGGCATCCGTCTGATGAACCGGCAGTTCGGCAAGTATCCCATTCGGGATATTCCTCTTGAGGGCTGCGGAAAATGCCTGAGTTTCGGCTACATCAAGCGTAAGCAGCATGAAATTTCCGAAGAATATGATCTGTTTCTCGGCATGCTGCGCGATCACCTCTGCGCGGTGCAGAATGCTGCCTCCCTTTCGTGCAACAAATCCTCATAGCAAGGAGCAACCCATGAAAAAACATCTTGTCATACCTTTGCTGGCGGCCCTATGCGCTGTCCCCGCTGCTGAAAGCCATGCTGTTGAGTTCAAAGCCAAGGGCGTCTGGATCAACATGCTGGAATATGGCGACGGGGGCAGCTTCGTCAGAAAGGACCGGCACGGCAATAGCGTGACCGGCTGGGGCCGCTGGGGGGAGGACGACTTCGAGGCCAAGACTCGTGTCCGCTTGCAACTGGACGCCGTGGCTTCCGAGGCCCTTTCCGGCTCCATTTATTTTGAAATCGGAGCTGCTACCTGGGGACGTGCCGGCAAAGGCGGCGCGCTGGGCACGGACGGCAGCAACATCACCAAGGTCAAGCACGCCTACCTGGACTGGCTTATCCCCGGCACGGACATCCGCACCCGCATGGGGCTGCAACGCATCTTCCTGCCGGATTACGCCTCCGAAGCCTCACAGGTCTTTGATGCCGACGTGGCCGGAATCAGCGTGTCCGTACCGTTCAATGAGACCGTGGGCCTGACCGCCTTCTGGGCGCGCCCTTTCAACGACAACTGGACGGATGACGGCACGGGCTATGCGCCGGACAATTATCTGGACAATGTGGATATTTTCGGTCTGGTGCTGCCGCTGACCTTTGACGGACTGCGCCTGACGCCCTGGGCCATGCTGGGCATGGTAGGCGACAATGCCTTTCGTGCGGGAAACGATTATTACGGAAGCGGATACGGCACGGGCATAAGCCCGGCCTGGTATGCCCTGCGCAACGACAAGGTGGGACGGCATGCGACGTACGCCTACGGTACGGCCTTCTGGGCGGGGCTGACCGGCGACATCACGGCGGCTGATCCCTTCCGTCTGGCCTGGAGCGCCAATTACGGCAGCTTCGACAGTGGCGTACAGGCGTTGAACCGCAGCGGCTGGTATGCTTCCCTGCTGGCAGAGTACAAGCTGGACTGGGGCACGCCGGGCATTTACGGCTGGTATTCCAGCGGCGACGACGGCAATCCCCGCAACGGTTCCGAGCGCCTGCCGTCTTTTGACTACAATAACGAAAGCACCAGCGGCTTTTCCGGCTTTGGCACGCTCGGCACTTGGACCATCGGCCGGGACGCCGTGCTGGGCTACACTCTGGCCGGAACCTGGGGCATCGGGGCGCGCATCCGGGATCTGAGTTTCATGGACAAACTCAGCCACACTATCCGCGTCAACTTCTACAACGGCACCAACGCGCCGCGCATGGCCCGCTACATCAAGGGCGAGCTGGATGTGCCGGGGCGTACGGGCTTCAGCTACGGCACGGATTTCTACGATCTCAACACCAACGGCGGAATTTATCTGACGCAGAAGGACTATGCCGCGGAATTCGGCCTCATGTCCTCCTACCAGATATATGACAATCTGCGCCTGCTGGTGGAAGCCAACTACATCGCCTTGTGGCTGGATCAGTCCTCCAAGGTCTGGGGCGGCTTCCACAAGAACGGAACCTATACTCCAGCCAACTCCCTTGAGGATGCGTGGAATGTGAACGTGAGCTTCATTTACAAGTTCTGATACCTGTAAACCCCACAGCCGCGATTATTCGGGCGCGATGGTTTCCCAATCGCGCCCATTTTTTATGCGGATATTTTGGAGTTATACATGATCAGCTACAAGCTGTTGTACTCCGATAGATTGTTCCTCCTTTCTTTGTTCGGCAAGCAGGAAGTTCGCACGCAAGCCAGCAAGGGAGCTGGATAAAAGGGGTACAGTCATAAGAATGCCAAACTTGCGCCCAGGGCTTAGAGCAATTCCACATTGAAAATGTGGATTGCTTGGGTAGTCGCAATAGCGACTACCCGCAACCGAACACACGGAAAAACCACGCTTTTTCCGTAGTGTGAGGGCAGCGTCAGCATTGAAATTGGACACAATTTCAATGCGAATCCGCTCTAAGAAGAAGTTGTTCGGCGCCTGGACAACATACCCGCTGCTGTCGTAGCTGCAGGATTTTGCGTAAGCCTATATACTGCTAGGAAATGGAAAAGCCGCTACCGGCAAGGCGGCGTCGAGAATATTGTGGAAAAAATCTCTCTTTCCTTGCGCTATTCGAGCTGTACTTCTTGCTTTTCATCGATGTAATACAACATGTTATAGATATTATAACAATAAACAGTATAGTCGAAATAGCAATATAGAAAATATGCTTGTCCGTTCAAAATACTGGTGTCACATAGTCATACACTACGATTTCTGCTCATATGTGTTTCTCTTAGTAATTTATATTTTGGCTATTGTTATCTTCCACTTTTAATGAGTCCTGAGCTGAGAAACGCCCAGAAAGGAAATAGTGGAAATATGTTCCCAACTATCCCTTTATACATCAGCCCGGCCCGAAACGCGGACGCCATTCGCACGCGGTTTCCTCTTCCGCTTCCATGTTATCGGAAACGGCAGGAGGACTTTCCGGCGGGCTGCCCTCGTTTGCGGGCAGGAAAGGCTCTTCCTGCGGCAAAGGTCCAGTCTGGGCGGCTGTGTCCGCAGGTCGTGGGGCGGGCTTCTGGAGAGATTCAGGCGGGGGATGACCGAGTATGGCCTCAACCAGGGTCTTGGGGCGCGTGGTCGGCTGCTCTGCCATTGCGGTCGGAGCGGGCATAGCCGCAGCTTCGGGAGCCGGTGAAGTGTCTTCCCGCACCGGCAGCGACACAAGGGACAGACCCCGTTTTTGGAGTCCGGCAATGGCGTAAGCCTTGCCCAACTGACTGCCCTTGAAGGGCAGCCCGCCATAGCTGAAGGATATACCGCAGACGCGGCCTGTGCTGGGGGACTGATTCAGCAAACAGCTTATGCCGTCAGCCGCCAGCCGGTCCCTGAAGTCGTCCCAAGCGACAGGGCCGACGGCAAGCACGGCGTCGATCCTGTCCTGCAACACCTCACGCGGCACGGCTTTACCGGTGCGCTGCCGCATGCCCTGTTCCCGGCGCGTGGGTCTGCGGCGCTGGTTGACGTGGGCATCCGGCCCCGGCGTCCGTTGCAGGCCGAAGCGTTTTTCCAGCTCGATCACAAGGCGGCTTGCCCGCAGATTCTCATTCTGTCCAAGATAGATCCGCCCGTCCATGCCGACCCGCGAAGCGGCTATGTGGATATGCTGTCCCTGCGGGTCATCGTGCAGCACCACGGCATACGGCTGCTGGGCCGTATCAAAACCCATTTCTTCCATGAAGACTTCCGCGATGCGACACCATGTGAGCGGAGGGAGGCGTTCTCCTTGCGGCAGGCGCAGGGCCTGATGCCAGACCGGTTTGATGATATCCGGGCGTTGTTGGGCGGCGGAGCGCAGTTCGCGGGCTATGTCTCGAGCCGTCGTGCCGCAGACCGTCCCCCCGATGGGCACGCCCGGCTGCTGTCTGTGCTCGGCGTCGCGCCGCAGGAGGTAGGTCATCAGGCCCAGAAAGCTTCTCCCCCGGCTGACGCGCCGCATGCTCTTCATCTGTCGTCCCCGTCTCGCTCCCCTGTCAGCCTGGCCCCCACGAGACTGGCTCAAAAGCGGGATAGCTCGGCGCGGATGTCAGCGATCAGGCGCAGCTCGTGCGCAGCCATGCCGGAGAGGTTGAGGTGGTGGGCGATTTGGTTGAGGTTGGACGCGGAACGCGAAAGTTCGCTCCACGCCTTACGATTGCACTCCGGCACGACGATTGTCTTTCGCTGCAAAAATACCTCTCGCAGGAATCGGCCTGCAGCTGTCCTGCCGCGCGCGGCATCAAGTTCATTCTTTTCCTGGGCCGAAAACCGGACAGAGATACAATAGGTCCTCTGTTTTGATACTGTATCATTCATGTGTTTTCCTTTCATATGATTCCTCGTACATGATTTCATATTGCCTTTCTCTTGCGGCGCAGACGCAATTCCCCCACAAGATGCCAGCGAAGCGCAGCATCGGGGGCAAGAGCGAACTGAGCGAAGCGAAAGTTAGCTCTTGCTTCAAAGCATAAATAAAATCAAAGAAGATGCAATGAAATTAAAAATGTAAAAATAATGTCGTAAAAAGTATGAAAAATGTTCCAAATTGCTATGAAAACTGTCGTAAAAATTATCAAAAAGCTCTGTTTTAGTTAAAAAAAGTTATGAAAATTGTCTGTAATATGTAGTAAAAGAGTCACGAAGCGTACCAGGCCATCATCAAAAAAATTTCGCTCTACGGGAAAAAGTAAAATTTATATATGTATTCATGTTTATTGCTGAAAAGATGCCGTGCGCCACTTTTACACGAGCGATTTAGAGGATTCAGAAACTATAAAAATATAAGTATATAAGAACATATTTTATGTAACTCGAGTTTTTTCTCGACGGGCTGTCCTCCGCTGCTATGATGAAAGAAATTTTGGAGGCACCATGACATATATCGAAAAAGAACTGGGACGATGCCTGACTGCTGACGACCTGTCCCGCATCTTCGGGATTGATAAGGACAGCATCCGGAGGTACTATAAAGCCTTCGGTGGGATACGGCCTACCGGCACCAGTGGGCGGATCCTCTTTTTCGAGCGCAATGTCGTGGACGCCTTACGGAGTGCACATGCCCTCGAAGATCCAGAAAAATGGCCATCCCAAATGGAAAGGAAGAGTTCAGAAGAACGGGATCATCCGGCAAAAACTGTTCGACACCAAGGCGGAAGCCTTGGCGTGGGAAGCAGAGGAGAGGAAAAAGGGCTGGAACAAGGAGATAGACACGGCCTGTTCCCTGCGGCAGTGGGCGGAAAAGTATCTGGATCACGCGGAAAAATACAGTCGCAAGACCTATAATGAGAAGCGGCAGGCGCTGCGTGAACTCTTTGCCGCGAAGCAGGGGACCGGCAAACGGCAGGTGGCTATCGTCGATCCTGACGCCCCGGTCGCCAGCCTGACGCCCGGCAAGGTGCTGGCCGCGCTGCGTATCCAGTATGAACTGCGATCCGGCAATGCGGCCAACAAGGACAGAAAGAATCTGGTGGCCGCCTGGAACTGGGGCATGAAATACCTTGGTATGCCCGGCCCCAACCCCTGCCTTGTGGAGAAGTTCCCCGAGGAACGCAGCCCGCGTTACATCCCGCCGGAAGCGGACTTCTGGAAGGTGTTCCAGCAGACGCAGGGACAGGATCGCGTCCTGCTGCTGGCCTATCTGCATCTGGGTGCGCGGCGCAGCGAGCTTTTCCGCCTGTGCTGGGAAGATGTGGACTTCGGCAATCGCCGGATCCGCCTTGGTACCCGCAAGCGGGAGGGCGGCAGCCTGGAATATGACTGGCTGCCCATGACCGGAGAGCTTTTCGAGGCACTGCGCTGGTGGCAGGAGCATCGGACGTTCCCCCGGCATACGCATGTCTTCGTCTGCGAGCAGGAAGGCGGCTTTTGCGCGGAACAGTACGGCAAGCCGTTCAAGGAGCGGATGCACTTCATGCGGACGCTGTGCGAACGGGCACGGGTACGGCCTTTCGGCTTCCATGCCATTCGTCATCTGACCGCGAGCATCCTGTACCGGCTGGGGCAGCCCGTGAGCGTGATCCAGGCCATCCTGCGGCACAAGTCCCCCAATACCACGGCCCTGTATCTGAAGTCGCTGGGCCTTGAGGAGACGCGGGGAGCACTGGAGAGCCTGAGCGCACGTCATGCGGGCGTGACGCATTCCTTTGCGGCAACGACAGCGGCGGGGCAGGGTGGCAAGGTCATCCCTTTCCCCTCTCCCGACGGCGAAAAGGCCGTTGTCCGTATTCGGCGCAAGACGGCCTGAGTCAGGCCCGAAGCTCTGGCAGAGGCACGGAAACAGGTGCTGAAAAACCGTTTCCGAAACCGTTCCCCAACGAAAAAAGGGTCACATCTTTCGATGTAACCCTTTGAAATCTTTGGCGTCCCCAAGGGGATTTGAACCCCTGTCGACGGCGTGAAAGGCCGTTGTGCATAACTAAAGCTGACTTTCCCTTTTACGACTATCCTGCAAAAAACAGGAGAGTCAGATGAAATTTTCCGAGGCGTTCAATGTTTACAGGGAGTTGGTGCTTTCTTCCCAAACCAGACGGGAAATCACAACCGAAGTTGGACGGTGGGAAAACCATGTGTCGCCCGTGCTTGGTGAGTACCAACTCGACAAAATCAAAAATCTGCAAATTTTGCAACTGAAAAAATCGCTGGAAACGAAAAATTTAAGTCCGCAGAGCGTCTATCACTGCCTCTCCCTTGCCCGCAGAATCTTGCACAGAGCCGAAGAATGGGAACTGTACCCCGGCCCGGTTCCCCGGTTCAGGATGCCGAAATTCGATAATCGGCGACTGCGATTCTTGACTCCCCACGAAGTCGGAAAGTTGCTCAAAAAGCTGGAGGAAGCCTCCGTGCTTTGGCGTGATGTGGCGGCTTTTGCCGTGTATACCGGCTTGCGCGCAGGGGAGATATACAACATGCGGCCTTACGCGGTCGATACCGAAAATGCACAGGTCAAGGTCTACGATTCCAAGAACAGCCTGAGCCGTATCGTCCCGCTCAACCCTCATGCGCTGGCTATCGTGCAAAAATACAGATACAAGGCGCGGCACGACTTGCCCCTTTTCCAGGAAAACGGACGGCTGCCCGAACGAAGTTACCATGTGTTCCGCAGGGCCGTGCAGGACTGCGGTTTCAACAGGGGCGTCACGGATCGCCGTGAGCGTATCTGCTTCCATTCCCTCCGGCATACCTTTGCTTCCTGGCTTGTCCAGTCGGGAACCCCCTTGGCGTTGGTAAGCCGCCTGCTTGGTCACAAGGACATCAAAATGACCATGCGCTATTCCCACCTTGCGCCCAGTCAAGAGCGTGAAGCCGTCTCCCTCATCAAGTTCGACTGCTGATTGCATAATTTGCAATCTACTGCAAAATTTTCATGCAACTACAAAATTTGCAAATTATGGTTACAATCCATTGCAGGAATTGTATACCATTAAAATATTTGTATATTGTTGCATTACCCAGCGCGCCGTAAAGCCTCGCCCTTCAGGGCGGGGATATAAGGCGCACCTTAACTGGAATTTTTGCCTTTAA
>NZ_CALUWS010000035.1 GCF_944324525.1 uncultured Desulfovibrio sp.
GTTTGTTGGTTTGTCTGGTAACTTCCAATTTACCGAATGAGGAAAGGGTGAACAACCTATCGGAACACAACACCTAGAGCGTTTTGCCGTTGAAAAAGGAGAAAACGCGAGGCGGCGGCACAGCGCCGCCCGGCGCAAAGTGAGCGAGAAAAGCGCCATGATTTGCAACGCGAAGCATTCCAAACGGAAAATGCTCTAAAACGAATGCCGCACGAGGTCGTCC
This sequence comes from uncultured Desulfovibrio sp., assembly GCF_944324525.1. Classification (GTDB taxonomy): domain Bacteria; phylum Desulfobacterota; class Desulfovibrionia; order Desulfovibrionales; family Desulfovibrionaceae; genus Desulfovibrio. Next base: position 224 of record NZ_CALUWS010000035.1, read on the forward strand.
ACCCCGCCTCAACCGGACGCCGGAGAGGCAACGGGTGGACAACCTTCAAAAAAATCCGACCTTGCCGGGATCTCCGCAAAGAGATACGGCGACCGGCCGGCATGACGCGACGGCAGGAGGGGGGAATGCCATCCCCCCTGCCCGTCATATGGTCACTGATCACCCAGCCACTCAACGGAGGCGACATGTCCGAAACACATGAAAACGAACAGACGACACAGGGCCAAGATGCGGCTTCTCCCCGAGAGAACGGCAGTGCCCAGACCCGCGTGGCCCTGACGGCATCGCCGAATCTGCAGGTCCTCTATGTCAATGCCTTTCAGACGACGTTCCAGCCGGGAGAATTTCAGCTTGCCGCCTGCGTCAGCCATCAGGAGACCGATCAGCACGGTCCCCTTATCAGGGTGCAGCAGCAGGTCGTCCTCGGCATGACCGCCGAAAGCGCCAAGCGGCTTGCTCTTGCGATGGTGCAAGTCGTCAAGCAGTACGAGCTGCAGCACGGCGAGATCACGTTGTAGCCGCCAGCCCGGCGGGAGAAGGAACGCCCCGCAAACGGTCTTTTCTTCTCCCGCCCTCTTTTTCGGCCTTGCCTGAAAGCGCACGCGGAGGCGGACCGCACAACACGGCCCCGCAACGGCAGACCGGTTCACGCCTCCCGCGCCGCACCTGTTTTTTCCGGCAAATCGGCTTCCCCCGCATGGCGGAGGCGCTCCTCCAGCCGGGCGACGCGCTCCCGCAATTCGCCGTTTTCACGCCAGAGCTGACGGTTTTCCTGCGCCAGCTCCCGCCGTTCCCTGTCCGTCTGCTCCAGTCGGGCTTCCAGCCAGCGACATTGACGGCAGGCCGGCGCCTCGTCTCCATCCTTGCCGGACATGTCCGCCGGGACCTGCTGCACGGGCTGTGCTGCGGGACCGTCCCTTTCCGCCGTGAGCGGCATGGCGGCAGGCCCGGCCGGCATGACGGCGCCGGTTCCGGCTTCCGTGGAGCCTGCCTCCCGCATCTCTCCCTGCCCGTACAGCAACCAGAAAGGCGTTACGCCGCAGACGGCGCACAGACGCGCCAGATCCGAGGCCGCCGGTTCGCCCACTCCCCGCTCGTAGCGGCCCCACGAACTTTTATGGATGCCCACCTTCGCGGCAAACTCCGCCTGAGGCATCTCGCCGCGCAGCAGGCGCAGACGTTCCGGCAGCGTGGAATCCATGCTTTCCTCCCTTACGGCCTGTCAATACTATTTACTGTTTTGGGGGAAGGGGCCCCCCTCGCGCTGCTGTCGATGCCTGTAAGGCTCCTGCGTCGCATGGCGATACACCGTGGCCGCAGGGCATACAGGGTATACGCCCTTGCCGCGCGGAGCAAGACCGGCGGCACGTTGCGCTCAGGCTGCCGCCGGCACAAAAAAACTGCGGGACCGCCGCACGAGCGATCCCGCAGAGGCACACACGCCGCCCGGCCCCGGGCCGGGCAACGCCGCCGGGTTAGAGCTGCTTCAGCACTGCCCCGGCAAAGTCCTGGATGTCTTCCGGCGCGGCGGAGGCATCACCTTCCACCTTGAGGCCCTCGGTGATGATGACGGCCCCCAGCTCGCGCCCTCTCGCCTCGATGGCCGGGACAGCGCCGCAAAAATGTTCATAGGCGCTGTCGCCGGAAGCAAAGGCCGCCAATTTCTTGCCGGAAAGGTTCATGCTGCCCATCTCCTCGAAGAGCGGCGCAAAATCGTCCTGCAATTCCAGCTCGTCCATGCCCCAGGCGCTGCATCCCAGCAGGACGGCATCAAACCCGTCAGCCAGGCCCGGCGCGGATACCTCCGCCGCATTGCGCATATCCACTTCCTGCCCGGCGGCAGCAAGGATCTCGCGCAGTTTCTGCGCGATGCTTTCCGTATTGCCGGTGCTGGAACCATAGACGATAAGAACCTTGCTCATACGATCTCCTTTCGGCCTGCGGCCGTGTGGTCGTTCCGGACGGGCTGTGGCTGCCGCCCTTCTTTCAAAATGAATTTAGAAATAGAAATTCATTTTCAATTCGATTTACTGAAAGTCCATCCGAACGTCAAGCCCTCCCGTCCATTTTTCGTACGCGGACAAAGCGACATGAGGGATATGCCCTCTACCGGCCCAAGCCGGACACGCCTGCAAAAATCCCTTCCGCTTTTATAGCCCCCCACCGAATACATCCGCTGCCGGCAACTGCCGGGAGAAAAGGCCACGCGCAGGCCCTGAAGTCCCCGCACCGGCACGACTGCCCTACACCAGCAAGCATAAAAGCTTGCCAGCATCTTCACCATGCCGCTGAGGGACACCAGGCCGAAGCGACCGTCCGAGACAGCCATCCCACTCACCATCCGCCACAACAACGCTTTTTGCGAAAATACGTAGCCGCCACGACTGCCCGACACCAGCAAGCATAAAAACTTGCCAGCATCTTCACCGTGCCGTCGGGGGACACCAGGCCGAAGCGACGCCCAGAGCCGCCCAGCCTCCCCGCCATCCTCCACGGTAAGGTTTTTTGGGGGAAGGATGGGGGGCGGGGGGGAAGGAAGGGGCCTTTTTTGCAAAAAAGGCCCCTTCCTTCCCCCGCTCAAAACCGCCTACGCCTCGTCCTCTGGCTCGATGCACGGAACGGGCACTTCCCGCTCGCCGGGGAGGGGGGCTTCCAGCTCGGCTTTGTCGCCGACATAAGGATTGAAATAGCCGAAACGCAGCCAGGGACAGGCGCGGCGCAGCCGCTTCATGAAGGCGGCGAGGCCCATGCTGGGGCTTTCGGTGAGGCCGTCCATGCGGCGCAGGTACCACTCCGGGTCGATATTGAGATTACGCCATTGGATCATGCTCACGCCGCAGCGGGTCACCAGTTCGGTCAGGGCGGCGAGCTCCTCCTCGCAATCGGTGATGCCGGGGAAGTAGAGCAGGTTGAGCGACACCCAGAGGCCATGACGGCGCGCGGTCTCGATGGAGGCGCGCACATCGTCGAAGGTGTAGCCGTGCGGCCGGTAATAGCGTTCATAGAGGGCGGGGCGGGCGCTGTTGAGACTGACGCGCATGCTGCTCAGCCCGGCCAGCGCCAGACGTTCCACGGCGTCGGTGCGCGAGGCGTTGGTATTGCAGTTCACGGTCCCGCGACCGCCCTGCTCCCGGAAAAGGCGGACGCTCTCTTCCAGCAGGTCGGGATTCATGAGGGGATCTCCCTCGCAGCCCTGCCCGAAGGAATAGACGGGACACTCGGTCTCCCGGCTCTCATGGAAGCGCATGACCTCCACCACTTCCTCGGCCGTGGGGATGAAGGCCAGGCGGCACTGCGGGGTCACGGCCACGGGGGAGTCCTTCTCCTGCTCGGAGATGCAACCCACGCAGCGGGCATTGCAGGCGCGGGACGTGGGCAGGGGGGCTTCAAAGCGGCCAAGGGCGAAGTTACGGGCCGCCGGGCAGTCATAGCGCATGACGCAGTTCTGCAGGATATGCTGCACCAGCCGGTTTTTGGGGAAGCGGCGGGAAATGTCGCGCACGTTGCGCTCGATGCGGCCACGGGCCACGCAACGGAACTGCTGACGCCTGTCCTCGTCCACCCGCCGGGCGCATATGTAGAAACGGCCGTTGGCAAAGCCCACGGCGCCGTAGGCAAAGAGCGGCAGCAGGGGCGCGTCTTCCTGGGCGACGTAGGCCGGATGCGCGGACAGCGTATGCGCGGGCGCGGCAAAGGCGGCCACCGCGAGGTCGTCACAGGGCACGATCTCACCGGATTCGGGGTCGAGACCCACGGCCTTGCGGCCCGGCAGGAGGAAAAGTTCACTCTCTTCCGGCAGGGGCATCAGTTCATCCGGACGCGGCAGCCCCCACTGCGCGCCCCTGCGGCAGACCATGAGCAGGTCGGGATCATCATAAATGTTGCCCTGGGCATCGGCCATGACCATCTTTGGCTGAATATGCATAAAACATCCTTGCCCCGTGGGGGCTGAAAGTATATATTTGACGAAGCAACACGCCCGCCGTCTCTTTCTCTGGCGGCACGGGCGCGTAATCCCGCGCACAGAGGCCGCCATGCTTTCCCTGATGATCTTTATTTTTCTCTGCTTCCTCGGCATGCTGGGCATGCTGTTCTTCATGCTCCGCAATCAGGAAAAAATGTGCCAGAACCTGCGTGAGGAGCACGCGCAGACCCGTTTGCTGCTGCGCGCCCTGGAATCCCGTCTGGAGAATACCATGCGCGGCACGGTCGCTCCGGCAGGGGTGAACAGCCCGCAGGAAGCGGAAAACATCCCCCAGCATGACCCGCTGCTGCATCTGAGCTTCGACGAGCCGGCCGCGCCGCCGAGCAAGCCCGCTGCGGATCCGGCGCTGGAACTGCACATGGACGATCCGCTGCCTGCCCGCAACTAGACGTTTTCCCTTTGAAGCGCTTGGCGTTTCCGTCCATACGGTCTGTCAGTTCGCAAAAAACGCGGTTTTTCCGTTGGTTTTGGCCGGATGATGCGGTGCCGCCCCTGCCCGCCATGCGGGAGGCTCCAGCCCCGGTAAGCTCTTTCTCCCGCGCGTTGCTTGACGGCAACCGTTCCTCTGTCTCATCCGTTCCCGCCGGCGTCGCGGGAAGCCATCACACGTCGCTTTGCCCGGCATACCCCGTGCGGGCCTCCGCCAGATAGGCGGCACGCAGGGCGCGTACCGCCGGATCGGTGGACGAGCCCAGATCCTCGGCCCAGAGCAGACAGGGCAGCCGCAGCGCCTGCTGCCGGATGGCGGCCGCACGACGGCGGCGGTTTTCCACAAGACGACGCCACTCCTCTTCCGAAAGGGCCCGCAAATGTTCACTGAAGGCGCGCGCCCGATGGATGGCCCTGTGACGCGCATCCACAGCGGCCAGCCCGGCGCGGCGCAGCTCGGCCATGCGGGCAGGCGCGGCCAGCAGCCCGCGCAGACGCTCCGCGGCATCGGCGGCATCATGCGGCGTGTAGCAGACGAGCTCCTCATCCTCGACGAAAAGATCCGTGAGGCCGTGCCCAATGCGCGGGGTCAGCAGGCAACCGCCGCAGCCCAGCGCCTCGAACACGCGAAAATTCAGATCGCCGTGCTCGCATTGATTGAGCACGACCTGCGCCTGCGGGTACAGGCCGCGGTAAGCGCCGCGGGTGACGTGCAGCGCGGGGAACTTTTCCCCCACCTCACGCAGGAAGGCGGCGCGCAGAGGCGTATTGTCCGACACGGTGCCCACAAAGAGCGCGTCCCAGCGGCGTTCCGCCGTCTCGTCCGGGCGGTCTTCGTTCCAGGCGAAGGCGGGCGACCACCAGATACGCTCCGCCGGGAGGAAGTCCCCGGCAAAGCGCGGCAGGTGATCCCGCAGCGAGACGAGGCAGGCATCAAAGGCCTGCGCGTACCACGGCTGCCAGCTGTGGATATGCGAATCCACACTATAAAAGACCGTGATGCAGGGGAAGTCCTCCACGCCAAGCACAAAGGGGGGACGGCTCTTGTCCGCCACCACCACCACATCCGGCTCAAAGCCCGCCTGACGCACCACATCCCGCCAGCCGAGCACACGCGGCTCCTCGAAGTTGCAGAACGCCACCTCGTCCCAGCCGGTCTCCTTCAGACTTCGCCAGAAAAACGGACTGCCTATCCAGAATAATCGACGCATATTCCCCCGTTCGCCTCTCCGCCACGTCCACGGCACGCATTGCCAACGTACGGAAAACATGAAATACTTGAATACCGTAGCGCCGGACGCCCGGCAGCGTCAAGCCAAGTCCCGGAATCCTTCATGCCCAGCCGTCGATTGCGCCTCGTGGCCCGCGTCATGGTGGCCAGCCTTCTTCTTGCCTTCATGCTTCTGGCGGGGGGCGTCTTTCTGTTGCAACGCCATTCCCAGGCGCTCACGGCGCATGTGCTGGAATCCTTCACCGCCGCCACAGGGCTGCAGGCCGAGGCGGCCTCGGTGGATGTCGTCCTGCTGCCCGTGCCCTCGATCTGCATCGGCGACGTCCGCCTCCAGCGGGGGGATCTCCGGCTCTCCGTCGCTTACGCATCGCTACGCCCCAGCTTCTGGAAGCTGCTGCGCGGCGACGTGTGGCCCGCTCACGTCCAGCTGCTGCGGCCCGAACTGACCGGCCAGCTGCCGCTGGCAAGCCTGGCCCGGCTGCCCGGCACGGATGACGGCTCTTCCGCGGCGGGCCTCGCCCTGCCCTCGCTGCCGGGAAGCCTGCGGCTGGAAGTGCAACAGGGACAGATCGACGTCACGGCCGCGGACGGCAGCCGCCTGGTGATGGATAATCTCGGGCTCGACCTGGACGCCGGGCCGCATGACCGGCTTGACGGCGAGGTACACTGGTCGCTGTTGCGAGTAGCCGACCGGGACGGCATCCTGCTCACGTCGCGCCATGTCCGCCTGGAAGGCGACGCCCGCCTTTCCGCGCCGCTGGCGGAGCATTCCCGCCTTTGTCTGAAGGGGCGGCTGCAGTTCGGCGACTGGCTGCGCGATCTGCGTGCCGATCTGCACTGGAAGGGCAGCGGCGGCGTCTGGTCCGTCACCGGCAGCCTGGAGGGCGCCCTGACGCAGAACGGACAGCCCATCCCCTTCTCTCTGGACGGCTCGGCCCGTCTGACGGAGCCGGGCAGCGCCCGGGCCGAGCTGGGTGCCCTGCGTTTTACGCTGGATGCGGACAGCGGACAGCTGGACGGCATGTTGCATCTGCCCGGCAGCGAACGGCCGCGCCTGCACGGTCATCTGCGCATGCAGCGCCTGAGCCTGACCCAGTGGCTCGGCTTTGCCCGCGATCTGGTCCCCGGTCTCCAGCTTGCGCTGGACAACATCACCCAGGTGGACGCGGATTTCGAACTGGACGGCGAGGGGCTGCGCGTACCCGCCATCAGCGCCAGCTGTTCCGGCAGCCGCTTCAGCGGTACGGGCGGCGTCCCGAGCTGGAGCAAGCCCGTGGTCACGCTGGAACTGGCGGCCCGGCAGGTCGATCTTGGCCTGGCCATCCCCGAAGCCGTGGGGCAGCGCCCCCGCAAACCGGCCTTCCCTTACGCTCCGCTGACGAGCTTCGACCCGGACCCGGCACGCTGGGATCAGCTCGCCCAACGAGAACGCCCCGCAACCGCGGGCGAGCCGGAGCCGCCGTCGGCCACGGATGATCTCAGCTACGACATCCGGCTTTCCGCCGGGGATCTGCGCTACGGCCCCCTGCGCATGCAGGATGCCCGCGTGGCCATCAGTCCCGGCAAACCGGCCTCCACGGGTCTGGGGCGCGCCCTGCTCGACGTGCGCGCCACCCTGTATGACGGTACGCTCACGGCGCAGGCCACCGTCGGCGGCGGGCCGGACAAGCCGGAATTCGACATTGCCGCCGCTCTCAAAAACATCAAGGCCTCGGCCCTTGGCGAGCATCTGCCCGCTCTGCCCCTGCGCGGGGGCCGCCTTCAGGCCGAGACCACGCTGCGCAGCGTGGGCGGCGACATCCCCGCCTTTCTTGCCAATCTATCGGGCAAGGCCGCCTTCCGGGCCGAAAACGGCAGCTTGCCCGCGGCGGCCTGGCCGCTGGACTATGCCCGCCTCGCCCTGACGCTGGATCTGCGGCAGGGCCGCTGGAAGCAGGGCCGCGCCGGTCTTGCCGGAAGCTGGAACCTTGCCCTGGACGGCAAGAAGCTGCTGGCCGACAGCCGGCTGGACGGCACGCTCTGGATCGGCGGCGACAGCCGTGTGGCGCTGGAAGACTGTGACGCCCGCCTGCATCTCACGGCGGACAGGGATTTCTCCGGCCTGCCGCAGGGGGTGGACCTGAAGCTGCTCGGAAGGCTGAGCGCCCGGGCCCATCCGCCGCAGCTCACGCTGCAGCATGCGGACATCAGCGCCCTGGGCGCGCAGTATGCCGGCAGCCTCAGCCTTGCCGCCGGCGGCAGGAGCCCCGGCCTCTCTGGGAGCGGCAGCCTGCGCTGCGACGATCTGGCGCGCACGCTTTCCCTTGTACGCGACACGGCCCCGAAACTGCCGCAGGATCTGCGCAGCCTGCAGCTGCAAAGCGACTGGGAATTGGCTGCCCGCCGTCTCAGCCTGAAAAACCTTTCCACCCGCCTGCTGGATACCGATATCCGGGGAGAGACCAGCATCGCCTTTCAGGGCGTGCCCCATATCCGCCTGGCCCTGAGTTCGCCGCTTGTGGACATCGACGCGCTGCGCCGGCGGCTCGATCCCGAGGGGACCGCCGCCGACGCCCGAAGAGAAGAACAGATTCAGGCGGCCCGGGCGGCCGGCCGGCCCATTCCCGCGCCTCCCCGTCCCCCGGCAGGCGAGCCCTGGGATCTGCGATTCCTGAAGAGCTTTTCCCTGGAAGGCTCGCTGCATGCGGAGCGCGTCCACAGCTGGAAACTCACCCTGACGGATGTCCGCCTGCCCCTCAAGCTTGCGGAAGGACGGCTGGACTACGACCTGCAGGCCAATCTGTACGGCGCGACGCTGCGCAACAGCGGGCATGCGCAGTTCGACCGCGGACTGCGGATGGAAAACCGGCTGTCGGTCAATGCCTTCGATCTTGCTCCGGCCAGCGCCGCACGCGGCGGCGAGGCGCGCGTCAGCGGCAGAGCTTCGGTGGAAGTTTCCGCCACGGCCGCGCTCAATGCCTCGGGGCAGATGCCCGCCGCCCTGAGCGGCAGCTGGAAGCTGCTCGTCCGCGACGGGACGCATCAGCCGCTGGACAAGCAGGGACGCAACAAGGGCAAGCCTACCCGCTTCTCCCGACTCAGCGCCTCCGGCAATCTGCGGCAGGGGGTGGCCCGCAGCAGCGACCTCTTCCTGCAGGGCGAGGACATGACGGTCATGGGCGGGGGCTGGATCAATCTGGTCGACGAGACCCTGGACTGCTCGCTGCGCGTCGATACCCCGACCATGGACAACATCCCCGTGCGCGTCTACGGCAGCCTGCACAACGTCAAGACAAGCGTCAGCGCGGGAACGGTGCTGCTGTACGCTCTCAGCGGCATTGCGCAGGGCATCACCGGGCTGGTGGGCGGCCTGCTGGACGGCGCGCTGGGGCTTTTTCGTTAGGGCCTGTTGACACTATCCTCGACCAGCCTGGCAGGAAGTTTTTTTCACACCGCGACAGAGCCTGTGAAGCGAGAATCTTTTTGCCTGAAGTCTGGGTAGAATACCCGCAACAGGACTTTCTCGCCAGCACAGGACATGCGTCGAAGCAAGCTCCCTTCCTGCTCCATCCTGCATATCTGCCATATAAAAATGCCGCATGTATGAGAAATAAAGAATATGAAGCAGATATTTTTATGCTAAAAATTCTTCATAACATCCTGATTCCACTGTCATCCTCAGAAATACGCAGATAAAACGGCCATACGACATCCAACCATACAAACATCAGCGAAATTGTTTTTTGCCGCCCAAGAAAGATCTGCGCTCTTTTCAACAGGAGGGCATGTGCAGGCCCCGGTCGCCTCGGCTTTTCCCGACGGCTGCTTTGCCCCATTTTTTTCACCTGCTCGTTCAGAAAACTGGACCCTGCCTGCCTTGCCCTTTTTTGAACATCTTCTCCTCCAAAGCGTCCAAACGGCGTCGGACTGTCCCCCATATGGCGCACGCCCCGCATGACATCAACTAACCAATTGATATTTGTTGTCTTTTAATAAAAAAATATCCCTGAGATGTTCGTGAGATAAGCAAAATCATCTTGCCTTTTGACGGCAAACTTCCTTGACAGGAAATTCACAAAGGCGTAAGCGAGAACCATTGTATAGTGAAACAGGCAGGAAAAACATGCCTCCCGATGCTGTATTCCCCATATCATGCGGCTTAAAATCTCGCCAAATAGACATTTTGCCCATGCCAAAGCAGCCTTCCCGCTGGCAGAGAGCAAAAGCCGTCCTTTTTCCTTTCCTCCATCTTTTCTGTTTCGACATATCCCCACCTTCTTAAACTCTTCCCGCCATCCTCTACACAACGTGCAAAACATTTTTTGACAGCTTCCACGAGCTGCATCAATATTGGACTATTGTCCGGAGTCATATCCTGCGCAACGTTGCATCAGGAACATATCGGCCAGAGGAGCGCCACTCCGGCAACGAACTGTGAAAGGTCCGTGCAAAAGCCTTCCCGGCCGGAATCATGGGAGAGACATCATGCGCTGTAGTGAAAAAATTCTGTATCTTAATGGCAATATCGTAACCATGGACGCTGAAGACCGGCATGCGGAGGCCGTACTGACCTGCGGCGACCGCATCGAGGCCGTGGGCACGGCTGCCGAACTTCGTCCGCTGGCGGGCCCCGCCTGCCGTGAAGTCGATCTGCAGGGCAAGACGCTCTACCCCGGCTTCATCGATACGCACAGCCACATCGAAATGTACGCGGCCTGGGCGTCCTATCCCTATTGCGGCGGCACGGAGACCATGCAGGAAGCTCTGGATATCCTGCAGCGCCACGCCAGCGCCCACCCCGAGCAGCCCGTGGTCATGGGCTACGGCTATGACGACACGGCCACGCGTGACGGACGCGGCCCCACGGCGGCGGAGCTGGACGCGCTCTTTGGCGACCGGCCGGCCGTGCTGGCGCACATCTCCATCCATGCAGCCTACGTCAATACCGCCATGTTCCGGCTCATGGGCGTCGATCCGGACAAGCCCAGCGACAATGTCGAAGTGGTCTGCGACGACGGCCGTCCCACCGGTCTCGTGACGGAAAACATGGCCCTGCGCGCCCTTGCCCAGATGCCGCCCGTGGCTGCCGCCGATCTGAAGCAGGGCCTGCTGAAGGCCATGGAAAAGTACAATGAGCAGGGCTTCACCTCCACCATCGGCGGCGGGCTCGGTCTGGGCGGCATCGACAATGCCATGACCCTGCAGGTGTTCGGCGAGCTGGAGCGTGAAGGGAAAATGACGGTCCGCTGCCACATGCCGGTCTTTACCACCGGTTACCGGGCCGCCAAGGCCGCCGGCCTGCTGGAAAGCTCCGGCAGTCCGTATGTGCGGATCCACGGCATAAAGATCGTGACGGACGGTTCCATCCAAGCTTTTACGGCGGCCATGATGGGCGGTTACCCCACGCATCCCGACGTGCGGCCCGAGTGCATCGTCAGTCAGGAAGACATGGACGCATTCGTTTACGAGGCCCATGCCGCCGGACAGCAGGTCGTTGCCCACGGCAACGGCGACGGAGCCATCGAGCGGGTGATCCTGGCCATGGAAAAGGCGCAGAAGCGCTGCCCCCGCGCCAATCCGCACCACCTGCTCATCCATTGTCAGACGGCGTCCGACAGCCAGCTTGAACGCATGAAGGCCGTGGGCCTTGAGCCGTCCTTCTTCGTGCTGCACGTCTGGAACTGGGGCGACCGCCATAAGGCCATCTTCCTGGGACCGGAACGGGCGGCCCGCATCGACCCCTGCGGCAGCGCGGTGCGGCTGGGCATGCCCTTCTCGCTGCATGCCGATACGCCTGTCCTGCCGCAGATGACCATGCAGTCCGTACATACGGCGGTCAACCGCATCAGCCGCAATGGCGAACTGCTGGGGCCGGATCAGCGCGTCAGCCCGCTGGAAGCCATGCGTGCGTACACCACCTACGCCGCCGCCATGACCCTTGATGAGGCCAACCGCGGCAGCATCGAGCCCGGCAAGCTGGCCGACTTCACCCTGCTGGACAGGGATCCGCGCAGCATCGCGCCGGAGACCATCAAGGATACGGTCATCCTGTCCGTGGTGTCCGGCGGCCGTCCTGTCTGGGGCACGCTCAAGGCCTAGTTCGCGCATGCCGGCGGCCGGAGCCCCGCTCCCGGCCGCCGGGGAGGAAAAAAGATGGATCGTCAACGGCTTCTGGATACGCTTGCCGCCTTCGCCCGCTGCAACGACACGCCCGGCAACGGCGTTACCCGCTTCTCCTGGTCGGACGCCGACGCCAGGGCCCGCGCCCTGCTGCGGGAACTGGGCGAACAGGCCGGCCTTTCCGTGCATACCGACGGCATCGGCAATGTGCGGCTGCGCCTGCGGGGACGGCAGCCGGGGCCTGCGGTGCTGGTGGGATCGCACCTTGATTCCGTACGGCACGGCGGCAGCCTGGACGGCATCTACGGCGTCTGCGCCGGGCTGGAGGCCCTGCGAACCTTCGCCGACGAAGGCCTTGTGCCCTCCTGCGACGTGGAACTGATCGCCTTTGCCGAAGAAGAGGGATCCAACTTCGGCAGCACCTGCCTGGGCAGCAAGGCGGTCACCGGTCTTGCGGACGTGGAAAGCCTGCGGCGGATGCGGGACAGCGGCGGCGTCTCGGCTTATGAACGGCTGTGCGCTTTCGGCCTGCGCCCGGACGACCTCACGGGGCAGCAGATCGATGCCGCCTATGCCCGCGCCTATCTGGAAGTCCATATCGAACAGAATGCCCGCCTGGAACAGCGGGGCATCTCCCTCGGCATCGTGCGCGCCATCTGCGGCATGCGCGTACACCGTATCCGCTTTGCCGGCGTATCCGACCATGCGGCCAGCCCCATGCAGGGACGCCGCGACGCCATGGCCGGCTTTGCCGCCTTTGCCCACGGCATGGAACAGCTCTGGCGCGACGGCATGCTGCCCGAGGACTTTTCGTGCACCATCGGCAGCATAGCCTGCGCGCCCGATGTGCCCATCGTCATCCCCGAACAGGTGACCTTTACCGTGGACATCCGCCATGTGGATGTCCCGACGCTGGAAGCCGGCTGGGACCGCATCGCGGAGCTTGCCCGCGGCACGGCTCGCGAGCGGGGACTTGACGTGCACATCGAGCGGCTTTCCGCCAGCGGCGGCGCGCACATGTCCGACGACATCATGGCCCTGTTCCGCAAAGCAGCCGAGGCCAGAGACATTCCCTGCATGGACATGATCAGCGGTCCGGCCCATGACGCCGCCTGCCTTGCCGCCGTGACGCCGGCCGGCCTGCTGTTCGTGCCGAGCATCGGAGGGTTGAGTCATTGTCCGCAGGAGGCCACGCATCCCGAAGATCTGGCCCGGGGCGCTCTTGTCCTGGAAGACGCTCTCCGGGAACTGGTCTCGGCGGACGTGTAGTGAGGATGCGATCGGAGGCCGGGCGGCCTCATCGCGAAGTGTTTCACGTTTTAGCATCCGGGAGGATGACATGGGGTGGTATTTAGCCTATTTCATCGTGTACTTTGCCGCCATGTTCGGCATCGGGTTCTACTACTTCCTCAAGGTAAAGAACGCTGACGACTATCTGATCGGCGGCTGGAACATGGGCTTCTGGCCCATCGTGGGGACGGTCATCAGCACATGGTGCGGCGCGTCCGTCTTCATCGGCTCGGTGGGCCTCGGCTTTACCGTGGGGGCGTCGGGATATATCCGCTTTTCCCTGGCATCGGTCCTCTTTACCCTGATCCTTCTGCTGGTCTTCGGCAAGGCCCTGCGCCGGCAGCGCCTGTACACGCTGGCGGACCTTTTTGGATCGCGCTTCGGGCCGACCGTCGGCATCATCCCGTCCCTGCTGTCCGCGGTGGTCTACGCCATCCCCACGACCGCCATGCAATATCTGGCCATGTCCACCATCTGGACCGCCTGTTTCGGCATGGAATGGAACACCGCGCTCATCCTTTCCTTTGTGCTGGTCTTTGGTTTCACGGTTCTGGGCGGTCTGCCGGGCACTATCATCACCGACGCCCTACAGGCCATCCTGATCATCGTGGGCATTATCGTTCTGGCAGCGGCCACCCTTCATTATGCCGGGGGCTGGAGCAACATGGTCGCCAATACCCCGCCGGAATATCTGTCGCCCGCCGGCCCGTACGGCTTCTCGGAAGTGCTGTTCTTCTTCATGTCCGTCGGCCCCTTCTACCTGGTCTGGCAGTCCTCATGGCAACGTATCTTCGCCGCCAAGTCGGAAACCGTCTCTCTGCGCGCCAATACGCTGGGCGTGGTGATCTGCGCGTTCATCTTCATCTGCCCGGCCATCATCGGCATCGCCTGCCGCCAGTTCCTGCCTTTGGACACGAATCCCGACATGATCTTCTCCAAGGTGACGTTCGAGATGCTGCCGCCTTATATCGGCGGTCTGATTTACTGCGCCCTGCTGGCGGCCCTGGTGACCAGCGCCGACTCCTTCATCCTGCAGGGTTCCTCCAACCTGACGCATGACTTCTACCGCCAGCTCATCAACCCGAAGGCAACCAACAAGCAGCTCATGTTCTGGTCCCGACTGACCGTGCTTATCATCGCGCTTGGGGCCCTGATCGTGGCCTTCAACTTCACCGGCATCATCGCCATCTACCAGTGGGCCCTGCGCCTGACGGCCACCACCATCGTGCTGCCCTTCCTGGCGACCATGCTCTGGCGCGGCGTCACCAAGACCGGGGCCATGTCCGGCATGCTGCTTGGGCTGGTGTCCACCCTGGTCTGGCCGTATCTGGGCATCTCCTTTGACCAGACGTTCTTCGGCTTCATCTTCTGCGCCATCGGTCTCTTTGGCGGCAGCCTGCTGACCAGGCACGCCCCCGAAGAAAACGTCGCCGCGGTTCTGTGGGAAGACCTGCCGACGGCCACGGAACGCCAGTAAAGGGGATATGCAGGTATGGCCTTTGGTCGAATCCTGAGCTATACTGCTTGAAACACATAAAAAAAGGACTGTGTTGCACCGGCGCCCCCGCTGTGGGGCGCGGTGCGGCACAGGCGGCAAACAGCCAAAGGGGGCGACGGCGCAAGACGCGGTCGTTGGCTGTTGCGCCGCTGCCGGCAGGGCGTCACGACTGCCGACGCATCAGACACAGCGTGACAGAGGCAATCAGTAAAGGGGCTTTTGCTCCGGTGTTGAAACTGGCAGGGCGAGTGTATCGACGTGTTTCGCCGCCGGTCGCCGTACCGGGGAGGACGTCGCGGCACTGTCTCCCGCTGGCCGTGCCCATAACGAGAGAGGGTTCATCATGAAAAAACGGCTTACTGTTCTTGCGCTGGCCGCGGCGATGCTGCTTGGCTGGTCCGCCAATGCTTCCGCCATCGACTTCAAGGCCAAGGGCACCTGGCAGTTTGGCTACGGGGTGAACAACCGCTATCTTTCCCTGAAAAACTCGAAAGGCGGAAAGAACAGCAACGACAACTTCAACGGACGTCAACGTATCCGCCAGCAGATCGACTTTATCGCTTCGGAAAGCCTGTCCGGTTCGCTCTGGTTCGAAATCGGCCATGCCAACTACGGCCAGAACAGCGCCGGCATGGCGCTCGGCGGCGACGGCACGACGGTGAAGGTGCGTAACGCCTATCTTGATTGGGTCGTGCCCAATACCGATCTGCGCTTCCGCATGGGTCTGCAGAACACCTGGCTGCCCAGCGCCGCGGGTGGCGGCATGGTGCTGGACAACGCCGATGTGGCCGCCGTTACCGCCAACTACACGTTCAATGACAACGTTGGCCTCACCGCCATGTGGATGCGTCCCAGCAACGACAACTTCACCGGCTGGACCAAAAACGGTCAGACCAACTATCAGGCCAACTACCTTGACAACATCGATCTCTTCTTCCTTTCCGTGCCGCTGCAGTTCGAAGGCGTGAAGCTCACGCCCTGGGCCATGTACGGCCTGCAGGGCAAGAACTCCTGGCGCAATGAGAACAACGCCGACGGCGTGACTTCCTTCTGGAAGGACATCAACGCCTTCTACCCGATGGGGACGGATCCCTTCGGCCACAGCAACTCCGCCTTTGCCCGCGAACATACCGGCAAGACCTACGGCGGCATGTTCTGGGCCGGCCTGCCCATCAAGATCACGGCCCTCGATCCCTGGAACATCGAAGTGGACATGAACTACGGCTGGGTGGAAGCCATGGGCCGGTACGGCATCAGCAAACGCGGCGTCGCCAATGCTGAACGCGCGTCCACGGAGCGGCAGGGCTTCATCCTCAAGGCTCTTGTGGAATACAAGCTTGACTGGGGTACTCCCGGCGTCTTCGGCTGGTACGGCTCCGGCGATGACGGCAACCTGAAGAACGGTTCCGAGCGCATGCCCACCATGTCGCCCTTCGGCACGTTCACGGGGATGCTCGGTGACGCCACCTTCTACGACGGCACCGCCGGGACGTGGGATATGGCCCTCACCTACGGCGGCTCCTGGGGCATCGGTTTCCACCTCAAGGACATGAGCTTCCTGGAAGACCTGACGCACACCTTCCGTGTGGCCTACCGTGGCGGCACCAACAGCCCCTCCATGGTCAAATACGCGACCACGCCGCTTGACTGGACCAACCCCCAGAGCAACATCGACGGCCCGTACCTGACCACCAACGACGGTCTGCTGGAATTCAACCTCCAGAACAAGTACAAGATCTACGAGAACCTGACGGCCGGTCTGGAACTCGGCTATATCGTCAACATGATGGATCGCGGCACCTGGAACCGCAGCTGGACGCGCGCCTCCGGCGTGCCCTTCAGCAAACAGGATGCCTGGAAGGCCAACGTGGCGCTGGTCTACAGCTTCTAGTCACGGCATCGCACGTCTTCCGCCGTCATGACGGCGGCTGGATCCCTCGGGCGGGTCTGCGCAAATGCGCGGCCCGCCCTTTGCCGTCCCTCGCAGCCGGTCCCGGGAAAGGCAAATGCGGGATGGACATTGACAGGCCGTGCCGCACGCGGTACTCCGGGAAAAATTCTACATCAATCGAGCGCACGTCGCGCCGCAAGGAGGATATGATGAACATTCTTATTTTCGGCCCCAACGGCAGCGGCAAGGGCACACAGGGCGACCTCGTGAAGCAGAAATATCATCTTGCCCACATCGAGTCCGGAGCCATTTTCCGCGAACATATCGGCGGCGGCTCCGAGCTGGGCAAGAAGGCCAAGGCGTATATCGACCGCGGCGACCTTGTGCCGGACGACATCACCATCCCCATGGTGCTGGAAACGCTCAAGACCCGCGGCAAGGACGGCTGGCTGCTGGACGGCTTTCCCCGCAACATGGTGCAGGCCGAAAAACTCTGGGAAGCCTTGCAGAAGGAAGGCCTCAAGCTGGATTACGTCATCGAGATCCAGCTTGCCCGCGAAACGGCCAAGAACCGCATCATGGGCCGCCGCCTCTGCAAGAACAACAACAATCACCCCAACAACATCTTTATCGAGGCCATCAAACCCAACGGGGACGTCTGCCGCGTCTGCGGCGGCGAGCTGACCGTGCGCAGCGACGATCAGGACGAGGCCGCCATCAACAAACGGCACGACATCTATTATAATGATGTGGACGGCACGCTGGCCGCGGCCCACTATTTCAAGAAGCTGGCCGATCAGGGCCAGACGACCTATATCGAACTGGACGGTTCCGGCAGCATCGACGCCATCAAGGAAACGCTGCTTTCCCGCCTGAAGTAGCGCCTCCTTTCTCTTGCCTGCTATGGGCGGACCCGTGCAACGGATCCGCCCATGACCGTTTATGCCTTCCTCTTCCGGCAAGCGCCCGCGCCACTGCCTGCCGGACGGTGTCGGAATGTGCGCCGCAGCTTGGGAGCGTTTTGCCTCTGAAAAAGGCAAAATGCGAGGCGACGGTACAGCGCCGCCCGGCCCGACGAGAGCGGAATAACCGCTTTTCTTTTGGCGAAGCGATAGCCGTATGGTTTGTAACGCCAAGCGTTGCACACTGCTAATGCTTAGCGGCGCTGCCGCGGCGTCCGCCGCCCACAAAAAAACCGGCGCGAACGGTGTCGTTACGCGCCGGGGGCATAAGGAGTTCTGCCGGTTTGCCTGCGGCCGGGCAGAGTGCCGTACATTCGTTCAGCTACGGCCGCCGTCATCTGACGGACGGCCGCTTCCGCTCGGAACGGAGCGGATTAGAAGCTGTAGTTGAGTTCCTCAAAGTACGCCTTGGGATGCGCGCAGGCCGGGCACATTTCCGGCGCATGCGCCCCTTCCACCAGACAACCGCAGTTGCGGCAGCGCCAGACCACGGGCTTTTCGCGCAGGAACATGCGGCCTTCCTTGATGTCCTTGGCCAGCGCCAGGAAGCGGCGCTCATGGTAGGCTTCCGCCACGGCGATATTGCGCATGACAGCGGCGATCTCGGCAAAGCCTTCCTTCTCGGCCGTCGCGGCAAAGGAGGGATACATTTCAGTGTGTTCGTGATTTTCGCCGGCAGCCGAGGCGATGAGGTTGGCGTGGCTGTCCGCGATGATGCCGGCCGGGAAGGCCGCCGCGATCTCGACTTCGCCGCCTTCGAGGAACTTGAACAGACGCTTGGCATGTTCCTTTTCCTGCAGGGCGGTCTCGGTGAAGATGTCGCTCACCAGGACATAGCCGTCCTTCTTGGCCGCACCGGCAAAGAAATCATAGCGGTTGCGGGCCTGAGATTCACCGGCAAAGGCGGTGAGGATATTTTTTTCGGTCTGGGTACCTTTGAGAGACTTCATATTTTCCTCCTGCGGATTTTCCCGCTGTTGTTTTCGTCGTGAGTTGTTGATAACCATTCTCAATAAAAACGTCAAGCGTTTTTCCCGCACGACAGCAAAAAATCCCAACGTGCCGCGGGCCTTTACGCCGCCCCCCACTACCGCTATCATCCGCGCGAGCGTCGCGGCATGCCCGGAAGCGGCATAGACCGGACTATCGCACGATCCGCACGCCGCACCGACGTTTTCCCGCCATGATGACGACATGCTGGGCCCTGACCGGCCTCTTTCTTTCTTCCTTTCTGGCCGCGACCCTCTTTCCGGCCCAGTCGGAGCTGGCGCTGGCCGGCATGCTGGCCGGCGACATGGCCCCGGCCGCCCTGCTCATCGGGGTGGCCACCCTGGGCAATACGCTGGGCTCGCTGGTGAACTGGCTGCTGGGGCGCTGGGCGCACCGGCTTGGGCAACGGCGCTGGTTCCCCCTCAAGGGCGACGCCCTGCGCAAGGCGGAGGCCTGGTACCACCGCTACGGCCGCTGGTCGCTCCTGCTGAGCTGGGCCCCGGTCATCGGCGATCCTCTGACGCTGGCCGCCGGTCTGCTTCGGGAACCGCTCCTCCCCTTTTTGCTGCTCGTCCTGCTGGCGAAGCTGGGCCGCTATCTCGTCATCGCCTGGCTCGTCCTGTGACAGGCCGGACGACAGCAGCCCGGTAGAGCCGCCTACCGTGCTGCCTCAAAATGCAGCGGGCGCTGCCTCTCTGAAGAGACAGCACCCGCTTTTTTTATCCGTAAGGGCGGTCTACCGCTTAGACCAGCTTCTTGATGGCGTCCAGCACGGCCGCATAATCCGGCTCATGGGTCACTTCGGGCACCAGCTGGCTGTAGGCCAGTTTGCCGTCCGGCGCGATGACGAACACGGCCCGCGCCAGCAGGCGCAGCTCCTGGATGAGCACGCCGTAGTTGCGACCAAGGCTCACATCTTTATAGTCCGACGCGCTTTCCACGGCGGTCACGCCCGCCGCGCCGCACCAGCGGGCCTGGGCAAAGGGCAGGTCGCAGCTCGCGGCCACGATCTTCACGTTATCGGCAAGCGACGCGGCTTCCTGGTTGAAACGGCGCACTTCCATATCGCACACGGGCGTATCCAGCGAGGGCACGCACACCAGCACCAGCACCTTGCCGGCGTAATCCTTCAGACTGCGGGGGCTGAGGTCGTTGGCCGCCAGCACGAAGTCCGGGGCCTTTTCGCCCACGGCCGGCAGGCTGCCCTCAAGATGCAGGAGGTTCCCTTGAAAGGTCACTGTATTCATATATTGTTCTCCACTAATTTTTGGTAACGATACGATACAAAGAACCGAACTGTCAAGAACGATTCCCGTTAACGCGTCACCCCGTCCCAGATCAGGGCGCACCATTCCCCGTCGACCAGACGCCGGGCCGCGGGCAGGCCGCACGCCCGATAGGCCTGTTCCACACCGTCCGCCTGGATCTCCAGCAGGCCGGAGAGCACGAGGCAACCGCCGGCCGCGCAGGCCCGCACGATATCCGGGGCCATTTCCGTGAGCGGGCGGGCAAGGATATTGGCCAGCACCACGTCATATCGTGCATGCACGGCGTCGATGCTGCCTTGCGCCACCGGGAAATCCGTGTCCGCGATGCCGTTGAGGGCGCGATTCTCCAGCGCATTGTCCACAGCCAGCGGATCGATATCCAGCCCCTCGCCACGCAGGCCGAAGAGGCAGCAGCCGATGCCCAGCACGCCGGTACCGGTGCCGAGGTCGAGGAAGCGCTGTCCGGCGGCAAGCCGTCCGGCGTCCAGCAAGTCGCTGACCACCCGCAGACAGAGGGCGGTGGTGGCATGATGCCCGGTGCCGAAAGCGCTCTTGGGCTCGATGACGATGGGCGTGCGGCCGGGGAAGTCCACGGCGGCCTGCCCGGCCAGCCACGGCGGCAGCACCACGAAGCGCGTCCCGCAGGGAACGGGCGTGAAGAACTCCCGCCAGGCCCCGAGCCAGTCCTTGTTCTCAATGGGCGCACAGACGCTGACGGCCTGAGGGAGCTCTTCCCGGATGCGCTCCAGCAGGGTCAGGAGGAAGTCCTCCTGCTCGCAATGGATGCGAAAGCGCGTCTCTCCCGAGGGCAGGCTCTCCTCTTCCCAGCCGAAGGCCACTTCCAGCGTGAGCAGGCCGGAAAGGCGATCGTAATCTTCTTCCGGCACGGTCACTTCAAGTCGATACAGTTCCTTGTTCATGGCCCCTGCTTAGACCGGGCCCCGCTCCCTGTCAAGGCGGGAGGGGCCGTCTTGCCTTGCGCCCGGAATGCGGATAAGACGGCAGGGAATCTTATCAAGGGAGTCAGCATGCCTCAGACAGCCACCTCATCCCCCGCCGGGCCGGCATCCCCGCCCGCGCTGGACGAACTGCTCGCCCGCATCCGCACCACCTTCGACGTGGATTTCGAGCCGCTGGTCATCGACGATCTTTCGTTCGACGTCCTGTCCATCCGCAATATGCAGGCCTATCTGGACGGCATGCTGGCCCGCAAGGCCATCCGCAACCCGCTGAAGGATCTGCCGCTCTGGGCCAAGGTCTGGCCGGCCTCCTTCGTGCTGGGGCGCTATCTGCGCCACTTCGAGCCGCAGGGCAAGCGCCTGCTGGAGCTGGGCGCGGGCTGCGGCACCCTGAGCCTTGTGGCCGCCCACTACGGCTTTGCCCGCATCGTCTGCACCGACATCGTGCCCGACGCCCTGCTGTTCGCTGAAGCCAACGTGCGGCGCAACAATCTGGAGGACATCATCAGCGTCGCCCATCTGGACGTGACCCGCCCCGGCAAAGACCCGCGCTTCACGGGAGGCTTCGACCTTGTGGCCGCGTCGGAGATCCTCTATCTGGACGAGCTGCACCGCCCGCTGCTCAAGTTCCTCGGCCGGCATCTGGCCCCGGGCGGCAAGGCGCTCTTCGCCACGGATCTGGCGCGCGCCAAACCGCACTTCGCCAAGCTGGCCGCCAAGAGCTTTCGCGTGGATGAACGCCGCATCGGCCTGACCAGCCATGACGAGGACGGCAAGGAACAGCGCCGGGCCTATTCCCTGCTGGTGGTGGAGCGCGCATGAACACGCCCATCGAACTCCGCCCCTGTCCCAAGGCCTATACCCGCGATCTGGACAAGTGCGTCAGCCCCCGGCAGACCATCGAGCGCGTCCGGCAGGCGCTGGCCCATTCCGGGCTGGACGTGCTGGCCGAGACCCGCCGCGTGGATACGGGACGGCTCGGCATACCGGTGTATCTGAGCGTCTGCGGCCGTGATGCCCGGCGCATCATGCCCACGCGCAAGCAAATGGGCAAAGGCTCTTCCGCCGAGCAGGCGCAGGCCTCGGCGCTCATGGAACTCATGGAGCGGTATGCCTTCTTCAGCTTCTGGGAGGCCAGGCCCCACATGGTGACGGCAAGCTGGCAGGAGGCGGAACAGCGCTTCGGCGGCGAGCTCATGCCGGTGGAGGAGATCCTGCGCTCCGTGGACGACAGTCTCGCGCCAGAGGCCGCCCGCGAGGTGCTGTCCACCGTGCGCTGGTCTTTTTATCCGGCCACGCGGCTGGCGGACGGCCGGACGGTCTGGACGCCGCTGGACTGGTTCAAGCTGCTGGGCGAATTCAACGGCACCTCGGCCGGCAACAGCGCCGAGGAGTCCCTCCTGCAGGGCCTGAGCGAACTGGTGGAACGTCACGTCTGCTGCCGCATCGACCGCGAACGCCCGACCACGCCCAGCATCGATATGGACACGCTGGACGATCCGGTGCTGGCCGACCTCTGCCGCCGTTTTGCGGCGCAGGGCATCCGCCTCGCGCTCAAGGACTTTTCGCTGGGCATGCCCCTGCCCACCGTGGCCGCGCTGGCCTGGGACCCGGCGACCTTCCCGGGCCGCTCGGAGATCGTCTTCACCGCCGGGACGGCTTCCAGTCCGGCCAAGGCGGCCATCCGCGCCGTGACCGAAGTGGCGCAGCTGGCGGGAGATTTCTGCACCAACGCCTGTTACGAGGCCTCGGGCCTGAGCAAGTTCGAGCGGCTGGAAGACATCGAGTGGCTGCTTGAGGGGCCTGTCGTCCCGCTGGGCAGCCTCCCCGGCGTGGAGGCCCCCGACATCCGCGACGAGCTGCTGGCCGCCATCCGCGGGCTGGCCCCGGTCAACGTCTATGCCGTGGACGTGAGCCATCCCGCCCTGGGCATCCCGGCGCATTACAGCATGGCGCCGGGCCTCGCCTTCCGCGAACGCGACCGCAACCAGAGCCTTGGCCTTTTCGTGGGCCGCAAGCTGGCCGAGGAATCCGGAGAAGCGGAAGCCCTCGCCGGCCTGGACGTGTTGGAGCGCCACTACCCCGGCGCGCACTTCCTACCCTTTTTCCGGGGGATGCTGGCCCTGCGTGCCGACCGGCACGCGGAAGCCCGCCAGTGCTTCAGCGAGGCCGCCGGCTGCCAGCCGGACGCCGACGCGACGGCCCTGGCCCATTTCTATGCCGGCTACGCCGCCACCCTCTGCGACGACTGGGACGCCGCCCGCGCGCCCCTGGCCGAGGCCTGCGCCCTCTGCCCGGACATGAAGGAATACGGCAACCTGCTGGGCGTGGCCAATTTCAGGACAGGCCGCTATGCCGAGGCCGCGGAGGCCTTCCGGGCCGTGCTGCGCGTGGATAAGGGCTCGGTCATGGACATGGCCAACCTCGGCGTCTGCTGCAAGCTCCTCGGCCGGCGGGAGGAAGCCCGTCACTATCTGGAAGCCGCGCTGGAACTGGACGACTCGCTGGACTTCGCCCGTCGGCATCTGGACGAACTGCTTGAGGACGGCGAAGAAGGCTGAACCGCCGCGGTGAGGCCGCTCGCCTCCCCGCAGGGCGGCAGGGATAGGGCCTGCGCCGCGCCAGCCGGTTTGACATGCCCTGCGAGGGGGGCTATGCTCCCTTGGCCAACCGGCACATAACCAAGGAAAAAACGCGCCGTTTCTGCCGCCAAGTCCGCCCCCTGCTCCGGCAGCTGGACGCCGGCGGCAGGTTGCTGAAGTCATGGACATTCCCCGGGCGGAGTAGCCGCAGGGCTACGGTTTGGCGGACTCGCACTGCCGGCGACGCATTTCCGTCAGGGGGGAACCGATGCACATCCCTATCATTCGTCCCGTCCTTGGGGATGAGGAGCTGGAAAATGTGAGGGAATGCCTTGCCTCAGGCTATCTGACGCAAGGCAAGTTCGTAGCTCGTTTCGAGCAGTCCGTGGCGGACTATCTGACCTGCCGGCATGCCGTCGCCGTCACCTCGGGGACGGCTGCGCTGCATCTGGCGCTGCTCGCGCTGAGCATCGGCCCCGGCGATGAAGTCGTCGTCCCGTCCCTGACCTGGGTCGCCACGGCCAATGCGGTCTCCTATGTGGGGGCGACCCCCGTCTTTGCCGACGTCCGCCCCGAGACGTTCACACTTGATCCCGAAGACCTTGCCCGGGCGCTGACGCCCCAGACGCGGGCCGTGATCGCCGTGCATCTCTTTGGCCTGTGCGCCGACATGGATGAGATCCGCCGCATGGCCGCCGAGCGGGATCTCTTCGTGGTGGAAGACGCCGCCTGCGCGCTGGGCAGCAGCTATCAGGGCAGGCCGGCGGGCACGCTCGGCCATGTGGGCTGCTTCTCCTTCCATCCCCGCAAGGTCATCACCACCGGCGAAGGCGGCATGCTGACCACGGCGGACGACGGACTGGCCGCCGCCCTGCGCGAACTCCGCAACCACGGCTGTTCCCCCATGCCTGCCGGCTCTCCTCCGTGGGCCATGCCCGATGTGCCGCGTTGCGGCTACAACTACCGCCTGACGGACATCCAGGGTGCCGTCGGCTGCGCGCAGATGGAGAAGATCGACGCCATCCTTGCCGAACGGGCCAGACTGGCCGGCGTCTACACGGAGCTGCTTGCCGCCTCCCCCCTGATCCTGCCTGCCGTGCCGGACGATCGCGTCCACTCCTGGCAGTCCTACGTCGTGCGCTTCCGCTCCACCGCGGCGCGGAACGCCGCGGCCGAACGTCTTGCCGCGGCGGACATCGAATGCCGCCCAGGGACGCATGCCGCGCACCGTCTGCGCTGGCAGGCCGCCCATGCCGCCCGCACGGACTGTTGCCCGGGCGCGGCCCTCTGCGAAGATACCAGCCTTGTCCTGCCGCTCGTCCACGGCATGCCCCGTGAAGATCAGGCACGCGTGGCCGCCCTCCTCTGCCAGGATTGACCGCCCTTTTGCGCTGTCACCGCTTTACTTTGCAACGCCCATCCCGACAAGGATAGCCCATGATTACCGACTCCACGATCCTGATCACCGGCGGCGCCGGCTTTATCGGATCGGAACTTGCCACTGTCCTCGCCCCGCACAACCGCATCGTCATCTTCGACAATTTTTCCCGTGACGCGCTACAGCACAAGGCTGTCGCCAATCATCCCAATCTGCGCATCATTCGTGGCGACATCTGCGATTTTGCGGCAGTACGGGAGGCCGTGAAGGGCGTCGACTACATCATCCACTGCGCCGGCGTGGCGGGCATACGGACCGTCTGCCGCTCGCCCACCAATACCATGCGCGTCAACATGATGGGGTCGTACAATCTTCTGGAGGCGGCCGCGCAGGAAGGCGGCATCCGGCGTGTCGTCTGCTTTTCCACCTCCGAGGTCTTCGGCGGCATGGCCTTTTCGTCCAAGGAGGCTGACCGCAGCGTCATCGGCGCGGCGGGCGAGGCTCGCTGGACGTATGCCGTCTCCAAACTGGCCGAAGAGCATCTGGCCATCGCCTACTGGAAGGAAAAAAAGCTCCCCACCACGGTCATACGCCCCTTCAACATCTACGGGCCCACGCAGGTGGGGGAAGGCGCTCTGAAAACTTTTGTGCAGCAGGCCCTGCGCAATGAGCCCATCACCATCTACGGCGACGGCACGCAGGTGCGCGCCTGGTGCTATGTGGATGATATGGTGCGCGCCACCCTGCTCTGCATGGAGAACGAGAAGGCCATCGGCGAGTCCTTCAATATCGGCAATGCCCGCAGCGTGGAGACCATCTACGGTCTGGCCAACGTGGTCATCCGCGTGCTCAAGTCCGAATCCGAGATCAAGTTCCTTCCGGCCAACTCGGTGGACATCGAACTGCGCATCCCCTGCGTGGACAAGGCGGAACGCGTGCTGGACTTCAAGGCCAAGGTCTATCTGGAAGAAGGCATACGCGCCACGGCGGAATACTATCGCAAGCAGATGCAGGAAACGCCCGACACTTCAAAATGACAGAAGATCAGGGGATGCCGCGAAGAACACGCAGAGGGGACCTATGCGACTGGGCATTCTTTCCGATGCTCATGGTAACATCACGGGTCTGCAGCAATGCCTGCGCTTTCTGGCCCGGCAAAACGTGTCCCGATATCTTTTCCTGGGTGACGCCACGGGATATTTTCCGCACAGTCAGGCTGTCTGCTCGCTGCTTGCGAAAATACCCGTCATCCCGGTGGAGGGCAATAATGAAGCCATGCTGTCCGGGAGGCTGCCCATGACAGAGGCCATGCGGGAGGTCATCCGCCCTCCCGACGCGGAAGATCCTCCTGTGCGCCAATGGCTGCGCCTTTGCAGAGCCGCCGGGCCTGATCGGCTCCTCACCATTGACGGGAAAAGACTGCGGCTCGTGCATGCAGGACTGGAGGATCCGTATACGGGCCGCATGGACAAGACCGCCGCACGCGCAGCGGACGATTGCGACGTCATCCTTGCGGGGCACACCCACCGTCCCGACATCACCTATCTTGACGATGGAAAGCTTTTGCTGAACCCGGGATCTTGCGGTTACCCACGAGATAACGGCGCCTGGCTCTCCGTCGCCGTCCTTGAGACCCGAAACCTTTCCGCTGTAGTCTACCGCATCCCCCATGTCGTGGATGATCGGACGCTGCAGCAGGTGCATCCCGCGGTTCGTGAGACGTTAACGCGCGATTTTCCCTTTTTGGGCATCCAAGTAGAGGAAATATGAAAGATATCAACGTACTGGTCACGGCAACAGGCTGTGCGAGCGTGGGGGAACAGATCCTCAAGGCCCTTCGCCTTTCGACTTTGCCGCTGCATGTCACGGCATCCGACTGCGACGCGAGAAGCACCGGCGCCCCGCTTGCCGACGCATTCCAGCTGCTGCCCAGAGCAAACCATCCCCACTATGCGGAAATGCTGCTTGAGCTGTGCCGGAAACATGCCATCCAGGCACTTTTTATCGGAAGCGAGGCGGAACTGCTCGCCATAAGCCCGGCGCGCGAAGAGTTTTTCCGCGAAGGGATATTCCTGCCCATCCAGCCTGCGGACGTCCTTGCCCTCTGCCTGGAAAAGGCGAGGCTCTATGCCGCTCTCAACGCCTTGGGCATCGCCACCCCGTGGTACCGCCGCATAGGCAGTCTTGCCGACCTGAGCGACAATCCCCCCTACCCTCTCGTTTTCAAGCCCTCTAGGGTCAGGACTCATTAAAGGTAAAAAATGACAATGGCAGCAATATGGATTGCCGAAAGGAATGTATGGGCAC
>NZ_CALUWS010000036.1 GCF_944324525.1 uncultured Desulfovibrio sp.
GCGCTGGGGAAGGGATGGGGGGCTTGGGGGGAAGGGGAACCCCTCCCGCGTCGGCGGAGGGGTTCCTCTTCCCCCCCAAAACAAGCAGTGAATAGTGTGGGGCGGAAAAATAGCCCGCCCCGCGACCGAAGCCGCGGGACGGGCCCCCCTGAGTGTCGGCTGACGCCGACATTGTTCCGTCAGACGGGCGCGCCGTGCGCCGCCTCGCCTGCGGGAAAAGAATGCTCCGGTCGTTCAGGCTCTCCGCATTGTGCGGAGAGCGTTTGCCGGGAGCCCCACCCCTCCCCTGGTAAGCGCCTGTGGGGAAGGGGCGGGCTTGGGGGGAAAGGAAAATCCTCCGGTGCCGGCGGCCGAGCGAGGGCTTTCCCTACATCCCAAAAACAAACGGTCCATAGGGCTTACGCCCTGACGGAAAGATGCGCTCCGGAGGACAAGGTTGCTCCTGTCCCGTCGCCGGGCGCGACAAACCGTCCGCAGGTCAGGCCTGGACAGGATGCAGTTCCTCCGCGGCGCTGTCTCGCGCCTGTTCCTGCCGCACTTCCGTGCGGATGGCGTCCAGGATGCCCTGGACGGCCAGCACCTGCTGCCGCATGGAGCTGATCTGCCCGTCGGCGCTGCGGGCGCCGCCGGCTGCCCGGGCGCTGAGTTCGTTGACCTCGGCGATGCTGTGGTTGATCTCTTCCGAAGCGGCGGACTGCTCCGTGGCGGCCGCGGCGATGGCCTGCACCTTGTTGCTGGCGTCCGTGGCCATGCGGGCGATGCCGTCCAGACGTTCGTTGAAGCTGTCGGCCGTTTCGGCCATCTGGCTGATGGCCTCGCCCGTGCGCTGGGCCGTGGCCGAGCTGGCCTCCGTGCCCTTCTGGATGGCAAAGACCGCCGACTCCACGTCCTGCGTGGCCTGCATGGTCTTTTCGGCCAGTTTGCGCACTTCGTCGGCCACCACCGCAAAGCCGCGTCCGGCCTCGCCCGCGCGGGCGGCCTCGATGGCGGCATTGAGCGCCAGCAGGTTTGTCTGATCGGCAATATCACGGATGAGCCCCAGCACCTGCCCGATGTTGTGGGACTGTCCGGCAAGGCGCTCCATGTCCTGCCGCAGGGCATTGGCCTCCTGGGCGAGCTGCTGCATGCGCTGCATGGTGACGCGCATCTCTTCCTGTCCCGACAGGGCCTCCTGCCGTACGCTGGCCGACGCCTGGGCGGCATCCTCGGCATTCTGGGCCACTTCCAGCACCGTGGCGTTCATTTCTTCCATGGCCGTGGCCGCTTCCGCCGTGCGGCCGGAAACATGAGCGGCCACCTCGGTCACGTCATGGAGCGCGGCTTCCATGCTGTTCGTGGCTTCGCTCGCTGCGCCAAGGGCGGTCTCCAGCCGGTCGGCGGTCTCCAGCCGGGCGGAACGGGAGGCCTCCCGCGCCTGGAGCTGGAGGCGGGTGGTCTCGGTGATGTCCATGCCCAGCTCCACATGGGCCATGGGTTTGCCGTCCTCATCAAGCAGGTAGGACAGGTAGTTCTTGAGCGTCTTGCCGCCGGGGAGATGATTGATGACCTCGTGCTCTCCCTTGCGCAGGCGCTCGATGCCGCAGCGCGGCGTATTGCAGAGGTTGCTGCCCTTGTTGGAACAATGACGTCCCAGCACGTCGGACAGCGAAGTCAGATTCATGCTCTGCAGCGCCGCCTTGTTGCAGAAGGTCCAGTGCATGTCCATATCCGTGACGGAGATGGAAAAGGGGACGGCGTTAAGGATGCCTTCATACCACGCGGCCTTGCTGTGGGCATCGTGCAGGATGGTGCGCAGGGTGGCCTCCAGCGGGGAGGCGTCGCCTGAGGGCGGGGGCAGACTGGCCCCGTCCGCCGCACAGGAGAGCAGGCGGGCAAAGGCCAGCAGCGGACGCAGGCTCCACCAGCAGTACAGCAGGCAAAGCGTACAGCAGAGCAGGGGAATGACTACCGGCAGCGGCGGCGGGAGGGAGAACAGGCTGCCGCCCAGCAGGGCAAGCGGCGGCAGGAGAAGGACGATGATGAGGCGGCGGCGCAGACGGCGGAGGACGGCATCGGGCATCTCGCTAGAGAGCGGCATGGGACGCCTCTCTCTCTCTCTCTCTCTCTCTCTCTCTCTCTCTCTACGGACAAGGACATGATAACTCCAGGATGCAAGGGGACTATGTCCGTCGGAAAAGCGGGACGGACATATATGTTGCAAGAGACATGTTTCCTTTCCATAACAGCATATACCTGTCGCTTTGTGTTGACAAGGGCGGCGGCCCGCTATCCTGTGGAAAAAACGCGCCTCATGGCGGGAAGGCGTGCCGCCGCCTCGCGTTTCACCTTTTTCAAAAGTGAAACGCACTCGAAAAGCCGGTCTTGCTGCGCGTGCCCCCGACAGCTTGCCCTTGATACGAGAAAGGCATAGGCTGAGGGCGGTTTGTCCGCGAACCGGAGAGGTCTTCTCCAGAAAAATAATGGCGATGGAGTGAGGGATGCAGTATTTCGATTTCGAGGTCATGGGGTTGAAGCGCAAGCTGCCCTTTGTGAACGTGGGGGACGGTCTGGTGCTGGCCAGCTTTGTGGTGCTTTCGGATACGGAGCTTATCCGTACCGTGGCGCCCGAGCTGCTCAAGCGTCTGCCGGAGGTGGACCTGCTCATGACCGCCGAGGCC
Source organism: uncultured Desulfovibrio sp. (assembly GCF_944324525.1). GTDB lineage: Bacteria > Desulfobacterota > Desulfovibrionia > Desulfovibrionales > Desulfovibrionaceae > Desulfovibrio. The sequence continues at coordinate 2,658 of NZ_CALUWS010000036.1, forward strand.
AAGGGGATCTGCCTGACCTATGAACTGAGCCGCCTGCTCGGCATGAACGAGTTCATCGTGGCCCGCAAGAGCCGCAAGCCGTACATGCAGAATCCGGTGTCGCATTCGGTGCGCTCCGTCACGACCCGCAAGGAACAGCAGCTCTGGCTGGACGGCTGCGATGCCGAGAAGATCCGCGGCAAGCGTGTGGCCCTCATCGACGACGTCATCGCCACGGGCGAGTCCCTGGAAGCTCTGGAAACGCTGGCGACGGCGGCGGGCGCGCATGTGGTCGCCCGCGCGGCCATCCTGGCGGAGCTGGAATCCGTGCACCGCAAGGACATCATCTATCTCAAGGAACATTATGTCTTCCGTCCCAATCCTGACGGGACGCTGACTCCCATCGAGTCCCTCACCTAAACCCCGCTGCCAGGAGAAAGCAGATGGAAGCGACCTTTTTCCCCAATATCATGGCCTTCCTGTGGATCGGCATCATGCTCATGCTGGGTGTTTTTCTGCGAGCCAAGGTGCGTTTTTTCCAGCGCATCCTTTTCCCGGCCTCGCTCATCGGCGGCCTCATCGGCTTCGTGCTGGTCAATGCCGGCTGGCTGGGGGCCCCAGCACGCAGGGCTGGAAAGTCCTTGATCAGGCTCCCTTCGGCCTGCTGACCTTCCATCTTTTCGCTTTCAGTTTCGTGGGCATCGGCTTTCTGGAAACGGCGCGCGCCTCGGACAGCAGCAAGGTCGTGCTGCGCGGCGCGCTCTGGATAGCCCTGCTCTTCACCATGATGTTCAGCGTGCAGGCCCTGCTCGGCAAGGGCATCTTCTCCGGCTGGGCCACGCTCTTCGGCGGCAGTTTCGAGACCGTCAACGGGTACCTGCTCGGGGCGGGCTTCACGCAGGGGCCGGGGCAGACGCTGGCCTATGCCAGCATATGGGAAGAAACCTACCATACCGCCAACGCCATCAATACGGGGCTGGCCTTCGCGGCCGTGGGCTTCCTGGTGGCGGGGCTGGTGGGGGTGCCGCTGGCCCTCTACGGCATCAAGCGCGGCTGGGTGAGCTGCAAGGAGGGGAGAGGGCTTTCCCAGGCGCTTTTGTGCGGCCTGCGTGACGACGCGGACAGGCCCGCCTGCGCCTACAGCACCACGCATCCGGCCAATATCGACTCCTTCGGCTTCCATCTGGGCCTCATGGCCGGGACGTACGCCCTGGCTTATCTGGTGGGCGTGCTCTGGACGCTTTACATACCCGGGAACCTGAAAGGCCTTGGCTTCGGCATGGTGTTCTTCTGGGGGATGCTCATCGCCATGGGCATACGCAAAATCATGGTCTGGACGGGCTCCATCCGGCTGCTGGATGACGCCACCTGTCACCGGCTGACCAATATGCTGGTGGATTTCATGATCTGCTCCGTCTTCATGGGCATCAGTCTGAAGAGCCTTGAGGATATTTTCCTTCCCTTCTCTCTGGCCATCGTGGTGGCGACCATCGTGACGCTCGGGCTCTGCGTCTGGTTCGGACGGCGCTGCCCCGAATACGGCTTTGAGCGCTGCCTCGCCCTTTTCGGCTATTGCACGGGGACGGCGGCCTCCGGCATCCTGCTGCTGCGCATCGTGGACCCGGATTTCCGTACGCCTGTGGCTGTGGAGATCGGCGTGATGAACGTCTGTCTGCTCTTTATTTTCGATACGACCATCACGCTGGCCATGCCCCACGCGCCCAACGCGAACTTCCCGCTGCTCTGGATATTCCTGGGGCTGGCCGTCATCCTGCCCGTGATAGTCTATTTCCTGAAGATGATACGCAAGCCCGCCTTCTGACGGGAGCAGGCGCGGCGAAGCCCGTCCGGCCCGGCGGTTTGGGCCGTGCCGGGCGGGCCGCCGCCCGGAGGAGATGCTTATGACCTTTGCCGACCAGATCATACATAATGCCGTCATTCTTACGATGGATGCCCGCAACAGCGAAGCCTCGGCCATGGCCCTTGCCGGGGATCGCATCTTGGGCGTGGGTTCGCGCGAGGAGCTGCAGCGATTCGTCGGGCCGCAGACCCGCCAGCGCGACATGGCAGGGCAGACCATCATGCCCGGCTTTTGTGACGCGCACGGGCACATCCTTCTGACTGCGGACATGCTGGACTGGGAGAACCTCAATTCGCCGCCCATCGGCGTCTGCCGCAGTCTGGACGATTGCCTTGCCCGCCTGCGGGAACGGGCCGAACGCACGCCCGAGGGCGAGTGGGTGCTTGCTTACGGCTTTGACGACACCCTCATGGCGGAAAAACGCTTCCCCACCCGTGAGGAGCTGGACGCCATAAGCTGCGGCCATCCCGTCTTTGTCCAGCACATCTCCATCCATCCTGGCGTGCTGAACAGCGCGGGTTTCGCCGCTCTGGGCATCGATGAGCATACGCCCGACCCCGAGGGCGGCATCATCCGCCACCATGCCGACGGTTCCCTGCACGGCGTGGTGGAGGAGCGCGCGCTCTTCGATCTCGTGTCCCCGCGTCTGCCCGTGTTCTCCCGCGATCACAAGGTGCAGAACGTCGCCCGCGTCTCGCGCGAGGTCTACGCGGCGCGCGGCATCACCACGGCGCTTGACGCCGGCGTGCTGGACTACGACGGCGCGGAGGTCCTGCAGGAGACGGACGACCGTGGTCTGCTGGCCGTGCGCGTGCACTATAATCCCTATTACTATCTCGATGGGGACGATCCCCGCCTGCAAAGCCGCGGCAAGGTGAAGCGCGGCGGCGTCAAGATCATGAGCGACGGCTCCATCCAGGGCTTCACCGCCTATCTGTCCCGGCCCTATCATACGCCGTTCCGGGGCGATGCGGACTATCGCGGCTATCCGGCCTATCCGTGCGAGGAGCTTTTCGCCATCATCGAGGCCGCGCACCGCAAGGGGCAGTTCCTCATCCATACCAACGGGGACGGCGCGGTGGACGATGCGCTGGATGCGCTGGAAGCGGCGCAGGCCAAATATCCCCGTACGGACTGCCGGCATACGCTCGTCCATGCCCAGACCATCCGTGACGACCAGCTGGACCGGCTGGCGGGGGCGGGCTTTACGCCCACATTCTTCGTGCCCCATGTCTACTACTGGGGCGACAGACATCGCGACATCTTCCTCGGGCCGGAGCGAGCCGCGCGCATGGACCCCATCCGCTCGGCCATGGACCGTGGACATGTCTGCACCTCCCACTGCGATACGCCCATCACGCCCGTTCTGCCCTTTCTGTCCATCTGGGTCTGCGTCAACCGGCTCACGTCCGGGGGCAGTCTGCTGGGCGTCGAGGAGCGCATCCCGGTGCTGGAAGCCCTGCGCGCCCATACCATCAACGCGGCCTGGCAGCATTTCGAGGAAGACGAGAAGGGCTCGCTGGAGCCCGGCAAGCTGGCGGACTTCATCGTCCTGGACGCCAACCCGCTGACCTGTCCTCCCGAAGCGCTGAAGGATATCCAGGTGCTGGAGACCGTGCTCGGCGGAGAGACCATCTATCAGCACGGGCAGGCGTGACGGCCGTTTGGCCTGTGTCCAGGGGCCCCCTGTCCGGGATGGGACGGGGGGCTTTCGTCGCAAAGAAATTTGACACGATTTTTTGGCTTTCGGCGGTAATTTTTTTTGATTCTTTACCGATAAAAGGAACTAACAGTCAAAACCCTTAAACGAGAAGGATTTCCCGTGAACATGAGCATTGGAAAAAAGATAGCGGGGGGATTCGCGCTGGTCCTGCTGCTGGCGCTGGGCGTGGGCACTATGGCGGTAATGTCCATCAGCGACGGCCTCACCGCCTCCAACAAGATTTCCCGTGATCGCTTTCCCCGCTACGAAATGATGTCGAGGATCCAGGCGGCCTATCTGTTGGCGGGCTATCGTATCCGCATCTACCTGGATTCGGGGGATGAGGCGCAGTTGGGGGAATATTCGAAGCTCATACAGGAGGTCGACGGAGTCCTTGCCGAGTTGACCGAATTTCACAAGCACACTCAGGGCAAGAATACGGGCATCTTTCTGGAAAATTTCCAGCAAAATTACGGTGCGTTCAAACAGTCGGTGAATGATGCCGTTGAGCTGCTGCGGAATATTCACCAGACACGCGACAAACTCGTTGCCTCCAGCACATCGGCGCGTGAGATGCTGGAGAAGTTGAGCGCGACCATGAGCGGAACGCTGACGGAGTTTGTGAATCAGGGTGGTCAAGAGGAAAGCATCCAGTACGCCCGGAACATGGCCCTCGTGACAGCCGTGCTGGAGCACGCCTCCACAGCCTTGCAGGATCTGCTGATCGGCATGAGCGCCAATGATCTTGCCCGCATACGTTCCGTGCATGGCGAATGCGTCGAGCTGCTTGAACACATGAAGGAAATCCGGCAGGGTCTTCTGCGGGAGGAATGCCGGACCCTGCATGATGAAGTTCTGGCCGACCTGACCGCGTTTGCCGCCGATGCGGATGCCCTTGCCGGTTTGCAGGAAAAGAGCGCCAACTTTACCAAGGAAAGGCTGACGCATTATTTTGCCGCGCTTGAAAATATTGACACTTGGGGGGAAAATATCAAGGAGATCCTCGAGACCTTCCTCCAAGAAAGCGATGCGGGCCTTGAGCGATCGGAAAAGCTCATCGTCGGCGTGGTCGTGGTGATGCTGGTGGTGGGCATTCTGCTTGCCCTGCTGATCACGCGCATGATCGTCAATCCCCTGCGGCGTACGCAGGAGTTTGCCCAGGCGGTGGCCGGCGGCGACCTGGAACGGAATCTGGACGTGCACAGCACGGACGAGACCGGCAAGCTGGCCGAATCCCTGCGCGTGATGGTGTCCAGCCTGAAGGAGAACATCAAGGCGGCGGAAGTGAAGAGCGCCGAGGCCGAGGCCAAGGGACGCGAAGCCACGGAAGCCATGAAGGCCGCGCAGGAAGCCCAGAAGGCCGCCGAAGGCGCCAAGCGGGAAGGCATGCTGGCTGCGGCGCGCCGGCTGGAAAGCGTGGTGGAGGCCATCTCCACCGCTTCCACCCAGCTCTCCGCCCAGATCGAACAGTCCGACAAGAGCGCGCAGGTGGCCAATGCCCGTCTTTCCGAAGCGGCCACGGCCATGAACGAAATGAACTCCACGGTGCAGGAAGTGGCCAGGAACGCGGCGCAGGCCTCCACCATGTCCTCCAATACGCGTTCCCAGGCCGAGGCCGGGGCGGAGATCGTGCAGCGTTCGCTGGGCAGCATCAAGACGGTGCATGAGATGTCCAGCGAGCTCAAGAAGGATATGACCCAGCTCAATGATCATGCCCAGTCCATCAGCAACATCATGAGCGTCATTTCCGATATCGCCGACCAGACCAACCTGCTGGCGCTCAATGCGGCCATCGAGGCCGCGCGCGCGGGCGAAGCCGGCCGCGGTTTTGCCGTCGTGGCCGATGAAGTGCGCAAGCTGGCGGAAAAGACCATGGCCTCCACCACGGAAGTGGGCAGCGCCATCCGCGCCATCCAGGACAGCACGGCCAAGAGCGTCGAGTCCATGGATCATGCGGTGGAGCAGATCGAGCAGGCGACGGACTTCGCCAATCAGTCCGGCGAAGCCCTGAAGCAGATCGTCGGCGATGTGGAAACCACGGCTGACGAAGTGCGCGCCATCGCCGCGGCGGCGGAAGAACAGTCCGCGGCCAGCGACGAGATCAACAAGTCCATCGTCGAGGTCAACGATGTGGTGGCGCAGACCGCCGCCGCCATGAACGAAGCCGCTACGGCCGTCAACACCTTGGCCGGGCAATCGCACGAGCTGAGCGAGCTTATCGAGAGCATGAAGCAGGGATAGCGCTTCAGTTTCGGGAAAGCCTTTGCGAAAGGGCAGCCGTTTTGCGACGGCTGCCCTTTCTTTTGGGAAGAAACGCGAACGCCGGGCGGCGGGAGAACTTCCCGCCGGCGTCGCAAACGGCGGACGGCCGGCTCAGAGTCCGCGCAGCTTTTCCCGCAGCAGGGCGGCCTTGCCCGGGCCGATGCCCGGCAGACGCCGCAAATCTTCCTCAGTGGCGGCGCGCATGGCCTCCAGTGAGGCAAAATGCTCCCAGAGCAGGCGGGCCGTGGCCGGGCCGATGCCCGGCAGGCGCATGAGCTCGCCGGAAAGGGCCGCCTTGCCGCGAGCCTTGCGGTGACGGCCAATGGCAAAATTGTGGGTCGTGTCGCGTATGTGCTGGAGGAAGAGCAGCTCCGGCCCGCCTTCGCGCAGGGGCAGGGGATTGCTGCGGCCCGGCAGGAAGATGCGGTCCGCCACATTGCCGGCGCGGCGGTCGGCGTGGCCCTCTTCGTCGCGGGCCTTGGCAATGGCGGCCAGCGCAAAGAGGCCGTCCTGCCCCGCTTCTTCCAGCGCGCGTTGTACGGCATGGAGCTGGCCGCGCCCGCCGTCGATGAGCAGCAGATCCGGCCAGGGCGGGCCGCTTTCCAGCCGCCGGGCGATCCAGTGGTAGAGGGTGGCATAATCATCGCCGCCGTCGGGCATGGCGTAGCTGCGGTAAGCGGGCGGATTGGGCCGCGCGTCCTCAAAAACGACCATCCCCACACGCGTCTGTCTCCCCCCGGTATGGGAAACGTCCACGCATTCGATGCGCTGCGGGCGTTCCGGCAGATGCAGGGCCGCGGCAAGCTGCTGCAGGATGTCCTGCTCCGCATGGCGCTCGCGCCGCCGGGCCTCCTCGCGGGCATTGGACTGGGCCACGTCCACGAGCTGATTGTCCTTGGCATGTTGCGGAGCCACCAGCCGCACGGGGCCGCCCCGTCGTTCGGACAGCATCTGTTCCAGGATGTCGCGCTGGCTGTGCGCGCCGTCGTCGGACGGGGCCGCCTCCTGCGGCGTCATGCCGTCCGGCGCTTCCCCCGTTTCGCTGTCCGGCGGCAGCCAGGGCAGCAGGATGCGCGGCGGCGGGGTCATGGTATTGTAGTACTGTCCCACAAAGGACCAGAGCAGTTCCGGCGCGTCCTCGAAGCACAGGCCGCTCCAGTAGAAGGTCCGCCCGTCGGTCATGGCTCCGTTGCGGACGAAGACGATGCCCAGCGCCAGCCCCTTGTCCGCGGCAAAAAGGCCGATGACGTCCATGTCGCCCCCGCCGGGCAGGACGGTGGCCTGACGTTCCACCGTGCGCTCCACGGCCCGGATCTGATCGCGGAGGCGAGCGGCGGCCTCGAATTCCAGCGCCTCGCTGGCGGTCTCCATCTCCTGCCGCAGGCGGGCCAGCAGGGGGGCGGACTTGCCTTCCAAAAGCTCGATGACCTTGTGGACGGCTTCGTAATACTGTCGCGAATCCACGAGCTGCATGCAGGGGGCCGGGCACTGCCCCATATGATGATACAGGCAGGGGCGTACGCGGTTTTTCATGGCCCTGTCCGAGCAGCGGCGCAGGGCGAAGGCCCGATGCAGGAGCTTCCAGGTCTCGCGCGCCGCCAGCGCGGACGTGAAGGGCCCGAAGTAGCGCGCGCCGTCGCGGCGAGTCTTGCGGACGATCTCCAGCCGGGGGAAGGGATGTTTGGCATCGATGCGGAACAGGACATACTGCTTGTCGTCGCGCAGGACGATATTGTAATGCGGCCGATGCTTCTTGATGAGGCTGGACTCCAGCAGCAGGGCTTCCTTTTCCGTGGTGGTGGTCAACACGTCCAGAGAGACGGCATGGGCCAGCATGGCGCGGGTCTTGGCCGGCAGGCCCTCCGGCCGGAAATAGGAAAGGATGCGGCGGCGCAGCACGCGGGCCTTGCCCACATAGATGATGCGCCCTCGGGCGTCCTTGTAGTGGTAGACGCCGGGACTGAGCGGCAGGGAAGCGGGGTCGGGACGTTGCATGCCGGGGAGTATAGGGGGGAAGAGCCGTTTCCCGCAAGGGCGTTTTATCTTTTTCAAAGGCAAAATGCTCTAAAAATCGGTTGTGCTTTGTGCGGAACCCGCATTTCCGAAATCAAAACGCATTCAGTCAATGTTTCTTTCTGTATGCCAATATATTTTTTGATATAGTCTATTGATATGTTTTGAATAAAAATATCTTTATAAAAATACACGGTAATTGCCTAAAAGGAATGAAATAGTACCGGGCGTTACTGTGCCATTTCGGACAAAGTGAGAGCAAGCACGAAATGGGGAAGTGCTCCCACTTGTTTTTTAAAAAACAAACAATTTCAATATGATATATTCTTGAAATAATGCTTTGAATCAAATATACTATATTAAAAAAGGGGTGTAGCCATGTCTGGAAAGCCTGTTGCACGCGTTGGAGATAGCGGCAGTCACGGTGGAGCCATTAGGGCCTGTTAATACTATTTACTGCTTGCTTGAGGGGAGGGGAACCCCTCCGCCGGCACGGGAGGTTTCCCCTCCCCCCAAGCTCTTCATCCCTTCCCCAGGGCGCGTTTGCCGTGGGAAGAGTGGGAACAGGAGGCAAACCCGCCCCAAAAGGCACACGGGATATGTACAGCTTGCTTTTTTTCTTATCCAGTGAAATTGTTTATAAAATTAGTGTTAAGAGCCCCTGGGGCAATCCACGTTTTCAATATGGAATTACTCTGAAGACTATTGATAACGCAAAGGTGAAAAATTTCCCACTGGCGACCATATTGGCTTATGGGTTAAAGACGAACTGACATCAGGTGGGATCGCGGGTATTTTACGTTTTTGGCTTGGAATAGATACATTAGATGTATCATGGATCCATGAAGAATTGGTATATTCCAATCTGGGAAATTCTAAACAAATATTGTTTTGGGAAATCAAATGAAGAGGATTGTACGAAAATTGATGAGGATGGTACTCAAATTTGGTGCTTTTTTGATATGTGCGTTTATATTTTTTATAATATTCACACGTTCGCTTTTTCCCATTCCTGCAGAAGGTGAAGATACAGTGAATGCTCTATTTGGTTGGATGTTTATATGTGCTATTTTATCTATTGTTTGTGCTGTAATTGCTGTGCAAAAACTATCTAGTATGAAGGAGTTTTTATGTAGAATGATATGTATTGTTTTTATTGTATTGATAATAACTGCAAATATGTTTTTATATCATTGTTACACATGGCATTATTCTATAATGGATTGCTTGCAGGAAATATGGTAATTTTAGGAGGTGATAAAAAGTCCTTATCTGAGAGAGTGTCAATGTAAAGAGTTTTTTTGGAGATATTTGTGTTTATATAAGTCTTATTATATCTTGTCATTTTGTTGGAATGCCCGCTTCTTCACACAACCATTTTGCTGAGAAGCCTTTATGAATGATTCCATGCTAGAAGAGCGGATTCGCATTGAAATTGTGTCCAGTTTCAATGCTGACGCTGCCCTCACACTACGGAAAAAGCGTGGTTTTCCTGTGTGTTTGGTTTAGGATAGTCGCTCTTGCGGACTACCAGAGCAATCCACATTTTCAATGTGGAGTTGCTCTAAATGGAATAGAGCGTTTTCCGTTGAAAAAGGGAAAGCGCGAGGCGGCGGCGAACCGGCCGCCCGGCCAAAAAAGCGAGCGGAAAACCGCGCTTTTTTCCGCGAAACGTCAGGCCGTTTAGTTTGAAACGCAACACGTTTCAAACTAAACGTGCCCAGGAGGGCGGCGATACCGGCCGCCCGCGCCGCGCTTGCGATATGCGGAAGGCCCGCCGAAGCGGGCCTTCCCGTAAGAAGCGTTGCGGCCGCGAACCAAGCCGGCGGCAGGCAGGCTAGAAGCTGTAGACGTAGCAGAGGTTGAAGTTCCACGCGTCGCGCACGGTGTCGTCCTTGCCGTTCATGCGGCTGGGGCCCCAGACATTGCGGGATTTGTCGAGCCACATGGCGATGTAGGAGGCCTCAAAGGTCATCTCCAGATTGTCGTAGATCTTGTAGGAGTTGACCAGGCCGATCTCCAGCGCATAGTCGTCGGTGGTCAGGTACATGCTGTCCTTGCCGACAAGGTTCGACGTATTGGCGGCGTAGCCGAGGCTCACCAGTTCCTTGGCCATATGCGGGCTGTTGGTGCCGCCCATGAGGTTGACGTAGAGGCACTGCTTGAGGTCTTCCACGAAGCTCATGTCCTTGGCGCGGAGGCCCACGCCCCAGGTGCCGGTCATGCCGTAGCCGACGACGCTTTCACGCGCCAGATAGGTATTGCCGTTGAAGGCATAGCGGGAGAAAGCGTTGTTGGTGTTGTTCACGCTGACGAAGGGCATGCGTTCGGAACCGTTGCCCGTGTTGTCGTCATCCCCGGAGCCGTACCAGCCGTAGAGACCGGGGGTCACCCAGTCCATCTTGTACTCCAGCAGCAGGGAGGCCAGCCAGCCGGCGCGGTTGGCCGAGTTGTCGTCATAGGACACGGAACCGTAGTTGAAGTCGAAGGCGATGCGGAAGGGATCGAAGGCCACGATGTCGCCGGTGACGCCGGCCCACACGGCATTGCCGTAGCTCGTGAGCTTTTCATGATGCGAGCCGCCGCCGATGGGGTACATGCCCGCCCGGTAGTAGGCATTGGACGTGCCCGCATTGGAGCTGTTGACGGTATAGTAGTTGTCGCGGCCGTTGCGGAAGGCATTGGGGCCGATGGCGCCGTACATGGCCCAGGGGGTCACCTTCACGCCGTCGAAGGTCAGGGGCAGCGCGAGGGCGAACAGATCCACATTGTCCATGTAGTTCTGGTTATAGTTCGGATTGCCGTCACGGCTCCAGCCGCCGTAATTGTCGTTCATGGGACGCGCCCACAGGGCGGTCAGGGCCACGTTGTCATTGAATTTGTAGGAGGCGGTGACGCCGGCCACGTCATCGTTGAAAACCTGGCTGCCGGTGGTGAAGCTGGGCAGGGCCATGCCCTGGATGCCCATGCGGAGCTTCAGATCCGTCTGCGGCACGATCCAGTCAAGGTAGGCCTGCTTGATCTCGATGACGCTGGTCCCGTCAGCGCCCAGGGCCCCGCCGTGATCGTTCTTGCCCCAGCGCTGGTCGCCAAGTTCAAAGTACAGCGTGCCGGAAAGGCTTTCCGAGGCCACGGCATCCAGCTGGATACGGAAGCGCTGCTCGGCTTCGAATTCGTCTTCGCTGCCGTTATAGCCGGTCTGGCCGTTGCCGCCGGTGAACTTGCCGTTCTGGCCATAGTCCGCGCTGACGATCCACTGGCCCTTGGCCTTGAAGTCGATGGCGTGGGCCGTGCTCAATCCCCCGATCAGCATGGCGGCCGCCACAGCAAGCGTCAGAATTTTTTTCATGATTTTCCTCCTCTGAAAAGCATGATCATAAAATGACCTGCAAAACCATAGGGATTTCCCGCGAGCCTTGCAAGGGGAAGAGTAAAAAAATTTTTACTGCCAACGACTCTCAGTAAGCTCTCCGCTGCACGCAGAAGGCCCGCAACGGCCGCCTGGGCCTTCTTACCGCCGGAAACGAAAGGAGACAGGCGGGCTTGAGCCTGCCTGTCCCCTGATTTTTTGCGTGGGATGCTTTGTCTTTCAGGCCATACGGCCTGTCGGGTAGGCGATGTTTAGTCCGCAGCGGGCACGAATTTGCCGGAGGCCACCAGCTCGGCCACCTGCGCCACGTCCTTGTCGCCGCGGCCCGAAAGATTGACCAGCACGATGGCCTCCTTCGGCAGTTCGGGCGCGATGCGGATGGCATGCGCCAGCGCATGCGAAGACTCCAGCGCGGGGATGATGCCTTCATGCCGGGACAACTCAAAGAACGCCTGCAGGGCTTCGCTGTCGGTCACGCTGACGTATTCGGCGCGCCCGCTGTCCTTCCACATGGCCAGTTCCGGCCCGACGGAGGGATAGTCCAGTCCGGCGGAGATGGAATAGACCGAGGCGGCCTCGCCGGCGGCGTCCTTGAGCATGTAGGAACGGAAGCCGTGCAGCACGCCGGGCTCGCCCAGGCAGAGAGAAGCCGCATGCTCGCCGTAGCCGTTGCCGGTGCCGCCGGGCTCCACGCCCACAAGGCGTACGCCCTCGTCCGCCACGAAGCCGGAGAAGATGCCCACGGCATTGGAGCCGCCGCCCACGCAGGCCAGGCAGAGATCAGGCAGGCGTCCGGCGGCCTCCAGCATCTGGGCACGGGCTTCACGGCCAATGACGGACTGGAACTGCCGCACCATGTAGGGGTAGGGATGCGGTCCCACGGCCGAACCCAGCACATAGAACATCTCCGGATCGTTGACCCAGATGTCGAGCGCCTCGTCCACGGCTTCCTTGAGCGTACGCTGACCGCTGGTGGCGGCGCGCACCGTGGCCCCCAGCATCTCCATGCGGGTGACGTTGAGGTGCTGGCGCTCGATGTCCACCTCACCCATGCAGATGGTGCACTCAAGCCCCATGAGGGCCGCGGCCGCCGCCGTGCCCACGCCGTGCTGTCCCGCGCCGGTCTCGGCGATGACGCGGGTCTTGCCCATACGTTTGGCCAGCAGGCACTGGCCGAGCGTGTTGTTGACCTTGTGCGCGCCCAGATGGTTCAGATCCTCACGCTTGAGCCAGATCTGCGCCCCGCCCAGCCTGCGGCTGAGGTTGGCGCAATGGAAGACCGGGCTGGGCCGTCCGGCAAAATGGGCCAGCAGGTATTCCAGCTCCTCGAAAAAGGCAGGATCCTTGAGGGCGTCCTCAAAAGCCCGGCTGACTTCGTCCAGACGCGGTTGCAGGGCCTCAGGCACAAAGCTGCCGCCGTACGCGCCGAAAAAACCGTCAACAGGGGCGGCGCAGGGGGTGGATTTGCTCATGATGTCTCCTTGAAAAAAATCTGGCCCGCAGGGCGGCCCAAACGATAAAATTGCCCCTTTTGGCCGCAGGCGTCAAGGCGGCCCATGCCTGCCGCCTGCCGGAGCGGGACGGCGAGAGGGGATGCGGGGCGGTTGTGGGCGAAAGTAAAGTCGTCTATGGTGGCCCCTCGCTGCGCGCATCCGGTGCGCGGCTTTCCTCTTCAGGCTTCGGAGGCGTCATGCTGGAAGAAAAATACACAGGCAACGGCGAGGTGCTGCTGCTGGCCGGCGGCGGCAGGATATTCACCGACATCGCGGCGCGCTTCGTCCGCAGCGAGCGCAGCCTCGACGATATCGTGGCCTCGCCCTATTCGCGGCAGATCGTGGAGAACATCCTCTCCAGCGGGCATCGCGCCGCGCTGGAATTCGACTTTTTTCTTTTCGGCGTGGAGGGATACTCCCGAGTGACCGAGGTGCAGCTCGTGCGCAAGCGCATGGCCTCCTACCTGATCAAGTCGGGACGGGCCGAACTCAACGGCAAGCGGCGCTACTCGGTCGTCTATCCGCAGTCCGTCCGTGACTTTTCGGCGCAGGTCACCCTGCCCGACGGCCATACGGCCTCCCTCAGCGGGCACGATCTCGCCGACCTTTCCCGCCAGTGGTACGAGGCCGGGCTGGATGCCGGACTGCCCGAGGAGGATTTGCGCTACCTCAAGCCCCAGGCCACGGAATTCAAGGCCATCATCGGCATGAACGCCCATGCCCTGCTGGACTGGTTCGCCATACGCTGCTGCCGTAACGCTCAGCACGAGATCCGCCATCTGGCCCGGCAAATGCTCCGTCTGTGCCGGGAAGCCGCGCCCGACCTTTTCCGCGGCGCCGGGCCAAGCTGCGTCCAGCTCGGCTACTGCCCGGAAAACCGCCTGCAGCATCCCCGCTGCCGGGGCCATATCCTCACGCGGGACGACGCCCTGAAAGTCCTGCGCGCCCACAGCGCCCAGACGCCGGATGCCCTCGCCGCCGTCCAGGACGAAGACGATTAGCGCCGGCGCGGTTTTTGCGGGGGGAAGGAAGGGGGCTTTTTTGCAAAAAAGCCCCCTTCCTTCCCCCCGCGCCCCCCATCCATCCCGCAAAAAACTTTGTCAGGGAGGATGGCAGGGAAAAGGCTTCCGGCAGTCTTCCCCAGACTGCCGGTCCCCCGGCGGCATGGTTGAAAAGGCAGAGAAAAAGCGGGAAGCTTTCCCTGCAAGTGCGTTCGCCCGTCTGCGCGGGACAGACGCGTTTGTCCCGCATCAGCCCACCCCATCGTAAGAAAAACTGCCTTTCGTCGCAGCTTCCGCCGGGGGACCCATCGGTCAGGGGCAGCCCTGCCGTGGCGGCAGCTCCTTGTGATTCTCCCTGATAAGAGTTTTTGAAGGGGAGAGGGGGTGCGGGGGAGAGGGGGGACTTTTTGCAAAAAGTCCCCCCTCTCCCCCGTCCTGACCCTCCCCGACAAAGGGATCGCCTTTTGTTGGCGGCACGTTGACCTCCCTGTCGGCAGCGGCTATGGTGGAAATCGGTTCGGCGGCGCTGCGGAAGCCCGTCGTTTGTTTCACCACGGCACCGAGGTTGCCGCGCATGCCAGAAGATCCTCACGTCCCGCCGCCGGCTCAGGCGGCGGAAGCCTCCCACATCTTTACCGTGCAGGCTGTGGAAAGCGGCCAGAAGCTGCTGCAGTTGCTGCAGCGGCGGTTGGATCTGCCGCAGGGCCTGCTGCACCGCTGGATACGTACTGGTCAGGTCAGGCTCAACGGCGGCCGGGCCAAGCCTTTTGCCATCGTTGCCGTGGGCGACATGATCCGCCTGCCGCCTTTTGCGCAGGGCATGGCGGGCCGCAAGAAGGCGGGAGGGAGCGCTCCCGCAAGGGCCGCTCTGCCGCCGTTGGTGGGCAGGAGCGGCGATATCTGGGCTTTCAACAAGCCTTCAGGGTTGCCGACCCAGCCCGGTACCGGGCACGAGGACAGTCTGGCCGGCCGCCTGGCCGCCTTTTATGCCGGGCAGCCGTATATCCCCACTCCCATACACCGTCTGGACAAGGACACTTCCGGCATCCTGCTGGTGGCGGGCAGTTTTGCCGCGCTGAGCGCCATGACGTCCGCCTTGCGGCGGCATGAGCTGCGGAAGGAATATCTTGCCTGGGTGGCCGGCTGTTGGCCGCACGGCACGCAGCATTTGACGCACTGGCTCAGCAAGGCCGGCATCGGGACGGGGGAGCGGATGCGCGTGAGCGACGTTCCCGGCGATGGCGCGGAGGCCTCATTGACGGTGCGGACGCTGCGCAGCGGGGCGGAGCGCAGCCTGCTGCTCGTGCGCCTGCACACGGGGCGTACGCATCAGATCCGCGCCCAGCTTGCCCATATGGGGCATCCTGTATTGGGGGACGGAAAATACGGCCCCTCCGGGTCGGCGCCGCGCCTCATGCTGCATGCGCTGCGGGTGATCCTGCCGGACGGGGAAGCTTTTGCCTGCCTGCCGGAGTGGCACGAACCTTTTGCCGTAAGCGACATGCCGCCTCTGTCGGAGGATATGCCCGCGTGCGCCGCAAGCGAGGACAGCGGGCGGGAGCGTTCCTGACGGATAGGCCGGCATTGCCCGCTCAGTCAGCGGCGGGAAGGATCTTTCCTACGGTCAGGCGGATGGGATAAGCAGCCGCAGGCGGCTGGATATGCATGAAGAAAAGCGGAAGAGAACGGGCATTCTCTTCCGCTTTATGCCTCTGACAGTCTGCACGAAGGGGGAGGGAGTTATGCGCGCAGGCTGGCTGTGAGGGAGGAAATCTGGGCTTCCAGGCTGGCAAGCTGGCTGTAGGCGGTCGTATTGCCGGAAGCGATGGTCGCGCTCAGCATGCTGACGCGGGACTGCAGCGCGGAGATCTGCTGACGGATGTTTTCCTGTTCGGCGCTGTCGTCTTCTTCGCTGCCGCCGCCCTGGCCGCCACCACCCTGTCCGCCTTCAGCGGGAGCGGGGGCAGCGCTCTGGGCCTGTTCGGTCGCAACGGCGCTCTCGGCGGCAAGCTGGCTGCCGGTGGTCTCGTCCGCCTTGCCGGAAGCCGTATAGCTCTGAGCCAGGCTCTGGAGCAGAGAATCGTTGCCGTCCGAGGTCTGCATGGAGGCAGTAAGGCCATTGTACTGACCATAGGACTGCGCAAACAGGAGACGCGCCTGTTCGGAAATGGACACGCTGTCATTGCTGGTAGAGGTATCAGCGTTGTCGTTCTTGGTGTAGTTGGACAGAAGGTTGTTGTTCGTGTTGGTGTTTTCAAGAGACAAAACACCATTATTCTGCAACGCTGTAATGTTCATAACTTCTCCTGAAGGAAAATTTTTCCATGCGTTGATATTTTCTGCATTGTTTTATGCAAGTCTGATGCCGTTATAGAAAAAATTTAATTATTTCAACGTGTAATTTTTCTGCTCGGAATTTCTGTCCACTTTACAGGGGGGCGGGCCTGTGGCAGCATGCCGGGCATGAGCGAGTCAGCTGCTTCCGCCGCGTGCCTGCGCGATCCTTCCGCCGCAACGTCAGGCGCGATTTCCGGCCTGACGGCCGCCGGAGCGTCCGTCTGTCTGGAGCGCCGTCCGGGGGGCATGGAAGGGCTGACCTTCCGCCTGGCTGACGGAACGGTCCTGGAGGCTGTGGTGCGGCGTTCTTCGCGGGCCCGACGCCTGCGGCTTTGTCTGACGGCAGCGGGGGAATGGCGGCTGGTCGTGCCGTCCGCGCTGTCGCTTGCCGCCCGGCTGGACTGGCTGCAAAGCCTGCTTCCTTTTGTGGAGCGGGCGTGGCGGCGGCACAGGCTCCGTTGCGCGGCGGAAGAGGCGGCGGGGAGTCTTGTGCCGGAGAAGCTGCTCCTGCCGGTGCTGGGGCGGGAATTCGCCGTACGGCGAGGGGGGGATTGGCAGCAGGGCTGTGCGGCCGTCGCCCGTGGCGGCCATGCGCCGTTGCGCGTGGAAGACGGGGCCCGGCGTCTCTTGCTGGTGCCGGCGGAGACGAGCCTGACCCTCTTTGGCGATGGGGATGACATGCTGGCGGCTGAGGCCTTGCGCCGCTGGTGCCGGCGGCAGGCCGGGCAGCATTTGCCGCCCTTGCTGGAAGAGCTGGCCCAGCGCCACGGTTTCGCGGTGAGCGAGATCTCCGTGCGGGATCAGCGGAGCCGCTGGGGGAGCTGCAGCCGGGACAGGCAGGGCGCGGGGCGCATACGCCTCAACTGGCGGGCCTTGCTGCTGCCGCGGGAGGACGCCGCCTTTCTCTGCCTGCATGAGCTCTGCCATATCCGGCGGATGGACCATTCCGCCGCCTACCGGGAAGAACTTGCCCGCTACGCGCCGGACTGGCCGGAGCGGGAGCGCCGCCTGAGCCGCTTTTGGCGAGAGCTGCCGCGCTGGGCCCGCCCCGCGGGGTGAGGGGGGAAGCGAGCTTTAGCGATTTCCTGACGGCTCTCCTTGCCGCTGGAAACTGCATGTTCCTTAAATAGCGTTATTCGCTGGTTATTCGCGATGAAAAAAATAGTCAGACCATTTGTGAAGTGGGCCGGAGGAAAAGGGCAGCTGCTGCCGGAGATTCGGAGGTATTATCCGTTTCAGACTGGCAGGATTACCCGCTATGCCGAACCATTCATCGGTGGGGGAGCAGTTCTCTTTGATATTTTGAGCCAATATGAACTTGATGAGGTCTACATCAGTGATGTTAATGCGGATCTCATCAATGCCTATCGTGTCATTCGGGATTGCGTGGAGCAGGTTATTGAGCGTTTGCAGGCTATGCAGCAGGTTTTTTTACCGTTGCCTCCGGAAGATCGGAAGACATATTATATGACGCAGCGGGAAAGTTTTAATAGGATCAAGAAATGCAGCAATGACAAAGCTTCCGTTGAAAAAGCGGCTTTGTTGATATTTTTGAACAGGACATGCTTCAACGGCTTGTTCAGGGTCAATAAAAAGGGGTTCTTCAATGTGCCAATTGGTGCCTACAAGGCTCCTCTCATCTGTGACAAGGAGAATCTTCACTCTATCTCTGAAAAGCTTGCGTCAGTAAATATTCACTGTGGTGACTATCGCGATTCGGAATCGTTTATTGATACACGGACATTTGTTTACATCGATCCTCCGTATCGTCCCATTTCCGCGACGGCAAGTTTTACCGCCTACAGTGAGAATGCCTTTGGTGACGAGGCACAGCAGGAACTTGCCGAATTCGTGGGAAAGATACACGCCAAGGGGGCCAAGATCCTTGTCAGTAATTCCGACCCAACAAACCATGACAGTCAGGATCGTTTTTTTGATTCCCTGTACGCTTCCTATACAATACGCCGTGTTGAGGCCTCCCGTATGATCAATTCCGACAGCAAGGCTCGCGGAAAAATCAGGGAACTGTTGATCTCAAATTCATAAAGTGCGTTTTCAGATTGAAACTCATGAAAGGAACGAGCATGTCCAGAGTTTTTTCAGAGTGGTTGAACGGTTTTCGTGAAAGTATAGCAAGTTATGATTATTATATTGATTTCAATAAGGTTTATCAAAATGTAGAGGGCATAAAGATCGAATTGAGCATGTTGAACTCACTTATTGGATCGAAAAATATAAAAAAGGATTTTCAAGAGCTTGTCCGAAAATACCCAGAAGTACTGAAATGCATCCCTCTTCTCTTGGCTGTCAGAAATGAAGAGATATTTTGTCAGGATGCTACAGGAGGGTATCTCTATCGGTTTGTATGTCCCGATGGTGCGCCAACTAACGATCTTGTGGAACGTTATACCTATTTCATGGAGCGCACAGGGCTTTTTGAGTTGTTGCAATATCACATCATCAACAATGTGATGGACTATGCCACAGGAGTGGAAACCGGACTGGACTCCAATGGACGGAAAAATCGTGGCGGGCATTTGATGGAAGATCTTGTGGAGCGATTCATACGGCAGGCTGGTTTTATAAAAGGTCAGTCTTATTTCAAGGAAATGTACATCCGTCAGATAACAGACAACTGGGACATTGACCTTTCCGCTCTCTCCAATCAGGGAAAAATGGAAAAGCGCTTTGATTTTGTCGTCAAGACGGATCGAATGATCTACGGTATTGAGACGAACTTTTACGGCAGCGGTGGCAGTAAGCTCAATGAGACTGCCCGCAGCTATAAAACGCTCGCCTTGGAGGCGGAAGGCATAGAGGGTTTTACCTTTGTCTGGTTTACAGATGGAAAAGGCTGGACAAGCGCCCGAAACAACCTTGAGGAAACGTTTGACGTCATGCCGCATATCTATAATATTAGGGATCTGGAAAACGGCATAGTATCAGAGGTTTTTGTATAATGCCGAAAAGAATTACCAAATGGGAGCCGGAAAATTTTGAACTGGAAATGACGACGCACTGGTCATTTCCTCAACGAGGAGACTGGGCAACGCATGATGCAAAATGGCGTGGAAACTGGTCTCCATACATTCCTAGAAATATTTTACTTCGGTATTCCCATGAAGGAGACTGGATCCTTGATCAGTTTGCCGGAGGTGGAACTACTCTTGTTGAGGCAAAGTTGCTGAATAGAAATTGTATCGGTATTGATGTAAATAATTTAGCTTTGGAGAGGTGTAGAGAAAAAATTGACTTTCAGCATGAAGGTGCGGACGGAATCATTCGTCTGCACAAGGGAGATGCTCGTCATCTTGATTTCATCGATGATGAAAGCATTGATCTTGTGTGTACGCACCCTCCCTATGCTGATATTATTCAGTATAGTGAAAATATTGTTGAAGATTTGTCACGATGCAAGAAGGAAGACTTTTTGAAAGAAATGGAGTCTGTCGCTTCAGAAAGTTATCGTGTACTGAAAAAAAGCAAATTTTGCGCGATATTGATGGGAGATTCCAGGAAAAACGGCTGCATGGTGCCTCTCTCATTTGCGGTAATGCAGATTTTTGAAAATGCAGGGTTTCACCTTAAGGAACTTGTCATCAAGGAGCAACATAACTGCAGGGCTACGGGCTATTGGAAGAAAAACAGCATAAAGTATAATTTTCTGCTTATTGCTCATGAGTATCTTTTTATCTTCAGGAAATAGCTACAGTATTACCAGGCATCTTATTCTGTGATATCCTGGCTTGTCGCGAAAATTGTGCATCTCCCTAGGGGGAAGCAATCGATCAAAATCGTCACCGATGCAGACTCAGGGATGCAGCTTGCCCATGAAGGCCGAGCGTCCGGCAAGCACCAGCCGGTCGCCGCGGTGCAGGGTGGTGCGGGCAGGCGGGACGAAGATGAAGGCGTCTTCCCCCACCGGGCGTATGCCCATGACCATGACGGCGTGTTCCTGCATGAGGTTGAGTTCCACCAGCGTCTTGCCGTCCCAGTTGTCCACTTCCAGCTCCTGGATGGCGATGCCGCCGTACTTGGGGATGAGGTCCAGCATGCCCGGATGGGTGAGCTGGTGCGCGGCCATGACGGCGGCCTCCATCTCCGGCACCACGGCGCGGTCCACGTGCAGGCGCTCCAGGATCTTGCGGTGCTCTTCGTTGGAGGCCTTGACCCAGATGCGCGGGCCGTTCAACTCCTGTACGTTGAGCGTGATGCTCAGCGAATGTTCGACCCCGTCCCCCACGCAGATCACCACCCAGTCCAGGTCCTGGACATGCAGGGAGCGCAGTACCGACAAATTGGTGGCGTCGGCCTTGTAGACCGCTTCAAGGTGTTCCTCGGCAAGTTGGACGCGGACGTCGGACTGGTCGATGCCTATGACGGTATGGCCCAGCTCCACAAGCGTCCTGGCCATGCGCAGGCCGAATTTTCCCAGGCCGATCACGCCGATTTCCAATGATTTTCTGGCGACCATGCTTTCTCCGGTCAGTTGAAGGTCAGGATATGCGCCCCTGTCGCACAGCCGCATGAGCGATTCCCCATTGAACATGTGGATTGCTCCGGTCGTCGCGAGAGCGACTACCCGCAAGCGAACACACGGAAAAACCACGCTTTTTCCGTCGTGTGAGGGCAGCGTCAGCATTGAGGTTGGACACGATTTCCATGCGGGTCCGCTCATGTACGGCCCGGGCCGGGCGGCTGCGCCACGGGACAGGCCGCGGGGGCAGGCGGCGAAAGTTCGGGCCGCGAACGGCGTTTCGCCGCCGTGCCTGTCCCCAGTCATCAGCCTATGGGCATCTGCGCTTCCGCATAGGCGTAGCTCCTGCGCCGGCGCAGGCTGCGGATGGCCAGCAGCAGGCTGAGCAGCCCCACGCGCCCGGCGAACATGTTGAAGATGATGATGAGCTTGCCTTCCGCGGTCAGCTGCGGCGTGACGTTGACGCTCAGCCCCACCGTGCCCAGCGCGGACACGACCTCGAAAAGCAGGTGGACGAAGGGCAGGCCGCTGTGCGCATCGCTGCGGTGCAGGATGCCGGTCTCGGTGAGGGTCAGCAGAAAGAGCGAGCCCACGATGGTCAGGCAGTAGAGGAAGAAGAGCGTCAGCGCCTGCTTGACGTTTTCGTGCGGCACGCCGCGTCCGCCCAGCACGATTTGATCGTTGCCGCGAAACTGCGCCAGAAAGTAGCCCACCAGCACCCGGAACGTGCCCAGCTTGATGCCGCCCGCGCAGGAGCCGGGCCCGCCGCCGATGAACATGAGCAGCATGATGAGCAGCAGACTGGCGAGGCTCAGGTGCGCCATGTCCACCGTGTTGAAGCCCGCCGTCCGGGCGGAGACCGAATGGAAGAAGGCGGTCAGCAGCAGGTCGAAGCCTTCGCCCACCTGATGCTCGTTGCCGGGCCGCCGCCACTCGATGACGTAGATGAGCAGACCGCCGGCGACCACAAGAAAGAGCGATGTGCGCAGGATGAGGCGGCTGAAGCGGGAAAGACGGCTGACCGGCGCGCCCAGCCGTCCGCGCGTGAGCAGGCCCAGCAGTTCGCGCAGCACGCCGAAGCCCAGCCCGCCGAAGATGACGCACAGGCTGATGATGACGTTGACCGTCACATCATATTGCCAGGAGATCAGATTGTCGGGACGCAGGGCGAAGCCCGCGTTGCAGAAGGCCGATACCGCATGGAAAAGGGCCCGGAAGGGGGTGAAGAATGCCGGATCGTGCAGATGCAGCGCCAGCGCGGCCAGCAGCTCGATGCCCAGCACGATGCCGGTGATCTGCCGGAGGAAGGCCCGCAGGTCGAACGAGCCGCCCAACAGGGCCTGGCTCACGGCCTCACGGCTGGTGAAGGGCACCTGCCGCCGCCAGAGCAGAAAGGCGAGGCTCGTATAGGTCATGACGCCAAGGCCGCCTGTCTGGATGAGCAGCAGGAGCACGGCCTGTCCCGCCGGAGAGAGCACCGTGCTGATGTCCACCGTGCTCAAGCCGGTGACGCAGACCGCGGAGGTGGCCAGGAAGAGCGCGTCCAGCCAGCCGAGATGCTCGCCGTCGGCATGGCTGAAGGGCAGGGCAAGCGCCAGCGCGCCCAGCGCGATGGCCACAAGGAAGGAGATGACCGGCCAGGTCACCGGGGAGAAGAGTCGGCGTCGCATGGCCCTTGCCTAGCCCATACCGTCCGGCAAGGCAAGCGGACAAGAAAGCGCTTTACAGGCGGATTTTTTTTGGCTAGAAAGAACAAATCAAGCTAGGGGAGCCGCGCATGGCAGATGACGCGGCTGAGAGTGGGCCAGACCCAGACCCTGTGAACCTGACGCAGTTCGCACTGCCGGAGGGAAGCTCGTTGTCGCACCGCTTTCCTGCCGTGCGATTTTTTTTATCCCTGCCCTGCGTCGCAACCCGCGAGGCTCAATCATGGCATCTTCGCTTCTTTCGCTCAACAGCACGCTGCGCGATCTCCTTGATGCGCACCTGTCCCGGATCGCCGCCGAGGAAGGACTCGACCCCCAGGCCATCACCGACGCCATCAACGCCGGCACCATGGTGCTGCTGGGCAATCCCGCCCACAAGGGCGTGAAACCCATCATCGTGGGGCAGCCGTCCCGCATCAAGGTCAACGCCAATATCGGCACCTCTCCGCTCTGCAACTGCCTCAATACCGAGGAACGCAAGCTCAAGGCCGCGCTGGATGCGGGCGCCGACACGGTGATGGACCTTTCCATCGCCGGCGATCTGGACGCCATCCGCCAGGGCATGCTGGCCGCCAGCCCCGCTCCGCTGGGCACCGTGCCCATGTACGCCGTGGGGCAGCAGATCCTCGACGCCGACCGTGACATCGCCACCATGAAGGCCGACGATCTGTTCAATGAGATCGAGAAGCAGGCCAAGCAGGGCGTGGACTTCATGACCGTGCACTGCGGTCTGTCCCTCAAGGGCGCGCAGTACGGCGTGGAAGCCGACCGCGTCATGGGCGTGGTGTCGCGCGGCGGCTCCATGCTGTCCCGCTGGATGCTGGAAAACCAGCGGGAAAACCCGCTGCTGGAATACTTTGACCGCCTCATCGACGTCTGCCGCCAGTACAACGTCACCCTGTCCCTGGGCGACGGTCTGCGCCCCGGCGCGGGCGTGGACGCGGGCGACGCCGCCCAGTGGGAAGAGGTCATCAACCTCGGCCGTCTGGCCAAGTACGCGCTGGAGCGCGGCGTGCAGTGCATGATCGAAGGGCCCGGCCATGTGCCCATGCATCAGGTGCGCACCCAGATCCAGGGCATCAAGCGTCTGACCAACAACGCCCCGCTCTATGTGCTCGGACCCCTGTGCTGCGACAGCGCGCCGGGCTATGACCACATCGCCGGGGCCATCGGCGGGGCCATCGGCGTGGAGGCCGGGGTGGACTTCCTCTGCTACCTCACGCCTGCCGAACACCTCACCCTGCCCGATGAAGCCGACGTGCGCGCCGGCGTTATGGCCTCCCGCGTGGCCGCGCAGGTGGGTGAAGTGGCTCTGGGCACCAAGCGCGCCGTGGCCCGCGAAGCCCTTATGAACGAAGGTCGCAAGACGCTGGACTGGGACAAGATGCGCGCCGCCGCCCTTGATCCCGAACAGCTCGACAAGCGCCGCGAAGAACACAAGAATGAAGAAGTCTGCGCCATGTGCGGCAAGTTCTGCGCGGTGAAGATGCTGCGCGACCGCAAGACCAACGCCTAAGCGCGTGCCTCCCCTGACCGGCGGGCATCCGCCGGAAGGACGGCATATGGTGGACAGTGAAAGGGCGCTCCCTCGGGAGCGCCCTTTTTGTCTGCATGGCGCGGGGCGTTGCCGTGGCCCCAATTTCCCATTGGGCGACGCAGGAGCCTTACGGGCATCGACAGTAGCGCGCGACCCAACGGGCGGCCCGGAGGGCCGTGTCCGTTAGGCGACGCAGGAGCCTTACGGACATCGACAGCAGAGCGCGACCGAAAGGCG
>NZ_CALUWS010000037.1 GCF_944324525.1 uncultured Desulfovibrio sp.
AGAGCGCGACCGAAAGGCGGCCGCAGGCCGTGCCCGTTAGGCGACAAAGGAGCCTTACGGGCATCGACAGCAGAGCGAGGGGTTCCCCTTCCCCCCAAACAGGTAACGAATAGTGTCAACAGCCCTTGGGCGAGGGGTTCCCCTTCCCCCCAAACAAACGACCGCTTACGTCGTGACGGTACCGGTATCGAGCCAGTAGCCTTCGTCGAGCTGCAGGGTCTGCAGGCGCACTTCCAGATCCCGCACGTTGACGCTGTCGCCGCGGGCGTTGGTGACGCTGTCGATGGTGAATTCCCCTTCGGTGCGGCGGTCGCGGTCTTCGGGGCGCGGGTCGTCGTCCCACTGGCCTTCCACGGAGAGGCGCAGCTCCACGGTGTAGGGCAGCTTGCCCGCGGCGGCGGCCCGGGCGGCCTCGGTGGCGAAGGTCAGCAGATGGTAACGGGTGGTGGGCCAGCGTTCCACGGCAAGCTGGCGGTAACCGATGGTGAGGGGGCCGTTGAAGGAGACCGCGTGGCTGAGCTCCGTCTCTTCCTTGCTGTTCACGTCCACGGTGAACCAGACCTTGGGCGTGGAGAGCTTGCTGTTGATGTCCAGCTCGCCGATGTAGCGGGCGGTGGAGGTGAGGCGGAGCGCGCCGGAGTCGAAGGAGAAGCCTTCCAGATGCCCTTCGGCCAGCGCGCAGAGGATGGCCCCGACGACCACGGTGGTCTTGGGGTCGGTGATGCGGCCGAGCACGTCGGCGAAGGGATACCAGTTGCCCACATGGTACTGCCGCATGGGCAGGATGCGGTCCGGCGGCACGGGCAGCTTGGAGAGCACCTGCGCCACCACGCCGTTCCAGGCGCTGGGGCGTCCGGTGAGCAGGAGCACGTCGCAGTCATACAGATGCACCAGCTCGCAGAGCGCCGAAAGGGTCGGCCCGAGCGTGGCGCGGATGGTATTGTCCACGGCGGCGGGATTGATGGTGATGGGCACGTCCAGCATGTTGAAATGCTCGATCTGGGGCGCGTGCCGCCGCACCATGCGGGCGACGGCCTCCAGGATGGCCGGTTGCGGGCAGGGAGCGCGCCGTGCGGGCACGAAGCCTGCCGGCTGTTCGTTTTCCTCTCCGGCGGGGGCGGCGGTGTGGAAAAAGTCGCGCAGCGTGCAGGTCCGCACCGTGCCGCCTTCTTCCGTGGACTCGCAGGTGGCCAGCAGGCCCAGGGCCACGGGCACGGCGATCTGCCGCACGAGGCGCATGCGGGTATTGCGGTCCTCCTGAGAGATGCCGATGGCGTCGCGGCCGAAGAGCTGGGCCAGCAGGGCCGCCGGTTCGCTGAGCCCGCGCGCTGTCAGCGCGTCCTTGACCGCCGGGATGACGTGGTTGGCCACCACTTCGCGCAGCACCTCGTCCCCGGCCACATTGAAGCCGTCGCGGAAAGCGGTGTGGGGGACGATGCGGGCGGTCTCGCCTTCGCTGCTGGCCAGTTCGTAGGTGGTGATGGAGAGGTCCGTGGTGCCGCCGCCGATGTCGATGGAGGCCACACGCACGCAGGGGCGGTCGCCGCAGACGGCGCGGGGTCTGCCCAGCAGGCGGAAGAGGTGATGGGCGTCGCCGTGCTGCTTCACGGCCAGTTCGTTGTAGAGGTAGACGAGCTGCGAGCAGCTGGCTTCGTCCCAGTCGCAGCGCACTTGCGGGCTGCGGCGGTAATCATTGGTGGCGGGGGCGTTCTTGAGATTGCCGGGCGTGAACCACGCCGACCAGCCGAGCCCTTCCCAGATGACGCGCACGGCCCAGAGCACCCAGCGCCGGAAGATGCGCTTTTCGGCCACGGGCATGGCGGTGGGCACGGTGAAGATGAGCCGCCGCAGACGGCGCGGCACATTGGGCAGCTCGCGCCGGGAACGGATGGCCGGGGAGTTGATGGTGATGAGGGCCTGGGTGATGATCTCGCCCATCATGAACATCATGAGCGAGGATCGCGTGAAGAGGGACTCGAAAATGGGTTCCGGCTGCTGCTTCTTGAGGGCCGCGCTGCGCTTGAAGAGCGGATCGTCGAAGCAGGCCAGCGGCGTTCCCTGCGGGTTGAGCTGGCGGGCGAAGAGGCCGCGACTGACCATAGGCTCGCTCTTGCCGCCGGTATTGAAGCGCCAGGTCTGTTGCCACGGGCGTTCGTCCCAGAGGTAGCGCTTGGGGCTGGACATGCCGGTGCTGCCCTCGGCGCAGACGGCCTGCGTGGCCAGACGGGCCGCCTCCGGCCCGATGCGTACGGCCGACGGCCAGGCAAAGGCCGGCGTCTGCCGTCCTGAGCGGCGGCTCAGGGCGTCGTTGCCGAAAAGGGCGTCCACGAATTCCACGCGGGTCTCGAAGGGTTCGGCATAGACGTTCTGGGGCTGGTCGAGGTCGCGCAGCTCCAGCAGGTAGCTGTCGTTGAGGTTGGTGGGGCGCTGGGGCAGGGTCTCCACCAATATGCCCGTGGTGCGGGAATTGCCGATGTCGAGGATGAAGTCCACGTCCACCGGCGTGTCGCGGTCGGGGTTGATGACCTGCACGGCCAGATCGGCCAGCGCAAGGCGCACCACTTCCAGCCAGGTGAGGTAGCTGGCAAGGTGCTCCAGCACATAGGGGGAGTCCTCGCGCCACGAGCCGTGGCCCCGGTACTTGCTCTGGCGGTAGTCGCCGTAGATGCCGGACAGCCATTCGTCTATCCAGGCCTCATTGAGGAACCAGGAATTGTCCCGCACATGGTGGGCCAGCAGAAAATGCCCGTGCGCGGCCACATCCTGCGGGGAGAGGGCAAAGTAGCGGTCGCCCTCGGCCGGGCGTTCCTCCACCTGCGTGTCGAAGGCGATGACCACGCGCACCTGATCGGGGCGGCCGCCGTCACGGGTGACGTAGGCGCGCGACCAGTTGGACGGGCCGTATTCGAAGCGGCGGCTGCCGTCGGGCCAGAGCTGATCGAGGGTGCGCAGGAAGGGGACGGGCAGCCAGCGGCCTTCCCATATCTCGAGGCAGCGTTCGGCATTGATATCGTAATCCGGTTCGCAGGGCTGGGCGGTGAGCTGATCGATGAAGCCGCCGTCGCTTTCCGCCAGGCAGCGCAGATAATGCCGGTAGCGGCCAGCCCCGTCGCCGTCGGGTCTCTTCTCTTCCCGAAAATGGCGGCGCAGCTTCCTGAGGGCCTCCACGGGCACGCTCAGATCCAGGAACTGCGGGCAGCCGCCGGGGATGATGCTGACCGGAGAAAGGTAGTGCGGCAGATTTTCCATGGGCATGGGCATATCCTTTACTGTTTTCGGAAACGGGCCGTCCAGCGGGTATCGTCGCGGTCATGTTCCCGTCCCTTGCAGAGGGTGGAACGGCCGGAACCGGTGCAGTCGATGCTGTGGGGGACGAAGCGGGTGCCGTTCGGGCACTCGGCATAGGGAGATTCCATGTGCAGGCGGTTGCCCTGGAAGCGGGCCCTGCCCGGCCCCACGCAGCTTTCCTGACCTTCCACATGTTCGTAGCGCTTGCCGTTGCCGTGCTTGTCGAAGCAGTATTCCACGATGACCGGCTTTCCGGAAGGGACGGCGGTCAGGCCTGTATCGCTGGCCCAGCAGCCTTCCAGAAAGCTCAGATCCTTCTGGCGGGCGGCATCCTTGGGGATCTCCATGCCGTCGCCCTTGCGCGGCGCGGGCTTGGGCTTCGGTTCCGGCTTGGGCTGCGGTTTCGGTTCCGGTTTGGGGGCCGGCTTGGGCGCGGGCTCCTCGTGAGGGGTCTCGCCGAAAAACGGCTCCACAGTGGCCGGGGCAGGCTTGGGGCTGGGCGGATCGCAGAAGGAGGCACGATCCAGCAGTTGCCGGTAGAGCGAATCGAGCTCCGCCTCCTGGAGCGTGCCGCGCTGCTTTTCCTGTTCCAGCAGGCCGGCATCCGGCTGCGGGATGCAGCCGGAGGGCAGGGGCGAGGGCAGCAGGCCGAGCGCGGCGAGCCCGAGCCAGAGCAGGAGGAGAAGCAGCAGCAGGGGCAAGAGCCAGAGGAGACAGCCGGGGCCGCCCGGCATGCCGGCCGCGGCAGCGACGGGAGCCGCGGCGGAAGCGGAAGGGAGGGGAGCGCTGGCCGTCAGGCGGCCGGGGCGGGAAAGATCCTGCGCCTGCGCGCCCTCGCGACCCGGCGCAAAGCCCCAGTTGATGAGGACGGGCTCGCCGTCCACGGACCAGAGGTCGTCCTCTCCCGCATGCAGCACCACAAGGGGCAGCATCTCGCCGGCGATGCCGGCCGTGGCCTCAGGGCCGCCGTGCTGTCCGGCGAGCCCGGCAATGGCGGCGGCGTAGCGGAAGGCCTTTTCCCGCACGGCCTGCGCCTCTTCCGGCGGAAGGGCGCTGACGGGCAGCGGCCTGCCTTCGCGTTCGCTGTACCAGTCGATATGCCGCTGGTTGGCGTCATGCTGGGGTTCGGCCAGCAGGGCGGCGCAGCGCGGCCCCAGGGCGCGGCTGATGATGCTGTGCAACTGCTGGTGGCAGTCCGTGGCGAAGATGCCGCGTACCGCCAGCGCCTGCATGTCGCCGCGCAAGCTGCGGGCAAGGTAGGTCTGGGCCAGGGCCATGCCTTAGCCTCCCGTCGAAGCGGCAGAGCTCTCCTTGGGTGCGGCGGACGCTGCCGGGGAGGGCGTGCTCTCCGCCTTCTTTCCTGCCTTCGCGTCAGCCTTTCCGCCGTCGCCGGACGGCTGAGGCGCGGTCTCCGCGGCGGGTTTGGCCTCAAGATAGGGGATCTTCCATTGCTGGAGGAGGCGGGCCACCGCACTGCTGACCACGGCGATGCTGGACTGCCGGTAGGATTCGCCGTCCAGCTTGATGAAGGTGTTGATGCCCACGACCTGTCCGGCCTGGTTGACCAGCGGGCCGCCGCTGTTGCCCTGCGACACCGTGGCCGAATGCACGATGATGGCGGGGTCGCGCTCCTGCACCACGTTGACCGAACCGTCGGAATAGACCACTTCCGGCACGGACGCGGCATTGCCTTCCAGCAGGGCCTTGAACTTGGGATCATCGCCGGTGACCGCGCCGGGGAAGCCCCAGGCGCTCACCCGTTCGGTGCGCTGCACGCTGAAGCAAAAGCGCAGCGGCGTGATGGGCGCGGCCGCCTCCAGTTCCAGGACGGCGACGTCATGGCCGCCTTCCTCGATGCGGTGCAGGATGCGGGCCGCCAGCACCTTGCCGGTGGCCTTGTTGGTGATGAGGGCCTGTGCGGCGTCGCCCACCACATGGCCGTTGGTGACGATATGCCGCTGCGAGATGAAGAAGCCCGAGCCCATGGAAAGCCCACGTGACTGCTGCGCGAGGACGAGCACGGTTCCCTGTTCCAGCAGGTGGGGCATGGTGTCCGCCTTGGTGGCGGGCGTCACTTCCTGCCGGGGAGGCTGGGAGGGGGGCAGGGGGGCGCGCGGCGTCTGCCCGCCGCCGTCGCCGGAGGTGGCCGGTTCAGCGGGGTCGTTGGGCAGCATGAGCGGCATGCCGGGAACGCCCGCCGGGGGCGGCGGCAGGGTGGGCAGTTTTTCCTTGATGACGCAGGGATCCTGCGCGAGCAGATCCCGCAGCATCTTCAGGTAGGCCTCCAGCGCGTTGTTGCGTTCCCGCACGGCGGCCAGCTCGGCCTGCTGCCGGGCTTCCAGATCCCTGGCGATCTGCCACTGGCGGTAGAAGTGCCAGCCGAGCAGCGCCAGCAGAAGGACAAGGAAAAGGAGGCTCCAGAAAAGCGGGCGGCGGTAAAAGGGCAGGGCGGGCGTCACGGCGGATCCGGCCGTCCGCTGAGCGTCGCCGGCCTCGCTGGCCTGCGGGGGCGTCGCGGCATCCTGCGAGACGGGAGCGCCTTCGGGCTTCTCGTCGGCGGGGGGCGTGGTCTGGCTCATCTGTTTCTCCGGCTGCATGGCAGCATGGACGCAGAGGCGGCCCGGCAGGTTCCCCGAAGGGCGGCCCTGCCGGGCCGTTGCGCATTACTTTCTTTTGAAACGGGCATCCCAGGTGGTGCCGTGGCCTTCCTTGAGCTCCTTGCCGCGGCAGTGGGTGCGATTGTCCGAACCGGTGCATTCCACCTGCTGCGGCACAAAGCGGCTGCCGCGCGGGCAGGCGGCGTAATCGGCCTCAAAATACAGTTTGCCGTTACGGAAACGCGCCTGCGCCGGGCCGCTGCACACCCGCCCGCCCTTTTCGCGGGCAAAGCGCCGTCCGCGGCCGTTCTTGTCGAAGCAGTATTCCGCCACCAGCGGCAGGTTGGAGGGGTGGGAATACAGGCCCGTCTCGCTGACCCAGCAGCCTTCCAGGAAGCTGAGATCCTGCTTTTTGGCCGCATCGTCGGGGATGGTCATGTCCTCGCCCTTGCGCGGTTTGGGCTTGGGCTGTTCCGGCTTGGGTTCAGGTTTGGGCTCGGGCTTCGGCTCCGGTTTGGGGTCGGGC
The DNA here is from genome assembly GCF_944324525.1 of uncultured Desulfovibrio sp. GTDB lineage: Bacteria > Desulfobacterota > Desulfovibrionia > Desulfovibrionales > Desulfovibrionaceae > Desulfovibrio. The sequence continues at coordinate 6,412 of NZ_CALUWS010000037.1, forward strand.
TTGGGCGCGGGCTTCGGCTCCGGCCTGGGCTCTTCCTTCGGCGTCTCGCCGAGGAAGGGCTCGACGATTTCCGGCTCGGGCCGGGGCGTTTCCGGTTTGACGGCAGGCGGCGGGCTCACCGGCGGACGGCATTGATCCGCCCGTTCGCGCAGTTGGCGCAGCAGTTCCTGCAATTCGTTTTCCAGCGGGGCCGTGCGGGCTTTTTCCTTGTCCAGCGCCGCCGTGTCCGGAGCGGGCACGCAGCCGCCGGGCAACGGCGAGGGCAGCAGGCCCAGGGCGGCCGGCAGCAGCCAGAGCAGGAGCAGCAAGAGCAGCAGGGGCAGCAGCCACCAGAGACAGCCGCGACCGCCGCCCACGGGCGGGACCACAGGCGCGGCCGCCGCGACCGCCGGCGTCGGCGCAGGCGCGGGAGCCGAACCGAGCCGCGTGAGGTCCTGCGCCTCGGCCCCGGGGCCGCCCGGCGCGAACCCCCAGTTGATCAGCACCGGCTGTCCGTCCACCGACCAGAGGTCGTCCTCCGTGGCGTGCAGAGGCACGAGGGCCAGCAGCGCGCCGGAAAGGCCATGCTCATGTCCGCTGGTCTCGCGCAGCCGCCGGGCGGTCTCGCTGATGTCCCGGGCAAGCGTGGCGGCCCGCGCCCGCAGGGCCTGCGCTTCGTTTTCCGGCAGGTCGGCGCAGCGCACGGGCCTGCCGGGCAGGTCGGCGTACCAGTCGATGCCCTGTTTCTGGGCGTCATGCTGGGGTTCGGCCAGCAGGGCCGCATGGGCGGGGCTGAGGTGGCGCAGGATGAGGCCGCGCAGCTGCGCGTGGCAGTCCGTGGCGAAAATGCCCTGCACGGCCAGCGCGCGCATTTGTCCGCGGCGGGATGTGGCGATGAGGTTGTTCATGGGCATGTCTGCGGCAAAGGGGAAGGGCGCTCGTCCCGCAAGGGGAGAGCGCCCGACGGCGCATTAGAGCGTGGCGCTGTTATAGCCGTTCTCGTAAGCGACAAGCCGGCTTTCCAGCTCGGCCTGGGTGCGGACGAGATTGTCGCGGGATTCCTTCCACGCGGAGGCCTGCTGGCGCACGGGCGTGGACTGACGGCGCTTGGGCTGGGCGTTGGTGTAGTCTTCGGCCAGCGCCTTCTGGTATTCGGCATCGCGCTCGGCCATGGTCGTCGCCGTGGACTTGAGGATGAAGGCGGTCTCTTCCAGACCCGAGCGGATCTCCTTGTAGCGTTCGTCCAGTTCGATGCGGGTGATGCTGCCGGCCTTGTACTGGGCGATGGCGGTCTTGAATTCCTTGTCGTAGCACTTCATGGCCACGGTGGCGGCGGCGGTGGCTCTGTCCATGGTCCTGGCCTCGCTGCCGAGCTGTTCGGCATAGGCCTGCAAGTACTGGGCGTCGCGCTTTTTGGCCTGCGACTTGCCGTAGGCATGGCCGCCCACTGCCCCCACGGCCCCGCCCGCCACGGCCCCGGCCAGCGCGCCTTCCACCTTGCCGGTGCTCAGGCCGCCGATGAGCGCGCCGAGCAGGGCGCCTCCGGCGGCCCCGGCGGCGGTGCTGGTGCCGACGCTGTTCTCATCCTTGCGCAGCTCCGCGACGGGAGTGTAGCACTGCGGATAGTAGTTGACGGTGGTTTTCTGCTCTCCGTACTGGCTTTTGCAGCCCGTGAGCGTCATGGCGGACAAAAGGACGACACACAGGCACAGGGTGAATGGACGACGCGGCATGCTCCCTCCCGGCGTTTGCTTGCAGCGGTTTCCCGCGGATTTCCCAACGCTTGCAGCATACACGTTCGCACAGGGCTAGGCAAGACGGGCGGGCCGCGGCGCAGGCCGCTTCCCCCAGAGGGAGGCGGCGAACATGCGTTGCGCTTCCTCTTTTTATGAGGTATGATAATCTTTACGGCGGCGTGCCGGACGGTACGCCCTTTCGTCATTTTGCGCACGTTCTGGAGGTTGTGCCCATGAAACGCGTGATGAGTCTTTTTCTGGCCTGCGGCCTTCTGCTGTCGGCCTCGCTTGCCTTTGCCGGTCCCAAGCATCTGACGCTTGCCACAGGGGGCACGTCCGGCGTGTATTTCCCCCTGGGCGGGGCCATCGCCCAGGTCATCAGCACCAACAGTGACGGCAAGTTCTCCGTCACCGCGCAGGCCACGGGCGCTTCCGGCGAGAACATGCGCCTCGTGCAGGCCCACGAAGTGGACTTCGCTCTTGTGCAGAACGACGTGGCCGATGCGGCCTTCAAGGGCACCGAGCCCTTCCGTCCCGACAACAAGATGACCGACGTGGTGGCCATCGGCCGTCTCTATCCCGAATACCTGCATGTGGTCGCCAGCAAGGACAGCAACGTCAAGACGCTGGAAGACTTCAAGGGCAAGAAGGTGTCCGTGGGCGCGCGCGGCAGCGGCAATGAAGTGAACTGCCGCCAGATCTTCAAGTACTTCGGGCTGGACTACAAGAACATCGAGCCCATCTTCCTGCCCTACGGCGAGACCGCCGACCAGTTCAAGGACCGCCAGCTCGACGGTTTCGTGTTCACCATCGGCACGCCCAACCCCGCCATTCAGGACATCACCACCGCGCAGGAAGTCGCCTTCGTGCCGCTGGAAGGCAAGAAGGTGGACGAGCTTGTGAACACCTTCCCCTTCCTTGTGAAGGACGCCATCCCCGCCGGCACCTACAAGGGGCAGGACAAGCCCGTGCCCACCCTGTCCGTGCAGTGCATCCTCGTGGTCAACAAGAACATGTCCGAAGAGGACGTGTACGCCATGACCAAGGCGCTCTATGACAACCTCGGCGATGTGTCCAAGGCCCACAACAAGGGTTCGGAGATCAGCGTGGAGCGTGCCGCCGAAGGCATCACCATCCCCTTCCATCCCGGCGCGGCCAAGTACTTCGCCGAAAAGGGCGTGAAGCTGCCCCAGTAGGCCGGACGGGAGACTGACCCATGTTGCGCGGACGGAACGGTTTTCTGCTTGCGGCACTGGCGCTGTGCATCCTGACCGCCGCGTCCTTTTGCGCGGCCGCGGAGACGGAGGGGCAGCCCTCCGTCCTGCGGCTGCGCGTGACGGATGCCGCCGGGAGGACGCGCATCCTGCTGCCGTTCGGCAACGGCAACGTTTTCGGCATCCGCTATATCCATTCCGTGGCGCGGACGCCGGTGACGGACTGGTTCGCCGTCAGCGACGGCTGCCTGTATCTGGAAAAGACCGAATATCAGGATTTCGGGGCCGGGCTGCCGCATATGCCGGAAGGCGGGCAGCGCATGAGTACGGGCAACGGGATGGTGGTCATCAGCGGCTTCCACCGTGCCCTGCCGCGCTTCGACCTGCGCGTGGGGCGCATCGCCCGGCATACCCTGCTGCTGCCCGCCGCGGGCGGCGGCTGGCATGAACTGCCGCTGGACAGGGTGGCCCCGCCGGGGTCGGCCCTGACCTTTCATATTGAAGGCGATCCCCAAGCCTGATACATTACCCCGCCGCGTGCGGGGTTTGGATTGCCGCGGAACGTTTTTTCGAGTGAGCTGAGGTGAACAGATGAGTCATGAAGAACGGATGCGGATCATTGACAAGGAGGGGTCCGGCGGCTTTGCCCTGGAACAGGAACGCCATGAGGATGTGGACCATGTGGCCGTGGCGCGCAGTCAGGAGACCATGGACGTTTCCGAGATCGTGGCCAAGTACGACAAGGAATCGGTCTACCGCACCTTCAAGGGCTGGATGGATATCCTCATTCGTCTGCTCTGCATCGCCTTTTCGGCCTTCCACCTTTACACGGCGGCCATGGGGGCCTTCCCGCCGCAGATCCAGCGCGCCGTGCATCTGGGCTTCGTGCTGACGCTGGTGTATCTGCTCTATCCGGCCCGGGCCGACAAGATCACCAAGCTGGCCTGGTACGACGTCATCCTGGCCATCGCGGGGGCGACCGTCTGCGGCTACATCGTCTGGAATTACGACATCATCGTCCTGGACGCCGGCCCGGCTACGGATATGGACTTCTATTTCGGCTGCGCGGCCATCGTGCTGGTGCTGGAGGCGACGCGGCGCATCGTGGGCCTGCCCATCACCCTGGTGGCGGTGGTCTTCCTGCTCTACGCCAAGTTCGGCAACCTCATCCCCGGCATGCTGGGGCATCGCGGCTTCAGCGTGCAGCGCATCGTCTCCCAGATGTACCTGACCACCGAAGGCCTGTTCGGCACGCCGCTGGGCGTGTCCGCCTCCTTCGTCTTCCTCTTCATCCTCTTCGGGGCCTTTTTGCACAGCACGGGCCTGGGCAAGTTCTTCATCGACCTCGCCCTGGCCGCCGCCGGACGCTATGTGGGCGGCCCGGCCAAGGTGGCCGTGCTGGCCAGCGGCTTTTTCGGCACCATCTCCGGCTCCTCGGTGGCCAATACCGTGTCCACCGGCACCTTCACCATCCCGCTCATGAAGAGCGTGGGCTATCGCGGTTCCTTCGCGGGCGCGGTGGAAGCCGCCTCGTCCACCGGCGGCCAGATCATGCCGCCCATCATGGGGGCGGCGGCCTTCATCATGGCCCAGTTCCTCGGCATCGGCTATGTGGAGATCGCCAAGGCGGCCCTCATCCCGGCGCTGCTCTACTACCTGGCCGTGGGCCTCATGGTGCATATGGAGGCCAAGCGCATGGGCCTCAAGGGCATCCCCAAGGAACGTCTGCCCAAGGTCTGGATCGTGCTGCGGCAGGGCGGCTATCTGCTGGTGCCCATCTTCGTTCTCATCTACCTGCTGGTCGAGGGCTATACGCCGCTCAAGTCCGCTTACTACTGCATCCTGGCCACGGTCATCATCTCCTGGCTCGCCAATAACTGGAAGGCCGTGGCCGGCGCGCGCTATGCCGGGCAGAGCGTGGGCGCCGCCCTTACGGAGACCAACACCATGACCGTGCGCGACGTGCTGACGGCCATGGAGAACGGCGGCCGCCTCGCCCTCGGCGTGGCCGCGGCCTGCGCCTGCACCGGTTTCGTCATCGGCGTGGTGACCCTGACCGGTCTGGGCCTCAAGCTCGCTCAGGCCATCCTCGTGGTGTCCGGCGACAGCTTCGCCCTGACCCTCGTGCTGACCATGCTGGCCTCCATCGTGCTGGGCATGGGCCTGCCCACCACGGCCAAGTACATCGTGCTGGCCACCATCGCGGCCCCGGCCATCATGCACTTCGGCGTGCCCGCGCTGGCGGCGCACCTCTTCATCATGTACTTCGGCATCCTCGCCGACCTGACGCCGCCCGTGGCGCTGGCCGCCTACGCCGCGGCGGGCATCGCCCGGGCCGAGCCCAACGTCACGGGCTTCATGGCCGTCAAGCTGGCGCTGGCGGGCTTCCTCATCCCGTACATCTTCTGCTACAATCCCGGCCTGCTCATGATCGACGCCACGGGCGTTCAGGTGGCGGGCTATGTGGCCACGGCCGTGCTGGGCATCGTGTCCCTTTCCTTTGCCAGCGTGGGCTTCTGGCTGCGCAACCTCTTCATCTGGGAGCGCCTGCTGCTGCTGGCCGGGGCCATCACCCTCATCACGCCCGGTCTCATCACCGACGCCATCGGCATCGGACTCATGGTGGTGGTCTACATCCTCCAGAAGGTACGCCCCAACGGTCCGACGTCCGCCACGGCGGAAGAGCAGGCCGGTACGGCATAACGATCAAGGGGGCTCCGGCCCCCTTTTTTTGTGCCCGACGCCGGATGCCGCCCCGCACGGTCATTGCAAGATGCCGCCGGAGCGTCTATGCTGGCCTGACCCGTCATTCGCGGTCCGACCCGACAGGGAGCCGCCGTGCAGGACGGCAAAAACCTTGCATCCGACGTACTGGAGAACTCATGAGCGCACTGACTCCGCGGGAAATCGTGGCGGAACTGGACAAATATGTGGTGGGACAGGAACAGGCCAAGCGCATGGTGGCCGTGGCCGTGCGCAACCGCTGGCGGCGGCAGCACCTGCCCGCCGAGCTGCGGGACGAGATCGCTCCCAAGAACATTATCATGATGGGGCCCACCGGCGTGGGCAAGACCGAGATCGCCCGCCGTCTGGCCAAGCTGAGCGGCGCGCCTTTCATCAAGGTGGAAGCCACGAAGTTCACGGAAGTGGGCTATGTGGGCCGGGACGTGGAGTCCATGGTGCGCGACCTCATGGAGATCGGCATCAACCTCGTCCGTGAGGAGGAGAACGCCCGCGTGCGCCTCTCGGCCGAAGCCGCGGCCGAGTCCCGTCTCATGGATCTGCTCTTGCCCAGTTCCTTCGGCGTGGAGGAACGGCAGTCCACGCGTGAGAAGCTGCTCCAGCAGTTCCGCCTCGGCTTCATGGATGACCGGGAAGTGGAGATGGACGTGGTGGAGCAGGGCGGCGCGGGCATCGACATCTTCGCCATCCCGGGCATGGAACAGATGGGCAGCCAGGTGCGGGACATGTTCGGCAAGGCCTTCCCGCCCAAGCACCGCCGCCGCAAGATGAAGGTGCGCGAGGCCTTCAACGTCCTCGTGCAGGAAGAGTCCGGCAAGCTGGTGGATCAGGAAGCGCTGGCCGACCGCGCCCGCGAGCGCGTGGAGCAGATGGGCATCATCTTCATCGACGAGATCGACAAGATCGCCAGCACCAGCGCCAACCGCACGTCCGACATTTCCCGCGAGGGCGTGCAGCGCGACCTGCTGCCCATTGTGGAAGGGAGCTCCGTCAACACCAAGTACGGCATGGTGCGGACGGACCATATCCTCTTCATCGCCGCCGGGGCCTTTCACTTCAGCAAACCCTCGGACATGATCCCCGAACTCCAGGGCCGCTTCCCCCTGCGCGTGGAACTCCAGCCGCTGGGCAAGGAGGAATTCCTGCGCATCCTCAAGGAGCCGGACAACGCCCTCACCCGGCAGTATGAGGCCCTGCTCGGCACCGAACAGGTCAAACTGAGCTTTTCCGACGACGGGCTGGAAGAGATCGCCGCCTTTGCCGAGACCATCAACGGCCGTACTGAAAACATCGGGGCCCGCCGCCTTTACACCATCATGGAAAAGATCCTGGCCGAGATATCCTTCGATGCGCCGGACATGCGCGGCGCGCAGATCATGGTCAACCGCGACTATGTGCGCGACCATCTGGAAGATGTGCGCGAGGACCAGGACCTCAGTCAGTATATCCTTTAGACAGAGCCGCAGACGCTCTCCGTCGATACCCGTGACGCCTGCGGCGTTACGGGTATCGGTCCATCTGGGGGGGAAGGGGATCCCCTCGCTCTGCTGTCGATGCCCGTAAGGCTTCTGCGTCGCCTAACGGGCACGGCCTGCGGCCGCCTTTCGGTCGCGCTCTGCTGTCGATGCCCGTAAGGCTCCTTTGTCGCCTAACGGGCACGGCCTGCGGCCGCCTTTCGGTCGTCCCCTTCCTCCCAAGCCCCCCACCCCCTCCCCAGCGCGCTTTTGTTCAGGAGGATGGGGGCAGACCCGACGCACGAGTCAGCCCCTGTTCGCCGGTCCCCCGACGGCGTGAGGAAGGGAAGAGGAGTGCGACACATGGGCCGTCCCGCCGCCAGTCTCCTTCTCCCTGCCGCCCCCATACCTTCACGGGCCAGGGGGAAAAATGCCTCGTTTCGCTCTTCCATGAGAAAATATTGACTCTTTTTTCGGTAAGGGGCAGGCTACGCAAGCACTTTCCCCGGCATTTCGACCGGAACGGCCGCCAGTGTGGCCCGTGACCGGCAGTTCGCATAACGCCCTGTCTACGGGGAAGGACAGGAAATTCCAGGAGTATGGAAATGAAAAAGTTTCTTGCCGTCTGCGGCAGCAGCCTGCTGACCGTGCTGCTGTTGGCTGTCGCCGTGTGCGCTCAGGAAGTGAAGACCGATTACTTTACCCTCGACCTGCCGGCCGACTGGAAAATGCCGGGCAAGGTGCAGAAACTGCCCAACGGCAATACCGTGGCCGTCGTCCAGAGCAAAAAGGACGGGACCGCGGTGAGCATCGCCGCCATGCCGTCCACCGCACCCATCAAGGACATCGCCACGCAGACCGTGGACAACATGAAGGCCGCCGGCTTCAAGTTCTCCGAAATGAAACAGGTCGGCGAGTCCTATGTGGTGGAATTCACCAAGAACGGCGCCAATGGCGTCCACTACTTCACCTCCAACGGCAAGCAGGCCAGCGTAGTCAGCATCATCGGCAAGACCCTCGACACCGGCAAGGAACTGCTGCAAAAGCAGCTCAAGCCGGCTGATGCCAAGCTGTTCCCGGCTTCTTATTAGGGCCTGTCAACACTATCCGTTTCCTGTTTGGGGGAAGGGGAGCCCCTCGCTCTGCTGTCGATGCCCGTAGCTTCCTTCGTCGCAACGGGCACAACCCGCCGGGCCGCCTTTCGGTCGCTCGCTGCTGTCGATGTTCGCAAGGCTCCCCCTTCCCCCCAGTCCCCCAACCCCTCCCCAGCGCGCTTTTGTTCAGGAGGGTGGGAGGCAGACGCGATACGCAATCCCGCCCCAGCCCGCCGGTCCCCCGACGGCATGAGAAGGGAAAGAGGAGGGCGACACATGGGCCATCCCGCCGCCTGCCTCCTTCACCCTGCCGCCCCATACCTGCGTGGGCCAGGGGGAAAAATGCCTCGTTTAGTCTTTCTATCAGAAAATATTGACTCTTTTTCGGTAAGGGGCAGGCTGCGCAGCACTTTTCCCGGCATTTCGACCGGAACGGCCGCCAGTTCTGGCCGGGATCCGTAGTCCGCATAACGCCCTGTCCACGGGGAAGGACAGGAAACATCAGGACCGGTGTGGGAATGAAAAAATTTCTTGCCGTCTGCGGCAGCAGCCTGTTGACCATACTGCTGCTGGCCGTCGCTGTCTGCGCTCAGGAAGTGAAGACCAACTACTTTACGCCCGACCTGCCCGCTGACTGGATGTCCTCCAAAGTCAAGCCCAGAAGTGGGCATTTTGCCTTCATCAACATAAAGGACAATACCAGCGTGAGCATCACCATCGGGCCGGCCACCGTGCCCATCAAGGACATGGTGACAAAGGCCGTGAACTGGTGGAAGAAGCTCGGCATGGACAATGTCGCCGAGAAGCAGGTCGGGGAGTCCTGTGTGGTGGAATTCGCCAAGGGTGAACTCAGGAGCGTTCAGTACGTTACCTCCAATAGCGAGGAGGTCAGCATGGTCACCATCAGCGGCAAGACCTTCGATGCCGGCAAGGAATTTCTGCAAAAGCACTTCAAGCCGGTCGATCCCAAGCTGTTCCCGGCGTCTTATTAGAGCATTTTCCGTTCGAAACACTTCGCGTTTCCAACCATACGGTTTGGCGGTTTGCCTTTTTCAAAGGCAAAACGCCATTAAAGCGCGCCGGGGTGGGGTTGGGGGGCGTGGGGGGAAGGGGAGGCCCGCCCGCGCGAGGCGGGGGCCCCTCCGTGCACCCACAGAAAAACGACTGCCGCATGCCACCCCATCACCACGCGCCCGAGCCTCCCCTTCCTCCCACAGAAAAACGAGCCTCTTTCATCATGCGGCACGTTGCCTTGCGGCGGCGGTGCGGGTAGATTGCGGGCAGGGGGGCAGCCGCCTTCCCGTCATTTCAGCCACGCATCGATAAGGACCGAGCATGAGCGAGACACGCAAGGAACACGATTTTCTCGGGGAGCTGGATATCCCCGCCGACATCTATTACGGCATCCAGACGTATCGGGCCGTGGAGAACTTCAAGATCTCCGGCATCAGCATCTCCATCCTCAGCAAGTTCATCCAGGGGCTGGCCTGCGTGAAGAAGGCGGCGGCGCTGGCCAACTGTGAGCTGGGCGTCCTTTCGCAGGAGAAATGCGACGCCATTTGCAAGGCCTGTGACGAGGTGGTGGCCGGCAAGTTCGACGATCAGTTCCCGGTGGACGTCTTCCAGGGCGGGGCGGGGACGTCGTGCAACATGAACGCCAATGAGGTCATCGCCAATCGGGCGCTGGAGATCATGGGGCACAAGAAGGGCGAGTACCAGTACTGCCACCCCAACAATGACGTGAACTGCTCGCAGTCCACCAACGACGCCTATCCCACGGCCATACGCATAGCGCTGTACGCCAAGCTGACCCAGCTCATCGGCGATATGGACTATCTGCGGCAGGCGCTGGCCGACAAGGCGGAGGAGTTCCGCGACGTCATCAAGATGGGCCGCACGCAGTTGCAGGATGCCGTGCCCATGACGCTGGGCATGGAGTTCGCCGCCTATGCCGAGACCATCCATGAGGACATGGTGCGCGTGGGCGAGGCCCGCAACCTCATTGCCGAGATCAATTTGGGGGCCACGGCCATCGGAACGGGCATCAACAGCCCGGAGGGGTATGCCGCTCTGGTCACGCGCAAGCTGCGCGAAGTGTCCGGCGTGCCGGTGGAGATGGCGGGCAATATGGTGGAGGCGACGTTCGATACCGGCGCCTATGTGCAGCTTTCCGGGGTGCTCAAACGCTGCGCCACCAAGATCTCCAAGATCTGCAACGACTTGCGCCTGCTGTCCTCCGGCCCGCGCTGCGGCCTCAACGAGATCAACCTGCCGCCGCGCCAGCCGGGATCGTCCATCATGCCCGGCAAGGTCAATCCGGTCATGCCCGAGGTCATGAACCAGATCTGCTTCGACATCATCGGTAAGGACGTGACCATCACGCTGGCGGCCGAGGCCGGACAGCTCGAACTCAACGTCATGGAACCGGTCATCGCCTATTCCCTCTTTTCCGGCATGAAGCGGCTGGGGGCGGGCTGCCGCAGCCTTGTGGACTATTGCATCCGCGGCATCACGGCCAACCGGGAACGTTGCCGGGACATGGTATACCATTCCATCGGCATCGTGACGGCGCTCAATCCCTATCTGGGCTATGAGACCTCGGCCTCCATCGCCCGCGAGGCGCTGGAGAGCGGGCGCTCCCTCTTTGACATCGTGCGGGAGCGCGGTCTGATGACCCGGGAACAGCTCGACGATCTGCTGGCGCCGGAGCATATGCTGCATCCGGGCAAGTGGAAGAAGTAGGCCGCAGCCTCTTGCCAGTCCGTGTCAGTCCGTAAAAAAAGGGGGGAGCCATTTGGATGGCTCCCCCCCTTTGTGCTGCCGTCGGGCCGTTACTGCGCGCTGCTGAGCCGGCCCGTGATGTTGTCGCGTATCCATTTGGCATCCAGCCATTCCAGCGGCGTGACTTCCACCCCGCCCACCAGGATGCCGAAGTGGAGGTGATCGCCGAAGGCCAGGCCGGTGCTGCCGGTCTTGCCGATGATGTCGCCCTTTTTGACCACGGTCCCCTTGCTCACGCTGATCTCGCTGCAATGCGAGTAGAGGGACATGAGGCCCATGCCGTGGTCGATGACGATGAGGTTGCCGTAAATGCCCATGTCGCCCACGAAGATGACGCGTCCGTTATTGGCCGCGGGGATGTCGGCATTACGCACCGAGGCAAGATCAAAGCCCAGGTGATAGGATTCGCCCACCTGCTTGCCCTGATAGCTGAAGAAGCGGTGGTCGGCAAAGCCCGCGCGCGGCGCGGAGCGGGGCAGACGGGCAAAGGTGCCGTCCCAGAGCTGCCCGGCCACGGTATCCCGGCTGAGTTCGCGCAGGGCTTCCACATTGGCGGCGCGCACGTTGTTGTTGATGGTGAGATAGCAGTTCAGCGGGGAGGAGGCCTGCGGCGCGAGGTGCCCCAGCTTGTTCTGCACGCTCATGAGGAAATCGTCACTGATGTTGATGCTGTCGCTCTTGAACTTGCGTTCCAGGGCCATGACGGTCAGACGGTTGCGGGTGGTGTTGCCCGCGAGGTCGGTGGCCGTGATCTCGACGGCGTTCTTGTACTGCACGGCGGTCATGGTGTAGGGGAAGGGGAAATAGCAGAGGTAGCTGCCGTCCTTCTGGCGGTAGCCGGGCACGAAGTAGCCCGACACCAGCACGCCGCTGGCCACGACATCCTCGTCGATGGTGTACTTGATGACCGTGGAGCCCCCGCGCCGCACGTAGGGGGGCAGGGTCTTCACGGAGATGCGCGGCGGCTGGGTATCCAGACGCATGGAGCGCAGTTCGGTGCGGGTATTCCCCTGCCCGAAACCGGCCAGCGAGGCGTCCGTAGCCTTGATCTCCAGCTCGAAGGCGCCTTCGCGCAGACCGGCATCCTTGAAGGGCACTTCCACCGTGCGCTCGGGCAGGTACTGGTCAAAGTGCTTGCTGAAGATGGTGTTGACCACGTTGTTTTTGCGAATGCCCACACTGAGTGAACGGATGCCCGAAGGGTCGTTCATGGTGATGGTCAGGACGCTCGACGGGGATATGCGGTCCGTTTCCGGGCTGACGGTGACGGCCGGCCCGTCCAGATCCTTGAAGAAAACGTAGGCGGCGGCTCCCAGAGCCCCGATGACCAGCAGCATCAGGATCGAGGAGAAAAACCCTTTTTTGCGCATGATGGACTCCTTGTCTGCAAGATTTTCAGCCTTGCATACTTCGCCGAATTTTTCAAGAATGGAGCTGCTGCCGCGAGGTGCTCCGGCATGGCGGGGACTGCCCGCCGGGGCACGTTGACTTGCGTGGAAAAATCTGTTTTGTGTCGGTGTCATGCAGTATTCAGGTCCTCCATCTTCCGGTTTGTCGCGCCCTGTGCGCGTGGATCCCAAGCGCCAGCGCGCCCGTATGGTGCGCGAGCTGGAGGCGTGCGGCATCCGGGATGCGGCGGTGCTGGCGGCCATGAACGCCGTGCCCCGGCATCTCTTCGTGCAGGAGGCGCTGCGCGCTCATGCCTATGAGGATACGGCCCTGCCCATAGGCTACGGGCAGACCATTTCCCAGCCGTCCACCGTGGCCCGGATGACCATGCTGCTGGAGACCTTTCCCGGTTGCCGCGTGCTGGAAGTGGGGACGGGTTCCGGCTATCAGACGGCGGTGCTGGCGGCCCTGGGGTGCATGGTCATCACCATCGAATGCGTGCGCGAGCTGCACCAGCATACCCGCCGGCTTTTCCAGTCCCTGGCGCTGCGCGACGTGCACAGCCTGTTCGGGGACGGCACGCTGGGCCTGCCGGACGCCGCCCCGTATGACCGCATCATCGTCACGGCGGGCGGGCCGGTCGTCCCGCAGCCTCTGCTGCAACAGCTTGACGACGGCGGCATCCTGCTTATTCCTGTAGGGACAAAACCCCGCAACCAGCGTCTGTTGCGTCTGGAGCGCCGCGGGGCCATCATCGAAAAAACGGATCTCGGCCCGGCCACCTTCGTGGATCTGGTAGGCGATCACGGCTGGTAGATCCGCCTCAGCAAGGAGCAAGGCTATGGCTTCCTGTTCTTCCTGTTCCTCCGCCTCGTCCTGCGCCTCGGCAGGGCATCCGGGGGGCGAGGGCTGCATCGAAAACGCCATGAACAAACAGGACGAAACGATCGCCCGGCGTCTGGAGCGCATCCGGCACAAGATCTTCGTCATGAGCGGCAAGGGCGGCGTGGGCAAGAGCTCGGTCACCGTCAACGTGGCGGCCGCGCTGGCCCATCGCGGCTTCAAGGTGGGCATCATGGACGTGGACATCCACGGCCCCAGCGTGCCCAATCTGCTGGGCCTGCCGTCCGGCATCGACATGAACGAGGACAATGCCCTCGTGCCCTCCCGCTACAACGGCAATCTTTCCGTCATTTCCATGGACTCGCTCCTGCAGGACCGCAATACGGCCATCCTCTGGCGCGGCCCCAAGAAGACGGCGGCCATCCGGCAGTTCCTCTCCGATGTGGCCTGGGGCGATCTTGACTTTCTGTTCATCGACTCGCCGCCCGGCACCGGCGACGAGCACATGACCGTGCTCAAGCTCATCCCCGACGCGCTGTGCGTGGCCGTGACCACCCCGCAGGAGATTTCCCTTGCCGACGTGCGCAAGGCCATCAACTTCCTGCACCATGCCGAAGGCAAGCTGCTCGGCGTGGTGGAGAACATGAGCGGTCTGGTCTGCCCGCACTGCCATACGGAGATCGACCTGTTCAAGAAGGGCGGCGGCAAGGAGCTGGCCACGCGTTACGGCGTCCCCTTCCTTGGGGAGATCCCGTTGGATCCCGTCACCGTGGTGTCGGCGGACAGGGGGGTGCCGGTGGTCTTCCTGGATCAGGAGAGCGCCGCCAAGGAGGCCTTCCTGAAGGTGGCCGACGCCGTCGCCGAGGCGGCGGAAGCCGGCAGGGCGGCCATCCCGCCCGCGGAATAGCGTACACGCCGGAGGGGCTGCGGCCCCTCCGGGAACAGCAGCGTATTTCCGCTTTTATCTTGCCGGAAAATATGCTAAGTCCGAATGATTCCTTTCGGAGCCGACGACTGCCCATGAACCTGGCCAACAAGATAACGCTGCTGCGCATCCTGATGGTGCCGCTGATTATTGTCCTTTTGTATTTTGAAGGGCCGGTGTTCTGTTTTCTGGCCGCCTGCGCCTTCGGCTTCGCCTCGCTGACGGACTGGGTGGACGGCTATATCGCCCGCCGGCAGAACATGGTCACGAGCATGGGGAAATTCCTTGATCCGCTGGCTGACAAGGTGCTCGTCTGTTCGGTGCTCATCATGTTCGTCCATCTGCACTGGGTTCCGGCCTGGGTGGTCATCGTCATGGTATGCCGCGAACTGATCGTGACCGGCCTGCGAGCCATCGCCATGGACGAGGGCATAGTGCTGGCGGCCGACAAGTTCGGCAAGGCCAAGACGGTGCTACAGATATGCGCCATCATCCCCCTGACCCTGCATTATCCCTACTGGGGGTATGAGCTGTGGCGGCTGGGGGAATGGCTGCTCTATCTTGCCATGCTCATGGCCATCTTTTCCTGTATCAATTACTGTGTGGGCTTCTATGGAAAGCAGCGCAAGCAAACTTCAGCTGCGGCTGAAGAACTGCATACAGACGATCCTCGAGCTTGAGCCGCAAATGCAGGACAGCGGTCTTGAGCAGGTCTTTGCCCGTGAGCTGGAAGCTCTGCGGGCTTTTCTGGCGCAGGTGGACGGCATGGCGCTGGTCGAGGCGGACGTCTGCCGTCTGGAAACGGCGACGGCGGTCTTTTTGTCCGAATTGCGCCCCAGCATGGGAGCCGGCGGGCGCAGGGTGTTGCAGTAGATGGTCGCGCGGGTCGCCATTCTCGTCTCGCTCTGGGCCATCAATCTGGTTTTGTTTTTTCATATGGTCTGGGGCGAAGGCGGTATCCTGGTCTATCGCGATCTCAAGCGTACTTACGCTTCGCTGGAGCAGGAAATCGCTCGCATCGACGGGGAAAACCTCGCCCTGAGCCGGGAAATTCGTCTTTTGCAGACAGACAAGCAGTACGTGGAAAAAATGATCCGCGAGCGTCTGCACTATGTCCGGGAAAACGAGTTGCTGTATCTCTTCTCGTCCGATAAGGACGCCGCAAACGGGACGGCTGATGATGACGGAAAAAATTGAATGGTACAAGGAAGTTCTGGAACTGGAACCCAATTCCAAGGTATTTCTGCCCCTGGCCCATCTCTATGCCTCGCGCAATGAGATCGACGAGGCCGTAGCCGCGCTGGAGCACGGGCTGAGCCGCCATCCCGAACACATGGAGGCCCGCCTCTTCCTCATCGAGCTGCTGTACAAGGCCGGCCGTCAGGAGGACTGCACCGTCCATGTGCGGGAGATGAGCCGCCTGTTCTCCTCCTATGCGCATTTCTGGCAGGCCTGGGCCGTGTGCCTGCGCACCGCCGGGGAGTCGCCGGAAATGTCGGCCGCCCTGCGCCTGATGGCGGTCAATTTCCTCTACGGTCCCATTTCGGTGACCACGCTCATGGAAAAGGGGCTGGATGCCGTGCTCGGCGAACTGACGCCGGCCGCCGGCAAAGTGGCGGAAAAGGTGCTGGCCGCCTCGGCCCCGGTCGAGACCGCGACGCAGGCTCCGGCCGCCGAAGTTCCGGCCGACGAAGCGCTGACAGGTGACGCCCCCGCCGCTGAGGCCCTTGCCCCCGAAGCGGAAACGGCCGCTCCCGAAGCGGATATGGCCGCGCCCGTCGCGCATCCCTTCGCCGCCGAACCCGCGGCGGAAGAGGAGAACGACGACGATGTGCTGCCCGCCGACATGCCGCTGCCACGTGATGCCGAGCTGGACATGCCGGTCAGCTTTGCCGGCGAAGAGGACGAAGCGGACGCCGAAGAGGGCGACGCGCTCGCGGAAACGTCTTCCGTGGCGTCCGCCGATGCCCTGACGCCTGCCGCGCCGCGCGTGGTGGTGGCCCCCGCCGCCCAGGCCGACGGCAGCACGGAAGAGAGCGAAGAGGGCTTTTCGCTGCGCACGCGTTCCATGGCCGAAGTGCTGGCCGAGCAGGGCGATCTGCGGGGCGCTCTCGACATCTATCAGGAGCTGGAAAACGCGGCCGCCACTTCCGAGGAGCGCGCCGACCTGCGCCAGCGCATCGCCACGCTGAGCGCCCGCCTCTCCGGCCAGCCCGTGCTGGAGGCCGCTACGGATCAGCCTCTTGAAGCCGTGCCCGGCAAGGAAAAGCTCATCAACGTGCTCGAAGCGCTGGCCGAGCGCGTCGAAGCCCGGGCGCAGAACTGATTCAGGGGAGAGACGCGCGTGAAGAAAACGAGCTTTCTGTGCGGCACGGTGCTGGCAGGCAGTCTGGCTCTGTGCGCCTGCAGTTCCTATCAGCCCACCAAGAACGCCTGGAAGACCACCAAGGATCTCTGGTATTCGTATATCAGCGTGCCGGCCAAGGTGGATTACAGCGAAAAAGGCGACCTTTCGCCGCGGGCCATGGCGCTGTCCACCTGCATGATGGGCATCGATGTGGAGCTTTCCCGCTTCGAGCGGACCATGATGAACGCCGACAGGGCTCCCACGCGGGAATGGCTGGACAAGCTCTTTGCCGACTACCCGTGGGTGAGCGGCTTTGCCGGCATCAAGTATGACGGCACGCTGCTCGGGCATGAGCCCGGCCCCAGCCTGAAAAACCTCGATTTCATCCCGCTGCTCTATGAGGACAAAAAGCAGAACAGCCGTGCGCTGCGCGGCTACGTCCAGCAGAGCCCGCTGGGCCCCGAGGTGATGTTGGCCGCGCCGCTCTATGACGGCGTGGATTTCCTCGGCGTGGTGGTGGCCCACTTCGACATGCGGGCGCTCTCCAAGTTCTCCAGCAGTCCCGAAGATCTTGTCATCCTTTCGCCCACGGCGCTGCTCTGGCCGGGCAAGTACGACTTTGCCGCCACGCCGCTGGCCGGCGTGGATTGGGATACCGCCGCCCGCAAGAGCACCAGCGGCACCTGCACCAACGATCGCGGCAGCTTCTACTACCAGGTTCGCTACCTCGGCAACCTGCCGCTCATCTTTGCCGTGGTCGAGTCCGGCAGCTTCCCCGAAGGTAACGGAGACGTCAATCAAGGGACGCCTTTCTTCCCGCAGATCACCGAAAAGCTGCCGCCTCCGCCGCAGCCCGAACGCAAGAAGAAGGACGAAGACACCACGTCCGCCACGCCGCAGTTCGGCGTGTCCGAGGATACGCTCGATCCGTTGAGCGCCGCGGACGCCGAGATCCGGGCCACGCAGCAGCCGCACGACATCCAGCCCGGCAGCGAGCAGTCCGTGCTCGAGCCCGGCCAGCCCGCGCCCCAGCGCAAGTCCCGCGTGCAGGAGCGTCAGCTCGAGGGCGAGAACGTGCAGGTGCGCCGTCCGCAACGCCGCCGCCTGCAGATCCCCGATGAAGCGCTGGAGATCCCGGATACGCCCAAGCCGGAGCCGCGTCCGACCATCCAGATGCCCAGCCCCTTCGGGCCGCGGGCAAGCCGTCCGGCTGATGAAACGGCTGACGCCGCCGCTCCCGCCGAAACCCCGACTGAAGGCACGCAGGATGCCGCCGCGCCCGCACAGGCCGGTGGAGCCGAAAAGGCCGCGCCTGCGGAAAAGCCCGCCCCGGCGGAAAAGCCCGCTGAGGTTCAGGAAAAGGCGACAGAGGGGCAGCCCGCCGCATCCGAGGAACCGTCCAAGCCCGCAACGCTGCCGGGGGGACGGCCCAGTCCCTTCGGACCGCGCAACTGATGCCGCACGCATCCGGCACGATGAGGAAACATGAGCATGAATACTGAAGTCACGGTTACCGAACACCTGCTCCTGCATCAAAAAAAGTCGCCGCATGCCACGGGTCAGTTCACCGGGCTGCTGTATGATCTCATCCTCTCGGGCAAGTCCATCGCCTTCCGCATCAACAAGGCGGGGCTGCTGGATGTGCTCGGCGGCACCGGGGAGATCAACGTGCAGGGCGAAAACGTCCAGAAGCTGGACGACATCGCCAACCGCATCATGATGTACCGCATGGAGCGTTGCGGTGCGCTGTGCGCCATGTCCAGCGAGGAAGAGCCGGACCTCATCCGCGTGCGGCCCGAGTTCCCGCGCGGGGACTATATCCTGATCTTCGACCCTCTGGACGGATCCTCCAACATCGACGTCAACGTCAACGTGGGCACTATCTTCTCCATCCTGCGTCGCCCTGAAGGCAACAGCGGTGAAGTGACGCTGGAAGAGGTCCTCCAGCCCGGCTGGAAGCAGGTCGCCGCAGGCTATGTGCTCTACGGCCCGTCCACCATGCTCGTGCTGAGCACCGGGCAGGGCGTGCACGGCTTCACCCTCGACCCCGGCGTGGGCGAGTTCCTGCTTTCGCATCCTGACATGACCATCCCCGAACAGGGGTATATCTACTCCGTCAACGAAGGGAACCGCCAGAACTGGGACGAGGCCACGCGCGAAGCGGTGGAATGGTTCCATACCGCGCCGGCATCCAACGGCAAGAACTACTCCGCCCGCTACGTCGGTTCGCTGGTGGCGGACTTCCACCGCACGCTCATCTACGGCGGCATCTACATGTACCCGCCGGACAAGGCCAAACCCAACGGCAAGCTCCGCCTTATGTGCGAAGCCAATCCGCTGGCCTTCCTGGCCGAACAGGCGCGCGGCAAAGCCTCGGACGGCTACGGCCGCATCCTCGACCGGCAGCCCGACAAACTCCACGCCCGCACGCCGCTCTTCATCGGCTCCGCGCGGGATGTGGAAGCCGTGGAGGCCATTTACGCCAAATATCCGCGTCCTTAGGGCCTGTTAACACTATTTGTTGCCTGTTGGGGGGAAGGGAAACCCCTCCGCCGGCGCGGGAGCGGGTTGCTCTGCTGTCGATGCCCGTAAGGCTCCTTTGTCGCCTAACGGGCACGGCCCTCC
>NZ_CALUWS010000038.1 GCF_944324525.1 uncultured Desulfovibrio sp.
ATGGTGGGCGTCAACGTGGGCATCTGCGCGCCGCATCCCTATGTGCCCTTCGGCGGCATCAAGGGGTCGCTGCTCGGGACGGACAAGGTGCAGGGCAAGGACGGCCTGGACTTCTTCACCCAGAACAAGATCACCACGGTGCGTACCTATGATCCCAGGGGCCAGAAGGGACAGGACGCGCCCAAGTCCGCTTCGGTCCGCTCCTGCGTGGCCTCCTAGCGGCCGGGCCTTCCCTCGGGACGTGATGCCGACGGCATGACGCCCGCGACGCGGACAGGCTCCGCACATCGTGCTTACGAGGGGCGGGGAGCCCGCTCTCCCCGCCCGTATCCGCTCTGATACAGCCCGTACGGCGCATTGCCGCCGGAGGAGATCTCGCCCCCGGTTTCAGGATACGCATCCCGACGCAATGGCGCCGGCCAGGACCGATTCATGCGGCTGCGCCGCATCAACCCGTTCTCTCTGGAGGATGCTCATGGCGAATACCCACCCCTCGCAACGCCTTGAAAAGACGCTCAAGCCCTCACAGGTCTGGGCGCTGGCCCTTGGTTGCATCGTCGGCTGGGGCTGCTTCGTGCTGCCCGGCGACTCCTTCCTGCCCAATTCCGGCCCGCTGGCCACGCTCATCGCCTTTGGCGTGGGCGCGCTGCTGCTCTGCTTCGTGGCCGTGGTCTACAGTTACATGATCGAATACTGTCCCGTGGCCGGCGGCGAATACGCCTATGCCTACATCGGCTACGGGCCGACGGCCGCCTTCATCTGCGGCTGGGCCCTGGTGCTGGGCTATGCGGTCATCATCTGCATCAACATCTCGGCCCTCGGCCTGCTGGTGCGCTTCCTGCTGCCGGGGGTCTTCGACTTCGGGGAGCTCTACACCATCGCCGGCTGGAAGGTCTATACCGGCGAAGTGCTGCTCATGTGCGCGGCCACGCTGTTCTTCGGCATTATGAATTACCGGGGCATCAGCATCGCCGGCACGCTCCAGGTCATCCTCGCCTTTGCCCTCAGCGTCGGCATCCTGCTGCTCTTCTTCGGCTCCACGTCGCTGGAGACCGCTCAGCTCAGCAACCTGAACCCCGTCTTCGCCGAAGGGCGTTCGCCCATGACCTCCATCCTGGCCATCGTGGCCATCTCCCCCTTCCTCTATGTGGGCTTCGACACCGTGCCGCAGGTGGCCGAGGAATTCTCCTTCTCGCCCAAGAAGGCCCGCAACATCATGCTGGCGGCCATCATCTGGGGCGGGCTGCTCTATGCCATGGTGACCTTTGCCGTGGCCATCGCCATCCCCTATCCTGAGATGCTGGCCAACATGGCCGCCCTCAAGGCCAAGGGCGAAACGGCCTGGGCCACGGGCGTGGTCTGCGAGATGGCCTACGGCAAGTTCGGCGCCGTGGTGCTGGCCACGGCCGTGCTGGGCGCTGTTTGCACCGGCATCAACGGCTTCTATGTGGCCACCACCCGCCTGCTGCTCAGCATGGCCCGCGGCGGCATCATCCCTCAGTGGTTCGCGGACATCCATCCCCGCTTCCACTCGCCTTACAAGTCCATCGTCTTCACCATCTGCATCGTGCTGCTGACGCCCTGGTGCGGCCGCGCCGTTGTGGGCTGGATCGTGGACATGTCCGCCGTGGGGACGGCCATCGCCTACCTGTACACCTGCCTTGCCGGCTACCGCCTGACCAGCAGCCAGCCGGCGGAGCAGCGCGGCAGCAAGCCGGTGATCTGCATCATCGGCGCGGCCGTTTCCATCATCTGCATCCTGCTCCTGCTGACGCCCGGCTCGCCCGCGCTCATCGGCGCGGCCCCGCGCTGGATCATGCTGGCCTGGATCACCCTTGGCGTGATCTTCTATTTCACCAAGCGGGCCGAATGGAGCAAGATCCCCGAAGAAGAGATGCGCGAACGCGTGCTCGGCAGCCGGGATCTGCCGGTCTTCTTCAAGAAGGACGCCGCATAGCCGGACAGCCATCGGCGGCATGCCGCCGCTCCTCAAGCGGGAGGCCCTGCGGGGCCTCCCTTTTTCATGTCCTGCCGCCGGGCTGTCGTCCCGCCGGGACAAAAAAACCACCCGGCTTGCGGATGGTCTTCGTGCGGAGATGCTCAGGCTTGCTGTCCGCTGCCCTTCGTCCATCCTGGCGTCCGCCCCTGCCGTCTGGCCAGGGCCAGCAGCTGGGGGCCCAGCATGACCAGCAGCACCGAACCGCAGATGAGCCCCACGCCGGAAAAGACCGCCGCCGTGCAGGGCTCATGGAAGACGATGATCCCCACCACCACGGCCGTGAGCGGTTCCATGACGCCGAGCACCGAGGCCAGGGTGGAGCCGATGCGCTCCACGGCCAGCACCAGCGTAAGGTTGCTGAGCAGCGCCGTGATGATGGCCAGCCCCAGCACATGGAGGAGCTCGTCCCAGGAGACGAGCAGACGGAAACTGTCCGTCAGCAGGGCGCTGATGAAGGACATGGCGGCCCCGAAGGCCAGCACCCAGAAGGTGACGGCCAGACCGCTCAGGCCCGGCTTGCGGGTGACGTGCAGGCCGATGATGTACAGCGCGTTGCAGAGGCTCGACAGCAGCGCCATCACGAAGCCCAGCAGGGAGACCTCGCCGCTCGTGCTGTCCCCGCCGAGCATGTAGACCCCGGCCACGGCCAGCGCGATGGACGCGGCGGTAATCCACGAGAAGCGTTCATGGAAGAAAAAGACCATGATCAACATGACCTGCACCGGATAGAGGAACTGGATGGTGGAGGCCATGCCGCTGGGCATGTGGCGGAAGCTCCAGAACAGGAGCAGCGCGGCCAGCAGGTAGAAGAGGCTCGACAGGCAGAGCCCGCCCAGCATGGGCAACGGCGCTCTGAAGCGCTCGCCGCGCAGACGCAGGATGAGCCCGAGCGTCAGGGACGCGATGAGAAAGCGGTAGAACAGGGCGCATTCGGCGCTCATGCCTCCCCGCATGAGGGGGATGCTGAAAAAGGGGATGAGGCCGAAGGTCGCCGAGGAAAACAAGCCGTAAAAGAAACCCATGTCCATGCACCTCCGCAGCGTTCGGGGGGAGTGTGCCCAAAACGGCAGCCGTCGACAAGAGGTTAGTGCTTTTTTTCTCAAATTCATTTTTTTTGTTGCGCCAGCCTCCCCTCCGCCTGCGGGGCCGGCTGTCGGAGGGAGCCGGCCGCATTGCAAGGCATGCGGCCCTGTGGCATACTGCGCCGCGTGCCGCACGGCGCAGATCCAGGGAAAAACCGTCTGCCCAGCCCGCCCTTGCGGGACATGCGTTACCCCGCACACGGCTTCCGGCGGAACGGTTTCGTATCCAGAGACCTTTCACCACAGGGAACGCCATGATCAGCTTGCAAGATTCTCCCGTCATCGTCGATGACGGCCACCTGCTCTCCGAAGAGGAAGCCGCCGCCCGCGGCATCGACTGCGCGGCCGCCCGCCGGGCCACCCTGGCCCACCGCATCCTCTCGGCCCACAATACCGCGCCGGAAGGGGAGACGACCCTGCGCCTGCGCTTCGATGCCCTAGCGTCCCATGACATCACCTATGTGGGCATCATCCAGACGGCGCGGGCCAGCGGCCTCAAGCGCTTCCCCGTGCCCTACGCCCTGACCAACTGCCATAACAGCCTCTGCGCCGTGGGCGGCACCATCAACGAGGACGACCACCTTTTCGGCCTGACCGCGGCCCGCAAGTACGGCGGCATCTTCGTGCCGCCGCATCTGGCGGTCATCCATCAGTACGCCCGCGAGATGATGGCCGGCTGCGGCAAGATGATCCTCGGTTCGGACAGCCATACCCGCTACGGCGCGCTGGGCACGATGGCCATAGGCGAAGGCGGGCCGGAGCTCGTGAAGCAGCTGCTCGGCAAGACCTATGACGTGCCCGCCCCGGAAGTGGTGCTCATCTGGCTGGAGAATGCGCCGCAGCCCGGCGTGGGCCCGCAGGACGTGGCGCTGGCCATCATCGGCAAGGTCTTTGCCGACGGCTTCGTCAAGAACCGGGTCATGGAATTCGCCGGGCCGGGCGTGGAAGGTCTTTCCGTGGAATACCGCTGCGGCATCGACGTGATGACCACGGAGACCACCTGTCTTTCCTCCATCTGGGTGACGGACGACAAGGTGCGCGAGTACCTGGCCCTGCACGGCCGCGAGGCCGATTACGCGCCCCTGCGGCCCGAAGGCCCGGCCTGCTATGACCGCCTCGTACGGGTCGATCTGGCCGCCGTGCCGCCCATGATGGCCCTGCCTTTCCATCCCAGCAACGTTTATCCCGTGGCCGAAGTGGCCCGCCACGGCGAGGAACTGCTCGCCGCCGTGGAAGCCGAGGCCGTGAAGCAGTTCGGCGCGGCGGGCGAAGGCCTCAAGCTGCGCGAAAAATTCCATGACGGCGGCCTGTGGACGGATCAGGGCATCATCGCCGGCTGTGCGGGCGGTTCCTTTGAGAACTGCTGCATGGCCGCGGCCATCCTGGACGGGCAGAGCACGGGCAACGGCGAGTTCTCGCTGTCCGTCTATCCGGCCAGCGAACCGCAGGCCCTGGCGCTGGTGCGTAACGGGGCCATCGCCAAGCTCATGGAAGCGGGCGCGGTCATCAAGAACGCCTTTTGCGGCCCCTGCTTCGGCGCGGGCGATACGCCCGCTCACGGGGCGCTCTCCATCCGGCACTCCACGCGCAACTTCCCCAACCGCGAAGGCTCCAAGCCCGGCAACGGGCAGGTGTCCGGCGTGGCCCTCATGGACGCGCGCTCCATCGCCGCCACGGCGGCCAACGGCGGCCGTCTCACTCCGGCCACGGAACTGGACTGGGACAGCGCGCGCCTCAGGAACGTCGATCTGAGCTACCGTTTCGATCCGCTGGTCTACGGACGCCGCGTCTACAACGGCTTCGACCATCCCGAAGCGGACGCCGAACTCAAGCGCGGCCCCAATATCGCCGACTGGCCGGCCATGAGCGCCCTGCCGCCGCATCTGCTGCTGCGCGTGGCCTCGGTCATCACGGACCCGGTCACCACCACGGACGAGCTCATCCCCTCCGGGGAAACGTCCTCCTTGCGTTCCAACCCGCTCAAGCTGGCGGAGTTCACCCTGTCGCGCAAGGACCCGGCCTATGTGGGCCGCGCCAAGGAGACGCAGGCTGTGGAAACGGCCCGCCTCGCCCAGGACGAGGCTACCGTCCGCGCCGCGCTGGAGACCTGGTGCGCGCCCTTCCGGGAGATCGAGCCCGCCCTCTGTGAAGCCATGCTGGCCGACCTGTCCCGCATCGGCATCGGTTCCGTGGTCTTTGCCCGCAAGCCCGGCGACGGCTCGGCCCGCGAACAGGCGGCCTCCTGCCAGAAGGTGCTGGGCGGCTGGGCCAACATCGCCGTGGAGTACGCCACCAAGCGCTACCGCTCCAATCTCATCAACTGGGGCATGCTGCCCCTGCTGGGCGATGCGGGACTGGCGGAGAGCCTTGCCGTCGAGGACTGCATCCTGCTGCCCGCCGTGCGCGAAGCCGTGGAAGCGAAGGCCAGCGAAATCGCCGGCTGGATACTGCCCGCCGACGGCGGCCCGGCCCGGCCCTGCACCTTCCGCCTCGGCGAGCTGACGGACGACGAACGGCAGATCATCCTCGACGGCTGCCTGATCAACTTCTACAACCGCTAGAGGCTGTTGACAGGCCCTCCCTCCTTTTCTCCGACGCATGTACGGAAGAAGGGGGGAGGACCTGCCTGAGTGATGGCCCCGTTCGCGAAGCGGGGTTGCTCCTGCAAGTCCGGGAAGGTGGTGCAAGCTCGGAAGCGCTAGGTTGCAAAAGTGCCATGAAAAATGTGCTCTTTTCCTTTTCCTGCTTTTGTGGCTGTTCCCTACTGCTATTATGCCTTTTTCATAAAGATGCGGGAATATGCTGAAACGAACTGCTTCTCCATCGAATCGCCATGCTACATAGCCAGAGTCTGCGCTATCTATGACAGTTTGTTTCTCTCTGGCCTATCATAACCGGCATTTTATAAAATACTTGATAACGCGACACACAAGCTGCTGTATGCCAGCAATATATTCGATATGCCCGACTCCAAGGTGTTCGGACCGGAAACGGTCCTCCAAGAAAGCTCACTTTACGGTGAGGACTGCACACGACTCTCAGCTCCGCCCGAACTGTGCACGCCCTGGAAAAAAGTCCGGTCCACGTTTTTCAGGTAGGCGGGCATGCCGGCGTTTTGTGTGAAAAAAGGCTTCGTTATTGCCGCACTGCTCCTGCTGTCCTCATCCGCCTGCGCTGAAGGTCGGTCCGGCGACATAAGAAATGCACCTGTTCAGGCCATGCGGGATCGGACGATGACACAAGACGTTTCGACGACAATGGCGGACAAGACGACCATCACCGCGGCACAAGCCCGAGAGTGTATCCGGAAGCGGTTCTCGCGTTTTTTGCAGGAGATCGGTGAGGAACATCTCTCGTTCCGTATGGGAGACATCGTTGCGGAAACGCCGGATGCCTATATCATCGAGGGATATCTTGTTCCCCGGGACGATGCGGAAGAAAGGCACTGGGGAGCCGTGCATAAAGTATCGGGCAGATGCGGCATCATCCATCCTCCTCTGGGACCGCGAATACCCCCCCAATTCCTGAGCAATTTTTCCTGGGAGCGCTGGCAGGTCTCTTTTTAGAGCCTTTTTCGCGTGAAAGGCCTTGCCTTTCACATCATGCGGCCTGTCGTTTCG
This sequence comes from uncultured Desulfovibrio sp., assembly GCF_944324525.1. Taxonomy (GTDB): domain Bacteria; phylum Desulfobacterota; class Desulfovibrionia; order Desulfovibrionales; family Desulfovibrionaceae; genus Desulfovibrio. The sequence goes on from NZ_CALUWS010000038.1 coordinate 6,702, forward strand.
CGGAAAAACGCGGTTTTCCGTCCATTTGGGGCCGGGTGACGCTGTACCGCCGCTCGCGTCATGTGTTTTTCAACGGCAAAACGCTCTGGTTCCCATACCCGGTACGGCGGGGCGGGCCGACAGTCCCGGCAGCGGCTCCGGCCGGATGACAGCGAACGGGGGACGTCCGCGCGCAGGCGTGATGACGTCCCCCGTGATATTTTCGGAAGTGTCCCCTGTCCCTCTGGACGGAGGAAGATGTTGCCGTCCGGCAGGAAATTATCCCCCTTACGGAGCGGCTCAGGCAAAGCTTACGGTCTTGCCGGGCATTATGTCGATGCAGCGGCAATCCAGGGCGCGCAGGCCCAGCTCACGCTTGAATTCCTCCGTATTTTGCGCCAGCACCGGGAAGGTGCCCCAGTGCATGGGGATGACGCTCTTGCAGCCGAGCAGCGCGCAGGCCTGCGCGGCCTGCCGGGCGTCCATGGTAAAAACGCCGCCCACGGGCAGCAGCGCCACGTCCAGCGGATAGAGCTGCCCCCAGAGAGCCATGCCGCTGAACAGACAGGTATCCCCGGCATGGTAGACCGTGAGGCCGTCGGGCGTGCGGATGATGTAGCCCGCCGGACAGCCGGATTCGCTGGAATGGAAGGCCGGGATCATGGTCACGGCAAAACCGGCGTGCTCCACCGTGCCGCCCATGTTGAAGCCGATGCCGTTGAGCAGCTGCGCCTGCGGCACGCCCTGGGCGACCAGTTTTTCCGCCGTGCCGACGATGGCCCCGAGCATGGCCCCGGTCTTGTTGCAGAGGCTCACGGCGTCGCCCACATGGTCCGCGTGATCGTGCGTCACCAGCACGATGTCCAGCGGGCCCAGACCGTCCGCATCCGTACCGGAGGCGGGCGTCAGGAAGGGGTCGATGCAGAGGCTGCGGCGCGCGCCGTCCACCTCGCTGCTGATGACGAAGGCCGAATGGCCGTACCAGGTGATGCTGCTCATGGTTGCTCCTTGTGTGCGGTCGTTTGCGGGACAGGGGCGTCGCCCCAGCGCCCGAGGGGATGGTCGATGGTCAGCTGATCGAGGATGCGGCCGCAAAACTGGTCGAGCATCTCGTCCAGCGTGCGGGGCTGCAGATAAAAGCCCGGCGAAAAGGGCATGATGACGGCTCCGGCTTCCTGCAAGGTCAGCATATTGCGCAGATGGATGCGGGAGAGCGGACTTTCCCGCGTCACCAGCACGAGCGGCCGCCGCTCCTTGAGGCAGACGTCCGCCGCCCGCTGCAGCAGATTGCCCGTCACCCCGGCCGCCAGCGCGCCCAGCGTATTCATGGAACAGGGCGCGATGACCATGCCGTCGTGCCGCCAGGAACCGCTGGCAGGGGGCGCGGCCATATCGTCCGCCGCGTGCGTCACATGCGCCAGCCGGGCGAAGGCGTCAGGCGGCGGGCCTCCCTCGGCCCTGAGGACGGCCTCGGCCCCCCGCGACAGGATGAGGTGCAGCTCCAGTCCGGGCAACGCCCGGCACTGCCGCAGGAAGCGCAGGGCCAGCGGCATGCCGCTGGCGCCGCTGACGCCGAGAAGAAGGGTTTTGCAAACCGTCATGCCGACAGTATAGGGGAGAACGGCCCGCCTTGACAGCCCGGGACGCAAGTTTTTTTCATTGACAAGACCAGCCCGGGAAGGCATGGTAGAGACCTGCGCGCCCGTAGCTCAGTTGGATAGAGCGTTGGCCTCCGGAGCCAAAGGCCACAGGTTCGAATCCTGTCGGGCGCGCCAGAGATTTCGGGGACGCACTTGTGTGCGTCCCTTTTTCTTTTCCTTTTGCCGATTGCTTCCGGCCCAGAACATCTGTATCAGCACAAGAATGGGCGTAAACGTGGCCGTTCCCGGCATGCGCCGCCTATCCCCGGCATGGCCCGCTCCCCGTCGAAAGCGCTTTTCAATCGAAAAGCAGTGAACACCTGCCGGCATGAAGGGGATATTTCCCAAATCATCATATGCACACGAGGAGTAAGAGCGTGTCACAAGATTTTATCGATACGATGTTCATCACGACCTTGCAGCCGCGCGGGACGGAAAAAGACTGCGGCCTCGTCTCCGGGTACTGCATCTTGGGGACAGGCCCCATTTCTTCCCTGCTGTCCTCCATAACGGATTTTTTCGGCATGAAATCCAATGCCTTTTCCGCGAAAGCCAAGGAAGCCGAAAAGATCGCGCTGGACATGATGAAGCGTGAAGCCCTGCAGCGCGGCGCCAATGCCGTATACGGCGTGCGCATCAACCTTACCGAGGCCACTTCAGGGCAGGGGATGCTGATGGTGTCCGTCTCCGGCTCCGCCATGATCGTAAGTTAGGGCGTGTTCTCTTTTTCAAAGATAACACGCCCTGACGGGGCGGCCGTCTGCATTATACGGCATGGCGCGCCCGGTGACGGGCGATATCCTCCACCGTGCAGAGCGGCATGTCGTGCTGCCGGGCATAGGCGGCCGCCTCATCACGCCGGGCCATGCGGCCGTCCGGCAAGGTCAGCTCACAGAGCAATCCGCAAGGCCGCAAACCCGCAAGCAGCATGAGATCGATGACCGCCTCCGTGTGGCCGCGGCGCTCCAGCACGCCGCCGGGCCTGGCCCGCAGCGGGAAGACATGGCCGGGGCGGCGCAGGTCGGCGGGGCGGGCCTGCGGCTGGATGGCCGCCTGCACCGTACGCAGCCTGTCGGCGGCGGAAACGCCGGTGCTCACGCCTTCGGCGGCCTCGATGCTGACGGTGAAGGCGGTCTGCTGGCGATTGGTATTCCGCGCGCACATGGGCGGCAAGTCCAGACGCGCGCAGGCCTCCTCCGTCAAACAGAGGCAGACGATGCCGCTGCCGTCCCGGATGAGGCGGGCCATCTGGGCCTCGGTGCAGGATTCGGCGGCATAGATGATGTCCGCCTCGTTTTCCCTGTCTTCATCATCAAGGACCAGCACGCCCTTTCCGGCGCGCAGGGCGTCAAGCGCCGCCTGCAGGCGCTGCTCGGGAGATCTGGCCAGAAATGCGGCGGGGGCATCCGACGTGGCAGGTACAGCCGGTGCAGCGGTGACGGAAGGGGAGACAAGAGGGGAGTGGGAAGAAAACTGATGCATAAACCAAACTCCGTGGTCTGATATACGGCATCAGGGCGCGCAGCCAGACACGACACGCGTGTCCGCTGCCAACAAGATACTCTTTCATCCGGACTGTTACCGTCGGCACCGGATTCACACCGGTTCTGCTGACCCTCGCTGGAGGCGCTCGCGGGCTTGTGGCGCGGCCCACACGACCAACACCCATCACCGCCGGTGGGGACTTGCACCCCGCCCTGAGTTGCCCCCTGCCTAGCACGGCTCCCGCTCAGGAGCAAGAGCAATTCCCCATTGAAAATGTGGATTGCTCTGGTAGTCGCGAGAGCGGCTAGCCGCAAGCGAACACACGGAAAAACCACGCTTTTTCCACAGGTAAGGGCAGCGTCCGCAGGGAAATTGACCACAATTTCCATGAGAATCCGCTTAGGGCCTGTCAACACTATTCGCTGTCTGTTTGGGGGGAAGGGGAACCCCTCGCTCTGCTGTCGATGCCTGTAAGGCCTTACGGCCTAACAGGCACGGCCCTACGGACCGCCTTTCGGTCGCGCTCTGCTGTCGATGCCTGTAAGGCTCCTTCGTCGCCTAGCGGACACGGCCCTGCGGGCCGCCCGTTGGATCGCCGCCGGCGCTGGAGGGGTTCCCCTTCCCCCATCTCTTCCCCAGCGTGCTTTTACCGGGGGAAGAGTCAGGGAAACGAGGCAACCCCGCCTCTATGGCAAGCGGAGTGTGTACGGGAGACAAGGCTTATATATTGAAATTATTTGTAAAACTAGTGTCAACAGGCCCTAAGGCGCGCCCCGGCCCGCTTCAGCGGAAAAGGCCGGGAGCAGTCGCTCCCCGGCTGGAAGGAGGACGATAGCGGGCAGCTCACGGGAGAGAAGGCAATTTCCCGGAGCGGCTTTTTTTGTTAGATCAGGTCAAGGTAAGGCTCCATACGCTTTCTCGGTCCGGCAGGCGCATCACGAGTATCCGCCTCTTTACGCCGCGAGCCGCCTGCTTTCCGAATAGCAAAACGCGTACTAACCATCCCCAAAATAGGTTGTGATGCAGGCAGTCGCCAGCCACAGCAGGCTCAAGCAAAAGTGCACGAACAGCAACTTTCGCCTCAATGCCCATCGGCACAAACAAAGCCATATCCCAGACAGAAACCAGACGATCAAAATCGTAAGATGAAGCAGGTACAGACATTCCGAGTCGTAATACCACACGTTGGCCACCGGCCCTTCACTGCCCCACAGGTACGCGTATTCTTCCGGTTCGCTGTGGACTATCCAGACTTCGCTTGCCCATAACGCCGTCATGAGGGCACAAACAAGCAGCCAGAGACATTCCCCGAGAGAAAGTTTGAAGGAGAAAATTCTATTATTCATGCTAGTTCCCGGGATATCTCACTTCCAGCCGCATATCTTTACCATATTTTCTGAACCGTTGGGCAAATGCTTCCATGCCACGAACAAGATCGATACATCCACGAGATCCAGGGACATCGCCGCCGTGTATGCTCATCCCTGTTCTTCCATATGTATTCGTTCCCGCTTCAGGCTCAAGCCAAATACGGTGATTGCCCCATGATTTGCTGCCGCCGGGCCAGGTCCTCATTCCAATGAAACCATACGGACGCTCCTGATACCTGTCTTGCTTCACACTATACCAGCCTGCGGGGATAGGCCCTTCATCTTTCTTTTTTTGCGCTTCGACACTATAATTTTTTACCGTCAAATACTCCTCTGAACCTGAATAGGCAGGCCATGACGTTGAAATTTTCCCCTGATTCCAATACAGCCTCTCACCATCGAACAAAAGCGTCACTACTTCAGTGGAAACTGAAATATTCTCTGATAAAGAAGGGGTACTTTGATAGAGCGATAGCTCAATAAAAGAACATGCATTCCACTGCATATCACCATATACATAATTAATAAATTCATCATATCGCATAGAGTCAACAGGAAGACCACGCGCTTTTGCAAGGTTGTACAAAGTATCAACCTGTTCTTGTGAGAAAAATTCATGTTCGAGCGGCATATATGCACCTCCAAATGTCTTTCCATTGCAAGAGGCCTTACAAATCCGTCACGGCAAGGGAAGGTCCGAGAACTTCAGGATTAGGCTTGCCGGCATTGAGCTTTGCCTTTGCCGGTTCCCTCTGGGTTCCCCCTGCATACGGCATGTTTTGAGGGCCTCAAACCCTCCGGACGGGCGGAGGGCACATCGACGCCCGGCGAGGCGTTTCCCCGTCGGCAGGAAACGTCCCCGGCAAGGTTCTCCTGGCCTTTCCGGGCCACGACCGCAACAAAAGACTATCAAATAAGTAAAAAAATATAAATAGCGTCAAGAGCGTTTTACCCTTGAACTTGAAAAGGACGGCACACGAGGCGGCAGCACAACGTCTTCCGACCCACCAAGGGCGGAAAAACCGCGTTTTTCTCGCGATACGACAAACCGTATGGTTAACGCTTCGCGCTTCAGCAGGAAATGATCAAGCGTCCCGAAAGAAGAGACCATGTGCGGCAATACCTTGCGACGGCCCGAATGCTGAACGTGCATTGTCGTTTTTGCCGTCATCTATGCGCAATGTCCCGCAGCCAGGCTAGCTGCCGGACATTGCGTATGCAGGGCAACAGGGGCTTTCACGCTGTGAGACAGCGAATGGCGCGGCCAGCGTTTTTGAGCGGATTCTCATGGAAATCGTGGCCAATTTCCCTGCTGACGCTGCCCTCAGACTACGGAAAAAGCGTGGTTTTTCCGTGTGTTCGCTTGCGGGTAGTCGCTCTCGCGACTACCAGAGCCATCCCCATTTTCAATGGGGAATTGCTCTAACCGCGCCGGCGCTCTTGTGCCTGCAGCGCATCCGGCTGCGTCGAGGCCTGTTGCAAACGGATGACAGGGCGGTCGGCCTCGCTCAGGCCGGCGTAGTATTCGCGCAGTATCTCCAGCACTTCAGGACGTCCGAAGTGATCGGGCACGGGCTGGCCTTCCGAAAGCAGCTTGCGCAGCCGGGTGCCGGAAAGGATGACCCGCTCCTCCGGCCCGTGCGGGCAGGTGCGCAGGCTGGCCATGCCGTCACAGGCCGTGCAGTAGAACGTCCAGTCCAGCGGCAGGGCCTGCGTGTGCAGGCGCTTGGCCGGATCGGAAGGCTGGGGGATATGGCGGAAGATCTCCTGCGCCTCGAAGAGGCCGTAGTAGTCCCCCACGCCGGCATGATCCCGGCCCACGATGAGACGGGAAATGCCGTAGTTCTGGCGGAAGAGCGCATGGAGCAGGGCCTCGCGCGGGCCGGCGTAGCGCATGTCCAGCGGATAGCCCGCCTGGATGACGTGCTGCGGCACGAAATAACGCCGTACCAGCGTGTCGATGCAGCGCAGGCGCACAGCCGCCGGGATGTCGCCGGGCTTCAGTGCGCCCACCAGCGAATGGATGACCACCCCGTCGCAAACTTCCAGCGCGATCTTGGCCAGGTATTCATGCGAGCGGTGCATGGGATTGCGCAACTGCAGAGCCGCCACGTCCCGCCAGCCCCGCGCATGCAGCGCCTCGCGCAGGGGCAGCGGATCAAGAATGAGATCCGGGAACTGTTCCGCCATGCGGCTATGGGCCAGCACGCGCAACGTTCCGGCCACATTGTACGGCTGCTGCGCCAGTACCATCCGCACGCCGGGATGGTCGTCGGGGGCCGTCTCCCAGAAGCGATCCGAAGCCGGGCCGCGCCCGCGAAAGACCTGCTCGCACTCCCGGCGGCGGTCATCCGCCGTCAGGGGCCAGACTTCCTCCACCTGCATGATGGCCAGACAACTCCCCTCGCGCCAGAGTGCCGCCTCCTGCCCGGGACGCAGCGCCGCCGCGACCTCTTCCGCCACGTCCAGCGTGATGGGCACAGGCCAGAACGTGCCGTCGGCCAGGGTCATGTCCCGACAGACGCTCTGCCAGTCCTCCCGCCCCATGAAACCGCGCAGGGGCGAAAAGGCCCCGTTGCCCAACATGAGGATATCCCCCTCGGCGCGGGAACTGACCTCGATGCGCGGCAGACTGGCGGCACGGGCCAGCAGTTCCGCCGCTTCTTCCGGGGGAACCTGACAGCACTGCAGGCCGCGTCCGCCGTGCGGCGGCGGCAGCTGCCCGGCTGTTTGCGCTTCAGACGCACGGGGATCACGAGGCATGACGGTGGAAAGCATGGCGGGACCTCCTCAGGGATGATTTACCGTCGATCCTGCCAGACTTGCCGGAAAAAAGCGAGCGGAGCTTTCCCGCTGCCGGTGGGTCGTCTTTGCGCGGCTCTCGCCTTTTCCCGTACGTGAAGGATGGGGGCCCAAGATAAAAGCGCGCTGGGGAAGAATGGGGGATTGGGGGAAGGATGGCGAGAACGCCTTTTCTCGCTTCGCTGTGAAAAGGCTGGGCCTCCCGCGCAGGCGGCGACCGAAAGGCGGCCGTAGGCCGTGCCCGTTAGGCGACGCAGGAGCCTTACGGGCATCGACAGCAGAGCGCGACCGAAAGGCGGCCCGTAGGGCCGTGCCTGTTAGGCCGTAAGGCCTTACAGGCATCGACAGCAGAGCGAGGGGTTCCCCTTCCCCCCAAACAATGAACAGGGGCAACAGGCCTTAGTCGTTCTCGCGTTCGCTTTCCTCGTCCGCGTTGCCGCGTCCGCCGTGGCTGTCCGGCGCGGGCGTGCTGCGCCGGGGATGTTCGCGCACACGGCGTGTGGATACGGTCTTGCGTGCGGGCTTGCTCTCGGCGGACTTGCCGTCGGCGGCCTTTTCCGGGCGGGCGGTGGACGCCGCATCAGCGGTCGCCGCCTGAGCGGCAGCGGTCTTTTCCGCCGGGGCGGCTTCCGTGCCGGCTTCGGGAGCGGCCGGGCGGGCGGTGATGGCGCGCAGCTTGCGCGTCTGCAGACGCCGCAGCACGAACTCCTGCGGCTTCATGCCTTCCGGCACGGCGGAGAGCGGGAACTCGGCCCGCGCCAGACGCCGGTGGCCGCCGGCCGAGCCGACATCGTAGAAGCAGGCGTCCGCCATGCGGCCGATATCGCGGCTGCCGTCGCCTCGGAAGATCACGACCACGGTATTCTTGGCCGCAATGCCGCTGACGGCTATCCAGCGCAGGCCGTGTACGCGGGTAAAGAAGTCCGCCACGGCCACCAGCAGATCGGAGCTGCTGACTTCCCCCAGCCAGGCCTGCGCTCCGGCCCCCCGGCAGTCCACCAGCGAGCGGAAGGCGCGGCTGAAGAGCGGCAGCCACTCCCGCAGGTATTCACTGCGCAGGATGCGCCGCAGGATGGCGGTATCCGCATAGCGGGACAGCCACTGATAGGCGCGGAAATCATCCTCGCCGCCGCTGCGCTCGAAGGCGGCGGTATCGGTACGGATGCCGTAGAGCATGGCCGTGGCCAGCAGGGGAGCGGGCGTGATGCGCAGGCCCTGCAGATAACGCGTCATCATGCTTGAGGTCGCGCCCACGTCGGGCCGCACGTCGTAAAGCTGCGCCCCTTCATAGGGTTCCGGCGGCAGGGGATGATGGTCGATGACCAGGCTGAAGGGAATGTCCTTGAGGCTGACGTGATGATGCGGCTGGGAGTCCACCACGGCAAAGCGATCGTAGGAGGCGGCCTTTTCGGGCTGCCACGCCTTCACCGGGATGTGGAGATACCGAATCATGGCCAGGTTGTCGGGTCGCGTGACCTCGTTGACGCGCATGATGTCCACGGCCTTGACCCTGTGCTGCATGATGCGCTTGAGGGCCATTGCCGCCGCCAGCGCATCCGGATCGGCCACAATAAGGATGCACCAGCGTTCTTCCTTGCTCAGGGTGTGCCGCCATTGACGCATGGCTGCGACAAGAGGCGATGTGGCGCTCATGCGACGCTCCTGCTCTGCTTTGCTCGTGACGGGGAGGGCTACGACGCGAGACCGCGCAGCCGGGCCAGCACGGGCAGGGATTCTTCCAGCGCCCGCCAGCGGAAAATCTCCAGCAAGTGGACAGCCCCGGCGGACAGGCGCGGCATCAGCTCACGCAGCAGGACATGCTCCTCCTCCGTGAGGCGGGTCAGCGCGGCATGCGCATCCCGCCCGCAGGGCGCGCTCCAGTGCAGCAGGGCCGCACGCGACGGCAGGGCGCTTGTCCGCAAGGCATGTTGAGCATAGCCCAGAAGGTGTCCGACGTCCAGACAGAAGCCGAGACCGGCCTCGTCCAGAAAGCCTTCACCCAGCTCCAGCACGTCGCAATTGTAGGTATTCTCCAGCAAAAGCGGGATGTCATGGTATTCGCGCCAGAAACGGGCGGCATGCCGCAGCAGCTCCTGACGGACGTCCGTCGGGGCGTTGGGGGCATGCAGCACGGCGCAGCGCGGCGCAAGGAAGGCGATCTTGTCCAGCAGACGCTGTACCGCGTCCAGCGCGGGGCGGCAGGCCGCCGCCGAGGCGGTCTCCGGCCACGGCAGGTCAAAGGGCAGGTGCACATGCCAGCGCAGGGGCAGATCCCGCAGATCCGGCGGCAGGTCCCGCTCCGTATAGGCCAGACAGGCGGCGTTCTCGAAAAAGCAGAGCGCCACCTCTTCCACCCGGCCGGCCAGGAAGCGGACGTTCCCGGCGACGCTCTCCGGCAGCACGAAGGACGGCGCGGCCACGGGCGCGGGGGAAGAGGGCAGGGGAGGGAGCTCGTCCCGATCCGTGGTCATCGTCCCCCTCCCACATCGCTGGCCGCCAGCATGCAGGGGGCCGGAGGCAGGGCCTCCAGCGCGTTGCGCCAGCGCAGCAGACGGCGGGCAAGGGCGGGCGCGTTCATGTCGTAACGGTCATGCGCCGCGGCGCGCAGGGTGGCGTACATGTCCTCGGCAAGCACGATCTCCGCTTCGCCGGGCAGTTGGCCGGCTGCGGCGGCCGCGCTCTCATCCGCCTTTCCGCCCGGCGCGGCGGCATGATGCCGCAGGTTCGCGTCCAGAAAGCTGTCGCGAAAGACGCTCAGGGCCTGCTCCCGCACCGGACGGCCCAGATGACGGGCCAGACGCCGTATCTGCGCTTCCGGCGCGCACAGCAGGGTGTCATAATCCACCACGAGGACAGGCAGACCCTCGCAGCCCTCCAGGGCGTCCAGGGTATGATAGAGCCAGAGCCGCCAGCCCTGCGCCGCCGAAAAGCCGTTGCGCGACGTGAGCGACGCGGCCACATGGGCCGGATGACGCAAGGCAAGGCAGACATGCAGGGCGCAGCCCGCCGCCAGAAAGATGGGCCGCCAGAAGGTGAGCAGACGGCTCATGCGCGGCTCCTTGAAGGCGAGGGCCGCGGGCAGGGGCTCGCCCCGCTCCGCCGCCTGACCGTCGGCGGCCTGCCCCCGCTCCCGGATGAGCGCCAATGCGGCCTGGCCGTACTCCGAAGTGGCCAGTCCCCGCAAACGGCCCTGCAGGCCGCGAAAGCTCACCGGGCTTTCCCAGCTTGCGCCCAGTTCCTTGAGCAGCGCCCGATTGCCCGCATTGATGTCGGCATCCTCAAAAAATCCTTTGGGATTGCAAGGATGCGCGGGGAGCAGGCGCTCCCCCAGACTGATGCCCAGCACGGGCAGCGCCCGGGCCAGCACGCTGGTGCCGCTGCGATGCATGCCCAGCACCAGCGTGAGATGGCGTTTTTCCTGCGCGGTCATCAGGCCATGATCTCCTGACCGCTCCAGCCGTGGGCCTGCGCCGCGGCACGGGTCGTGGCGCCGCCCAGCACGCAGATCACGCCGGCCTTGGCCACCTCTTCCAGCACGTCCGCCATTTCGAGGAAGTCTCTGGCCGTGGTGGCGAGGATCTCCTCGCGCATCCGCTGACGCAGTTCCTCCGTATCGCCGGACAGATACCGGGACAGGGCCTGGGCCCCGCGGGCATCCGGCAGGAGGTAGGCGTCCAGATCGCCGATGGCGCCCACGATGGCCCGCTCCAGCTGATCGGCATCGGGAGCGTTGGCCCGCAGGAAGGCGGGCAACTCGTCATAGGCGCGCAGGGTCTCCTCCACGTTGGGATCGCGATAGGAGGCCAGCACCAGATTGCCGCCCAGACGGTCCAGCGTGCACATGGCCCCGTACGCGCCGCCGCGCACCCGCACCCGCTCCCAGAGGTAGCCCATGCGCAGGGAACGCAGCACCACGCTCATGGCCCCGCGGTACGGATAGCCCAGGTCGATGAGATTGGCCGCCTTGCCCACATAGTTGACCTGCGCCGGCGCAAAGAAGGCTTCGGCATCGGGCAGATCCAGCGGCTGCACGGCAACGGGTTCGCCCGTCCGCACGTCCGGCAGGCTGCGCAGCAGCCGGGCGCCTTCCTCTTCCACACGGTGCAGGGCGGTGCTCTCGCCGGTCACGTCCAGCAGCGCGCCGGGCCGGGCCACCACATGCTTGCGCAGGGTCTCCAGATCGGCCAGCAGGCTCTGCGGGTCCCGCTCCAGCCGTTCAAGAAGACGGCGCACCTCCTGCAGGTAGCTCAGACCGGACGTCCGTTCGGCCAGCCGTCCCAGCTCGGTGAAGTGAGCCCGCAGACGCAGCCCCACGGCCGCATGGCCCGCCGCCACAAGGCCGTGCTCCAGCCGGGCCTTGTCTTCCAGCAGCATCTGGCCCATGCGCTCCAGCAGCACATCGCTCTCCCGCAGAGGCTCAAGCAGGATCTCCCGGAAAATGTCGAACAGATCGGGGATCTTGTCCTGTACGGCCTTGCCCATGACGCCCAGATAGCGCACCGCGCCCCGGCCTTCCCGGTGGGTGGTCAGCACCATGTCCGCGCCCACGCCGCCGGTCTTGGCGGCCATGTGCGCGCCCAGTTCCGTAAAGTCGCGCCGGGCCGTCCCGACCTCGGTCAGGCAGCGGGCAAAAAGAGGCAGCAGCGGCTGCAGGGCATGCGGCACCGTATCCAGCGGCAGCAGCAGTCCGACATAGGCGATGCCCTGCGTGGACAGCTCATGGCAAAGCAGGGTGTTGCCGGACGACAGGCTCCGGCCGGCGATGGGCAGCGGCGTATTGCGCGGCGGCATGTCCGCCACATGCAGATTGGGGATGGTGGCCAGAGCCTCGGGGCTGTCGGGCGCTTCCTGCGCCGCCTGCAGCCGGGCGGTCTCGCTGACCAGCCGCTGCCGGGCCTGCGCATCGCAAGCTTCCTGCGCCTTCCGCAGCCGGGCGGCTTCGGCATCCAGCCGGGCCTTCTCCAGCCCGTGATCCGGCAGCAGCACCACGGTGGCGCGATGGGCATTGTCGAGGAAGTGGGTACGGATGGCGTCCTCGAACAGTTTTTCGCCGGCGGCAAGGCGCTCCTTGATGGTCGCCAGCGGCGCTTCCCAAGCCAGCGCGGCCAGCGGGTCGCCGTCATACAGCCAGGTGGAAAGCGCCTGTATCATGGCCGCCAGCCCGCGCGGGAAGCGGCCGGAATTGTTCTCGCGGTAGGCGAATTCCACGCTGTTGACGGCGGCCTCCACGGCGGAGGCGGGGATGCCTTCTTCCACAAGGCAGGCCAGCGTCTCGAAAATGAGCAGTTCGGCCTCCGGCACCTTGCGCGGATCAACGCCCTTGAGGCCCGTGGAGTAGTACATTTGCCGCAGGTCGGTCTCCAGACCGCAGCCCGTGGTATCCTCGCCCAGCCCGGAAGCGATGAGCGCCCGGCGCAGAGGCGAGCCCGGCAGTCCCTCGAGGATATGCTCGAGCATCTCCATGAGCAGGGCCTGATACACGTCGCCCCGTTCGCCGAGCAACCAGTTGACCGTGAACAGCGCGCGTTTCTCGCCTTCGGCCGCGGCATAGGGCACCTCGATCTGCCGGGGCGTCTCGCGGCGCGGCTGCAGGGGCACGGCGGAATCCACCGGCCGGGCGGCATAGCCCTCCAGCACCTCGGCCACGCGGCGCAGGCGTTCCTCTTCGGGATCATCTCCCCAGAAGAAGAAACGGGCGTTGGAAGGATGGTAGTAGCGGGCATGGAAATCCCGGAAAGCCTCGTAGGTCAGGTCCGGGATCACTTCAGGATTGCCGCCGGAATCCAGGCTGTAGAGCGTGTCCGGGAAGACGGCCTGCTGGCTCTGTTCCGCCAGCACGGAATCCGGCGAAGAGTAGGCCCCCTTCATCTCATTGTAGACCACGCCCTTGTACGACCACGGCTCGTCGGGAGACTCGGCCTCGATGTGCCAGCCCTCCTGCCGGAAGATGTCCTCGCTGATGCGGGGATGGAAGACGGCGTCCATATAGACGTCCATAAGATTGTAGAAGTCCTGCAGGTTGGCGCTGGCCACGGGATAGCAGGTCTTGTCCGGGAAGGTGAAGGCATTGAGGAAGGTCTGCAGCGAGCCCTTGAGCAGCTCCACGAACGGCTCCTTGACCGGATACTTGTCCGAACCGCAGAGCACGGAATGCTCCAGGATATGGGCGACCCCCGTGGAATCCGCCGGCGGCGTGCGGAAACTCACGCCGAAGCATTTATTTTCGTCGTCATTGCTGATGGAAAGCAGTTGCGCTCCGGTCACGGCATGCCGCCAGAGGCGTGCCGTGCCGTGGACTTCCTGCATGGCGCGTTCGGTGAGAAGCTCAAAGCCGTATGTCTTCATGTGTCGTCCTGTGGGGCTGTCCGCGGCTTTTCCAGCGGGGGAGGGCCGCGCGATGTCGAGTGCAGGCAGTATACGGATTGTGCCGCGCTTTGCAACGTCCGCCGCCTGCCCATTTTCTGGACAGGTGACAATGCCGGGACGGCGCATCTGTTCATTTTTTATACAGAATGTTACAAACCTGGCCCGGTTTAGGGCATTTTCCGGCTGGCACGCCCGATGCAAGAGCGGGGACGACATTTTCCCCAGTGGGCAGAGGGGGTTCCCCATGACACGCAGACAGTTTTTTGCCGCCCTTGGCTTTTCCTGCGCCGGCCTGGCGCTCATGAACACGCTCCCCGGCACGGCGCACGCCCGTTACGGCGACGGGACCGGCCCCGACGGCAACGGCCCCCGCAACGGCAGGGATTGTGACGGCAGCGGCCCCGGCAACGGCCCGCGCGACGGACGCGGACGCGGGCAGGGGCGCGGACAGGGCGGCGGCAATTACCGGTCCCGGAACAATGACGCAGGCGGCTACGGGCCGTGTGACGGCTCCGGGCCCGGCTATGGCCCACGCGACGGCAGCGGCCCCCGACAGGCCGCCCCCCGGGGATAGCGCATTCCCCACCGCCTTCCGGCCGCCGCCAGTGACGGCCATGCGGGGCGTTTCCCCCTTTGCGCTGTGAGGCTCCCGCTTCCGGTCGCAGGCCAAGGCTCCCTTGTCACAGGGAGCCTTTTGGCGTTCCCGCCCCTCACGACGGCCTCCCGCAGGGCGCCGGGGCCCGCGCCTTTCTGCGGCGCAGGCCCGCAAAAAGCGGCACCGGCCATCGAGCCGGACGGCATCCAGCCTCTTGCCATTTTTTCGCATCCGGGCTAGATTGCCGCGTTCATCAAGCACACTCCGGCAGCGGCCCGGGGTGCTCGCCGCGGCGGAAGCGTCCGCACGGCGGGTTGCAGGGTCAGGGCCGGGGTGGAAGACAACAACCCTTTGGAGGATCGAACAATGGCTTATGTCAGCATGAAGCAGATGCTGGAGACCGGCGTGCACTTCGGGCATCAGACCCGCCGCTGGAACCCCAAGATGCGTCCCTACATCTTCGGCGCCCGTAACGGCATCCATATCATCGACCTGCAGCAGACCGTGAAGCTCTTCCGCGTGGCCTACGACAAGGTGGTGGACACCGTGGCCAAGGGCGGCAAAGTGCTCTTCATCGGCACCAAGCGTCAGGCTCAGGAAGCCGTGGCCACCGAAGCCACCAAGGCCGGTCAGTACTACGTCACCAACCGCTGGATGGGCGGCACCCTCACCAACTTCGTGACCATCCAGAAGAGCGTGGACCGCCTGAAGAAACTGGAAGGCATGTTTGCCGACGGCAGCATCAACCGTTACCAGAAGAAGGAAATCCTCCTGCTGGAACGCGAGATGCAGAAGCTGGAGCAGACCCTCGGCGGCATCAAGAACATGGACCGTCTGCCGCAGCTCGCCTTCATCATCGACCCCAACCGCGAAGACATCGCGGTCAAGGAATGCCGCAAGCTCGGCATCCCGATCGTGGCCGTGACCGATACCAACTGCGACCCCGACGTCATCGACTACATCATCCCCGGCAATGACGACGCCATCCGCGCCATCAAGCTCTTCGTGACGGCTTTCTCCGAAGCCTGCCAGGAAGGCGCCGCCATGTCCAAGGGCGAAGTGAACGCTGAAGAGGCCATGCAGAAGGCCGCTGAAGCCGTCGAAGGCGCTGCCGAATAACTGTTGCCGGAGCCGACAGCTCCCCGGACGGCGCGTGACGGGACTCCTCCCGCCACGCGCCTGCCGTCCCCGGCGGAAAGGACGCCCGGCGCGCTTTCCGCCTTCCGTATTTTTGCCGCAACCGGCCATGCCGGATACATGGAGAAGAAAAAATGGCTATTTCCGCTAGCTTGGTGAAAGAACTGCGCGAAAAGACCGGCGCGGGCATGATGGACTGCAAGAAAGCTCTCGTGGAAGTGGAGGGCGATCTGGAAAAGGCCGTGGACTGGCTGCGCCAGAAGGGCATGGCCAAGGCCGCCAAGAAGTCCGGCCGCGCCACCAGCGAAGGCCTCGTGACCGTGGCCGCCAGCGCCGACGGCAAGCATGTGGCCATGGCCGCGCTGCTCTGCGAGACCGACTTCGTGGCCCGCGGCGAGCAGTTCGAAGCCCTTGCCCTGAAGGTCGCCCAGAGCGTGCTGGACGCCAATCCCGCTGATGCCGACGCCCTGCAGGGCATCATCGGCGACGAAGTGACCCAGCTCATCGCTTCCGTGGGCGAAAACATGCAGCTCGGCAAGTTCACCCGCCACAGCAAGGCCGGCGAGGGCGACGTCATCGGCCAGTACATCCACGCCAACCGCAAGATCGGCGTGCTGGTGGACCTGCACTGCGGCAAGGCCGAGACCGCCGAAAAGGAAGAAGTGAAGGAACTGGCCAAGAACGTGGCCATGCAGGTGGCCGCCGCCAACCCCATGGCGCTGGATGCCGACAGCCTTGATCAGGAAGCCGTGGCCCGTGAGCGCGAAGTCTACCGCCAGAAGGCTCTGGAAGAAGGCAAGCCCGCCCAGATCGTGGACAAGATCGCCGACGGCGCCGTGAAGAAGTTCCAGAAGGAAGTCTGCCTGCTCGAACAGCCCTACATCCGCGACGACAAGAAGAGCGTGGCCGATGTGGTGCGCGAAGTGGCCAAGGCCGTGGGCGACGACATCAAGGTGGCGGGCTTCACCCGCATCCAGCTTGCGGCTGAATAAGGCGCGCATGACTGGCAAATGCCGGACGGAACGCTTTTACGTTGTTGAACGAAGGGGGGCTTGCGCCCCCCTTTTTTTGTAACACTTCGCGGCATAGCGTAACGCCGTGTAACCACCGCAAAGAGCGCGCACCGCGCGCGGGAGTCAACAAACATTATGTGGGATATGACGTGGGTCGCCGATCCGTCGGCCTGGGCCGGTCTGGGAACGCTGGTCCTGCTGGAAGTCGTGCTGGGCATCGACAACCTTGTTTTCATCTCCATCCTCACCCAGCGCCTGCCGGAACGCCAGCGGCGGCATGCCTTCCTCACCGGTCTGGGCCTTGCGCTGGCCATGCGGCTCGTCCTGCTGTCGGCCATCGCCTGGATCGTGGGCCTTACCGAACCCATTTTCAGCCTGGCGGGCAAGGCTTTCTCCTGGCGAGATCTCATCCTCATGGCCGGGGGCGTGTTCCTCCTCTTCAAGGGTACCATGGAGCTGCACGAACGCCTCGAAGGCCACATGCTGGATTACAGCGCTCAGGACGGTCACGCCAACTTCTGGCAGGTCATCGCCCAGATCCTCGTGCTCGATGCGGTCTTCTCGCTGGACTCCATCATCACCTCCGTAGGCATGGTCAGCCATGTCCCGGTCATGATGCTCGCCGTCATGGCGGCCATGGGCGTCATGGTGCTGGCCGCCGCGCCCCTGACCAGCTTTGTGGAAAAGCATCCCACGGTCATCATCCTCTGTCTGGGCTTCCTGCTCATGATCGGTCTGAGCCTCGTCATGGACGGTCTGGGCTTCCATCTGCCCAAGGGCTATCTCTACGCGGCCATCTGCTTCTCCGTGCTGGTGGAATGCTGCAACCAGATCGCCTTGCGTAACCGGCGCAAGCGCATCAGCATGCGCGACATGCGCGAATCCACGGCCCGCGCCGTGCTGGGCCTGCTGGGCGGCAGCCGCTACGGCGAGGAAGAAGCCCGGCTGGATGCCGCCGCCCTGGCCACCGAGCCCGACAGCGAAGCCATCTTCGCCCCTGAAGAACGCGATATGGTGGCCCGCGTCATCCGCCTGAGCGGCCGCACCGCCCGCTTCATCATGACCCCCCGCCAGCGCGTGCGCTGGCTCGCCAGCGACGCCGACCGGGAAACGGCCTGCGCCTTTGCCGCCTCCTCGCCGCTGGCCTGGCTGCCCGTGCTGGATACGGACCATGACGAGGTGCTGGGCGTCGTCCACGCGGGCGATCTGGCCGCCAGCGCCGACGGCGACAAGACGGCATGGTCCCTGAAACCCCTGCTGCGCCACGCCCCCGATATCTTCGAGCACGCCGGCCTGTCCGACCTGCTGGAGATCTTCCGCAACGACCCCGTGCCGCTGGCCTTCGTCCGCGACGAATACGGGAGCGTCGTCGGCGTCATCACGCCCAACGACCTGCTCGGCGTGCTGGCCGGACAAATGGGCGACATGCCCGCCGGGCCGGAAGCCTGCCGCCAGCCCGACGGCAGCTGGCTCATGCCCGGACGTCTCTCCGTGGACGCCGTGACCGCCTGGCTCAATATCCGCATCCCCGCCCGCAGCAGCAGCGCCACCCTCGCCGGGCTGCTGCTCGAAAAGATGGGCCACATCCCCACGGAAGGCGAGACCTGCCGCCTCGACGACTGGACCATGGAGATCCGCCGCATGGACGGCCAGCGCATCGAAGAAGTCCGCGCCGTCCGCCGCGAAGCGTAAGAGCCGCCGTCGCGTTGCGTTTTTTTGCGGGGGAAAGGGGGGACTTTTTGCAAAAAGTCCCCCCTTTCCCCCGCGCCCCCATTCCCCTTCAAAAAATCCTGTTCGGGAGGATGGCAGGGAGCATGCCCCCGGCGGGACGTCCCCTGACCGATGGTCCCCCGACAGGCCCCTGAGCCTTTTCCGTTTGAAGCGCTTTGCGTTGCAAACTATACGGCCTGTCGCCGCTTTTCGCCCATGCCGCCGGGGGACTGACGGCCGGAGGACGCCTTGCGCGGGCCGTTTGCCCGTCATCCCCCCCGCGCCCCCTTTCCCCTTCAAAAAATCTTGTTCGGGAGGATGGAGGGAGCATGCCCCCGGCGGGACGTCCCCTGACCGATGGTCCCCCGACAGGCCCCTGAGCCTTTTCCGTTTGAAGCG
>NZ_CALUWS010000039.1 GCF_944324525.1 uncultured Desulfovibrio sp.
AAAAATCCGAAAGGCCCGAAGGTGGAGCCTGTCCCGAGCGTGCTTTTTTCGTGCCGCCGGGGGACGGCGGAGCGGGGTGAGGGCTGTGGGAGCGGTGTGCTTCATCAGCGACCTTGGCAAACGTTTTTGAAGGGTTGGGGGTGTGGGGGAAGGGGGACTTTTTTCAAAAAGTCCCCCTTCCCCCACAGAAAAAAATCATGGAATGGAATGAACAGGCGCTGGTGCTGCGCATGGGGCCGTTTCGGGAGGCGGATGTCTGGCTGCGGCTGTTGTGCCGCACGCGGGGGATGCTGACGGTCTTTGCCTTTGGGGGGAGCCGGAGCCGTAGACGGTTCTGCGGCTGCCTCGACGTCTGGAACACGCTGCGCTGCCGGATACGGAGCTCGCGTGACGGGCGTTTCCTCAATCTGGAGGAGGCGACTTTAGCGGCGGGCCCGCAGCGTTTGCGGACGGACTGGCGGCGCATGGGGCTGGCGACCAACTGCCTGCGCTTTACGGAGGCGCTGGGCGTGAGCGAGGAAGCCGCGCCCGAGGTCTTTGCCCTGCTGGAGGATCTGCGTGCCACGCTGGACAATAGCGAACGGCTGCCGGGGCTGCTGCCCTTGTTCTTCCGGCTGCGTCTGGCCGGGGCGCTGGGCTTTGCGCCGGGGCTGGCGCAGTGCGGGCGTTGTGGCGGCACGCTGGAGAATGGCGGACTGTTCTCGGTGGACGAGGGTCTGGTGCTGTGCCCGCGCTGCCGGGTGCAGCGGCAGGAAATCAGTCGTTACGGGGTCGTCATGCCGTCCGGGGGGCTTGACCTTTTGCGCGCCGTGCAGCAAGAATTTCCTTCCCGGTGGCCGACGGATGAGCTGCCGGGCGAGATCCGCCGGGCCTGCGCCCGCGCTATTGACGGATTCGTGCAGTATCATCTGGGGCTTGCCTGGGAGGGCAGCTATTTCCGGCGCGTTTAGAACGCTTCATACGGAAAATGGCGGAGGCGTGAGCCCCCGGACGCCAGACCATCCCCGGGCTGCCGAGACAGGAGCAAAAACGCATTTTCGGCGTGGCCATCCCGGACTTGGCCGGGAAAGCACGGAAAATGACTTTCAGACAAAGGACAAGGTATGTATTTTCAGGATGTCATCCTCACCCTGCAGCATTACTGGGCCAGGCAGGGGTGCGTGGTGGAGCAGCCCTCGGGCGTGGAATGCGGGGCCGGGACTTTCAATCCCCATACCTTTTTGCGGGTCATCGGGCCCGAGCCCTGGAACGTGGCCTATGTGGAGCCTTCGCGCCGTCCCACGGACGGTCGTTACGGGGAGAACCCCAACCGCCTGCAGCGGTATTTCCAGTTCCAGGTCATCATGAAGCCCTCGCCGGAGAATATCCAGGATCTCTACCTGGGCAGTTTGGCGGAACTGGGCATCGATCCTTCCCGGCATGACATCCGTTTCGTGGAGGACGACTGGGAGTCTCCCACGCTGGGCGCCTGGGGGCTGGGCTGGGAAGTCTGGCTCAACGGTATGGAAGTGAGCCAGTTCACTTATTTCCAGCAGGTGGGCGGCATCGACCTTGCGCCGGTGAGCGTGGAGCTGACTTACGGACTGGAGCGCCTGACCATGTATCTGCAGGGCGTGGAGTCCGTGTACGATCTCAAGTGGAATGAGAACGTCACTTACGGGGACATCTACCATCAGAACGAGGTGGAGCAGTCCCGCCATAATTTCGAGGTCAGCAATGCGGAGATGCTCCTGCGGCATTTCAACGACTTTGAAGGGCAGTGCAAGGCCATGCTGGAGTGCAACCTGCCGTGGCCTGCCTATGATTACTGCCTGAAGTGCTCGCATACGTTCAATCTGCTGGACGCGCGCGGGGCCATCTCCATCACCGAGCGCACCGGATATATCGGCAGAGTTCGCGCTCTGGCCGCCGGTGTGGCAAAACTGTATGCGGCCCAGCGCGAGGAAATGGGCTATCCCATGCTCAAGGGGGCGAAATAGTCATGGCGACCTTTGTACTTGAAATCGGCAGCGAAGAACTGCCTTCCCGTTTCCTGCCTGTGGAAGAGGCGGAACTTGCCGCCCGTTTTCGGGCCGCGCTGGATGAGGCCGCCGTGGCTTACGGCGAACTGCGGGTCATGAGCACGCCCCGGCGCGCCGCGGTCATCATCGAGAATGTGGATCCCGTCCAGCAGGAACGGGAGGAGGAAGTCTCCGGCCCGCCGGTGCGCGCCGCCTATGACGCCTCCGGCAAGCCGACCAAGGCTCTTGAAGGCTTTGCGCGCACGCATGGCCTGACGGTGGCGGACGTCTACCGCATCCAGACGGACAAGGGCGAATATGTGGCGGTGCGCAAGCGTACGGGCGGGGCGGCGGTACGCGATCTGCTGGCGCAGATCTGCCCGGCCGTCATCACGAGCCTCCCCTTTGCCAAGCGCATGCGCTGGGGAGCGCATACGCTGGCCTATGCGCGGCCTCTGCGCTGGATCGTGGCCCTGCTGGACGAGGAGGTCATCCCCTTCAGCGTGGGGCCGGTCGCGTCCGGGCGTGAGACCTGCGGCCACCGCATCCACGGGCCCGGCCCGTTCAGCATCGCCCGTGCGTCGGACTATCTGTCCGTCGTGGCCGGACAGTGCGCCATCACCGTGGACCCGGCCGCCCGCCGGGAGATCATCGTGAAGGGCGGCAACGAGCTGGCGCAGGCCGCCGGCGGCAAGGTGCTCTGGCGTGACGGACTGCTGGAAGAGGTGCAGGGGCTGGTGGAACACCCCGTGCCGCTGCTGGGCGATTTTGACCCCGCCTATCTGGAAGTCCCGGCCGAGGTGCTGCTGACCAGCATGGAGAGCCACCAGAAGAGTTTCGGCATCGAAGGGCCGGACGGCAAGCTCATGCCGCATTTCCTGACGGTGCTCAACCTGACGCCGCAGGACATGTCCGTGGTCAAGCACGGCTGGGAGCGCGTGCTGCGCGCCCGTCTGGAGGATGCCCGCTTCTTCTGGCATCAGGACCTGCGGGAGAAATTGGACACCTGGCTGGAGAAGCTGGAACACGTCATCTTCATCGCCCGACTGGGCAGCATGGCCGACAAGACCCGCCGTCTGGAAGCGCTGTGCCGCTGGCTGGCGGAGACCGCTGCCGCCGGCAGGGTGGACGCTGCCGACGCGGCCCGCGCCGGACGCCTCTCCAAGGCGGATCTGGTCAGCGGCATGGTGGGCGAATTCGATACCCTGCAGGGGATCATGGGCGGCATCTACGCCGAGCGCAAGGGCGAGAACGCCGTGGTGGCGCAGGCCCTGCGCGAGCAGTACCTGCCTGCCGGGCCGGATTCGCCGCTGCCGTCCAGTCTGGCCGGGGCGCTGCTTTCGCTGGCGGACAAGGCGGACACGCTGGCCGGCTGCTTCGGCCTGGGCATGATCCCCACCGGCGCGGCCGACCCCAATGGATTGCGCCGCTGCGCGCTGGGCATCATCCGCATCATGCTGGAGTTCGGCCTGCGGCTGGATGTGCGCGAACTTTTTGCCCGCGCGCAGGAGCTGTACGGGGAGCGGCAATGGAAGCTCGGCCGGGACGAGGCGCTGGACAAGCTGCTGGAGTTCTTTACCGCGCGCCTGCGCAATTACTGGCAGAGCCACGGCGAGGACACGCTGCTCGTGGACGCGGCGCTGGGCGCCGGGCTTGCCGATGTGCCTTCCTGCGCGGCGCGTCTGGCCGCCCTGCGGGATTTCAGCCGTACGGCGGGCTACGCCGCGGCGGTGCAGACCTTCAAGCGCGTCTCCAATATCCTGCGCAAGCAGGCGGGCGACTGCCCCGGCCTGACGTGGGAGGCCTCCCTGCTGCGGGAAGCGCCGGAAAAGGCGCTGGCCGCCACGCTGGAAGAGCTGTTGCCGCGTCTGGATGCCCTGCTGGAAAAGGGCGAACATGCCGCCGTGCTGGCCGCGCTGGAGGAAGTGCGCCCCGCTGTGGACGCCTTTTTTGACGGCGTCATGGTCATGGCCGAGGAAGCCGATCTGCGGAAGAACCGCCTGGCCATGCTCAATGCGCTCGGGTCGCGTTTTGCCCGGCTGGCGGATTTTGCCGCCCTGCAGATCTAAGAACGTTTTGCCTTTGAAAAAAGCAAGATGCGCGGCGGCGTACAGCGCCGCCCGGCCTGACGTGAGCGGAAAAACCGCTGTTTTTCCGCGAAACGACAGACCATATGTGTGAAACGCACAGCGTTTCACACGGAAAATGCTCGAAAACGGCGCGGGGGGCGCGCCGGTGGCCTGTGCCTGCCGCCGACGCGCCCCGCCTGCCGCCGCTTTGGCGGAGGCCATCCGTCAGCAAAGCGCCTGTTGCCGGCTTAGGAAAATTTTTTTGCAAGGCAGCGGGAAAATGCTTGACTTTCTGACGGAACGGGGCTAGTTATCCTCGTTCGCAACGAGAAATCATCCTGCCGCATGGCGGGTCAACTGATTGGAGGATCGTCGTGGCTAACCATAAGTCTGCCATCAAACGTCACAAGCAGAGCCTGAAGCGTGCTGCGCGCAATCGTGCTGCCCGTACCCGCGTGAAGAACGCCATCAAGAATGTGCGCGCCGCTATCCAGAGCAAGGACAAAGAACAGGCCAATGCCGCGCTGAGCGTTGCCGCTTCCGTCCTCGCCAAGGCTGCCGGTAAGGGCTCCCTGCACTGGAAGAAGGCTGCTCGCAAGGTTTCCCGTCTGTCTCGCGCCGTCAACGGCATCGAGGCTGCCTAGTTTTCCGTTCTGCTTGCGGAATCGTGTCACGCGCTCGTAGCTCAGCTGGATAGAGCAACAGGCTACGAACCTGTAGGCCAGGAGTTCGAATCTCTTCGGGCGCGCCATAAAAAAAAAGAAAAAACACGAAAAAAAGTGTTGACGACAACGAGGAAAGCAAGTAGAAACAAACTCATGCGCTCGTAGCTCAGCTGGATAGAGCAACAGGCTACGAACCTGTAGGCCAGGAGTTCGAATCTCTTCGGGCGCGCCATAGAAAATAAGCGGTTACGGAATTGCCCGTAGCCGCTTTTTTCGTTAGGATAAACTACCTTTCCCGCCGCCGGGCGGCATACGCCAGACGAAGGAGTCATAGATGAACGCCATGAGCAAGATCCGCGTCGTCGTCAAGACGCTTGCCGTACAGGTCTGTCTTTTTATCGGGATCCTCCTCCTCATGTGGGGAGCACAGACCCTGTATGGAAAGATCGACCGTACCACCTTTCCCGAGGCGGTGAGCCTGCCGGAAAATGCCGCCAAGCTGCCGGAAAACGAAAAGGGCAAACTGCTGGTGGACGCCATCACGCATCAGCTGCGCCGCGAACTGGATTCGACCTTCGGCTGGACCATGAACGACATCCTGTTCAACCGCTTCATCCTGGATAACCGCGCTTACCGCCAGTACGGCGTCTACCACGCCACCAAGGTCCTCATGGATCTGTACTCCAAGGAGATCGCCAAGCTGGGCGCCAATGACCGGGAAAATGCGGACCTGTACAATGCCCGCCTCAATAATTTTGCCATCGACCCGCGCAGCTTCATGTTCCCTTCCGCCGAAGGGCAGTACGAGAAGGGCCTGAAGCTGGTGGAAAAGTACAAGGCCGCTCTGGATGCGGGGAAGGCCGTCTACAATTGCCGCACCGACGATCTCTATGCCTCCCTCAACGTGGTGGTGGGGCAGGATATGCTCGGCTACGCTCTGGGCCTGCTGTCGGATGCCCAGAATCTTTCCTTCGCCACGCTGGATAACCGCATCTACGAAGCGCAGGGCATGGTGCTGGTCATCCGGGACTTCATGAAGGCGCTGTATGAACTCTATCCCGAGATCCGCGACAAGAACAATGAGGAGAACATGCAGGCCGCCCTGGAGTATCTGGACAAGATCTGCGTGTATGATCCGTTGTACATCACCTCGTCCTTCAATTCCGGCGAACTGATCATTTCCTATCTCATGTTCGCCCGCAACCGTCTGGAGGACATCCGCGACAGTATCCGCATCTGACGCGGCCTGCTGTCGAAAAAAGCATGACGGCGGAGATCTGCCCACCGGCGGTAGTCGGAGCTCCGCTAGAGCGTTTCAAACGGGAAATGCTCTAAACTGGAACGACCATGTGGCTGCCCTTTTCCGTGTGTCGCGACACCGGAGGAGGGCAGCCTTTTGCAGGCCCGATCATACTGACGGCGCCTGTGCGATGCCGCGGCCCGCTGCGCCCCGGCAGGCTGGCGGGGTTTCGCTGCCGCGCACGGTTGCGGAAACCCGCCCGATCCCATCATCGTGTTTCGCCCTACGCTCATCGGTGGGCACGGGCGCTTCTGCCGAAAGGTGCGCGGACCGGCAGGGCGAAAAACATGCAAGGAGTCCGGCATGCGATATGTGCGCGCTGCGCTGATCTGTCTGGTGTGCAGTCTGGCAATGGCTTTCCCCGTGCGAGCCGAAGGAGGGAAGACCTCCTTCTTCGACAGCATCAACGCCGTGCTGTCGGGGTTTGACATCGGCATCGGCGGCACCGTCATCACCTCGGAATACAAGGACACCAAGCTGGCAGGCAGCACGCTGCCGCTTCTGGGCTACGAGGGGGAACACTTCTATCTGCGCGGCGTATCCGGGGGGCTGCACCTGTTCCGCACGTCCTGGTTTGAGCTCAATGCCCAGCTTTCGTATCTGCCGCAGCATTTTTATGCCGACAACAGCGACGACTGGGCCATGCGCCGCCTTGACGACCGCTATTCCAGCATGCTTGCCGGGCTCAATACACGCATCATGACGCCTTACGGCATCGTGGCCGCGACCGCCTCAACGGATGTGCTGGGTTACAGCAACGGGATCATTCTGGACGCGAGCTACAGCTATCCCTTCCGTCTTTCCCGGGTGGCGCTGGTGCCCACGGTGGGCCTGCAATGGACGGATACCAACTACAATGACTATTATTACGGGGTGAAGGCCAGCGAAGCCCGGCAGAGCGGCTTTAGCGAGTATAGCCCTGAAGGCTGCATCTCTCCCTACGCGGGCGTAACGGCGCGCATGCAGTTCACGGAGCACGTCAGCGGTTTTGCTTCGGCCCGGGCGCTTTTCCTGAATCAGGAAATCACCGACAGCCCCATGGTGGAAAGCAGCGAAAAGTACAGCCTCAGTCTCGGCGTCATGTACAAATTCTAGGGCCTGTTAGCACTATTCGTTTCCTGTTAGGGGGGAAGGGAACCTCCTCGCTCTGCTGTCGATGCCCGTAAGGCTCCTGCGTCGCCTAACGGACACGGCCTGCGGCCGCCATTTGGTCGCTCCCCCTTCCCCTCAAGCCCCCATCCCTTCCCCAGCGCGCTTTTACTGGGGAAGGGTCTGGGACGCGAGGCCACCCCGCCCTCAAAAGCAGGCGGAGCGTATACAGCCTTTCAATATTATCTATTGAAATTATTTGTAAAATTTGTGCGGAAGGCCCCAAAAGCGAGTTGACGTTCCCTTGCGTGGATGGAAAGCGCAGGGGGACGGGCACAGAAGGGCCAGGCTGATGCGGTGGGCGGGTCCCCGTTTATGGTCTGGCGGCGTCCGCAGCGCGCACAAGGTCGATGACCACGATCTCCGGGGCCGCGCCAAGCCGAATGGGGAGCTTGGAAAAACCTACGCCCGTGGTCACGTACACCAGGCTTTCCCCTGCCTCGGCGGTATGCCGGGAAAGCCCCGTGGGCGCTCCATAGGTTCGCTCCAGCAAGGGTTCGACCACGCCGATCTGGCCGCCGTGCGTATGTCCCGACAATTGCAGATCAAAATGGCCTACGCTGCCCGGCAGCAGGTGCGGACGATGCGTCAGCAGCACCAGCGGCGAGCCGGAAGGACGGCCTGCTGTCAGCGCGGTCACGTCAACGTCCGCATTCCCCTTCTGGGCGCGCACGTCGGGATCATCTATGCCGAGCAGGGTGAGGGGGCCCAGCGGCAGCAGCTCGTCAGCCAGCACACGGATGCCGCAACTTTCCACAAAGGCCAGTGCGCGGTCATGGCCGCCGAAGGCATCGTGATTGCCCAGCACGGCAAAGACGCCGAGTCGGGCCCGGAGCTGCCGCAGGGCATCCCGATCAGCGGATGTCCCCTGCAGGGCGTCATCGAGGATGTCGCCCCCCAGCAGGATGATGTCCGGCGTTTGGGCGTTGATGGCGTCCACGGTCCGCCGCAGGAAGGGTGTGCCCGTTTGCGGGCCGATGTGCAGGTCCGCGGCAAAGACGATGCGCAGCCGCTCCGCTCCCTCTTTCGGGGACAGCGGCAGCTCCAGACGGCGTACTTTCAGATCGTGCGCCTCATGGAGGCCATACGCGTAGAGCCCGGCGCAGACAAGCAGCAGGAGCAGCAGCTTGCGCCGCGCCGCCGGGGAGAGGGGCTTGCCCGGGCGCGCAGAGCGTCCGCGTCCCAGCCGTCCGCCCAAGGCGGAGAGATCCTTGCCGAGAGCAGCCAGCAGGCAGAAAAAAGCCAGCGGCTGCCAGACGGCGCCCGTGCGCGCAAAAATCTTCTGCGCCATGCTGCCGTCGGGCAGCAGGCCGTGGATATACGGAAACAGGCCCATGGCCACGAAAAACGGAAACGCCGCCAGGACAAGGCGGCGTTTTTTCGTATGGCGCAGCAGAGCGGAATACAGATACCCATGCGACAGCATATAATAAAGCAGGGTGCGGGGCAGAAATTCCATGAGGGCTCCCTTGCTGGCGGGTATGCCGTCCCGGCAGACGGCGGCCATGCCCGTCTGGGACTTCGCGCATGCTGCCGCGACGGCGGGGAAGGAGAGGGCTGTTATGCAGAGAGTATGTCCTGATGGGGAAAATTCAAGATGCAAGGCTTTTTTTGTGTCGCGCGCCAGGGCTCTTGCCCGCGACCGGGCATGAAGGCCTTGCGGCATGCGCGTAAAGCGGACCCGCTTTGCGCTTTTGTGCCGTCAGCGCGGGAACGCAGGCGCGTTCCGGCAGGCAAGAGGGCGGAGACGTTGCACATGCGTCAAAGACGGCCGTCCGTTTACGCAGGGGGTCGGGTATTTTCCAGCGCGGATACGGTATGGCGGTCAGCAAGAGAAGAGGGGACGTTGCCTCGCTGTCTGGCGAGAGGGCGTCCTTTTTTGCCGCCGGGAAAGCAGCGGACAAGGCGAACGGTGTACCGTCTTCCTCGTCCATCCTCCTCAAGGAAGCGTGCGGAGGAAGGGATGAGGAGACTGACGGGAAAGAGAATTCCCTCAGCCGCGACCATCGGGCGGTGCGGCGGGCGTATGGGTGGCCGCGGCCATGCGGGGGGACGTGTCCGGCGGGCCGGGGAACGCCTCTCAGGCAGCCTCCGAAGCGTCCAGCCAGTGCAGGAAGGCCAGCAGGATGGCGGAAGGCTGGCGGGTGCGCGGCCAGACGGCGTAATACGCGTGCTCCGTCGTGACCGGCTGCAGATCGGGGAAGGGCATGATCAGGCGCTTTTCCCGCAGCAGGCTTTCCATGAGGCGGGTGCGCCCCAGCGCGACCCCCAGGCCGTAGGAGGCGGCCAGCGCCGCGCCGTAGGCCGTGTCCAGCGTCATGGTATGCGCTTTGCCCAGATTGAGCGCGTTTTTTTGGGCCCATTCCTGCCATTCGGCCGTGACCGTGCTGTAGTGCCAGGGCGCGCAGTCATGCAGCAGGGTGCAGCTTTCCAGATGTTCCGGGTGACCGTAGAGGTCATGCGCTTCGGCGTAGGCGGGGGTACAGACGGGCACGGCGCGCTCGTCCATGATCTTGCGGGATTCCAGGCCGGTGAAGGAACCGCTGCCGTAATAGAGCGCCACATCCACCCCGGACTCGTGGGAGAAGTCCGTGGGCGTGTTGCCGGTGTGGACGGTGATCTGCAGGCTCGGGTGCGCGGTCTGGAATTCGGGCAGCCGCGGCAGCAGCCAGCCCAGCGCGATGCTGGGATGGGCATAGATGGTCAGGCTCGACAGGCCGTCACTGTCGAGCAGGCGGTTGACCTCCGCGTGCATCTTGGCCAGGGCCGCCTCGTAGACCTCGCGCAGGCGCTCGCCTTCCACGGTCAGCGTCACCGAACGCGTCAGGCGGTTGAAGAGGGGAAAGCCGAGGACTTCCTCCAGCCGCGCGATGCGGTGGCTCACCGCGCCGGGCGTCAGGCAAAGGTTCTTGGCCGCCGCCTTGAAGCTGAGGTAGCGCGCGGCGATGACGAAGGTCTTGACGTTGATGATGTGATTGTCGTCGCTGAGGACGGCCGCGATGCTGCGGGCATGCTTGCGGGCGACGGAATCGTCGGCGTAGTTCATACGAAACCTTGTTGTGCGTGGGTCGTGCGTAGGGGAAGGGACTATCATCACGCACAGAGGGCAGGGCGTCAAGAGGCGGCTTCCCGGCGGCGTGCGCCCCTGCCGGCGTTGACGCGGCGAGGAAAAATCTCTGCCCGGACGGGCCCCTGACCGCTTTGCAGACTGGAAAAAATCGTGTAGGGTGACCAAAGGCGGCAAACGTATGTTGCCAAGTTAATTCCATTCACCCACAATTACGGGAGATTCACCTATGAAGTTGGGCAAACGTCTCGCTGGACTGGCCATGCTGGCCCTGACGCTCGGCTTTGCCGGCCAGGCTGTGGCTGCGGAACCGATCAAAATCGGCGTGTACCTGCCGCTGACCGGTCAGAATGCCTTTGGCGGACAGCTGGAACTGGAAGGCATCCAGCTCGCGCACAAACAGATGCCCACCGTGCTTGACCGTCCCATCGAGCTGGTGGTGGTGGACAACAAGTCCGACAAGGTCGAGGCCGCCAATGCCGTGAAGCGCCTGACCGAACGGGACAAGGTGGTCGCCCTCATCGGCACCTACGGCTCCTCGCTGGCCATGGCCGGCGCGGAGATCACCGAAAAGGCCAAGATCCCCGGCGTGGGCACCTCCTGCACCAACCCGCTGGTGACCATGGGCAAGAAGTACTACTTCCGCGCCTGCTTCATCGACCCCTACCAGGGCGCCGCCGCGGCCACCTACGCCTTTGAGAACCTCGGCTTCAAGAAGGCCGCCGTGCTCATGGACATGACCAACGACTACGCCGTGGGCCTTGCCAACTTCTTCTCCCGTTCCTTCAAGAAGCTGGGCGGCGAAGTGGTGGCCAACCTCAAGTACAGCTCCGGCGACCAGGATTTCACGGCCCAGATCACCGAACTCATCGCCAAGAAGCCTGACATCGTGTTCATGCCCGCCTACTTCGCCGAGGGCGCCATCATCATGAAGCAGGCCCGCGAGCTGGGCGCGACCTTCCGCCTCATGGGCGCGGACGCCATGGACAACCCCGACACCGTGAAGCTGGCGGGCAAGGCGTCCGAAGGCTTCCTGCACACCACCTTCCCCTATGACCCCACCATGCCCACCATGAGCGGGGAAGCCAAGAAGTTCACCGACGCCTGGAAGGCCGCCTATCCTGAAAAGGACACCAACGTGAACGGCGCTCTGGGCTACAACAGCTATTTCATGATCTACGACGCCATCAAGCGCGCCGGTTCCGCCGATCCCGAAGCCATCACCAAGGCGCTGGCCGCCACCAAGGATCTGGTGACCCCGCTGGGCACGGTGTCCGTCAACGCCACGCATGACGCCGAAATGCCCGTGGGCATCATCGAGTACAAGGATGGCAAGCGCGTCTATGTGGGCGAAGTGACGCCCAAGCAGTAAGCTCTCTCTTTCCTTCAACACGGCCCGCCGGGGCGGAAGTTCCGGCGGGCCTCAACGTCCAGGTGGCCTCATGACCCTTGAAATGTTTTTTCAGCACTGTTTCAATGCCCTGACGCTGGGGTCGCTCTATGCGCTCATAGCCATCGGCTACACCATGGTCTACGGCATTTTGCGGCTGATCAACTTTGCCCACGGCGATATTTTGATGGTCGGGGCCTATTTCGTCTTTTTCGGCACCTTTGCCTACGGCTGGCCCTGGGGCCTGGCGGCCATCCTGGCCATCGTGGGGGCCAGCATCATCGGCGTGGCCATCGAGCGCGTGGCCTACCGTCCCCTGCGCGAAGCGCCGCGCATCTCGGCGCTCATCAGCGCCATCGCCGTCTCCTTTTTTATTGAAAGTCTTGCCGTGGTGGTCTTTTCCGGGCAGCCGCGCCCCGTGCTGCAGCCGGAATGGCTGATCTCGGAATGGCAGCTCGGACAGGTCCGCATCCTCAAGCTCACGGCCTTCGTTCCCGTGATGACGGCCATCCTCGTGGCGGTGCTGCTCTATGTGGTCTACAAGACCAAGCCCGGCCTGGCCATGCGCGCCATTTCCAAGGACATCGAAACCACGCGCCTCATGGGGGTGCGGGTGGACAACATCATCGCCTTCACCTTCTGCATCGGTTCGGCGCTGGCCGCTGCCTCGGGCATCATGTGGGCCCTGCGCTATCCGCAGGTGCATCCCTACATGGGCATCATGCCCGGCCTCAAGGCCTTCATCGCGGCGGTCTTCGGCGGCATCGGCTCCATCCAGGGGGCGGTCATCGGCGGCCTTGCTCTGGGATTTGTGGAGATCATGACCGTGGCCTTCCTGCCGGAACTGTCCGGCTACCGTGACGCCTTCGCCTTCGTCCTGCTGGTGCTGGTGCTGGTGGTCAAGCCTACCGGTCTGCTGGGCGAACGCATGAAGGAGAAGATCTGATGCGCCTGAACTTCACCACACTCGCCAACATCCTGCTCATCCTGCTGGTCGGAGGAGCTCTCTGGCTGGTGGAACGCCACGGACTTATTGGCGACTATCAGATTTACATCGTCAAGCTCATCTTCATCAACGCCATCCTTGCCCTGTCGCTCAACCTCATTTACGGCTTTACCGGGCTGTTCTCTCTGGGGCATGCGGGCTTCATGGCCATCGGGGCCTATGTGGGCGCGCTCTGCACTCTGCTGCCCGAGCAAAAGGAGATGATGTGGATACTCGATCCCATCATCTGGCCCTTCTCCGTCCTGCATACGCCCTTCTGGGTGGCGGTGCTGGCCGGGGGCGTGGTCGCCATGCTCTTTGCCTTCGTCATCGCCGTACCCGTGTTGCGTCTGGGGGATGACTACCTTGGCATCGCCACGCTGGGCTTTGCGGAGATCATCCGCGTGTTCATCGTCAACATGTCCTCCATCACCAACGGTTCGCTGGGCATCAAGGGCATACCCGCCGAAGCGACGCTGCTGACCTGCTACGCCTGGATGATCGTCACGCTCATCGTGCTGGCGCGCCTGCTTTTCGGCAACTTCGGCAACGTGTTGCGCTGCATACGAGACAACGAGATAGCCGCCAACGTCATGGGGATCAACGTCTTCAACTACAAGGTGCTGTCCTTCTGTCTGGGCGCCTTCTTTGCCGGCGTGGGCGGGGCGCTGCTGGGCAGCCACCTCTCCACCATCGACCCGAAGATGTTCAATTTCCTGTTGACCTTCAACGTGCTCATGTTCGTGGTGGCCGGCGGGCTCGGTTCCCTGACGGGCAGCCTGCTGGGCGCGGGCATCATCACCGTGCTGCTCGAGTGGCTGCGCGCCATCGAGGAACCCATGGATTTCGGCCTCTTCGAGATCCCGGGCATCCCCGGCATGCGTATGGTGGTCTTTTCGCTGATCCTGCTGCTCATCATCCTGTTCCGGCGCGAGGGCATCATGGGCACGCGGGAGCTCACCTGGAAGAGCTTGCGCCGTCTGGGGAGGAAGAAGGCATGAGCGGCAGCGATATCCTTTTGCGCGCTGAGGACGTGACCATGCGCTTCGGCGGGGTGACGGCCGTTTCGGAGATGTCGCTGGCCATCCCGCGCGGCAGCATCGTGGGCGTCATCGGGCCCAACGGCGCGGGCAAGACGACCCTGTTCAACGTCCTGAGCGGCTTCTATACGCCGCAGGAAGGGCAGGTCATCTTTGAAAAGCAGAATATCAAGGGGCTCGCGCCCAATCGTGTCTGCCGTCTGGGCATTGCCCGCACCTTCCAGAACATCCGGCTCTCCGCGCAGATGTCGGTGCTGGAAAACGTGATGGTGGGCTGTCATGTGCGCCGCCGCATGCCGTGGTGGATGGCCCCCCTCGGCCTGCCCATGTACTACCGCGAGGAAGAAGCCATCCGGGAAAAGGCCCTGCGCCTGGTGGAACGTCTTGACCTGCTCGCCTACAAGGACGAGAAGGCTTGCAGCCTGCCCTATGGGGCGCAGCGCCGTCTGGAGATCGCCCGCGCCCTGGCCACGGAACCCAAGATGCTGCTGCTCGATGAGCCCGCCGCCGGCATGAATCCGCAGGAAAGCCTTGATCTCATGCACTTCATCGGGCATATCCGCGACGAATTCGATCTGACCATCCTGCTCATCGAACATGACATGAAGGTCGTCATGGGCGTGTGCAGCTACATCTGGGTCATGGAATACGGCTCGCTCATCGCTGAGGGCGACCCCGACGCCATCCGCAGCAATCCCGAAGTGATACGCGCTTATCTGGGGGACGAGGTGAACCATGCTTGAAATTCGTGACCTGCATGTACGCTACGGCGGGATCCAGGCCGTACAGGGTGTGAATCTGTCCATCAAGCGCGGCAGCATCGTTACGCTGGTGGGCGCCAATGGCGCGGGCAAGAGCAGCATCATCCGTTCCATCGCCGGGCTGAACAAGACCATCAGCGGCGAAATGACGTTCACCCGCCGGGAAGGCGACACGCCCGTTTCCCTCATGGGGCTCAAGCCTGAAGACATGGTGCGGCAGGGCATTTCCCTCTCCCCGGAAGGACGGCGCATCCTGCCGCATCTGACGGTGGAAGAAAACCTGCGGCTTGGCGCGTATATCCGTAACGACCAGGACGGCATCAAGGCGGATATGGAACGCGTGTATGAGCTCTTCCCCCGTCTGCGCGAACGCCTCTGGCAGAAGGGCGGCACGCTTTCCGGCGGCGAACAGCAGATGCTGGCCGTGGGCCGGGCACTTATGAGCCGGCCGGACATGCTCATGCTGGACGAACCTTCGCTCGGGCTCGCGCCGCTGCTGGTGCGGGAGATCTTCAACATCGTCCGCCGCATCAATGAACAGGGCATGACCGTTCTGCTGGTGGAACAGAACGCCTATGCGGCCCTCAACGTGGCCCATTACGCCTACATACTGGAAGTGGGCCGCGTGGTGCTGGAAGGGACCGGACAGGAACTGCTGGAAAACCCCAAGGTCAAAGAGGCCTACCTCGGCGGCTAGCTCTGTTGCCGCTGTCTACTCATTGTTTATTTGGGGGGAAGGGGAACCCCCTGCGTTGCTGTCGATGCCCGTAAGGCTCCTGCGTCGCCTAACGGGCACGGCCTTATGGGCCGCCCGTTGGGTCGCTCGTTAGTGCGCAAGGGTGTTCCCCTTCCCCCCACGCCCCCCATCCCTTCCCCCAACGCGCTTTATTACGCGAATGTCACGTCGTCGTGGCGCACAGGCGTTCCTTAGTTCCCGATAATCGTATCATGAAGAAAAAAGCGGTGTGATCCAACTGACAAGCTCCACGTCGTGAAGAGACCTCGCCCTGTGGGGCGTTTCCGGCATATCGCCGGGGTCTACGGCCGAAGAGCATCTTCCTGTCGTGGCGCACAGACTTTCCCCGGTTCCTGACAGTCATGCCATGAGGAAAAAAGCGACGTATCCCGGCTGATAAGTTCTACGCCGTGAAGATGCCTTGCTTGAGAGGGGCCATGCTGTCGGGGGACCTGCGGTCAGGGGACGGCCTGTCGGGGAGCGTTGTCCGCCATCCCCCAGAACAAGATTTTTTGCGGGAGGAAAGGGGGTGCGGGGGAAAGGAGGGGGCTTTTTGCAAAAAGCCCCCTCCTTTCCCCCGCAAAAAAACAGTCCTTTCAGATATTAGGACTTGGCGTCCAGCGGTATATCCGGCTGTGCGGCTGCCTGGGGCTGCCTGCCGCGGGTATCGCCGGACTTTTCGATGAGTTCGTCCACCAGATCGCGGAGGATCTGCACCTGCTCCATGACTTCGAGGAGGCTGTTGGCGGCATCCAGCATGGCTTGGGCGTTGCCTTCGGCAATGTCGCTGACGTGCTGGATGTTCTGGGTGATGGCCGTGCTGGAGCTGGATTGCTGTTCGCTGGCGTCGGCAATGGCCTTCACCTGATCCACGGCCCGTCCGATGGTGGTCACGATGTCCACGAGAGCGGCGTCCGAGGCTTCGGCAAGCTCGGTGGATTCTTCCACCAGCTTCATGGAGACTTCCATTTGTTCGACGCTGGTACGGGTGCTCTGCTGGATGCTGGTCACAGCGGTATGGACGGTCCCGGCCGAGGACATGGTCTTTTCGGCCAGCTTGCGCACTTCGTCGGCCACCACGGCAAAACCGCGTCCGGCTTCCCCGGCGCGGGCCGCTTCGATGGCGGCATTGAGCGCCAACAGATTGGTCTGGTCGGCGATGTCACTGATGACGCCCATGATCTCTCCGATGCTGCTGGCGTGCTGAGCGAGGGCTTCCATATCGCCCTTGAGCGCGGCGGCATGATCCCGCACGTTGTTGATGCTGGCCGCGCAGCGATTGACGGTCTCGCGCCCCTGTTCGGCCTTTTTGCGGGTCTCCTGGGCGGCCTCGGCCCCGGCGTCGGCGTTATGGGCCACATCGGCCACGGACGTATTCATCTGCTCCATGGCCGCGGCCGTCTCGGTGATGCGGGAGGCCTGGGTGGCGGAGCCTTCGCGCGCCTGGGTGATCTGCTGCGAGAAGTGCTCGATGGCGGCGGTGAGGGTCTGCACGATGGTGGATATCTGGGTGGCGGCGTTGAGCATGCCTTCCTTGCGGGCGCGCTCGGCATAGGCCTGTGCGGCTTCAGCCTTCTGCATGGCCTCCTGCGCGAGGGCGGACTCTTCCCAGGCCTTGTAGGCTTCGTCCTGCGCCTTGCGCATATGCTCGAAGAGATTGATGGACATCTTGATGATATTGGCGAAGACGCCGTAGGATTCGCCGTCGTCGGCGATGTCCAGCCGGCCCTGGGCGATGAGGTCGGTCACGGCCATGAGTTCGTCGGGGTCCTTGCCCAGCTTGCGCAGGGTGTCCCGGATGATCCAGGCGGTGAAGATTACGGTGACGAGCACGGTGATGCCGAGCGTCAGGAGGATATAGCGCTGCGTGGCTTGCGTCCGGTGCAGGGATGCCTGGGCACGTTCTTCGGCGATGCGGCTGCTGTGGGCAAAGAGCTCCACAAGGAGATCACGGGCCGCCCGGTAGGCGCCGCCATTCTGATTGAAGACCGTCTGCTGCAGCTCCTCCGGGGTGAGCTGCTGCTGCCGCTCCAGCAGGGAGGCAAGCTGGGCGTATCCGTCCATGTAGTGTTCCAGTGTGGCCTTGCAAACGCCCCAGTACCGCGGGTAGGCGGATTCTTCCGCCGTGGCGTCAACGGGGCCTTTGCGGCGCAGCTCTTTGGAAAGCTCGCCGGCCTGCTGCACGATGGCCGTGCCGCCGGCGGCTTTTACGGCGCCGGCCTGTACGGGAAAGGCGCTGATGGCCTTGCGCAGACCGTCAAGCAGTTCGCTGCCCTGACGGGTGGCTTCCTGTCGTGCCGCTTCCGTCGGGGCAAAGGCGATCTGCAGTTCCACAGTGCGCAGATCGCCCAGCATGGCCGCCAGGTGTCCAGATGCGGCGGCGGTCGGCATGACGGTGCGCGAAACGTCGGCAACCGACTGCCGGATGGCGTCGGCTCCCAGGTACGAGAGCAGGGCAAGCACGACGGCGCCGCAGGCGCTCAGGGCGACGCTCAGACTCAGTTTGACGGCCAGTTTCATTCTCTTACCTCCGAAGGGGGGCGGCGCGGCATCTTCGACCGCCTGCCTCCAATTACTTCTTATCGGCCCGAGATGAAAGAGTCTTAGAGCTGCCGCCGACGCGGTGCGGCCGACGCGACGGGCATCTTGCCGCTTGCCAGCATTGCGGGGCGCGGGTAAGATACGCCGTTCCAACGCTGACGGCACGACAGTGCCGGGGAGATCCTATGACAAAAACACTTTTGGCAGGCTGGCTGGCCGTCTGCATGGCGCTGGGCGTCGCCGCCGCGCCGGAACGGGCCGCCGCCGCATCCGAAACGTCCGGCAAGGCCGGCGTTGCCGCCGTCCAACAACTGAAACAGGGTGAGGAGATGCTGACTCGCCTGAAAAACGGCCTGACGGTCTATATCATCAAGGACGCACGTTTCCCGCTGGTCTGCACCCGTCTTTATGTGGGCACGGGCTCGGCCAACGAGCTGCCCGGGCAGGCCGGCATCAGCCATGTGCTCGAGCACATGGTCTTCAAGGGGACGAAAGACCGTCCCAAGGGGCAGATCGCGCAGGATGTGGAAGAGCTGGGCGGTTACCTCAATGCCGCCACGTCCTTCGACATGACCTATTATCTTACGGACATGCCCGCCAAGCACTGGCGGACCGGCATGGACGTGGTGCGGGACATGGCCTTCAACGCCACGCTGGACGCCGACGAGCTGGAAAGCGAAAAGAACGTGATCGTTTCCGAACTGCAGGGGGACGATGACGAGCCGCGCCGGCGTCTGTTTGAAGCCCTGCAGGTGTCGGGCCTGAAAAACAGCGTCTACGGGCGGCCCATCATCGGCTTTGAGGAGACCATCCGGGCCGTCACGGTGCAGGATCTGCGCGACTACATCGCCACCTGGTATCAGCCGCAGAACATGCTGCTGCTGGTGGCGGGCGACATCGAGCCGCAGCAGGTGCTTGCCCATGCCGAAAAGCTGTTTGGCGGCCTGAAGAATACCGCCGACCTCACGGCTCCCGCCCCTGTGGATCTTGCGCGCGCGCCCGGCGGCCCCCGTGTGGAGGTCGTGCGCGGCCCGTGGAGCAAGGTCTATCTGGGGCTTGCCCTGCCTGCGCCGGGTCTGCCGGATATCCGCTCCGTGGATCTGGACGTGCTGACCTATGTCCTCGGCGGGGACGGCACCTCGACCTTTTACCGCAAATACCAATACGAAAAGCGCCTTGTGGACAGCATCGCCATGGGCAACATGAGCCTGCGGCGGGCAGGGCTCGTCTATCTGACGGCCACGCTGGACGCGAACAATCTGGAAAGCCTCTGGGACGGCCTGACGCGCGATCTTGCCGGTCTGAACGGCAAGGACTTCCCCAAGGACGCCATCGAGCGCGCCCGCTTCAATCTGGCCGATTCCGTGGACCGTGCCGGGGAGACCCTGAACGGGCTGGCCTCGTGGCGAGGGACGGTGCAATTCGAGCTGGGCGGACGCGAGGGCGAGCGCAACCTGCGCAGCGCCCTCTCCTCGGTGGACGGCCTGCGTCTGGAGAAGGCCCTGCAGCAGTGGATCAGGCCGGAGCAGGTGCGCGTGCGCGTCCTCGTGCCGCAGGATGCCCAGATCCCCGATCTGGAAGCCATCCTGGACCGCAACTGGAAGGCCGCTGCGGCGCAAGATTCCGCCGTGGCGGCGGAGACAGGCGTGGCGGCGACCCAGACCATCGATCTGGGGCAGGGGCGTACGCTCATCCTGCAGCGGGACGCCACGGTACCGTATGTGGCGCTCAGTTTCCGTCAGGGCGGCGGCAATGCGCTGCTTGTGCCGCAGCATCAGGGACTCGCCGAGCTGACGGCCCGCACGCTGACCGACGGTTACGGCGACAAGGACGCGCAGGCCGTGGAACGCTGGTTCTCGGAACGGGCTGCCCAGCTTTCCGCCTCGGCGGGGCTGCAGACCTTTGCCGTGGACATGAGCGGCCCGGCCCGCTTCACGCACGAGTATTTTCAGCAGCTCGACAGCATGCTGCGCTCGCCGCGCTTTGAAAAGAAGGATATGGAGCGCCAGGTGCAGAACATGAAGGCCGCGCTGGCCCGGCGGCAGGACAATCCGCAGGCCCTGCTCTTCGCGCGGGTGCGGCCCTTCCTTTTCCCGCAGCACTGCTACGGCTTCGACAGCCTCGGCACGCCGGCCAATCTGGACGGCTTCACGCGGGAAAATCTGGTGAACTACTGGAAGCGGCAGTCCTCCCTGCCGTGGGTGCTCACGCTGACCGGCGACTTTGATCCGGCCGCCGTCAAGGCCTGGGCGGCTCAGCTTCCGGTGCCCGCGGCAGCCTCCTCGGGCACGGTGAGCGATCCCCGCTGGACGGAGGAAACGTCGCTGGGCATCCACTCGCCGGGACGCAATCAGGCCTATCTGCTGCAGGTCTTCCCCACTGTGCCGCAGGATCACCCCGATGCGCCCGCGCTCATGCTGCTGGACGCCATCCTGTCGGGGCAGAGCGGCCTGCTGTTCAGCAAGATGCGTGACGAGCAGGGCCTCGGCTACACCGTGACCTCCTTCTACCAGAGCCTGCCGGAGGCCGGCCTCATGGCCTTCTATATCGGGACGACGCCGGACAAGGTGGAGCAGGCGCGCAAGGGCTTTGCCGGCATCATCGAGGACGTGCGGCAGAACCCCCTGCCCGCGGCCCTGCTGGAAAAGGGCCTTAACCGTCTGGAAGGGGAATACCATCGCGGCCGCCAGAGCCTCGGGGCCCGTTCTACGGAAAGCGCCACTCTGGCCATCCTCGGCCTGCCGGAGACCTTCCGGCGGGACGTGCTGGAAAAGGCCTCCCGGCTCACGCCTGCCGACGTACAGGAGGCCGCCCGCAAGTACCTTGCTCCCGAGGCCCGGCGCGAACTGCTGCTGACGCCCGAGGAGACCGCGGCCACGGCTCCGGCCATGCCGGCGTCCGACACGCCCCGGTAAGCCGTTCTTCGTTTCCTCCGACACCACTGACGCCCCGGCGATCCCGCCGGGGCGTTTTGCATCTCTTGCCGCTTTTCTCCTTGCCGCGGCCTGTCAGGCGGCGGGCCGGGGGAGAGCGCCTTTACAGCGCCGGTGGTATGGGCTACACCCTCGGAAACGGAACATGCCATGATGACAGAACAAAATCAGCCTTCTTCCAGCGAAGAGAATCTTTGCCTGTGGTGTCCGCCCATCACGACGGCCCTGCTGTGCGCCATACAGCAACGGGCCTTCATCTGCCTCAGTTATCCTGACCGGCCTCGCGAGCTGGGGCCTGTGGAGTGCCGTCTCCTGGAGATGGACAGAGACCGCGCCACGCTGCTGTGCCGGGCGGCTGCACTGCCGCAGCCTTTCGCGCAGCAGGAATGCAGTCTGTATTTCAAGGTCAGGGAGCCGGAACCCGGTCAGCCCGTCGAGGGGGCGGACATGCGCATGCCTCTTTCGGCCGGCGATCTCATGCTGACGACCCAGGAGCGGCTTACGGGACGCCGGTACGGCTTTTACAGCAAGACGACGCTCATGGCGGCCGGTCCCGCACCTGAAGGGGCTGCGGCCATCTGGCCGGACGCCGGGGGGGAGCTGCTTGCCCTGCAGATCAAGACGCCGTTTCGTTGTGTGCAGCGCGAGCTGCGGCGGCATCCGCGCTACTGCCCCTCGCCCGCGCAGTTCTATGCGGCCTGTTTCTGGTTCGCGCCCGTCTTGCCGGTCGAGGGGGCGGTCATGCTGGACTCCATCTCCCGCTATACGCCGGAAATGAAGGCCCGTACCGAGATCGTGGACATTTCCGCCGGCGGCGCTTTCGTGCGTCTGCATCATGATCCTTTGCTCAAGGATGTGCAGATCGACGCCTCCACGCTCATGCTTCTTTACCTCTCGCTTGAAGACCAGCGGGAGGGGAGCACCAACTTTTTTGGCGCGGCCCGCTGCGTGACCGTGAGCCGCAACAGACGCGAGATGAGCGCCAATATCCACATGCGCTTCATCCGGCATGCGGTCCTTCCTTTGCGTGAAGGCCCCATCCACTGGCTGGATGTGGATGATGACAAGGGCATCCCCGTGGTGGACCGCTGGATCGCCCGCCAGCGGTCAGCCGACCTTTCGTGCGGAGTTTTCCGTTCCTGACGCGCGTTTTGCGCTCCGTATCGCGGCCCGGCCGGGAGTTCCCCATTCCCTGTGCCCGCCATATGAGCGTTTTATCGTTGAAAAAGGGAAAACGCGTGGCGGCGGCACAGCGCCGCCCGGCCCAAAGTGAGCGGGAAAACCGCTTTTTTTCCGCGAAACGACAGGTCGTATGCTTTGGAAAGCGAAGCATTTCAAACTGAAATTGCTCATGAGGGCCGCTCCGACCGTAACGGGGCGGCCCTTTGCCGTCCTGCGCGTCTTCGCCGGTGGAGGAGGGCGGCGACGCTTGACATTGCGCGCATCGTCGGCTTGGATAGTGCCTTCTCTCACCTCAGCGACGGAGTTTGTTCATGTCCAGACATGTCCTGAAATACGGCGATGGCCAATGCTTCCTTGATGTGCCCGACGGCTGCCTTGCCGCCGAAGTGCTGCCCAATGCGGTGGACCTGCCGTCTCTGCCGCCGGCGGAGGTGGTGCGCCGCGCCCTGCGCGAGCCCGTGGATTCCCCGGCACTGGAGGCCGTAGTCAAGCCCGGGGAAAAGGTCTGCATCGTCATCCCCGACATTTCCCGTCTCTGGCAGTCGCCGCAGGTCTATGTGCCGGAAGTGGTGGCCGCGCTCAACGCCTGCGGCATCCCCGACGCGGACATGACCCTGCTGGTGGCCACGGGCGCGCATCGCCGTCATACCCCGGAAGAACATGCCCGCCTCGTCTCCGCTGACGTGGCCGGACGTATCCGCATCGTGGATCATCAGTGCCGCGAGGAGGCCGACCTCGTCCAGGTGGGCACGACTTCGCGCGGCACGCCCATCGTGGTCAACAAGACCGCCGTGGAAGCGGACAAGATCATCCTGTGCGGCGGCGTGGTCTTTCATTTCCTCGCCGGTTTCGGCGGCGGCCCCAAGATGCTGGTGCCCGGCATCTGCGGCTACGAGACCATCCAGCGCCACCATCATCTTGCCTTCAATGCCGCGGCGGACAGCGGCACCAACCCGCTGGTGCGCGCGGGCATCCTTGAGGACAACATCTTTCAGGCCGACCTTGCCGAAGGCGCGGCCCTGCTCAAGCCCTGTTTCAGCCTCAACGTCATCACCAACGCCAAGGCCGAGATCATCGCCGCCTTTGCCGGGCACTGGCTGGCGGCCCACCGCGCGGCCTGCGCGCTGGTCGATCGCATGGACCGCGTGACCATCCCCCGCCGTACGCCGCTGGTGGTGGCCAGTGCGGGCGGCGCGCCCCGCGACATGAACGTCTTTCAGGAGATCAAGCTGCTCAGCAACGCGCTGGCGGCCGTGGAAGAGGGCGGCACCATGATCCTGCTGGCCCGCAATCCCGACGGCTTCGGCAATGCCGAGACCGAGCGTCAGCTCACCGCCTACCCCGATCATCACGCGCGGGAGGCGGCCCTGCGGGAGACCTTCTCCATCGGCGGTTATGTGGGCTTCCTGCTGGCCGAAG
Source organism: uncultured Desulfovibrio sp. (assembly GCF_944324525.1). GTDB lineage: Bacteria > Desulfobacterota > Desulfovibrionia > Desulfovibrionales > Desulfovibrionaceae > Desulfovibrio. Next base: position 23,238 of record NZ_CALUWS010000039.1, read on the forward strand.
CCGCGGAACATCATAACGTCATCCTGGTGACGGACATGGATCCGGCCCTCTTTGCCTCCACCCGTCTGCATGTCGTGGCCAGTCTGGACAAGGCGCTGGAACTGGCCGCCGGCTTCCACGGCGGCAGTCTGGCCGTGCCCACCACGGTCATGCCGCAGGGCGCCGTGACCCTGCCGCGCGTCGCCGGGTAGTTTTTTCTTTTTTTCTTCTGCTTGTCTCTGGATGGCGGCTGCTGCCCTGTATGGGGGAGTGGCCGCCTCCTTTTTGTGGGGGCCGCCGGCTGGTGGCTTCAGCCCGGCACTCGGGCGTGGTCGCCTTTCGGCGGCATCTTTTTTTGCGTTCTTTCTTTTTGATTTCCGCCACCTTCTGGCGGCTGTTGCCCGGCACTCGGGCGTGGTCGCCTCCCGGCGAGGGGCAGGGGGTGAGAGGGGGAACCCCTCTACACCCCCTACGACCCCCGTACTCCCCTTGCCCGTGTGGCGGCGGGCGTCACTGTCGCATGTCGTGTACCTTGTCCGTCGCTCGCCGCAGGGGGCAAGTCGGCGCGCATCTTCCCGCGCTGCGGGCGATATGCGCGCCTGCTGCGGCGCTCCCGCTGCGCGGGGATCGCCTCCGCGTCCCGGCTCGCTGGGCTGATGGGATTTTTGGGGGCTTTCGCGTTGAAAGGCGGGGAGCGACGTCTCCTTTTCGTTATGCAGCGAAGCGATAGGGGACAGGCATGCTTCTCCCGCTGGTCGTTTGCTGCTGTCCAGCAGTGAGGCGTGGTCGCCTTCCGGCGGCATCTTTTTTTGCGTTCTTTCTTTCTAGGGTCAGGACTCATTAAAGGTAAAAAATGACAATGGCAGCAATATGGATTGCCGAAAGGAATGTATGGGCACA
>NZ_CALUWS010000040.1 GCF_944324525.1 uncultured Desulfovibrio sp.
TCGCCACGGCGGCAGGGGATGACGGCAGCTCATCCAGCCAGCGTTGCCCGCGCAGCCAGTTGACGAGTTGCGGCACAAATCGTCCGTTTTCGCGCTTCCAGCTCAAGCTTTCCCGGAAGCGAGACAACGCCTCAAGCAACGCCTCTAAAGTAGGCAGCACGCCGCGCCGCCAGAGACGATGCCATGCAGACCGTGCCAACTCTTTGGCTTCCTTTCGCGGATATGCTGCCCAGAACTTTTCAAAAAAATAGTTGGCAGATAAAAAATCCCCCCCCCACGAGGATGTTGTGTCACAGGAGGTTTGTTTGCTGTTTGAGGAACGGGGGTAGGGGGATTATTTGTATTTTTATTCTTCGTAAGATTATTTCTGTAGCCAGAATTTGGCTCCTCATAGTCAACTTTTGGCTGCGGAGCCGCAGCAGCATCCGCAGAACGCAGACCCTCCGGCAGACCCTCCGGTTGCAAGAGAAGGTAGGTCAGCGACCGAAAACGCCCAGGGCAAATCGCAAGCAGCCCAGCCTTTTGAAGCTCGCGGATATAGTTTTTCACCGTACTGACGCTGCACCCCATGCCCTCGGCAAGCGTCCCTTGCGAAGGCCAGCACCGGTCTTTCTCACCAGCATAATTGCAGAGCAGCGCATACATGATCTTTGCTCCTTGTGAGATGCGAAGCTTGAGTACAAATGTGGGCAGGATCGGGCCAAAAATTTTTCCCTTTGGTGCAAAGCTCTTCGCCAGTTCTTCCATTATTTTTTTCTCCCAAAGTTTTCAGTTTTGGGCGAAAAAAAGGTCAAAACATAGCGTCTCAATAATTGACATTGAGCCTCGTGAGAGGTATGTTTTTCTCACTTCGAGTTGGTGAGAAAAACACCGCCATGAGAAGCCTTCCGTGTGACAGCACGGAAGGCTTTTCGCCTTTTTTATCGACCACCGATCTTCACTTTCCAAAACCCCGTAAACGCAAAAAACGCACGACCGCTAACGGACGTGCGTTTATGCTGTTAGGTGCGACGAGTGTGCCGAGAAAATGAAGGGGAGAGCGGAGAGGCGGAGAACACCGCCAAGAAGAGAAACGGCCTGCCGGGAGGGGAAGGATAAAAAAGAAAAACGCAGTGACTGCATGGCCGAACCATGCAAAATCACTGCGATAATTCTCTTGGCGTCCCCAAGGGGATTTGAACCCCTGTCGACGGCGTGAAAGGCCGTTGTCCTGGGCCGGCTAGACGATGGGGACGCACTATGAAGTTGTGTTGGCTGGGCTGCAAGGACTCGAACCTTGATTAGCGGAGCCAGAATCCGCCGTCCTGCCAATTGAACGACAGCCCAACGCGCAAGAGGTAAGCTACCCAAACTGCCTCCCGTTGTCAACAACAAAAAAAGCTTCTACGCCTAGTTGTAACGGCTTGATATGCGTGGCCTCCCCAACATGAAAGGGCGAATCTGCCACCATGATCGTCCCTATCCAACCGAAATAACAGGACTATTGTGTTTCCGATAGGCTGTTCACCCTTTCCCTCACTCACTCGCTTGTTGGTTTGTCTGGTAACTTCCAACTTACCGAATGAGGAAAGGGTGAACAACCTATCGGAACACAACATCTAGGGATCCGCTTTGATGCAGGATAATCCGCCGCCCCTGTGCTCAGCCATGCTTTCTCCGGTGCGCGCCTGATCCCGCTGGCAAGCCGCGGACATTTGTGCTATGTTTGGGTGGCCCTGTTTTTTTCAGATACCGCCCCAAGAAGCAAAGGACAGATCATGACGACAGCGCCGGAAGTCGGCCAGACCGTGGTCGTGCGCGGCAGGCCCTACCTTGTGGAAGAATGCGTCTCGCAGGCCCTGCCGGGAAGCTCCCGGGCAGGGCAGCATTTCGTCAGCCTGTCCTGCCTTGATGAGGATGCGCTCGATGAACGCCTGAACGTCATCTGGGAGCTTGAGCCCGGCGCGGAAGCGCGGGAAGCCTCGTCCCTGCCCGCCATGCGGCACTGCGACGATCCGCGCGATCTGGAGGCCTTTCTCCACGCCGTGCGCTGGGGCATCGTTTCGCAGATGGATCATACCTCCATGCAGGCGCCGTTCCGCAGCGGCGTGGAGCCGGAGGACTACCAGCTGGAACCCGTGGCCCGCGCCCTGACCATGCCGCGCGTCAACCTGCTGCTGGCTGATGACGTCGGCCTCGGCAAGACCATTGAAGCCGGTCTGACCATGCAGGAGCTCATGTTGCGCAATCGCGTCGCCTCCGTGCTCATTGTCTGCCCCGCATCCCTGCAGTACCAGTGGCGGGACGAAATGCGCGACAAGTTCGGCCTGGAGTTCCGCATCATCAACAGTGAGGCCGTTTCCCGGCTGCGGCGGCAGCGTGGCATCCATGTCAATCCCTGGACGCACTTCCCCCGCCTGATCACCTCCATCGACTATCTCAAGCAGGATCGCGTCTTTCAGCGCTTTTGCGAAACGCTGCCGCCGGACGGCGAAAGCAGCTGGCCGCGCCGGTACGATCTGCTGATCGTGGACGAGGCGCACAACATCGCGCCCGCCGGTTCCCTGCATTATGCCAAACCCTCGCAGCGGACGCGCATCATCCGGCGCATGGCGCGTCACTTCGAGCACCGCATCTTCCTGACGGCGACCCCGCACAATGGCTATCGGGAAAGCTTCTCCGCACTGCTGGAAATCCTGGATGATCAGCGCTTCATGCGCGGCGTGCAGCCTTCTCCCGAAGCCCTCGGACAGGTGCTGATCCGGCGCATGAAAAGCGAGATCGTCAACTTTGACGGCACCCCGCGTTTCCCCCGGCGGGAGATCCACTCGCTGGAAGTGGACTACAGCCCTGAAGAGCGTGAGGGCCATGTCTTGCTGCGGCGCTACGCCCGACTTTGCATGAGCCACCTTGGCGGCGAGGGCAAAACGTCCCTGACGGCTCTGCAATTTGTGCTCAAGCTGCTGAAAAAGCGTCTGTTCTCATCACCACAGGCATTTGCGAAAACGCTGGCGCGCCATACGGAAAGCCGAAAGCTCCATGCCCGGCCGGCGCCGGTCACCCAGTTCTTTCTGCCTGATCTTGAAGAGCTGACGGACGCGGAGGCGGAAGAGGCCGTGGAAGACGCCCTGACGCTGTCCGGCGCGTGTCTGCCGTCCCCGGATACCGAAGAAGAAAAACTGCTGCGCGCCCTGCGGCGCTGGGCCGAAGGCCCCGCCAGACAAAAGGACGCCAAGGCCGCGCGGCTGCTGGACTGGCTGCGCGAGACCCTCCGTCCCGGCGGCGTCTGGACGGAAACGCGCGTCGTCATCTTTACCGAGTATCTCGATACGCAGGATTATCTTGCCGATCTGCTGACACGGGCCGGACTCGGCGGCGAGCGGCTGATCTGCCTGAACGGCCTCGTTTCGCCGCTGGAGCGGGAAAGGGCCAAAGCCGCCTTTCAGGCCTCGCCGTCCGATTCGCCCGTGCGCATCCTGCTGGGGACGGACGCCGCGTCGGAAGGCATCAACCTGCAAAACCACTGCTCGCGCCTGCTGCATTATGAGATCCCGTGGAACCCCAGCCGCCTGGAGCAGCGCAACGGCCGCGTTGACCGCCACGGACAGCAGGCGCCGACCGTGGACATCTTCCATTTTGTGCCCGCCAATTTTGATGCTTCGGCGGCGGAAGGCGACGTGCTGCGCGATGACCTCGAATTCCTCCATCGTGTGGTTCACAAGGTCGAGAACATCCGGCAGGACCTCGGCAAGGTCGGCCCCGTCATTGCCGAACAGGTGGAAAAGGCCATGCTTGCCGACGGCGGCGTTTCCCGCTCTCTGGATACGGGCCGTGCCGAAGCCGAAGCGCGGGCCGCCCGCCGCTGCCTGCAGCTGGACCGCGACCTGCGCCGCATCCTGGAAGATGTCCATGCCAAAATGGAACATACGCGGCAAGCTCTCCTGCTGACGCCCGCCCATGTGCGCCATACCGTGGACGTGGCCCTGCGCCTGGCCCAGCAGCCGCCGCTGGAACCTGTGCGGGTCGAGGGCATCCCCGACGGCCACGCCTTCCGACTGCCGCCCTTCAGCGGCGCGTGGGCACGCTGTCTTGAAGGCAATGCCCATCCCTACACCGGCACGCCGCGCCCCATCGTCTTTAGTGGTGACGAGGCCGCCGGCAGGGATCATGTGGTGCTGGCCCACCTCAACCACCAGCTCGTGCGCATGAGCCTCCGCCTGCTGCGGGCGCAGCTCTGGACATCCCCCCGGGACTGCCGCCTGCATCGTGTGGCCTGCCATATCGTGCCCTCATCCTTTCTGGCGGACCCCGTCGTGGTGGCCCTCGGCCGCATCATCGTCGTCGGCGGCACCAGTCAGCGCATTTTCGAGGAAATGATCATGGCCGGCGGGCGCATCCGCAACGGGCGCTTTGCCCGCATGGGCGTTCAGGAGCTGGAAACCTTCTGGGGCAACGCCATGCAGCAGCCCCCCATGCCGCGCCGTGAGGAACTGGAGGAGCGCCTGCGCGACAACCTGTGGCCGCGCACGGCCCCCGCACTCTATCAGGCACTGCAAGCCCGCTGCGATGAACGGCTGAAAACGCTGGCCAGCCGCATGGAACGCCGGGCCAATGAGGAGGTCGCCCGCTTCGAGGCCATCATGGACGAACTGGCTGCCGCCATCCGCGCCCAGCTTGAGGTCATGCAGACGCCGCGGCAGCTTTCGCTGTTCGATGATGAGGAGCGCGAAGCCTTCCAGGCCGATGTCGCGGTGCTGAAAGAGCGCCTGCGCCGTATCCCCGGCGAAAAGGCCGAGGAAAGCCGCCACCTGCGGGCACGTTACGAAGATCCCCGGCAAACCCTGTTCCCGCTGGCCGTCCTCTGGTTCGTCCCCGCCTCCCTCGCGCGGGCCGGTATGTAGCGCGTTTCCGTTTTTGGGTCCTGCTGGCACTAGTTGCTGTCTGTTCGGGGGAAGGGGACCCCCTCGCCTCGCGCGGGAGGGCCCAGCCTTTTCGTAGCGAAGTGAGAAAAGGCGTTCCCGTCATGCTTCCCCCAGGCCCCCCATCCCTTCCCCAGCGTGCTTTTACCGGGGGAAGAGACAGGGCACGAGGCGACCCCGCCCCAAAGACAAGCGGAGCGTGTACAGCTTGTTTGATTTGTTTGTTGAAATTATGTGTAAAATTCGTGGTGAGCATTTCAGCTTTGAAAAAAATGGAGCGAGGCGGCCGTGGGGCGACTGGGGCAAGGGGCCGCGCGCCGCGGATGGCGTGAGAACGTCCGTTGTGGACGAGGAGAACAACAAGGATCTGCGTATATGGCCGTGTCATCGCTGAACGAGCATCTGGAATGGTTGTCGCTGCTGGATGTTTCCGGTCCCTTTCTGACATTGCCGGTGCTGCTGGAGCGCCTGCCGGACGGGCTGGATCCGCTGGAGGCAACGGCGGCGGGGCGGTTGCGGGCCGCGCTCGCCGCGCGGGACGCGGATCGCCGCAGTCCCGCGGCCTGCCGGGAATTCGTGCGCTTCGTCCTGTCCGAGCTGCTGGAATATGATGCCGGAGTGCTGGTGGAGGCGGAAGGGCATCCCCATGCCCCCTGCCTGAGCCTGCCGGAAATGGGGGTGGAGCTGCGCCCGGACTGGCTCTTGCTGCCCCCGGCGGCGGGCGCGCCGGACGATGTGCTGGAGCTGGACGCCCCGACCGCATCCGCCCCGGAAGAGACGCGGCGGCCTGTCATGCTGATCGGCATCGCGCCGGGCCGGCCGCTGGAAGCGCCCCAGCCGGAACAGGCCTGTTCCTGGAGCCCGGCCCGCCGCATGGTCGAGCTGTGCCGGGCCTCCGGCGTGCCGCTGGGGCTTGTGAGCGACGGCGAACAGTTCATGCTGGTCTATGCCCGCCAGAACAGGACCTCGTCCCTTGTTTCCTGGTATGCCCGATTCTGGCTGGAGGAACGCATAACCCTGCGTTCCTTCGTGACCCTGCTGCATATGCGGCGCTTCTTTTCGCTGGCGGAGGAGTTCACCCTGCCGCGCCTCATGGAGCAGAGCGCCAATGCGCAGCAGGATGTCACCGAAAAGCTGGGCCTGCAGGTACGCGGCGCCATAACCGAATTCCTGCGGGCAGTGGACCGGCTGGACAGGCGGATGGATACGCCCATGCTGCAAGGGCTCTCGCCCCGGCTGCTCTACGAGGCCGCACTGACCGTCATGATGCGGCTGGTCTTCCTGCTTTCCGCCGAGGAGAGGGGGCTGCTGCGGCTGGGCGACCCCGTCTATGATGAAGCCTATGCCGTCTCGACGCTGTGCGAAAGCCTGCGGGAACAGGCCGACAGGCACGGGGAGGAGGTCCTCAGCTACCGGCACGACGCCTGGGTGCGCCTGCTCTCCCTGTTCCGGGCCGTGTTCGGCGGCATCCGGCATGAGGCGCTGCTCCTGCCCGCCTATGGCGGATCGCTCTTTGATCCCGATGTCTACCCCTTTCTGGAAGGCCGCCCGCACGGCAGTTGCTGGCGGGACGCGCCCGCCCGTCCCCTGCCCGTGGACAATCGCGTGATCCTGCACATGCTGGAGTCCCTGCAATTCCTGCGGGACCGCCGCACGACGGGGCGGGATGAAGCCGTGCGCCTGTCCTTTCGCGCGCTGGGCGTGGAACAGATCGGGCACGTGTACGAAGGCCTGCTGGACCGCACGGCCACGCGGGCGGACGACGTGCTGCTGGGTCTGGCGGCCGGGCAGCGGGAGGATCCGTTCCTTTCGCTGACGGAAGCCGAAACGCTCATGCGGCAGGGGGAGGACGCCCTGCTGCGGCGTCTGGCCGACCTGACGCACAGCCAGAAGGGCGCACTGCAAAAACGCTTGCGCGGAGATGCCCCACGCGGCCGCGGCGGAAGGCAGGCCAGCCTGCCGGCGGCGGACGAGACGCGGGCCGAGGCCGAACGGCAGCGCGCCCGCCTGCATCTGGCCTGCGACGGCGACGCCGCCCTGACCGCACGCATACTGCCCTTTGTCGGCCTGCTGCGCCGGGACAGCTTCGACATGCCCGTGGTCATCCCCGCCGGGGGCCTGTATGTGACGGCCGGCAGCCAGCGCAGGGATACCGGGACGCATTATACGCCGCGCCCCCTCACGGAGCTGATCGTGGCCGCCACGCTGGAACCGCACGTCTACGACGGCCCGGCGGAAGGGATTCCGCGCGGGCAGTGGCGGCTGCGCTCGCCCGATGCGCTGCTCTCCCTGAAAATCTGCGACATGAGCATGGGCTCCGGGGCCTTTCTGGTGCAGGCCTGCCGCTATCTGGCGGAACGCCTGCTGGAAGCCTGGAACCACACGCCGCCCGCAAGCCCCCTGCCAGAGGACGCCGAGGAACGCGCGGCGCTGGCCCGGCGCATGGTGGCGGACCGCTGCCTCTACGGCGTGGACAACAACCCCCTTGCCGTGGAGATGGCCAAGCTCTCCCTCTGGCTGATCACCCTGCAAAAGGAGCGCCCCTTTACCTTTCTGGATCACGCCCTGCGCTGCGGGGATGCCCTGCTCGGCATCGTGAGCGCGCAACAGTTGGAGGATTTTTCCCTCACGCCGGAAAAGGGGGCGCTCGTCTTCGGCTCCACGGACATGCGGGAGGCCGTGCGCGCCGCGCGCGAGGCCCGCGACGCGCTGGAACGCCTGCCCTCGGATACGCCGCTCAATGTGGAACGCAAGGCCGCCTGTCTGGCCGAGGCCGAGACGCACGTGGCCCGGCTGCGCCTGCGGGCCGACGCCCTGATCCTGGCCGCCTTGCGGGCGCGGGGCAAGCTGGAGGAGAGCGCGCGCTATCAGCTGGTGGACAAGCTGCTGCATCCCGCCTTTTGCCATGATGCCGACGCCCTTGCCCGCTGGCTGGAGGAGGAACGGCGGGCGCTCCTGCGGGGCGGCGGCACGGCCACGACGGAAAAGGCCGCCGACGCCAATCCCGGCCTGACCCATCCCCTGCACTGGGCGCTGGAATTCCCCGAAGTCTTTGAGCGGGAAAATCCCGGCTTCGACGCCCTGGTGGGCAATCCGCCCTTTCTGGGCAGCCAGCGCATGAGGGAGGCGCTGGGCAATGCCTACCGGGAATATCTGGTGGAGGTGCTGGCCGGCGGCCAACGCGGGCAGGCCGATCTCGTCGCCTATTTCTTCCGCCGCGCCGCGCAGTTGACGCGGGCCGGCGGCGACTTCGGCCTTATCGCCACCAATACCCTTGCCCAGGGCGACACCCGCGAGGCCGGGCTGCTGCCCCTGGAGCGGGCGGGCTGCCGCATCCGCGCGGCCTGGCCGGATATGCCGTGGGAAGGCAATGCCACGGTCTGCACCAGTCAGGTCGTCATCCGCAGGCCCGGCGCGCGGCCCTATGACGGCCCCATTTTGCTGAACGGCGCACCCGTAAACACCATTTCTTCCTTTCTCAAGGCCGGGGAAGAGGACTGGGAGGCGCGGCCCCTCAGGGAAAATGCGGGGATCAGCTTTCAGGGGTCCATCATACTGGGCACGGGCTTTCTCACCGAGGAAGACCAGGCCCGGCAGTGGATCGCCGAAGACGGGCGCAATGCCGCTGTGCTCTTTCCTTACCTCAACGGCGAGGATCTGACGTCCAGTCCAGACCAGGCGCCGTCCCGCTGGGTCATCAATTTCTGGGACTGGGACGAGTCTGTAGCTTTTGGCTATCCAAAACCTTTTGAACAAGTCAAGGAACGGGTTTTTCCTGAAAGACTGCACTGTAAAAGAAAGCAAAGACGGGAAACGTGGTGGCAATTTGCAGAGAAAGCGTCAGGTCTCTACCACGCCCTTGGTCGCGGTGAAGCCTTTGTCAAACATCCCAAGGGCTGGAAGACCTTTCCGCCCCTGCAGCGTGTGCTTGTGATAAGTCAGGTTTCAAAGCATGGACTATTTTCTTTTGTCGAGAATAATTCTGTATTTGCCATGATGCTTATAGTATTCGCCTCCGACGATGCGGCCTTGTTCGGCCTGTTGCAGTCCTCATTGCATCAGGCCTGGGCGCGCAAGATGAGTTCCACCATGCGTTCCGACCTGCGCTATACGCCATCCAGCGCCTTTGACACCTTCCCGCGCCCGGCGGCGGACAGGCTGGACGGGCTGCGGGACTGTGCGGAGCGGCTGCACGCCCTGCGTGCCGCCATCATGCGGCGGGAGGACATCGGCCTGACCAAACTGTACAATGCCCTGCATGATGCGGAGAGCCGCCTGCCGGACGTGGAGGCCCTGCGCGCCGCCCATGCGGAGCTGGACAGGCTGGCCGCCGCGGCCTACGGCTGGGACGATCTGGACATGGACCATGCTTTCCGTCAGGTGGCGTACCTGCCGGAGAACGACCGCACACGCCACACCATAGCCGAAACGACGCGGCTGGAGATATTGCGCCGCCTGTCGGCCCTGAACCGGGAGCGCTACGAAACGGAGCAAAAGGCCGCCGCGGAGGCGACGCCCCGCAAAACGGGCATGCGCCGCAAAAAGGGCGGTACGGGCGGCATGGAGCAGGGGGCGCTGCTGTGAGCGGGGGGAGTTGCATTAATCTTTGAAAAGCGTTATTTGTTAATATATTTTAAACTCTACCGTTTGAATAAGGAGCCTCCGATGCTTGTTTTTCGCACAATCTTTCCGTTGAATCCTGCGGCGACATTGCAGCAGCTCATAGATATCTCCATAGAATGGATTGACAATTCTCCCGAGTATGTCATGCGGGAAAAGCTTGGAGACTTGTATGGGCAGAAAGAGTTTGAGCGTTCCGAAGGAAATGAATCCTTTAAGTGCTTTAGGTACACGGCGGAAAACAACGAATATGCGTGCCTCTGCTTTGAAAAAAGAGCTGATGCCGAGAAATGGCGGACCGAGTACGTTTACAAAAAAACGGAACAGGATGTGCACGCTTCCTGTGCAGTATATTTTGAAACAACTGATTTTCAAAATAAATTGAATACGATCAAGAAGCCATATATCATGAAATTGCTTGGCCAGAAAATAGGATTTGGTCAGGATATTCAATTTCCGACACTAGATATACCTCATAGGTTATCTTCCGAAACGGTAGAGCATGATATAGAGCGTGCAAGGGATATCATTTGCGGGAATTTCAGGGGTTGTCTTCCCTGTGTGTATGTCAGTGTCGGGCGCGATGGTGCATATCCTGTGAATATCACTACACTCAGCCAGATGCTTTCAGGCATGGCGCATGTCTTTGTTGAGCCGAATATTTATTTTTCACAAGACTTGCGTATCAAAACACGAGGAATGAACCCCTACTATGGTGCTGTAGGGATCTATTTTCCTGGAACGACAAACAAGAAGATTCTTTTGCCTCAGTATGAGGGTGGAAAGACTCTGACTATTCGAAAAATTTTTGATTCGGTCAAGAATGCGCTGAATTTTGGCTATCTTCCTGACGACTTATCCTATTCTGATATTCGTGCGCTGGTCTTGCAGGAAAAGCTGGGTGACCTCAAGGAGCAGGAGAATCAGGATGAGCTGCTGTCGATGGCATTTCAGGAAAGTGAGGAACTGCGCCGCGATTTGAATCTGAAAAAAATCAGCATCGAGGAGTTGAAAGAAAAAATAAGGTATCTTGAGTCTAAGTTGGAAGAGAGTTCCGATAGGTTGCTTTTGCGTGGAGATATGATTGATTCCTACAAGGGGCAGGTACATGATACTCTTGTTCAGATCCTTGAAGATGTGAACAAGGGACTGCCGGACGGCAGCAGGAAGAAGAATATTCTCAAGGCTGTGCTGCAGGCCAACCCCAAAGTGGGGGAGCGAAAGAAGATCGAGAAAAAACTGAAGGATATCTTTACCGGTTATTCTTCCATGAATGCCCACATCAAATCTGCTCTGCGTACACTTGGTTTTACAGTTGAAACGGGCGGAAGCCATTTGAAGATTTATTTTTCAGATTACAGGGAGATGGCCTGTACGCTGCCTACTTCCGGCAGTGATAGCCAGCGGGGCTGGAAGAACAACCTTTCCGACTTGAAGAAGAAACTGCTTTAGTTATGCTGCCTCACGTCGCAGACCTGCTCTACTCCTTGTCATTCACCCTCTAACTGCACTATGGACGGCAACCATGACCACGCCATTTGCCATGCGGGAAGAACTCATAGACCTGCTGCGGCGGGATCTGCTGGGACCGGCGGACGGGCCGGAGGAAGAGCTTTCGCCGCTGGAGCGGCAGGTGACGCGGCGGTATCTGGTCGGCATGCTGGCCCCCGGCGGCAAGCCGCTTCCCGGCTCGGCCGGGAGCGGGGACGCGCCTTCGCTGGAGGAGGACGGCGACACGGCGCAGAGCGACGAAGCGCAAACGGATACGCTGGCCACGGCGGGCAGCGACGGCCCGGACGGCATCACGGAACGGGAACCGGTGCTGGTGGACAGCCTGCTGCCGTCAAGCGCCGGCCTGTCGTTCCTTGTGGACGGCGCGGAAGAGGCGTTGCTCGTAAGGACAGGCTGGGGGCGCTATGAGCGGCGGGAGAGCGAGGATGACGCCGATGCCGGGCCGAAGGGCCGCACGGCGCAGGTCTGGAAACGTCGGCCGGTGGAGCCGGAAGCCGTGCGCCTGCCCCTGCGGGAAGGGGACGACGGCAGGCTGCTCGTCCCGGAAAGCCAGGTGCGGCTGACGTGGCGCATCCGCCGCCGGGAGAGCTGGTGGCATGTCACGATCTTTCTGGTCAACGCGGCCTCGCGCGCTCATGTCCGGGATGACGGGTTCTGGATATTCCAGCCGGAATTGTGCGTGGAAAGTGCCGACGGGCTGCGGCGTCCCATCCTGGTGCAGCAACAGGGCGTGGAATGGCGGCGCCAGGATCTGGATCCTGATGAGCGGATGGAGATGGAAGGGCTGGAGCTGCGCTACCGGCATTGCCGCATTTTCGGCAAGGGGCATGGCTGCGCCGTACGCACCCTGCGGGAGGAGAGTGACCCGCCGGAACGGGCGCGCATGCTGGCCATTGATTTTTTGCCCGTGGCCCATGTGCCGGGGCAGACGCCGCGCACGGAAGAGGACGATGCCGGCTTGCGAGGCATCTGTCTGGACATGCACGAGCTTGCCCATATGCCGAAGGATGAGCTGCTGGAAAATCTGCGGCGCATCACCGCCGCCTATGGCGTGTGGGTGGAAAGTCTGCCGGGGCAGGTGCGGGAGGCCGCCCTTGCCCGGAGTGCCGCGGCGGCGCAGGAGGATGCCCGGCGGGCCTTGCGGCGCATGGAAGAGGGCATGGACGTGCTGGAGGCGGACGATGCCGCGCTGCGCGCCTTTCGCTTTACCAATCAGGCCATGCACTACCAGCGTGTCCACAGCATCTATGCCCGGCGCGTGCACGGAGCGCAGCTCGACCCGCTGACCCGGAAGCAGTGGCTCACGGAAGGCAATATCCCGCGCAATCGCAGCTGGCGTCTCTTCCAGCTGGCCTTTGTCATCAGCAATATCCCCACCCTGGCCGACCCTCTGCATCCCGAACGCAGCGGCGAGGCGTATGAGGCCGTGGCGGAGCTGCTCTGGTTCTCCACCGGCGGCGGCAAGACGGAAGCCTATCTGGGCCTGACGGCCTTTACGCTGGCCCTGCGGCGACTGCATCCGCGGTTGGGAGGGCTGGACGCCGGGCATGGCGTGGGGGTCTTCATGCGCTACACCTTGCGTCTGCTGACCTTGCAGCAGTTCCAGCGCGCGGCGGCCCTGATGTGCGCCTGCGAGATGCTGCGCAGGAAGGACCCGAAGACGTGGGGTGAGGAGCCGTTCCGCCTTGGCTTGTGGGTGGGTTCGAGCTCCACGCCCAACCGGCTGGAGAGCGCCGCCCGGCAACTGGGCGGCGGAAACGGAGCGGCGTCTTCCGGCTACGGCTCACCGTTGCAGTTCAGCACCTGTCCGTGGTGCGGCGCGCCCATCGCGAAAAAAGATATGTGCGTACGGCAGGGGACGAACAGCGCCGGCCGCTGCCTGACATTTTGCGGCGACAACAGCGGACAATGTTCCTTTGCCCAGAAAAACTCCCCGCAGGAAGGGCTGCCCGTCATGGTGGTGGACGAGGAGATCTATCGCCGCCCGCCCTCCCTGCTCATCTCCACCGTGGACAAGTTCGCCCAGATGCCCTGGAAGGGGGAAACGGCCATGCTGTTCGGCCGGGTCTCCGGCCTCTGCCCCCGGCACGGTTTCCTGTCGCCGGATGTGGATGAAAGCGTGGGGACGCGGCACAGGAAATATAAGGACATGCCCGAAGCCGTCATCGCCGCGCACGGCTGGCTGCGTCCTCCCGATCTGATCATCCAGGACGAACTGCATTTGATCAGCGGGCCGCTCGGCTCCATGACGGCCCTGTACGAAAACGCCGTGGATGCGCTGTGCCGCTGGCAGCTGGACGGCCGCACGGTGCGACCGAGGGTCATTGCCTCCACGGCGACCATCCGCCGGGCCGCCGAGCAGGTACGCCGCCTGTTCAATCGGCGCGTGGAGGTCTTTCCGCCTCCGGGGGTGGACAGCCGCGACAACTTCTTTTCGCTGGAGCGGCCCGTCAGCGAGCAGTGCCCGGGGCGCGTCTATGCGGGCATATGCTCCATCGGGCAGCGCATCCCCCCGACGACGGTGCGTCTGTATGCCACGGTCATGGCGGCGGCGCAGAGCCTTTTTGAGCAATACGGCGTCGATGCCGATCCGTGGATGACGGCGGTCGGTTACTTCAACTCCGTGCGCGAGCTGGCGGGGACCCGCCGTCTGGTAGAGGACGAAGTGAAAAGCCGCCTGGCAGACCCCCGGCAGCGCGGCGGCCTTGTCCGGCGGCGCATTGCCCGGACGGAGGAACTGACCTCACGGCAGGCGAGCCACAAGATACCGGGCATCCTGGAGCGGCTGGGCAACCGCTTTGATCCCGCGGGCAGCGGCGGAGAGGGGGAGGACTGGACGCGGAAACCCTATGACGTCGTTCTGGCGACCAATATGATCTCCGTGGGCGTGGACGTGGAGCGTCTGGGGCTGATGGTCATGCTGGGGCAGCCCAAAACGACCTCGGAATATATCCAGGCCAGCAGCCGCGTGGGGCGTTCCTCCCGCGCGCCGGGGCTGGTGCTGACGCTCTACAACTGGGCTCGTCCGCGTGACTTGTCGCATTTTGAGGATTTTTACGGCTATCATGCGGCCTTTCAGCGGCATGTGGAGGCGCTTTCCGTCACGCCCTTCGCCGGGCGGGCGCTGGATCGCGGGCTGGCGGGCGTGCTGGTCTCTCTGGTGCGCCTGCTGTCGCTGGAGCTGAACGGCAACACGTCGGTAAAGGAGATGCCGCAGCGGGAGGCGCTGTTCCAGCAGGCTTGCGGCATGCTGCTGCAACGGGCGGGAGAGATCGCGCAGGATGTGGCTGTCGTGGAGCAGATACGGAACATGCTGGATAATCTGCGTGATGCCTGGCTCACGCAGATACGTCAATGCAGGACGGTGGGGCTGTCCTATTCCCCCACGAGTGCAACAGTGAACCTGCTGCAACCGCCGGACAGGACGCAGGAGCCCTTTGCCTGCCCCAACAGTCTGCGCGATGTGGAAAAGACCGTCAATCTTGTGCTGGATACCGACGGGACAGGTCTGTCCTGCGACAAGGAGTAGCCTATGGCAGTCATGGGAGAAGTGCGCCCAAGTCAGCTCATGTTCACGTTCGGCCTCGGCGCCACACTGGATCTGCCGGAATTTTCGGCCCTCGTGCTGGGGCTGGACTTCTGGAACAGGGAGCTGTGCACGCCGGTCTCCGAGTCCCGTCTGCTGGCCGCCGTGCAGCGTCTTGTGGGGCCGCAGGTGCGCGAGCTGCGCCTGCCCCCAGTGCAGGATGGCAAAACGGAACAGCCCGAGGCAGGCGTGCCCGTCGTGCCGTTCCCGCGCTGGATGCGCTGCACGGGCTGCGGGATCATGGCCTCGCTGGACGACGGCATGTTTGAAAAACGGGAGTGGGCGCGCATGCCTGCCCAATTCGTGCATACGCATTGCGACGCGGTCAGGAATCGCAGGAATCCCCCGCGGGCTGTGCCGGTGCGCTTCCTGCTGGCCTGCGCCAACGGACACCTTGCGGATGTGCCGTGGAACGACTTCGTGCATGACGGTCATCCGTGTGCAAATCCGGAACTGCATATGAACGAGTTCGGCATCACCGGCGATCTGTCGGATATCGTCGTTTTTTGCAAAAACTGCAAAAATAAAAAGTCGCTGACGCAGCTGGAAACGGCCTTGCGCGGCAAGCAGTCCCCGTATTCATGCAGCGGTCTGCATCCCCACTTGCGCCGGCAGGATCAGGAGCCGTGCGAAGCCCGTCCGCATCTCGTCAATCTGGGGGCCTCGAACCTCTGGTTCTCCCAGACCGTGAGCGTGCTCTCCATCCCGGATCAGCAGGGCAGGCTGGCGAGTATCGTGCGTCAGAACTGGACTGAACTGTCAGACGTGACGAACACCGTCGTCGTGGAGCATTTTGCCCACCCCAGGCGCATTGCCGCATTGATGGACTTCCCTCCCGAGGATGTCCTGCGGGCCATCGAAGCGGAGCGGCAGGGCGTCAATGACGTAGATGAGCCGGACGACATCAAGCTGCCGGAGTGGGAGATCTTCAGCGGGCAGCGGCAACTGGAGACCTCCCCCGTGCTGGAAGTCCGTTCCGTGGCGGCTCCGCGCGGCTTTGAGAATGTTTTCGATACCAGCATGCTTGTGCCGCGTCTGAGCGAAGTACGCGCCATGTACGGCTTTACCCGGCTGAACACCCAGCAGGAGCTGGATCTGGGCATCGTGGCCGAGCAGAATGTCGTGTCGCTGACCCGGGCCAGGCCCACATGGCTGCCTGCCTACGAAAGCCGCGGCGAAGGCATCTTCCTGCGCCTGCGGGAGGATCGGCTGCAAGCGTGGGAGCGGCTCCCCACTGTACAGGAACACGACGCCGCCTTTTACCGGGCGCATCAGGCATGGCGCAAAAGTCGCCGTTTCCCTGATCCGGAAGGTGGCTATCCCGGTCTGCGCTTCGTCCTGCTGCATACCCTTGCCCATGCGCTCATGCAGCAGATCGTGCTGGACTGCGGCTACACGGCGGCCAGTATCCGCGAACGCCTGTATTGCCGCACGCCCGGCATGCCCGGCGGCCCGATGGCGGGTTTTTTGCTGTATACGGCGGCCACGGACAGCGAGGGCACCCTGGGCGGGCTGGTGTCGCTGGGCGGCCCGGAAACGCTGGGGCGCTATATCGCGCAGGCATTGGAGAACATGCGCCTCTGCGCTTCCGATCCCCTGTGCGCCGAGCGTCTGCCGGATGCCGACGGGCGCGGCATACACGGGGCAGCCTGCCATGCCTGCCTGTTCAGTCCTGAAACGTCCTGCGAATGCGGCAACCGCTATCTGGACAGGAACGTGCTGGTGGATACTTTTGCCGCCCGGCAGGGGGGACTTGCCTTCTGGGGGACGCGTGAAGCCTGAGGCGCTGGCTGCCCTCCATGCCTT
Organism: uncultured Desulfovibrio sp.; assembly: GCF_944324525.1. Classification (GTDB taxonomy): domain Bacteria; phylum Desulfobacterota; class Desulfovibrionia; order Desulfovibrionales; family Desulfovibrionaceae; genus Desulfovibrio. The sequence continues at coordinate 16,423 of NZ_CALUWS010000040.1, forward strand.
TTGTGCGGCGGTACCGCTGGCGCTCGTGCGCCGGCTTGCGGACTACCTACATTCGGAGGCGGTCGGCGTCTCGGCCGAAAGTTGCCGCAGTCGCTTCGGATTGGGCTGTGAAGCCTTTTTTGCCTTTCGCAGGCTGACGGCCTTCTTTGCCGCCCCTGCGGAGCTGGCAACGGCACTGGAGATCGGAGCTTTTTTTCTCGACCAGGCCCGCAGCCGGACAAGTTCCCTCGTCTGGTCCGGGCCTGCCTGCGTGTTGCAGCCGGTCCGCACGACAGAGCAGGTTCTGCTGGACATCATCGAGGACGCACAAAAGGAGATCCTTCTGGTTAGTTTCGCGGCCTACCGCGTGCCCACTCTCCTGCACGCCCTGCGGGAGGCGTTGCGCCGGGGCGTTTGCGTGCGCTTTGTGCTGGAGACCGCCAAAGATTCCGAAGGGCAGTTGCGGCACAACGCCGCCAATGCCTTTGCTCAGCTTCGAGGGGCATTTTTCTATCACTGGCCGTCGGATCGACGCCCCAGAAACAGGGCGGGGCATCCCGCCAAGATGCACGCCAAATGCGCCGCCAATGAAACGTCCTTCCTCATCACCAGCGCCAATCTGACCGGGGATGGCATCAATGGCAATATGGAGCTCGGCATCCTGCATCACGATCCTGAAAAAGCGGCCCTCTTGCTGGCGCAGTTCGATCAGCTCATCAGCAGCGGTGAGTTGCGGCAGTGAGAGGGCATGTTGGTGGTTGCTTTCTGACAGGAGTCACGGCCTGCTGACAGGCAAAAGCTATCGTTCCCGCCACTGGCGGCACAAGCGGACAAACAATCCGCTGGAACGCCTGGACCATGAACGTCACTGCCGAACGCGGGGTAGTGGGAAGCATTCCTGCCGGTCACGCAGCGCTCTCCCGGCTGCGCTTATGGTTGCCGGAAATGGAGAACTCAGCGTATCTCCCCTGCGTCAGCAAGAAAAGTGTCGCTCGCAAGGACGCGTCCGGGAAATCCTGCCTGACTTGTCAGGCTGCCTCAGAAAATGTGCGCCTGATCCTGTACACTGCCAACTCTTATGTCTCTGCCCTCGTTTTGGATTATCCTTGCAGACGCCCTGTGGAGCTGAAAAAAATTTTTCAAATCTGTGGGGCATCTGGTGGGGCAAACCCGCCCCACAACGAAAAAACCCTCACGCTTGCTCGTAAGGGCTTGATCTCTTTTTGGCGTCCCCAAGGGGATTTGACCCCCTGCCGACGGCGTGAAAGGGTGAATCTGCCACCGGGAGCGTCCGCATCCCACCGAAACAACAGGACTGCGCCGGGAAGTTTCCGAACAACCCCTTTCCAGAACCGTTACCCTCAACAGAGGTGGAGCCGCCCCCCTTGCTTTTCCCGTCCGACACGTTCACCCTTGCGGCATGGATGACGTTCATTGTGTGGACATGCAATTCGAGGCCCTCCGCCCCATCCGGAGCCTGCCCCCCTTCCACGGTGCGCGCTGGAGCGCGTGGCTGCGCTTCGCTAGCGTGCACGCAGGCCTGTGCATGGATGATCTGCTCCATGCCCTGTTGCCCCTCCGCAACGGCGCTGAGCCCGTCTGGCGGGGGGAGCGCCTGACGCTGCGTCTGCTGATCCCCTCACAAACTCTGCCGGTGTTGCCGCGCCTTGCGCGGGCCATGCTGGATATGCCGCCCCGGGGCGAATTTTCCGGCCGGAGCCTGCATTTTACGGGCTTTCAGGACGGCATCGACGGTTCGCCGCTCCAGCCGGGAGAGCTGACGCCGCATACTGTCGCGCCATTGTCGGCGGAACTGCTGGCGGAGCGCATCGAGGCCGTGCGGCGTGGCGGATGCCGGCGTCTGACTTTCACAACGCCGCTGCGGCTGACGCTGCCCGCAGGCGAAAAAAAAGCGGCGGACGGCGTGCGCCGATTTTGCGATGCGGACTTTTTCCGGCAGGGAAACGCGCTGAGGCATCTGCTGGGGCATATCCGCCTGCTGCCGCCGGTCGTCTGCGGGGCGGAGATGCGTGTGGAGAGCGTGCGGCTGCACTGGGCGGACATGCGCTATAGCAGGGAACGCGCCGTGGCGCTGGGCGGGCTGGTTGGAGAAATATGCCTCACGGGCCGCCCTGATGCGGAGACGGCGCGACGGCTGGTGCTGGGCGAATATCTGGGGGCGGGCAAGAACGCCCGCTTCGGCCTGGGCTTTTGGCGGCTCACGGCGGAGGAGGGCGGCTATGGCGAGACGGTGGGGCATCGCTGATGCGGCCCGCCGTGGCCGAACAGGGCCGAAAGTCCATCCGGTCGGGTGATGGGGGGGCCGTATGCGAAAAGCGGCGGCTTTCTCCCGCTGTCGTCGTGAAAGTCGCGGCAGCATGGCGGCGCGTCCTCGGGCATAAACGAATCCCTCTGGTGCGCTGCCGGCAAGAAAGAGCTGCTTGTACGCGGCGGATGACGCAGGCGGCGGGAAAAAACGAGAGCGCGCATGGGAAGCCTCCTTGGAAAAGGTTGCAGAGTAAGAAAAATCAGTTGCGCAGTTCGCGGATGGCGGCGCTGAAAGCGGTGGAAAGAGCCAGCAGCAAAAGCGGATGCATGGGAAGACCTCCTTGGATGTGGTTATACGGAAATGGTGAAAACCTCGAAAAAAAGGATGGCGGCAAAGGGGGATCAGTCGCGCAGTTTGCGGACGGTCGCGGTGACGGCCAGATCCACGGCGGTGCTGACGAGCAGGGTAAGGAACCAGGGCATAAAAACCTCCTTGAGATTTAGTAGGATAGCGAATGACGCAGTTACGCCTGACTTAGCCAAGCAGGGTCGGCAGGGGAACGGGATGCGGGAGTATGCGCATATGTGAGACCTCCAGTATGAAAAGTGAAACAAGTAGGCCCTAGTCGTCGAGCAGGGTATGGAGAAGACTGCGGATGATGTCGGCAAGAAGATCGACGGTTTCAGGAGCAAGATTGGACATGGCAAACCTCCGAAAGGCTGATTGAGATGATGGTGATGCCGTTAGCGGCAAAGGGCCCGGACCGCGGAATTGATGACGATGATGATGGTGATGGGGAACATGCCTGCCTCCATTGGGTTGACGATAAATGAAGCGTTTGCGTTATTATTAGCAGGATGCGTGCCAATTTAGATTTTCACTTTATTATACTGAATTTATTATATTTTTATTTCTTTCTGAAATTGATTTTATGTTAAAATTAATACATTTTTATTAAAATTTTAATAAAAAATCATGCACTGTCATTGCCACCGGTCAGGCCACCAGCGTCAGGGGCGGTTCCGGGCCGCTTTGCCGGGCCGCCGCAAAGCAGGCGTCGCAGCAGGGGATAAGGAGCAGGCTGTCCGTATCCTCCAGTATGGCAAGCAGGCTCGCCTCCAGCCTCGCGAGGGCGGCGCTCGTTCCCTCCAGAAGAAAGATGGACTTTTGCAGGCGTGTGGCTCCTTGCCGCTCCAGGCGGCTGACTACGCGACTGCGGGTGCGGGGGAGGGTGATGTCATACGCGATCAGATAACGGGGCATGGGCGTATCCTCAGGGCATTGCAGGAACTTCCACCAGCAATCTGCCGGGCAAAGGCCCGGGCGGTATCCTCAAGATGGTCATTGAGCGTACGGCAGCGTGCCTGCCATGCGCCATCCACATGAACATAAAGCGACAGCCGACGGGAAAACATCTCCTCAAAGCTGTTCATCACCAGACGGAAGGCATCCTGATCCCGCAGGATGCAACGTCCGTTACGCCGATCGAAGTGCCGGGGGGCCAACTGCCCGCGGCGGACAAGACGCAGGACGGTAGCGTCCACCAGGGGACGCCATTGCTCCATGATGTCGGAGGCAAGCGCGCAATGCCGTCCCCTGCCGGCATGGAAGAAGCCCGTCCGGGGATCAAGGCCCGCATGACGCAGGGCGGAGGCAAGGCGGTTGTGCAGCAGACCATAGCCCAGAGAAAGAAGGACATTGACGGGGTCCGGCGCGGGATGGGCCTTGCGTCCCAGCCAGGGGAAAGGGCCGCTCAGCGACTGCCAGCAGGAAAAGTACAGCCGTGCCCCCAGCCCTTCCGCACCGCGCAGCTGTTCAGGCGTAGCGGCACGGCCCAGACGCTCCCGGCAGGCATCCCAACCTTGCGGGATGGGGCAGCGTCGGCGCAGCACCTCGCGGGCATTGTCCATTCGGGCCAGCAGTATGGCGCGCGCCAGCTCCAGCGCCGCCGCGGAGCGGCAAAACTCTCCCTGTCGGACCACAGTTCTGTCGGCCGGGTCCTCAAGCGAAAGCAGCTGGCCCAGGGGCCGCCCAAACGGATCCAGCCAGTCCACGGGAATCCCGGCACGCATGAGCCGGTACAGGATGGCGCTTTCCACTCCCGGCCTGCCCAGCAGCACCACACGGCGAATATCCGCCAGCGCGCAGACATCCTCGGTATCGCCGCGCTGATGCACAAGATGCTTGCCGCGCAGGAATACGCTGCCGGCGGTATGCCGGAAGTAGAGGGTCCGCTTGCATTCCAGATGACGGGACAAACTGTGCAGGGTCGTGGACATATGGCCTCCGCATGAGTTGTTACGCTTTTCTGTTATGTATAAGCCATATTCATGCCAAACCATCTTTTTCTGATAAAACAGCATATTACATGTTTTTCATGCGAGAGTGGCTCACTTTTTTTATAAAATTTTCGTGAAAAATATAAAAATTGGCGAAAGGGTATCAGGTTCGATGTCCCCTTCCGGTTTAACCCCTGTCAGGCGCAGGAGCAGGAGCGCAACATCATGCTATCTATTTGAAATAAAAAATTTTTCAGAAGAATGCCGAACAAACCTCCAGCGTTTTGTTTCACGATTTTTTTATATCATCTCAACATATTGATTTTATTTGTAAAGATAATTTTTCGTCCGCAAGATGTTTCATAAGATCCGCATATTAGCAAAATCAGCATGTTAGCATGATCTTGAGAATGATTATCGAGCTTTTTACCGCAGCGGAGAGGTCATGAGGGGGAGGTTTGTATTTTGCCCCCCGCAAAGCGTTGACAGGCGCGGGTTTCTGAGGGATGCTCTTGCACAGACCTCTGAGCTCGGAGGGGTTACGACTTTTTGATAAGTATCGGTAGCTACTACCGCATACTTGCACAGACCTCTGAGCTCGGAGGGGTTACGACTTCTTCTACTGACGCATCAATATCAGTGGAGCCTTGCACAGACCTCTGAGCTCGGAGGGGTTACGACTCATCTCTCTGAACTATGGTGACGAGTATATACTTGCACAGACCTCTGAGCTCGGAGGGGTTACGACGATGGAGGTTTCGCCTAATGCAGCCTTGACTGCTTGCACAGACCTCTGAGCTCGGAGGGGTTACGACTAGATATTCGCATCACAGTATTTTCTATTTCTTGCACAGACCTCTGAGCTCGGAGGGGTTACGACACGTGATTTTACACCATTGGCTTCTGCAATACTTGCACAGACCTCTGAGCTCGGAGGGGTTACGACAAGTATTTTGTGAAATTCTCCAATCGTCATTTCTTGCACAGACCTCTGAGCTCGGAGGGGTTACGACACAGAATCGCTGTTTCTGCAACTTTTTAATATTCTTGCACAGACCTCTGAGCTCGGAGGGGTTACGACCAGGGCTTGGCGAATATTTATCGCCTCGTTAACTTGCACAGACCTCTGAGCTCGGAGGGGTTACGACGACCTCCGTATATCTTTTTGGAGATTCATCGACTTGCACAGACCTCTGAGCTCGGAGGGGTTACGACCAGGGGGAGGGGCACCGCGCCCTTTCCCCTCTTGCACAGACCTCTGAGCTCGGAGGGGTTACGACCCCTTCCGTCGATTTCAATGGTATCCCCCGAATACTTGCACAGACCTCTGAGCTCGGAGGGGTTACGACCTATAGAGATCCTCTACAGATTCCACCTCTCCGCTTGCACAGACCTCTGAGCTCGGAGGGGTTACGACTCTAGAAGCGGAGGAACACGTGGTGTCGGCAAGGCTTGCACAGACCTCTGAGCTCGGAGGGGTTACGACAATGGGGAGTCAGGTTGATAAACTTCATAAGCTTGCACAGACCTCTGAGCTCGGAGGGGTTACGACAGCCGTGTTCTCCTGTTATAGGTTTAAGAAAGCTTGCACAGACCTCTGAGCTCGGAGGGGTTACGACCCATCGCAAATAAGGGCTACGCTGGCGTTCGGCTTGCACAGACCTCTGAGCTCGGAGGGGTTACGACTTATCACATGATGCTACGATGATTCTTCTGACTTGCACAGACCTCTGAGCTCGGAGGGGTTACGACGATGACGACGCTGATGATGATGGCTGCTCCCGCTTGCACAGACCTCTGAGCTCGGAGGGGTTACGACAGTATATGGCGCAGGACTGAAAGATTCAATGGCTTGCACAGACCTCTGAGCTCGGAGGGGTTACGACCGTATAACGACGGCGACGACGTCGCCAGTCTCCTTGCACAGACCTCTGAGCTCGGAGGGGTTACGACGAATACCATAGATTCAGACAATTTCGCGATACTTGCACAGACCTCTGAGCTCGGAGGGGTTACGACGATAAGTTGCCTTGAGCATGATGAACCTGTCCACTTGCACAGACCTCTGAGCTCGGAGGGGTTACGACACATTCATTTTAATCAACATAGCAAGTTCTCCCTTGCACAGACCTCTGAGCTCGGAGGGGTTACGACATAGTCTTTGGAGTTCCAATAGGTCTCGAAGTCTTGCACAGACCTCTGAGCTCGGAGGGGTTACGACCTGCCAGCCATTAGCCTTCATTGCCTTAAAAAGTTGCACAGACCTCTGAGCTCGGAGGGGTTACGACCGATAGATGACACACATCATCAATGCGGCGACTTGCACAGACCTCTGAGCTCGGAGGGGTTACGACTTTAACATCAGCGCCGTGACCTCGTACGCATCTTGCACAGACCTCTGAGCTCGGAGGGGTTACGACCGGTATACGCGCCCGGAAAATGTTACGAAAAACTTGCACAGACCTCTGAGCTCGGAGGGGTTACGACGCGCGGACAGCAGCCTGGAACTTCACGCGTAACCTTGCACAGACCTCTGAGCTCGGAGGGGTTACGACGGAAGGTTTTCAACCTCCCCGAACTGCATCCCCTTGCACAGACCTCTGAGCTCGGAGGGGTTACGACTTGTCGATTATGTCGATTACTTCCGAATATTTTCTTGCACAGACCTCTGAGCTCGGAGGGGTTACGACA
>NZ_CALUWS010000041.1 GCF_944324525.1 uncultured Desulfovibrio sp.
GCGGGCGACCGAATGGCGGCCCGAAAGGGCCGTGACCGTTAGGCGACGAAGGAGCCTTACGGGCATCGACAGCAGAGCTAAGGGGTTCCCCCTCCCCCGACAGGCAACAAAGAGTGTTGGCGGGCCCTAAGGAGAATATGCCACAAGGCGCTTTCTTCTTTGACAGCGGGTGGGTGTTCCCGCATAGTACGGGGACAGGTTTTCCGGCTTTTTGTGTGGGCTGTGGGAATTTGCTTTGACGAGCGCGCCGTGAGGTTTTTGTCTTGTACGGCGACAGAGGGGACGTATGGTTTTCTGGCTAGCCCTTCAGGGCGTTTTGGGATTGTTGCTCATCAGCCTGGTGGGCTATGTGCTGGCGGCCAAGGGCTGGTTTGATGCGCATGCCATCATTACCATGCCGCGCCTCATTACTTGCGTGGCCCTGCCTCCCTATCTCTTTTATACGGTCAGCCATTCCTTCCAGCGGGATCAGCTCCTGCATATGATCTATGGCTCGCTGATCCCCTTCCTGTCCATGCTGCTGACGTTTGCTCTGGCCTATGTGCTGGCGCGCCTGCTTCGCGTCAAGGAGGCCCGGCGCGGCTTGTTCTGCACCGGCGTATCGGCTTCCAACACCATGTATATCGGCCTGCCCGTCAATCTGGCGCTGTTCGGAGATGAGGCGCTGCCGTTTGTGCTCCTGTACTTTTTTGCCAACACCATTTTTTTCTGGACGGTCGGGAACTATTCCATCAGCCATGACAAGGAAGAGCTGCGCGCCAAGGCCAGTCTGCTGACCAATGCGCGCCATATCTTTTCCCCGCCCATGATCGGCATGCTCTGCGGGGCGGCGCTGGTGCTGTTCTCGATACGCCTGCCCGGCTTTGTGGAGTCCTTTGCCCAGTATCTTGGCAATATGACGACGCCGCTTGCCCTGATCTTCATCGGGACGACTTTGTATCAGATGGATTTGCGCCATCTGCATATCGACAAGGACCTGATCCTCGGCGTGACGGGCAAGCTTGTGCTGGCGCCGTTGCTGCTGGCCGTGATGATGTCCTTCCTGCCTGACATACCGGATCTGATGCGCAAGGTCTTCGTCATCCAGGCCGGCCTGCCCAGCATCTTGCAGACCGCGCTTATGAGCGCCTACTACGATACGGACCCGCAGTACGGGGCGCTCATGGTGACCATGACGACCGTTCTGTCCATTTTGACCATCCCGGTGACCATGACGTTGGTCTCCCTGTAGCGGCCGGCCTTACGGCGACTGATAAAAAAAGCCGTCCTCGTGTGGACGGCTTTTCTGTTTTTGGGGAATGAAGGCGCTATCAGGCCTCGGCGTGCGCCTTGAGGGCTTCGGCCTGGGCGGCCGTGGCCAGCGCCTCGAAGAGCGGGTCCAGCTCGCCTTCCATGATACGGTCAAGCGAGTAGAGCGTCAGGTTGATGCGGTGATCCGTGCAACGGCCCTGCGGGAAGTTGTAGGTGCGGATGCGCTCGGAGCGGTCGCCGGAACCCACCTGCGCCTTGCGGTCGGCCGACTGTTCGTTGGACTGCCGCTCCCGCTCCGCCGCCAGGATGCGCGAGGCAAGCACCTTCATGGCCCGGGCCTTGTTCTTGTGCTGGGAGCGTTCGTCCTGACAGGTCACGACCGTTCCCGTGGGGATATGCGTGATGCGCACTGCGGACTCCGTCTTGTTGACGTGCTGGCCGCCCGCGCCGGAAGCGCGGTAAATGTCGATGCGCAGATCTTCGGGACGGATCTCCACGTCCACCTCTTCCGCTTCGGGCATGACGGCCACGGTGGCGGCGGAAGTGTGGATGCGCCCCTGCGTTTCCGTGGCGGGCACGCGCTGCACACGATGCGTACCGGCTTCAAACTTGAGATGACTGTACACGCGCTCACCCGAAATGAGGCAAATGACTTCCTTGTAGCCGCCGGAGTCGGAAGGGGACTCGCTCATGACTTCCACCTTCCAGCCCTTGACTTCGGCATAGCGCGTATACATGCGGAAGAGATCCGCCGCAAACAGCGAGGCCTCCTCGCCGCCGGTCCCGGCCCGGATCTCAAGGATGGTGTTCTTTTCATCCAGCGGATCCTTGGGCAGCAACAGCACCTTGAGCTGCTGCTCCAGCTTGGGCAGCTCCTCCTCGGCGGCCGCGATCTCTTCCTGCGCCATGGCCTTGATGTCCGGGTCGCTGTCATGGAGGAGGGCCTTGTTGTCGGCAAGCTCCTGCACAAGTTGACGATGCCTGCGGAAGAGCTCCACCACGTCGCGCAGGTCGGCATGGGCCTTGGCGGTTTTGCGGTACACTTCCTGATCGTTGTAGACGTCAGGGTCGGCGAGCTGCTTTTCCAGCTCGATATATTTGTTTTCCAGGGCTTCCAGTTTGCCGAACATGGTTCCTCCGATAGGGCAAGGCGCCGTCAGGGGCGCTCAACGGATCTCACAGTATAGTCCGCCGTGCGGATGTCGCGTCCGGCCGTCTCCTCGCCAAGGGCCTCGCGCAGGGCGGCCAGGGCCACCTCGATCTGCGCCCTGTCCGGCTCGGCCGTGGTCAGCCGCTGCAGGACAAGCCCGGGCGTGCGCAGCACGCTGGCCAGAGGACCTTCGGACAGCCGCGCGGCATAGCGGATAAGTTCATACGCCAGCGCGCTGATGGGGATGACAAGCAGCAGCTTGAAGGCAAGCGTCAGCGCATGCTTGGCCACGACGTTCTGCGGCGTGTACACATGCAGCAGCGCCGGGACGAGCACCGCATGCAGGATGATGGAGATGCAGATGACGAAAAGCAAAAACGTGGTGCCGCAGCGCGGGTGCAGACGGCTCATGCCGGCAGCGGCGGCAACGTCCACGATGCCGCCATTCTCGAAGGCATGGATGGTCTTGTGCTCGGCCCCGTGATACTGGAACACCCGGCGTATGTCCGGCACGAAGGAAATGAGCCAGATGTAGCCCATGAAGATGCAGCACTTGTAGAAGCCGTCCCAGAGGTGGAACGTCAGCCCCTCCACGCCGCCGCTCACGCCCAGCGCCTGCATGAGCAGGGAAAGGCCGTGCGGCGCCACCACAAAGAGCAGGACCGCCATGAACAGCGCCAGGAACATGGTCAGCATGAGCTGCGTCCCGGTGATCGGCGTCTCTTCGCCATCCCCCTGCACCACGGCGGAGCGGTTGAGCGCCTTGATGCCGTTGACGAGCGTCTCCAGCAGTACGGGGAAGCCCCGCAGGAACGGCTTCTTGAGCAGCGGATGCCGCGTCAGGGAAAACCAGGGGAAGCGTTCCACCATGATCTCCCCCGCCGGATGGCGGGTCGCCAGAGCGTAGCCCTCGCCATGCCGCATCATGATGCCTTCCATGACCGCCTGCCCGCCGACGATGGGGCAGGCCGAACGGAAGAGCAGCAAGGACGCGTTACGCAGGACGGACAGGATCTGAGAAGCTGACTTGTGCATGTTGGGCCTTTCCAGAGCAACGGATGCGGCAAAACGCCGCCGCTGCGCTCCCGGCATACTCTCTTCCCCGGCGGGAGGCGCCGTCAGGCGTCAGCAGCGGAAAAAAGGGAGGGAAAAAGATACAGCTCCAGCAAGGCCATGACAGAACTTTCCGTCAACGGCCTTGCCAGAGGAAGATCTTCGCGCCGAAAGGGGCGGTCTACAGGCGTGCCGCACGATGCGGCACTGTCTACTTCTGCTCGAACTTGGCGTACTTCTTGCGGAAGCGGTCGATGCGGCCCGCCGTATCGAGGAAGCGCTGCTTGCCGGTAAAGAAGGGATGGCAAGCGGAGCAGACTTCCACATGCACCTGCTCGCCCTTGGTGGAGAGCACTTCTTCGGTATTGCCGCAGGCGCAGGTGATGGTGGCCTTGTACACCGTGGGATGGATGTCTTTCTTCATGATCAACCTCGTGTATGGCAACGGCGCGAGCCGTTGAAAATTCGTACCGCGTCACGGCTTGTGCGTGGCAGGGCCAAAATCTATAGCCTTCTTTTGCGGCTTTGGCAAGCCTTGCGGCCCGGTCCTCGAAAAAATGTCAGCCAGCCGCCATTGCGTCCCGTCGGGCAAGCGGCTACACTGCCGCGCATGTGTGCCAGAATAGCCCGTCAACGCGCGGATGCCCTCGTCCATCTGCAGGGCCTTGCCGAAAGCCGCGAGCAGGCCCGCCGTCTCATCATGGCCGGCAAGGTCGCTCTCTCCCCGGAAGGGCTCCCGCCCGGCGCGCCGCCGCTCAAGGTGGACAAACCGGGGCATCCCTACCCCGAAGACACCGTGTTCATCCTGCTGGAAAAGGAGCGCTACGTCAGTCGCGGAGCCTACAAGCTCTTGACCATCCTGGAAAATTTCCAGCTGGATGTGGCCGGCCTCGTCTGTCTGGATGCCGGGGCCAGCACCGGCGGCTTTACCGACTGCCTCCTGCAGCACGGGGCCGCCCGCGTCTACGCCGTGGACGTAGGCAAAAACCAGCTGCACGAAAAACTGCGCGCCGATGACCGCGTCGTCAACCTCGAAGGCGTCAATCTGCGCTCCGCACCACCGGAACTCATCCCCGAACCCGTGGATCTGGTGGTCGGGGACGTGTCCTTCATATCCCTGACCCTCGTCCTGCCCCCCTGCCTGCAGTGGCTGCGCCCCGGCGGACGCATGGCCGTACTCATCAAGCCGCAGTTCGAGCTCGGCCCCGGCGAGACCGTCAAGGGCGTCGTGCGCGATGAAGCCGCCCGCCAGCGCGCCGTGGACAAGATCGTCACCTTCTGCGGCGAAACGCTGGGCCTCTCCTGCCTCGGCGTCCTCCCCGCCGCCATCCGCGGCCCCAAGGGCAATCAGGAATACATGGCCCTGTTCCAGCGCTGATTTTTTGTTTTTTTGAGCGAGGGGGAGAGGGAAACCGTTTTGAAAAACGGTTCTCCCTCTCCCCCTCACCCTTCCCAAAACTTTTATCGGCTACCTTCCGCTCCGTCACGGCCCGGCAAGACGTCGCGTGGCTGCCATGTCCCCCGGCGGGATGACAAACAGGAGACCGGACGGCGACAGTCGCCCGGCCTGCCTATTCGTTCAGATTTTGGCTGGCTTGCGGTCAGGCGTCGTCCTTCAGGTCACGACGGCTTGCGTCCGGACAAGTAAAGTTTTTGGGGGGATGGGGGGTGTGGGGGGAAGGGCCCCTTTGTTCACAAAGGGGCCCTTCCCCCCACGAAAACAAAAAACAAAAAAACAAACATCACTCGGCCTGATCCGGCGGGGTGAAGAGGCGGCCGCGCTGGACGGCCTGGGTGCCGAATTTCTGGCGCAGGCTGTCGAGGGCCTTGTCGAGGCGCAGGCGGCGGGCTTCTTCCTGCGGGTCATGCGTTCCGGTTGGGGGAAGGCCGGGGAGGAGGGCCTGCTGTGGGGGCGGGACGTCGAAGCCGGAGACGCCGAGTCCCACGAGGCGCACGGGCTGGGGGAGGGGCTCCTGACGCAGGAGATCGCAAGCGGTCTCGAAGATGGTCTGGGTGGCGCAGGTGGGATCGGGCAGGGTGCGGGAGCGGGTGATCTGGCGGAAGTCGGCGAATTTGATCTTCAGGGTGATGGTGCGGCCCTGCCAGCCGTGCCGCCGCAGGGACGCGCCCACGCGTTCGGCATGGCCGAGAAGTTTTTTTTCCAGAAAGGCGCGGTCGCGGGTATCTTCGGCAAAGGTGGTCTCGGCGCTCTCGCTCTTGGCGACGTGTTCGGGGCAGACGGGGCGGGGGTCGATGCCGTGGGCGCGGCGCAGGAGTTCCAGCCCCCACTTGCCGAAGCGGTCTTCCATGAATCGCGGGCTATAGCGGCGCAGCTGCTCCACGCGGGAGATGCCGAGGGCGTGGAGGTCGCGGGCCATGCGCTTGCCGACGCCGGGCAGGCGCTCCACGGCCAGCGGCAGGAGGAAGGCGTCCACCTGATCGGGGGGCAGGATGAAGATGCCGTCGGGTTTGTTGACCTCGGAGCAGATCTTGGCAAGGAATTTGATGGGGGCCGCGCCCACGGAACAGGTCAGACCGCCGGTGACGTCGGCCACGCGGGCCTTGATGGCGGGAAGGAGCCGCTCCGGCGGGCCGAAAAGGCGTTCCAGGCCGGAGGCGTCAAGATAGGCTTCGTCCACGCTGGCGGGCTCCACGAGGGGGGAGAAGTCGCGCAGGGCGGTCATGATGCGGCGGGAGAGTTCCACATAGCGCCGCGTGCGGCCGCGCACGAAGATGCCTTGCGGACAGAGCTTGCGGGCCGTGGCGATGGGCATGGCCGAACGCACGCCGAAGACGCGCGCCTCATACGAGGCGGTGGAGACGACGCCCCGGCTGCCGCCGCCGATGATGACCGGCTTGCCGCGCAAGTCGGGATCGTCGAGCTGCTCCACGGAGGCGAAGAAGGCGTCCATGTCCAGATGCACGATCATGGCGAGCTGCCTTTTCCCGGCGTCATGCCGGCACGTCAGCGATCGGCGGGCTGTACCGCGTCCGTGGTTCCGTCAGGAGGGGGCGTCGCGGCATCGGGGTAGTGCCAGCGGGCGCGCAGGCGGTCGCGTTCGGCGTCGATGAAGGCCGGGGCCGCACCCAGTTCCCGCAGCAGCGCGGCGGAGAGGGCCAGCGCCACTTCTCCCTCGCCGCTGAAGGCGTCCTGCACGCCCTGCGCCCGCAGGGCGCGGGCCTGGCTCAGGTAGGCGGTATGGGCCCAGATGCGGACGTGCGGATTGATGCCCCGGGCGATGCTGATGACGTCCGCCGCCGGGATGCCCGCCGAGGTCAGGAGCAGGGCCGTGGCGTCGGCCAGTCCGGCCTGCAGGAGGACTTCGGCCTGGGTGGCGTTGCCGTGCAGGGCGTGGCGCCCTTCGGCGCGCAAGCGGCGAACGGTGTCGATATTGGCCTCGATGATGACCGGCCGCAGGTCGAAATCTTCCAGGATGCGGCAAAGGGTCTCGCCGGTGGGGCCGTAGCCCACGACGATGACGCTGCCCTGCGTGCCGCCTTCCTCTTCGGCGGCCTCGGGCACAAAGGCCGGGCGGCGGGCCTCCAGCCAGCGGGACAGACGTTCAAGGCGGGGGAAGAGCAGCGGATTGAGGGTGATGGACAGGATGGCCGCCGGGATGACCGCATTGTTGACTTCCGGGCCGAAGAGGCCGTAGGTCGCGCCCACACCGGCAAGGATGAAGGAGAATTCCCCGATCTGCCCCAGGGAGAGGCCCACGGCCAGCGCCTCGCGCGGGGGGCGGCGGAAGAGACGGCAGACGGTGAAGGCGGTCATGGGCTTGATGAGCACGATGATGCCGAAGGTCAGGAGCATGAGCGGCCAGTCGTCCAACAGGGCCCGCGGGTCGAAGAGCATGCCCACCGAGACGAAAAAGAGCACGGCAAAAGCATCGCGCAGGGGGAGGGCCTCGGCGGCGGCGCGGGCGCTGAAATCGGACTGCCCCACCACCATGCCGGCCAGAAAGGCCCCCAATGCCATGGAGGCGTCGAAGAGCAGGGCCGCGCCCACGGCGATGCCCAGGGCCAGGGCCAGCACCGCCAGGGTGAAGAGGTCGCGCGTGCCGGTACGGGCCACCCAGCCCAGCAGCAGGGGGATGAGCTTTTGTCCGGCCAGCAGCATGAAGGCCGTCAGGCCCGCCAGCTTGAGGACGGTCAGCCCCAGCGTGCTCCAGAGCGGCCCGGCATCCGGCGAAAGGAAGGAGGGCAGCAGCACCAGCAGCAGGATGGTGAAGAGATCTTCCACCACCAGCCAGCCCAGCGCCACATGCCCGGCGCGGGTATGGAGCAGGCCGTTGTCGCCCATGACGCGGGTCAGCACTACGGTGCTGGCCACGGAGATGGACATGCCGAAGACCAGCCCGGCCATGAGGCTGCCGCCCAGCAGACAGAAGACGGCGGCTCCGGCCAGCGTGGCGGCGGCGATCTGGATGAGCGCGCCGCTGACGGCGATATGCCGCACGGCCAGCAGATCCTTGAGATGGAAGTGCAGGCCGACGCCGAACATGAGCAGGATAATGCCGATCTCCGCGCATTGCGAGGCGGTGGAGGCATCCGCCACGAAGCCCGGCGAATGGGGCCCCACCAGCACGCCGGCCAGCAGATAGCCCACCAGCGGGGAAAGGCGCAGTTTCTGCGTGAAAAATCCCAGCACCGTGGCGGCGGTCAGACCGCCGGCCAGCGTCAGGATGAGATCGACGTCATGGGGCATGCTCATAGGTCACCTCGCAGGCCGGAGAGAAGGTAAGGGCGGCCTTGCGGCCTGCCCGGAGCGAAAAAGAAAGCATAGCCTGTTTCGCCGCCGGGGAAAAGCGGCGCGCGCCAGGCGGGGGCGCGGGATCAGCGCGGGCCGGGCAGCCACTGCGCCCAGACGGAGCGGCGGCGCGGGCCATCGCCTTCGCAAAGATAGATGGCCTGCCAGGTGCCGAGGCACAGTTCGCCGTCCTCCACGAGCACCAGCAGGGACGGGCCGTGCAGGGTGCATTTTATGTGGGCGTCACTGTTGCCCTCGGCATGGGCGAAGGCCGGGTCCTGCGGGACGAGGCGGCGGAAAAAGCCTTCCATGTCCCGGCGGACGTCGGGGTCGGCGCCTTCATTGATGGTCAGGCCGCAGGTGGTGTGCGGGCAGAAGAGGGCCAGCGCGCCGCTGCGCGGGCCGGGGAACTGCGTCAGGGCCTCGCGCAAAAGGCGGCGGACCTCGCCGGTGATGTCGTGCATCCGGCAACGGCCCTGGGTAGTGATGTCAAAGGCAAGCATGCGGCCTCCTGTGCCGGGCGTGGCGGCCGCCGCCTCCGGGAAAGCGGGACGGACGCGCCGCAAAGCGCCGGAGACGGGCAGGGGGAGCAGTCCACCCCCAGAGAAACGTAGTCAGGGCCTGTCAAAACAAGCTGTGTAAATAATTTCAATGTGCAAGAAAAACAACTGAATGCGCTCCGCTTGTCATTTGGGACGGGCTTGCCTCTATCCCCTGACCTTCCCCCAACAAACAGCAAATAGCGTCAACAGGCTCTAGCCGACCACCCGGAAGTAGACGGCGGGCTCACGCAGCATGCCCCGGTCAAGGGTATGTTGCAGGGCGCGGCTCATGGCTTCTTCGGTGGTCTCGTGGGTCATGAAGACCAGCGGAACGCCGCTGCCCTCGTCGGACTTCTGGATGACCTGCGCAAGGCTGATGCCTTCCTCGGCCATGCAGCCGGCCAGATCGCGCAGCACGCCGGGGGCATCATCCACCATGAGGCGGACGTAGTAGCAGGAGCGCCATTCTTCCGGCGGCACCACGGAGGCCGCTTCGGGGCGGGGCGCGGCAAAGCCGGTATTGTTGGGGCGCTCTTCGCGGGCCACGGCCACCAGATCGGCCAGCACCGCGCCGGCCGTGGGCAGATCGCCCGCGCCGCGCCCGTGGAAGAAGAGCGAGCCCGCGGCATTGCTTTCCACGCGCACGGCATTGTAGACGCCGCCCACGCGGGCCAGCAGCAGGGTGTGATGCACGAGGGCGGGAAAGACCCCGGCCTCAAGGCGCGGGGGCTGCCCCGCTTGATGTTCGCATTCGCGCACCTGGGCGATGAGCTTGATGCGGTAGCCGAATTCGCGGGCCAGACGGATGTCCATGCTCGAAAGGCCGCGGATGCCGCGCACCGGCATGGCCGTAAAGGGATAGTAAGCGCCGTAGGCGAGCTGGATGAGGATGGTCAGCTTGTGGGCGGCGTCATGGCCGTCGATGTCCAGCGTGGGGTCGGCCTCGGCATAGCCCAGCTCCTGGGCCTGCTTGAGGGCCACGTTGAAGTCGAGGCCGTTGCTCGTCATTTCGGACAGGATGTAGTTGCTCGTGCCGTTGAGGATGCCCACCAGGGAAGAGATGCGGTTGCCCGCCAGGCTTTCCTTGAGGGCCGCCACCACGGGGATGGCTCCGGCCACGCTGGCCTCGTAGCGCAGGATGCGGCCCTTGTTCCAGGCCTTTTCCAGCAGGCAAAGGCCCTTTTCGGCCAGTAGGGCCTTGTTGGCGGTAACAACGTGCTTGCCCATGTCCAGCGCGCGGTCGATGATCTTCCCCGCCGTTTCGATGCCGCCCATGAGCTCCACGAGCACGTCGATTTCGGGATCGTCCGTCAGCGCGGCCGGGTCGGTGGTGAGCTCCGCCCCGGCGGGCAGGGCCACCTGACGCGCCTTGCCCGCATGGCGGACCAGCACTTTCTTGACCACCATGTCGCGGCCGCCGCGGCGGCGGATGAGGTCCGCGTTTTCCTCAAGGAGGCGGGCCAGACCGCCGCCCACCGTGCCGAAGCCGGCCAGACCGATGACCAGCGGTTTGTTGCTCTCTTGCGTCATAGATTCTCCAGAGGGCGCGGGGCCCGTCAGCCGGCGGTCGTGGATTGGACGATGCGTCCGGGGAGGCCGGCCCCGCATCATATCCAGCGGCGCGCCGCCTTGTAAAGTCATCTTTGCCAAGCGGGCGCTTCTGGGCTATGCTTGCGGCACACGGCGGAGGAGACGTCGCTTTCCGCCGTCGGCAGGACGTTTTTCGGGGGATTCATGGAAGATCATATTCGTTTTGACCGTGAGCGGGGGGAGCTGCTCCTTCTGGATCAGCGCCTGCTGCCCGTGGAAGAGCGCACGGTGAGCTGCCGCACGCTGGATGATGTGGTGCGCGCGCTTCAGGTCATGGTGGTGCGGGGCGCGCCGGCCATCGGCGTGACGGCGGGAT
Source organism: uncultured Desulfovibrio sp. (assembly GCF_944324525.1). GTDB lineage: Bacteria > Desulfobacterota > Desulfovibrionia > Desulfovibrionales > Desulfovibrionaceae > Desulfovibrio. The sequence goes on from NZ_CALUWS010000041.1 coordinate 10,653, forward strand.
TCGGGGCGGTGCTGGCCCTTGCGGAAGTGCTGGCCGGCGGCGTCGCCGACTGGCGCACGGCCTATGCCGATGCGCTGGAGCGGCTTGCCGCGGCCCGTCCCACGGCGGTCAACCTGCGCTGGGGGGTGGAGCGCATCCGTCGCCTCTGGCAGGCTGCCGGGGACGTGTCCGGGCAGGAGCTGCTTGCCCGCATTACGGACGAGGCGCTGGCCATGCAGGCCGAGGACATCGCCATCTGCCGGGCCATCGGCCGGGCGGGGGCGGAGGTCGTCGGCGACGGACAGACCGTGCTCACGCACTGCAATGCCGGGGCGCTGGCCACCGCCGGGTACGGCACGGCGCTGGGGGTCATCCGCGGGGCATGCGAGGCGGGCAAGCGCGTGCGGGTCATCGCCGACGAAACGCGACCTTTCCTGCAGGGCGCGCGCCTGACGGCCTGGGAGCTGCAGCGGGACGGTATCGAGGTCACCGTGGCCTGCGACAACGCCTGCGCCCTGCTCATGAGCCGCGGCATGGTGGACGTGGTGGTGGTGGGAGCCGACCGCATCGCCGCCAACGGCGATACCGCCAACAAGATCGGCACCTACGGCGTGGCCCTGTTGGCGCGTGAGTTCGGCATCCCCTTTTACGTCGCCGCGCCCCTCTCGACCATCGACCTCGCCACGGCGGACGGAACGGGCATCCCCATCGAGGAACGCCCGGCGGAAGAAGTGCGCTGCCTGGGCGGACGGCAAGTCTGCCCCGATGGCGTGCCGGTCTACAATTTCGCCTTTGATGTGACCCCGGCCGCGCTCATCGCCGGCATCATTACCGAAAAAGGCATACTCAAGCCGCCGTACGCCCAGTCTCTTGCGGCGGCGCTGTCCGCCTGAGGGCGGCCGTTTTTCAGAAAGGAGAGCTCATGAAAGAATTGACGCTGCTTGTGGAAAAGACCACGCTTCCGCCGGAATTCCAGGACGGGACGCCGACAGATGTGGCGCACTGGAACCGCTGGGACGTGCCGGAAGGGGAGTTTTCCCTGCCTGCGCTCATGAACAGCCAGATACGGGCCATCCGTGACGAACACATGCGCTGGGCCTACGACCTCGGGCGCATGTCCATCTCCGGCTGGCAGCTCCACAGTCATCTCAAGGCCGGCGAATCCCTGTCCATGTGGTGGTGCTCCCTGCTGTTCGAGCGTCATCCCAAGATGAGCCCCCGCCTGTACGAAGTCTACAAGCTGCGCGCCCTGGAAAAACTGCTGGACGAGGGCAAATATACCATTTTGCGCCTTTCCGGCGGGGATGCGCTGCTGCGCCACACGCTGGCCAACTACTGCCGCGCCACGGGGCGCATGTTCGTGGAGTTCCACGATCCCAACCAGCCGCCCGCGCGGGAGAAGTCCCGTCTGCGGCGCATCTATGACGCCTGCCCCGCCGCGCTGCGCGTGGTGGCCCGCTATGCCCACTGGTGGTGGAACGTGCGCCGCGCGCTGCCCTATGTGGTGAAGAACCGCAATTACACCCTGCCCGCCGCGCCGGGCAAATCGGCCACCATCGCCACGTATTTTCCCAATATCGACATGAACGCCGCCCAGGACGGGCGCTTCCGTTCCCGTTACTGGGAAAAGCTGCACGATATCCTCAATCCCTCGGCGGAAGCGCCGGACCGGCCGTGGATACGCTGGCTTTTCGTCCGCTTCCCCTCGCCGGAGCTCAAGTTCCGGGACTGCATCCGCCTGCGCAAGCGTTTCCAGCAGGAGCAGCGCGACGGCGTGTCCTTCCACTATCTTGAGGAATTCCTGTCCTTCCGCGACCTCGTGGCGGCCTGGCGGCGGCATATCCGCCTGAGCTACCGCAGCTTCCGGCTGGAGCGCTATGTGCGGCAGGCCTTCCGCTTTCCCGGCTCGCGCATGAACTTCTGGGATTATCTGGAAGGCGACTGGGCCGAGTCCTTCCGGGGCTGGCGCGGTCTGGAGCGCTGCCTGCAATACCGCGGCATCCGTAACTACATCCGTCTGGTGGGCATGCAGGAGTGGTACGCCTTCCCGCTGGAGAACTGCCCCTGGGAGCGCATGCTGACCCACGGAGCGCACGAGGCCCGCAACCTGACCGGCTCCGGCCCGGTCTTCGGGGCGCAGCATTCCACCATCCGTCCCACGGACTTCCGTTACTTTGACGATCCCCGTACCTTCGCCACGCCGGACTGCAACCTCTTCCAGCCCGACGTGGTGTGCGCCAACGGTTCCGGCGCGGCCCGCCAGTGGCGGGAGAACGAGCTGCCCGAAGACCGTCTCAAGGTGGTGGAGGCCCTGCGCTATCTCTATCTTGCCGGACGGCAGCGCGTGGAGGATACCGGCAAGCGGCCGCACCGTCTGCTGCTGGTGACGAGCTTCTTTGAGGACGAGACGCAGGATCACCTTTCCCTCATGGCCCGTGCCATGAGCGCCGGCCTGCTGGATGACTATGAGATCATCGTCAAGCCGCATCCCTATCTCAGCGTGGACGGCATGCTGCGCTCCCTGCTGGGCAGCCGCATGGAAAAGGTGCGCATCGCCAGCGGCAAGATCCAGGACGAACTGCAGGCCGGGACGCTGGTCTGGGCGTCCAATTCCACCACCGTGGCACTGGAGGCCTCCCTGCTGGGACTGCCGGTCATGGTCATGTGGCCTCATGACAACTTCGACCTTTGCCCGCTCCAGGACGTGCCGGGCTTGCAGCGCACCGGTTCGCTGGACGACGTGCGGGCCTGCCTGGCGGAGCCGCGTGTGGTCAGCCTGCCCGCCGACTATCTGGAACTGGACGAGAACCTGCCGCGCTGGCATGCCCTGCTTGAGGGCAAGGCGGAGTAAGGGTGAGAGAGCGTTTTGTCTTTGATAAAGGCAAAACGTGAGGCGGCGGCAGAGCGCCACGCGGCCCAGAGCAAGCGGAAAAACCGCGTTTTTTCGCGAAACGACAGGCCGTGAGGTGGAAACGCCAAGCCTTCAAACGGAAAATGCTTAAAAAACAGGCCCCGGCCGTATGGCCGTGGGCCTGCTCAGGAGAAGAGGCTGCGGGGCCTTTGAGGCCCGCAGCCTTTTTTGCGCGCTACTTCCCGCCCAGGAGCTTGAGGTAGTCGTCCACAAGCTGGCGGCCGCCCACGATCTCATAGAGCATGGGCCAGACCTTGGTCATGGCGACCTCGCGCCACTTGTCCTCATCCTTGAGGGTGGAGATCTTGACGCCCGCGTCCTGCATGGCCTTTTTGGCCGCGCCGCTGTGGTCGTTCTGCCAGGTGAGCACATGCGCCTGCGCTTCCAGACCCGCTTCGGTCAGGATGGTTTGCAGTTCGGGGGAAAGCTTCTTGAAGTGGCGCTCGCCGATGACCAGCGGCTGGAGCGAATAGGTGTAATGGAGTTCGGTGAGGTAGGATTGGATCTCCTCGAACTTCTTGCTGTGGTTGACCACATAGGGGTTGCACTGCCCGTCGAGCACCCCTTGCTGCAGGGCCGTGAAGGTTTCGGACCAGGCCATGGGCACCGGGCTGGCGCCCCAGGCCTTGTAGGTCTCGATGAAGACCTTGTTGCTGGGCACGCGGATCTTCAGGCCCCGGATGTCGTCCAGCGTTTCCACAGGCCGCTTGGAATTGGTAAGATGGCGGAATGAGGTGTAACTGAAGGCCAGGATACGCAGGCCGGCCTGCTTGATGGTCAGCTTGTTGAGCATGTCCATGGCGGGGCCGGTCGTGCCGCGCACCACCATCTCGTCATTTTCAAAGAGGTAAGGGAAGGTCAGCACGCCCAGGCCCTGCGAGAAGGGCGTAATGTTGCCCACACCCACGCAGGTCATGTCCAGCACGCCCCGGCGCACATTGTGCAGCATTTCGGTCTCGTCGCCCAGCTCGCAGTTGGGATAGAGCGTCACCTTGACCTTGCCGCCGGTCCGCTTTTCCACCAGTTCCTTGAATTTGAGGCCCAGCTCCCCGGCATCCGCCGTGATGGGGTCGCCGATGCCGACCTTGAGGCTGACGGATTCCACGGCCTGCGCCGTGCCGGACAGCAGCAGGCCCAGGGCGAGCAGACAACAGCGAAGAAACGAACGACGCATACAGTACTCCTTGGTATCGAAGGGTTGCATGGACAGGATCGCGCGCATTTCCTGTGAATATAATCACAATATTCCTGCTGCAGGAATCTCGGCAGGCCGAGGAGAGTGCTTGTGTTGTTGAAGCGACGATAGCAGGACAAAAATTTCATGTCAATTCTTATGAAATATTTTATGAAAAATGATTTGTAAAATTTTAATTCATAATATTGAAAATAATTACAGTATATTATATGATGTCGTCTTGCCCCTGAAAAGGGGTGGACACGAGCTGCACAACATCGCTCGGCCCAAACCAAGCGAAAGGCCGTAGGGGGCAAGGCAAAGCGTTGTGGAGGGAATATGCTCCCAAAAACAAAAAGGCCCCTTTCCCGAAGGAAGGGGCCCAAAGGTCAAGACCGCTCCGGCCTTACTTTTCCTGCTGGCGGAACTGCTTGAGAGTCTGCATGATGATGTCCGACTGTTCCCGGCCGGTGCGGCAGGCGCCCCGGTCGAGAGTATCCCAGACGTTGGCCCGCAGGGCGTCCCTGCCCTTGAGGCTCTGCCGCCACTCCTCGAATTCCTTGTCCTTGCCGTCAAGCTTCATGACCGTAGTGGGCCGCTGTGCGCGCGCCTCCTTGACGGGGCCGGGCAGCAGCGGACGATCGTTATCCGTCGCCATGATGACCTCCTGGTCCCGGCGGCGCGGCGGCGATGGCTGTGCGCCGGGATACGGCTGGCAGGCCGCCCGCGGAAGGGACAGGCCCGCATTTCCATGATCCGTTCCGGCCGCGGCTCAGCGCCGGGCCAGCCCCAGCCGCTTCACCACGGCTTCCGCGCCGAGGCGGGCGAACTCGGCCACGTCCCGTCCCTCGCGGGCCTCCTGCGGCAACAGGAGCTCGGGCGCATTGGCCAGACGCACGTCCGGCTGCACCTCGTAGGCGGGCGGGAAAGCATTGGTGAAGTACATCTCCTGGAAGCCGGAGAATTTGAGCGCGTGGGCCGTGGCGTCCAGCACCGCATGTTCGTTGCCGCCCACAAGGCCGAGGGCGCGGGCATTGCGCAGACCGGCAAGGCATTCGCCACCCTGGGTGCAGGCGATGTGCCCGTGACGGTTGGCCTCGATCATGGCGTCCATGATCTGCTGTTCCGTCACCTGCACCACCTGGAAGGCCCGCTCGCCGCCGGCCTCCACGAAACGTTCCGCCAGACGCCGCACGCGCGGCATGGACACCGGATTGCCGATCATGGCCGCCTGCGCCACGCTGGGCCGCACGTCCACGGGCTGCCAGACGCGCTCGCCTTCCGGCGCGGCATAGTAGCGGTACACCGGGTCGGCATGGCTGGACTGCACGCCGAAGATGCGCGGGAGGCTCGTGATGATGCCCAGATCGTGCATCTTGAGGAAGCCGGACATGATGGCCGTGATGTTGCCGGCGTTGCCGACGGGCACGAAGAGGCAGAGGCCGTCCACGTCCCAGTTGTACCACTGGGCCACTTCATAGGCATAGGATTCCTGCCCGAGGATGCGCCAGCTGTTCTTGGAGTTGAGCAGCGCCACTCGGTAATTCTCGGCCAGCAGTTCCACCACCTTCATGCAGTCGTCGAACACGCCGGGCAGTTCCAGCACCGTAGCGCCGCTGCCCAGCGGCTGAGAAAGCTGCTGCGGCGTCACCTTGCCGTGGGGCAGCAGCACCACGCTCTTGAGCGGCGCGCCCACATAGGAGGCGTAGAGCGCGGCGGCGGCCGAGGTGTCGCCGGTGGAGGCGCAGACGGTGAGCACTTCCTCCCAGTCGTTGCGGCGGCAGAGCCATTTCAGATAACTGAAGGCGCAGGCCATGCCGCGATCCTTGAAGGAAGCGCTGGGGTTCTGGCCGTCGTTCTTGTAGGCAAAGGGGATGCCCACCTGATCCCGCAGCGGCGCGGCGGCCTCCACGATGGGGGTGATCCCTTCGCCGAGGTAGACGATGTCCTCCTCGTCCATGACCGGGGCCATCAGTTCATAGTAGCGGAAGATGCCGCGCAGGGCGGTGCTGCGGGCGGCGGCCCGGCTGTCGAAGCGTTTGCGCCAGGTGGGGCCGTCCGTGGTGCGCAGATGGGCAAAGTCCGTGTTTTCCAGAAGGAAGACGCCGCCGCACTGCGGACAGGTGTAAAGAAGGCTGTCGGCGGGGTAACGCTGGCCGCAGGACAGGCAGACGTATTCCATGCGCCCGCGATAGGTGGGAAAGTCGCTGTTGTGCACGAAAGTGGCTCCTTGTGCCGAAAAACTACCGGGAAATGGTGCGGGAAATGTAGCCCGTCAGCGGGCGTTTGTCGAGATGGCGGGCCTGTTCCCGCGCGGGCGGCCGGGGCAGGCCCGGCTCGGCGGAGGGCGGCGGCGTGTCCTGTCTTTCTTTACTTTTGCCCCGTATGCCGTCACACTGCATGAGCGGAAAATCTGTCCTGTCCCGCGCGGACGGGCGGCATATGCCAAGGAGGCGCTCCATGCGGCTGCTTTTCTCTCTTCTTCTTGTGACGGGCATCCTGTTCAGTCCCGGCGTGGCGGAATGCGCCACGGCCGCGGACCCGGCCCTGCGGACGGCCACCCTTGCCGCCGCGTATCCGTGGACGGAAGGACTGATCCTCAGCTTCCCGCCGGACGAGCGGCAGTGCCGCGCCCGCTACGGGAAAGACTGGCAGGTCAGATGCGCCGCCGACCTTGGCGAACCGGGAGCCACGGAAGAGGGCGTGCGTCTCACGCCGTCGCTCAAGGGCCACTGGCAGTGGCGCGACAGCACGAGCCTCGTCTTTGTGCTCGCGGCAGGGGAGGTCCCCGCGCCCGGGACGGTCTATACGGTGGACCTCACGGGGATGGGCCGTCCCGCCTCGGTGAAGATCGACAGGCAACAGCTGTCCGTCCGCACGGAGGCGCGCAGCGTCCGTCTGGCGGAAAGCGGCTTCTGGATCGATCCTTCCCCGCAGGCCCGGCACCGGCTGGCCTTTTCGCTGGAGTTCAACTATCCCGTCGGAGACAGGGAGCCGGTCATATCCTGCACCGCGCCGGGCGTGGGCTTCGGCGAGGCGGAACGAGTCTGGAACGACGCGCACGACCGGCTGAACCTCTCCTTTCCTGTGACAAAGCTGGCTGAACAGGATGCCGAGGCCCGCCTCCTGGTGGACGGCATGCCCCGTTTCAGCCTTGAGGACGGGAAACCGCGCTTTTTCGCGCTGTCCGGCAAGGAAAAGGGCACGACCTTTCGGGCCGTCGTCAAGGGGAGCACGAGTCTGTTTGCCGTGAAGGAGGCGAACCTCGTACGGGAACTGGACGAGAACCTGGACCGGGTCTGCGTGCTGGACCTGGAGACCTCGCTCTATGTCGCGCCGGAGGAGGTGCTGCGCCATCTGGAGGTACGCCAGCTGCCCCGCTTCCGCTCGCCGTCGGATTCCCGCCCCTACAACTGGCATGCCGCGCCGGTCATCCCCGCGCAGGCGTTGGCCGAAGGCAAAAAACTCACGCCCGTCTCCCTCATGAAGGATGATACGCCCGTGGCCCGGCTGCGCTACCGCATCCCGGCCGACCCGGACAGCTACCTGCTCATCGGCATCGACGGGAAATGCGCCTCGGCGTCGGGAACGCCGCTGGGCAGGGAGTGGCGCGGCGTCCTGCACAGCGGGGCCGCCGACGCCTCGCTGGACTTCCTGCAGCCCGGCCATGTGCTGTCCCTCGCCGAGGACAATACGCTGGATCTGCTCGCCAGCGGGCTGGACGCCATCCGCTGGGAGGCCCAGCTCGTGCGTGATCCCTTCCTGGCTCTGCTGGCGCAGGGATCGGGCATGGCCTTCACCGAACCGCTGGCCGGGACGCCGCTGGGGCTGGAGGCCGTGAGCGAGGTCGCCCGGGGGGAGATCCCCCTGTCCGCCGCCGCGCCCGGCGTCGCGCAGTTCGCCGGTCTGCCCCTGTCGCCGGTGCTGGCCGGAGCCGGAAAGGACGTGCACGGGCTCATGCGCGTGCAGTTGACCGGCATGAAGGACGGCAAGGTGGTTGCCGGCGCTTCCCGCATGGTGCTGATCACGGACCTCGGCCTCCTGCTGAAGCGGACGGCCCTCGGCGGCTATGAGGCCTTCGTGCATTCCTTCAGCAAGCGGGGGCCGGCTCCCGGCGTGCGGGTGAGCATCCTCGGGGCCAACGGCAAGCCGGTGGCCGAAGGCGTCACGGACGCGGACGGGCATGCTTCCTTCCCTTCGCTCAACGGGCTTGCCCGTGAGCGGCAGCCGGTGGCCGCCGTGGCGGAGGCCGCCGCGGGAGACCGTACGGATCTTGCCTGGCTGCCGCTGACCGACATGTCCAGAGAGCTGAACTATTCCGAGTTCCCCGTGGGCGGCCGGGTCTCCTCGCCGGAAGGGCTCACGGCCTTCGTCTTCGCGCAGCGCGGCATGTTCCGCCCCGGCGAGACGCTGCATTTCGGCTGCGTGCTGCGGCGGGCCGACTGGGGGGATCTGCCCGCGGATCTGCCGCTGGTGGCCGAGGTGCGCAATCCGCTGGGAAAGGTCGTCATGAAGCGCAACTTCACGGCCGGACAGAGCGGCATGAGCCTCTTTGACTGGGCGTCTCCCGTAACAGCCCCCACGGGCAATTATCTCCTGAGCGTGCGGACGGCCGATTCGGCGGACATCCTGGGCACGGCCACGGCTCGGCTGGAGGAGTTCCAGCCGGACACCCTGTCCCTCAGGCTGGAAAGACCGGCGGCGCGGGGCTGGCTGGTCGTATCGCCGGACGCGCTGCCGGATGTGAACGTGCGGCTGAAGAATCTTTACGGCGCACCGGCGGCCGGTCACAAGGTCAGGGGCTACGCCACGCTCGCTCCCGCCCGTCTGCGCTTTGCGGGCTTCGAGGACTTCACTTTCGACGATCCGGCCCCCTTTGCCGGGACGGCGCAGGGGCGCGATCTGCCCGAAACGCGGACCGACGCGGAAGGGGCGGCCGCCCTGCAACTCCCCGCCGGGCTGGCGGGGCGGACCACGGCGCGCTGCACGGTCCTTGCCGAAGGCTTTGAGGCCGACGGCGGCCGGGCCGCCACGGCCCAGACCTCGTTCCTGGTGTCGCCGCGTTCCAGCATGCTGGGATACCGTCCGCTGGGCGCGCTGACCAATCTGCAGTTCATCCCGCGGAACGCGCCGGCGGAACTGGAATTCGTGGCCGTCGGTCCCGACCTGGAGCGCATCCCGCTGGAAGGATTGACCTTTGCCGTGGCGGTGCGCCGCTACGCCACCAGCCTTGTGCAGGATGGCAACGGCGACTTCCGTTATGACGAAACGCCCGTGGACGTGCCTTTCCGGCAGGAGGTGCGGCAGGTGGGCCAGCAGGGCCTGCGCCTGCCGCTGGCCACGGAGGAGCCGGGCGAATACCTGCTTACCGTGCGGGATGCCGGGGGAACGCTGCTGGCCTCCGTGCCCTACGCCGTGGCCGGGGAGCGCCCGCTTGCGCCGGGGGCGGAGCTCGTGCCCGGCAAGATGCGCCTGCGTCTGGACAAGGCCGAATATGCCGCGGGCGAGACCATCCGGCTGGCCATGTCGCTGCCCTATGACGGTACCGGTCTCATCACCCTGGAGCGGGACGGCGTGGCGGCCCATGCCTGGTTCACGGCCGCCGCGGGCGATACCGTGCGGGAGATCGCCATCCCCGCGGGTTTCGAGGGGCGCGGCTACGTCAACGTCTCCTTCGTGCGGGCGGCGGATGCCGGGGCCGTCTACATGTCGCCGCACAGCTATGCCGTCGCGCCCTTTACGGCCGCCGTCCGGCAGCGCGACATGCGCCTGTCCATCGAGGCCCCGGACAGCGTGCCGCCCGGCTCTTTCCTGCGCGTGACCCTGCGGGCGGAAAAGCCGGGCAAGGCGGTGCTCTTTGCCGTGGATGAAGGGGTGCTCCAGCTGACCGGCTTTGCGACGCCTTCGCCGCTGGCCGGCCTGCTCACGGACCGCGCGCTTGAAGTGCGGACCCTGCAGGCCCTCGATCTGCTCATGCCGCGCCGCGTTTCCGCCTTTGGCGGCGGTATGGACGGCGGCAACGGGGGAGGGCGCTTCCAGAATCCTTTCAAGCGGCGGGAAGAACCGCCGCTGGCCACCTGGTCGTCCCTGCTGGACGTCACGCCCGAGGGGGTGACGGTGGAGATCCCCGTGCCCGCCTATTATAACGGCAGGTTGCGCCTCATGGCCGTGGGGGCGTCGGCGGACTGCGCCGGTTCGGCCGAGCGGGCCGGGACCGCCGTCGCGCCGCTGGTGCTGACGCCGCAGCTGCCGTTGACAGTCTCGCCGGGGGACGCCTTCGAGGGGGCGTTGGTGCTGGCCAATACCACGGATCAGCCGGTCCGCGTGGAAGTGGCCGCCACGGCGGACACGGGCCTCGCCTTCAGTGCCCCGCTGCCGTCGCAGGCGGATGTGGGGCCGCAGGCCGAGGTTGTGTTGCCGTTCCGCCTGCGGGCCACGGATCAGGCCGGTGCGGCGGACGTGCGTTTCACGGCCCGCTGCGGGGACAAGGAATACGCGCGGACGGCCGCGTTGTCCGTGCGGCCCGCAAGCCCCCTGCGCACGAGTTTGCAGGTGGGCAGCGCCACGCAGTCCGCCGAGTTGCCCGTGGAGCGCGATGTCCTTGCCTTCGGCGCGCGCAGCACGGCCTCCCTGTCCGCGTTGCCCCTGCCGCTGGTGCGCGGCTTTGCCGCCTATCTGCAGGCCTATCCCTACGGCTGCACGGAACAGCTCGTCAGCCGCGCCTTTGCCCGGCTCCTGCTGCGCGAGTATCCCGGGCTCTTCCCGGACGAGAAGCAGGACGAGGAACTGTTCGAGGCGGCCATGAACGCCATCGGGGAGCGTCTGACCCGCGGCGGCGTGGCCCCGTGGCCCGGCGGCAGGCCCGATCCCCTGCTGACGGTCTATGCCGCCGACTTCCTGTTGGCCATGCGGGAGGCCGGACGCGGCGGAGCGGATGATCTGCTGCAGCGGCTGTGCGAGGTCGTGGAAAGGCTCTGCCCGCTGAACGGCTCCTCGCTGGCGGCGGCGCGCGTCTCCGCCTACGGCATCTGGGTGCTGACCCGTGAGGGACGGGTGACCACCCAGTTGTTGGAAAACCTGCAGGATGGTCTTGCCGAGTACAAGGTGGCGGACTGGGAAACGGATCTGACGGCCGTGTTCGTGGCGAGCAGCCGCAAACAGATGTTCATGTCCGCTGATCTGCGTCCTGACGCCATCGTCTGCCGTCCGGCGGGCTGGTTCGACGAACTGGCCCAGCGGGCGCTGTTGACCACGCTGCTGGCGCGCCACTTCCCGGAATTCTGCACGGACACGCTGAAAAACGACCTGTTCGAGGCCGTGGCGCAGGCCGTGAAGGGAGGCCGTTACGCCACCTTTTCCGCCGCGCAGGGCGCGCGGGCGCTGCTGGGCATCGGCGGCGGCACGCGCGAGGCGCTGGCGGACGCGGAACTCGTCTGCGCCGACGGAGAAGGGGAGGCACGGAGCAGCCTGCTGGCCGGGGGCGCGCTGCTGTCGGTGGAGCAGCCGCAATGCCGCCGCTATGTCCTGAGGATGCCCGCCGCTTCTCCGCGCCTCTTCTGGCAGATCGCCACCACGGGCTACGATGCCCGGCCCGCGGACGGCGCGGCGGCGCATGGCATCGAGATCCGCCGCGACTACCTCGACGCGCAGGGCGAGCCGGTGCGTCAGGTGCGGCAGGGCGACGTGCTGACGGTGCGACTCACGGTTCGCGGGCAGAAGCGGCAGATCCCCGACTGCGTGGTGAGCGACCTTCTGCCCGGCGGCTGCGAGATGGTCCTTGCGCGCGGCGCGACGGACGGGGAGCGGCCCCCGCGCGGGCTGAAGTTCGCCGACAGGCGCGACGACCGCATGCTGCTCTTTGCCGATGTGGACAATGAACCGCTGGTCTACACCTACCGCATCCGGGCGGTGAACCGGGGGACGTTCGCCATCCCTCCGGCCTATGTCGAAGCCATGTATGATCAGGGGATGTACGGCCACAGCGCCGGGGGCAGTCTCGAGATCCTGCCGTAGGGTCTGTTAACACTATTCGCTGTCTGTTTGGGGGGGGCGGTAGGCGCTTGGGCTCGATCCGGGCGGCCTTCGGTCCCCCTCTAGCGCGGGTGACCG
>NZ_CALUWS010000042.1 GCF_944324525.1 uncultured Desulfovibrio sp.
GGTCGCGCTCTGCTGTCGATGCCCGTAAGGCTCCTGCGTCGCCCAACGGGCACGGCCTGCGGCCGCCTTTCGGTCGCGCTCTGCTGTCGATGCCCGTAAGGCTCCTGCGTCGCCCAACGGGCACGGCCTGCGGCCGCCTTTCGGTCGCGCTCTGCTGTCGATGCCCGTAAGGCTCCTGCGTCGCCCAACGGGCACGGCCTGCGGCCGCCTTTCGGTCGCTGCCGGCGCGGGAGGGCCCAGCCTTTTCGCAGCGGAGCGAGAAAAGGCGTTCTCGTCATCCTGCCCCCCAAGCCCCCCATCCCTTCCCCAGCGCGCTTTTATCAGGGGGAAGCGACAGGGGCATGAACCTCCTCACCAAAAGCAAGCGGAACATGTTCCGAGAATTTTCCTTATTCTAAAAATTATTTGTAAAATTTGCGTCAACAGGCCCTGGCCGCCCTTTTCGCTTGCCATCCGGCCCATCCATCCCGTACAAGGCGGCATGCCACACACTCCCGACATGTCCCTCACTCCGCAGGCCATCGTGCTGTTTTCCGGCGGTCTGGACAGCATCCTTGCCGCCAAAGTCCTGGAAGAGCAGGGCCTGCGCGTCCGTTGTCTGCACTGTCACTCTCCCTTTTTCGGCGAGCCTTCCGCCGTCGCCCGCTGGCGGCGGCGCTACGGGCTGGACATCGACACGCTGGACGTCGCCGACGACTTCTGCGCCATGCTGCGCGAGCGGCCCGCGCACGGCTTCGGCAAGACCCTCAATCCCTGCGTGGACTGCAAGATCCTGCTCCTGCGCCGGGCGCGTCAGTATATGGAGGACGTGGGGGCCGCCTTTCTGGCCACGGGCGAAGTGCTCGGCCAGCGGCCCATGTCCCAGCGGCGGGATGTGCTCAATGTCATCCGGCGTGAGGCCGGGGTGGGCGGCATCCTGCTGCGGCCCCTCAGCGCCCGCCTGCTGGACCCGACGCCGATGGAAGAGAACGGCCTCGTGGACAGGGAACGCCTGCCCGCCATCAGCGGCCGCGGCCGCCAGGGCCAGCTTGAACTGGCTCGCCATTTCGGCCTGACGGACATCCCCACCCCCGGCGGCGGCTGCAAGCTGACCGAAAAGGAGAATGCCCGCCGCTACTGGCCCGTGCTCGCCCATATGCCCGCGCCCGACAGCGGCGACTTTGCCCTTGCCAATCTGGGCCGGCAGTTCTGGCACGAGGAGGACGGCCGGCGCTACTGGCTGGCCATCGGCCGCAACAGCGGCGACAATCAGGCCCTGCAGGCCGCCACGCGGCCCGGCGACGCCCGCATATTCCTGGCCGACATCCCCGGCCCGCTGGCCGTGGGGCGGCTGGCCTCCCAATGGCCCGAACATATCCTTGCCGCCGCCGCCGCGCTCATGGCTTCCTATTCCGGACGGGCCGTCCGCGAAGCCGGGGAGGCGGGCACCGTGGGCGTACGGGCGCAGTGGCACACGGCAGAGGGACAGACAGGCAGCTGGCAGGGCAGGGTCATGCCCGCTCGCGAAGGCATCTGGCAGGAACCGCTCTGGGAGCCCGCCCGCGAAGCCATCCGGGCCGAGCAGAAGATCCGCCTGCACGGCGCACCCAGCAGCCCGCAGCCGGAAGGAGAAGAGGAAGCAGGGACAGACTGAGCTTTCCCGTCGGACAGTCTGGCGGCAGAAGGCGGCTTTACAAAGTATCTTTTACCCTGTAAAAGTCGTCAGTTCAGCTTACCCTGACTAGGGAGGCGACAGGTTGCCTCCCGGGAGGTTTCATGGATCACAAGGATTTGGAATTTTTCCGCAATCTGTTGAACCAGATGCTCGAAGAAGCGCAGCAGAAGGGCGACAGCACGCTGGAAGAGATGACCGACAGCAACGAAGTTTTCGCTGACCCGGCCGACCGGGCCACTGCCGAATCGGACCGTTCCTTCACCCTGCGTATCCGCGACCGCGAACGCCGCCTTATCCGCAAAATCCAGTCCGCGCTGCAGCGTATCGAAGACGGCAGCTACGGCATTTGCGAAGAATGTGGGGAAGATATCGGCGTGCCGCGCCTCAAGGCCCGTCCTGTCACCCGACTCTGCATCAACTGCAAGGCCAAGCAGGAAGAAGACGAGACCCTGCGCGGCGATTAGCTTCCCGGGCGGCTGCCGAAGACGGCGGCCGCCCTTTTTTTCGGCAGGGTGCCCCTCCGGGCACTGCCTCTTCCATGATCCGCACCGGCGGCGATCCGCCCTCTACCTCGCATGGACGCACATCTTTTTTCCCGCTTCTGCCGCGCGGCCCTTCCCCGTCTGGAGGGCGCCTGGCTGGAAAAAATCCAGGAGCCCCTTCCCGGGCTCGTCTGCTTCAGTCTGACCCTGCCCAACCGCAAGACGGAACGCAAGGTGCAGCTCTGCCTGTGCGCCCGGCGCAAGGAGCCCTTCCTCTTCCTCACCAGCCGCCGCCTGACGGCCGGGAAAGCGCCTGGCGCGCCTGTCATGCGCTTGCGCAAGTACACGCTCGGCCGCCGCATCGCGGCCTGCGTGCCCCGCTTTGCCGAACGGCAGCTCTGGCTGCTCATGGGCGGGCAGTCGCAGGCTGCGGCGGATGCTCCCGAGGGGACGAGCATCTGGCTGCTGCTGGATCTGCGGGAAGGTCCGGCCCTGCGTTTCTGCAGGCCGGAGGAACAGCCGCAGGAAGACGCTTTGCGCTGGCCTGAGCCGCACGAACTGGCCGAAGCCTGCGCCCGCTGGCAGGAGTGGCCCGTGCTGACCCCGGCCCTGCGCCGGACGCTGCCGCTCTACGATGACCCGCTGGACCGGCAGGCCCTGCTGGAAGATCTGCGCCTCGGGGACGGCGACCTTTTCCTTTACCGCCGCGCCGATGCGCCCGCTGCCGGAGAAACGGCCTGCCGCCTCAGCGCCTGGCCGCTGCCTGCGGCGCTGCTGGGAGCGCAGCCCGAAAGCTGGCAGGAGACATACCGGGAAGACGTGCTGGAAGCCGTGGAAGAGGCCGGGAAACTGCTCGTGCTTGATCCGCTTTCCCGTCAGGCCGCGCAAGCGGCCGCGCTGCCCCTGACTCGCCGTGAGCGCAAGCTCGAACGTCTGCTCGACAAACTCCGGGAAGAGGAAGCCCGCCTTGCGCGCATGTGCGCCGCCCAGCCGGACGCGCTGGCCCTGCAGGAAAACTGCTGGCGCTGGCCCGCCGACTTCCGCGCGGAACGGGTGGAGGTCCCCGCCGGGGCTCACGGCCCTGCACGTACCGTCAGTCTGGACGCGCGCTACAGCCTGCGGGAGAACATGGCCCGCCTTTTCCATACCGCGCGGCGTGGCCGGCGCGGACAGGAGCACCTCGTGGAGCGCCGCCGCCAGCTCGAACAGGAGCTGACCGCCTTGCGGACTGCCCGCGATGCCGCCCAGCGCGGCGGGATCACGGCGGATGCCGTTGCCGAGAATACCCGCCTCCCGCTGCCGCCCAGCGTACCCAAGAACGTCCAGCTCTTTGTGAGCGAGGACGGCTTCGTCCTTCTGCGCGGCCGCGACGCCAAGGGCAATCTGGCGGCACGCAAGCTGGCCGCGCCGCATGACATCTGGCTGCATGCCGACGGCGGCCCCGGTTCGCACGTCATCATCCGCCGCGCTCATGCCGGGCAGACCGTCCCGGACCGTACGCTCGAGCAGGCCGGAGCCCTTGCCGCCAATAAAAGCTGGCTGCGGGATGCCGCCCGCGCCCGTATCCTTTATGCGGAAGTCCGGCACATCCGCGCTCTGCGCGGCGCGGCCCCCGGTACGGTGCGCATGGACAAGATATGGCTTTCCCGGGAAGTGACGGTGGACCCGTCGCTGGAGCTGCGCCTGCTGCCCGGGGAAAGCTCCTCCGCTGAAGCGAAAGGCTAACGCCACGCCCAGCACCTCCCGCCACATCGACGCGCCGCTCCCCTGAAAAGGGGCCTTCTTGTCCTGCCCACGGGGACGAGCCTTTCAGCCTGCCCAAACACACGGGGACTTCTGCAAGAGCAGCCTGCCATGTTTTCACATGAAACATGACGTGAACAGCAGACAAAAACATCTTTCTCAAATAAAACAAAGCAGTTGAATCATTCTTCCCTTGACGGATACCTCCTGTGGCGGCGTTTCCCATTCCCCTTATCCAAGAAGCGGGTTTGAGAGCGTCTCACCTTTGAAAAAGGTGAAACGCGAGGCGGCGGCACGGCGCCGCCCGGCCGAAAGTGAGCGGATCCGCGTTTTTCCGCAAAACGCCAAGCCGTATGGTCTGAACCGCAAAGCGTTTCAAACGGGTAATGCTCTTGGGAAGAGGGGGGAGTTTGAGGGGGAAGAAGCCCCTTTTTGCCGCGAGGGAAAGGGGTTTCTTCCCCCTCACGAAAACGGAAGGGAGGCAGCCCTCTCGGCTCGCCTCCCTTCCGAAAATGCCGGACGTCCGGCAGGGATCAGGCCGCCGCCCGCGCCAGTCGGGCAAGCGTTTCCTCCTTGCCGAGGAAGGCCATGATCTCGGGCAGATGCGGGCCGCCCATGAAGCCCATGAGGGCCGTGCGCAGGGCCGGGGCCACATCCTTGAACTTGAGGCCATTGCCTTCGATATAGCCCTGCAGCGCCGCTTCCAGCGCCTCCTGCGTGAACTCGCCGGCGGCGAAGACCTCGCGCAGGGCGGCCAGATGGCCCTTGCCGGCCTCGGTGAGGTTCTTGGCCGCCGCCTTCTCGTCCAGGGGCAGACTGGCCGCGGGGGTCAGCAGGGGCGCGAAGCTTTCCGCCAGCACCTTGAGGTTGGCGGCCCGCTCACGGAACATGTGGCAGAGCGCTTCCAGGCGGCTGTCATCCAGTCCGCTCATGTCGTATCCGGCCTGTTCGGCAAAGGGGCGCACCAGAGCGGCCAGCTCCGACAGCGGCAGCTCACGCATGAAGTGGGCATTGCACCATTCCAGCTTGGCGGGGTCAAAGGCCGCGGCGGCCGGATTGAGGCTGCTGCCGTCGAAAAACTCGATCAGCTCTTCCTTGGTGAATATCTCCTGATCCCCGTGGGACCAGCCGAGCCGCACGAGATAGTTGACCAGCGCCTGCGGCAGGAGACCGTCGTTCTGGTATTCGATGACCGCCCGCGCGCCGTGTCGCTTGGAAAGCTTCTGGCGGTCAGGGCCGAGGATCATGGGCACATGGCCGAAACGCGGCACGGGCAGGCCCAGCGCCTCATAAATGAGGATCTGACGCGGCGTGTTGGAAACATGGTCATCCCCACGGATGACGTGGGTGATGCCCATCTCGTGGTCATCGACCACCACGGCCATATTGTAGGTGGGCATGCCGTCGGCCCGCCGGATGACCATGTCGTCGAGTTCGCTCACGTCCACGGCGATGGTCCCCTTGACGAGGTCGTCAAAGACCACCTTACCGGCAAGCGGGGCCTTGAGACGGACACAGCGGCCTTCGCCGGGGCCAAGGTTGCGCTCGCGGCAGCAGCCGTTGTAACGGGGCTTGAGCCCCTGCGCCCGGGCCTTCTCGCGCATGGCTTCCACTTCCTCGGGCGTGCAGGAGCACCAGTAGGCGTGGCCGCTTTCCAGCAGCTTGTCCACATACTGATTGTACAGCGCGGTACGCTGGGTCTGGTAGTTGAGGGGACCGTCCCAGTCCAGCCCCAGCCAGCGCATGGAGGCCAGAATGGAGTCCGTGTATTCCTGTTTGGAGCGCAGCAGGTCCGTATCCTCGATGCGCAGATGGAACTGACCGCCGTAGTGGCGGGCCAGCAGCCAGCAGAAGATGGCGGTGCGCGCTCCGCCGATGTGCAGATGTCCGGTGGGACTGGGCGCGAAACGGGTAACCACGTTCATGGGAAATCCTCAGGCGGACACGCCGCCGGAACAGGGTCAGGACGCACGGGCATACCGCCCGCAACATGCTGTTTTTTCGGGCGGCAGGGATGACGGGAAGCAGGGCCGGCAGCCGGGGAGGGCTGCATGGCGCTCTTGCGCTCCCGGCAGGGCCGCCGCGCGGGAAAAGGCAGCTTTGCGGCAGGCGGTCGCATGTGCCCTGACCCTCAGGGTTGCACGAAAAAAAGCTGCCGCCGCGACGGTGGAGTGCCGCAGAGGCTTGGACTATCCTATTTGTTGCGGCAAGGCAATTGCGCTTGCAGGGCGGCGGCCCCGATGCTACACATTTTTTTGCCTGCACGGCAGGCCACGCGGAGGAAATGACAAGCAAGGGAGGCTCTATGTCGCGTACCGTAGTCATCAAATTCGGCGGACACGCCATGGACAAGGAGGCGCTGTGCGCGGCCTTTGCCGAGGATCTGGCCTTCCTCAGCGCCGAGGGCACCCGCTGCGTGGTCGTGCACGGCGGCGGCCCCCAGATCAGCGCCCTGCTGGAGCGCCTGCACATCGAAAGCCGCTTTGAGAACGGCCTGCGCGTCACGGACGAAGCCACCATGCAGGCCGTGGAAATGGTGCTGTGCGGGCAGGTCAACAAGGATGTGGTGCGCCGCTTCGCCGCGCACGGCGTCCGCGCGGCCGGCATTTCCGGCCGGGACGGCGGTCTCTTGCTGGCCTCCGTACGGCAGCCCGCTTTAGGCCGCGTGGGCGAGGTGGACAAGGTGGATCCCGCACTCGTGGAATGCCTGCTGGCCGGAGGCTTCGTGCCCGTGGTCGCGCCCGTAGCCTCGGATGCGGCCGGACAGCCCCTGAACATCAACGCCGATACCGCGGCCGGCGCTCTGGCCGGAGCCCTGCACGCGGACTATTTCGTGCTCATCTCCGACGTGCCCGGCGTGCTGGACGGGGAAAAACGCCTGATCCCCACGCTGGACCGTGCCCGCAGCCAGTCCCTCATGGACGAGGGCGTCATCTGCGGCGGCATGATCCCCAAGGTCGGCTCCTGCCTGCATGCCCTTGATGCCGGCTGCCGCCGGGCGCTCATCCTGGACGGACGCGAACCCGGCAGCCTGCGGCGTTACCTCTATGAGGACGCGCCGCTGGGAACCGTGGTCATGGCCTGATCGATACGGAAAAGGACGCAACGGCCCGCCGCCCGGCGAGCGGAGCGCCCCCCGCGCCGCAGGGAAAACAGGCGGCGACAGCCCTGAAATACGTCCCCTGACAAAAACGGGGCGTCATGATGCCAGCATGAATATTTTTTCTTACGATCCGGCAACCGTGCTCAGCCTGGTGCTCACCATCATGCGGGTGAGCATCGTCATGTTCATGTTGCCCATTTTTTCCACCAACAATATCCCCATCAGCGTCAAGGCGGCCGTTTCGGTCATCTTCACCCTGGGCGTCTGGCCCCACATCTCGGTTTCCGGCGTCGTCATGCCGCAGCATCCTTTCGAGGTGGCGCTCATGCTGCTGGGCGAGGCCGTGCTTGGCCTCGTGCTGGGTATGGCGGTGAACTTCCTGTTCATGGGCATCCAGTCAGGCGGGGAACTGCTCGGCTTCCAAATGGGCTTTACCATGATCAACTTCGCCGACCCCCTCACCGGCAACCAGACCGGCGCAACGGCCTTCTTCATCTGGATGGTGTCCGCCCTGACTTTTCTGGTGCTGGACGGCCACCTCTACATGATACAGGGCTTTGTGGCCAGCTTCCGCATCGTGCCGCCCGGCGGACTGGTTCTGGGGGACGCCGTGCTGGATCAGGTCATCCGCCTTTCGGCCGAGGTGTTCGTGCTGGCGCTCAAGATCGCGGCCCCGGTCATGGTGGCGCTCTTTCTGGTGGAAGTGGCGCTGGGCATGATGGCGCGCACCTCGCCGCAGATCCACATCATGGAATTCGGCTTCCCCATCAAGATCGCGGTGGGCTTCTTTTTCCTGAGCCTGCTGCTCTACATCATGGCCGAACATGTCTCCACCTTCATCCGCGGCATGGAAGGCCTGTTCGTCAACCTCATGCGCATGATGAGCCCGCTCCCGCGTTAGAGCGTTTCACCTTGGAAAAAGGTGAAACGCGCGGATGCCGAATAATCCCGAATACCAAAACGACGCCCCGTACCATTCCCGGTACGGGGCGTCGTTTTGGTACGGTCTGTGCGCAAGGCCCGCCGTCAGGCCGGGGCCATCCGCACGGACAGGGAACGAAAAACGGCTGCTCCGCAATGGGCAGCCGTTATGCCATCCTGCTGTCTCGGCTCCGCCGCCGAAAACGCGACTCGCCGACCAAAGCCATCACGATATGCGCCCCTGCCAGAAAGGCAGGGAAACCTGTGAGAAGCGTTTTTCCGCACAGATGCGGAGCATGCGGGGCAAAGAGGTATTCGTTTGCAATACTTGCAGGAACCTAACCGCCCAGATGGCGGTTGCCGAACTTCTCGGTGATGAGTTCCTTGATGATCTTGTTGAGGCGCGGCAAGTCCGGCTTGGAGACCTGCCTGTCCGCACCGACGCGTTCTCCCTTGGCGCGCAGGGCCTCGGTGATGAGGGAGGAGAAGAGGATGACCGGCATATTCCGCATGCTCGTATCATTGCGGATATGCGCGGTGAGGCTGTGCCCGTCCATGTCCGGCATCTCGATATCCGAGATGACAAGCTGGATCTCGTCGGTCACGGTATGTTCCGTCCCGGCGAACTGATCGCGCAGGCCGCACAGATATTCCCAAGCCTCGTTGCCGTTGGCCTTGTCCGTCACGCGGAAGCCCGACTTCTCCAGCGAAGAGCGGATGATATGCCGCAGGGAGGAAGAGTCGTCCACCACCAGCAGGTGATAATGTCCCGCGCCTTCGATGGGCGTGGTGTCCACTTCCACATGGCTCATGTCCAGCGAAGGGTCGAGGCTGGCGAGGATCTTTTCCATGTCCAGCACGAAGAGGACACGATCCTCGATGCGCAGCACGCTGGTGACGCATTCGCGCGAATAGTTGTGCACATAGGCGTTGGGGGCTTCCATGCGGTCCCAGGTCAGGCGATGGATGCTCGTCACCGACGAGACGAGGAAAGCCGCCTGCACGCCGCAAAATTCCGTCACCAGGACCTTGTTGGTCTCGCTCTGCACGAGCCGCTTGCCGAGCCAGGCCGCCAGATCCACCAGAGGAAGCACCCGCCCGCGCAGATTGAACGTCCCCAGCGAGGAGCAATCGCTGTTGCCGGGCATGTTGGTGATGCTCGGCAGGCGGATGATCTCCAGCACTTTGGCCACGTTGATGCCGTAGTGCCCCGTATAGGTCGAACCGTCAGGCAGTTCTTCCGTCAGGAGGAATTCGATGATTTCCAGCTCGTTGTTCTTGGCTTCAAGCAGGCTGACTTGGCTCATGTACAGACCCTTCCGGTAAAGCGCTTCTGGCTAGCTTATCGTCCGCTTTACAGGCAGCTTAATGGCAGAAAGCAAATTCCCGTATCCCGGCGCAGGTTTATGCGGCGGTCTTTTTGCGGGTGGAGGCCGTCCGGCCGCGCGGCTCGCGCGGGGGTTCCCGCCGGGGGCAGACGCCGGCCAGCTCGCAGTCCGCGCAGCGGGGGGAACGGGCGTGGCAGACATCCCGGCCGAACCAGACCATGCGATGGTTGACGTCCCCCCATTCCGCACGCGGGAAAAGCCGCATGAGGTCCTTCTCCACCGCCACGGGATCGGTCTGGGCGGTCAGCCCCAGCCGGTAGCTGATGCGCTTGACGTGCGTGTCCACCGCCAGCCCCTCATTGAGGCCGAACGCGCCGAACAGCACCACATTGGCCGTCTTGCGCGCCACGCCGGGAAGGGTGATCAGCTCGTCGAGGCGGGCGGGCACCTCCCCGCCGTAGACCTCGCAGACGCGGCGAGCGGCCCCCAGCAGGTTCTTGGCCTTGCTGTGATAAAAGCCGGTGGGGCGGATGACGGATTCCAGTTCTTCCTGCGAGGTCCGCGCCAGTTCCGCCGGGCCGGGCCAGCGCCGGAAGAGTTCGGGCGTGACGGTATTGACGCGCGCATCGGTACACTGAGCCGCCAGCACGGTGGCCACCAGCAGTTCCCAGGCATTGGCGGCCACCAGATGCGTGGCCGGCTGAGGATAGCGTGCCCGCAGGGCGGCAAGGACGGCCTCGGCGCGCGCCAGCGCGCCACGGGGCAGGGATGTTCCGGTACTCATGCGCTTTCTATGCCACAGGCCGTGCGGAGCGACAAGTCATTTGCGGGCAGCGGCCCGCGCCCGCGAACGGCCCCGTGCCGTGGCGGAGCAGGGGAGGCGGCCCTTTTGTTTTGCGGCGCGATATGCTATCGCTCAGTCCACCCTTTTCTGTATGAAGACCCGGATCATGCTGCTTGTCTATGTCACCTTTCCTCAGGAAGGCCGTCTGCGCGACGCGCCCGACGCGACGCAGGCCGCCCCAGAACGCCCGTGCGGCCTTGAGGCCGTCCGCCGGCTGGCCCGCGAGCTCGTGGAAGCCCGGCTGGCCGCGGGCATAAACATCCTGCCCGGCGCGCTCTCCGTCTACCGCTGGCAAGAGGACATCCACGAAGCGGCGGAGCTCGTGCTGCTGGCGCAGGTGAGCAGGGCGGCCTTCGCGGACTTCCGCGCCCATGTGCTGGCCCGCCATCCGCATGACGTGCCCTGCATAACGGCCCTGCCCATCGCGGACGGCAACGCCGCCTTCCTGCGCTGGATCGAGGAAAACAGCCTTCCCTTGCGGCATGGCATCTCCCACCCTCAACCCCTGTAAGGAATTCGCATGGCCATCTACGTTTCCGGCTCTCTGGCCTTTGACCGCATCATGACCTTTGACGGCAACTTTCAGGACCATGTGCTCATGGACAAGCTGCATACGCTCAGCGTGAGCTTCATGGTGGACAATATGAACGAACTGCGCGGCGGCTGCGCGGGCAACATCGCCTACACCCTGGCCCTGCTGGAAGAGAAGCCGCTCATCGTGGCCTCAGCCGGGCGGGACTTTGCGGGCTACGCCGCCGCTCTGGAAGAAATGGGCCTCTCCACCGAGGGCATCCGCCAGGATGCGGACATCTTCACCGCGCTCTGCTACATCACTACCGACCGCAACAACAACCAGATCACCGGCTTCTACCCCGGGGCCATGACCCTGCCCGCCAGCTACGATTTCCCGCATCTCGACCCGGCCAAGGACTGGGCCATCGTCTCTCCCGGCAATCTGGAGGACATGCGCCGCCTGCCGCGCTTCTTCCGGGAAAAGGGCGTCCGCTACATCTATGACCCCGGCCAGCAGCTGCCTGTCCTGAGCGCCGATGACCTGCTGGACGCCATCACCGGCTCCTACGCCTGCGTCACCAACGACTACGAGATCAGCATGGTCTGCAAGACCACCGGCAAGACCGAGGAAGAGCTCCTCCAGCTCACGGGCTGGCTGGTGACCACCCTCGGGGCCAAGGGCCAGCGCATCCGCAACGCGCAGGGCGTGGACGTGCATATCCCGGCCATCCCCTGCGGCGAAGTGAAAGACCCCACCGGCGCGGGCGACAGCCACCGCTCCGGCCTGCTCAAGGGCCTTTCCCGCGGTCTCTCCATGCCGGAAGCGGCCAAGGTGGGCGCGGTGAGCGCCTGCTACGCCATCGAACAGCTCGGCACGCAGGCCCATCGCTTCACCTATGCCGAGTTCCGCCGCCGCTATGAAGAAGCGTTCGGCCCGCTGCCCGCGGAACTGGCCTGATCCGCACACACTGCCGCCCACCTGCGCGCGGGGGAGGGGAGCCCCTGCCCCGCGCGTCCTCCAGCCATGCCAAGGAGCCGCACATGCGCGTAGATGCCGTCAAGGAACAGCTGGCCGCCGCCGGTCTGGCTGACCGGTATCGGGAATTCACCGTCTCCAGCGCCACCGTGGAACTGGCGGCGCAGGCCCTGCAATGCGAACCGGGACGCATCGCCAAGAGCCTTTCCGTCCTGCTCAAGGAAGGCCCGGCCATCATCGTCGTCATGGGGACGGCCCGCCTGGACAACCGCAAGTTCAAGGACCGTTTCCGGCAGAAGGCCGCCTTCATCCCCGGCGCGGACCTGGAACAGCTTGTGGGACATCCGCAGGGCGGCGTCTGTCCCTTTGCCCTGCCCGAGGGCGTCCCGGTCTATCTGGACGAAAGCCTGCGAGCCTTCGATCCGGTCTATCCGGCCGCGGGCGCGCCCAACAACGCCGTGGAACTCCACCTCGACGAGCTGGAACGCCTCACCGGCGGCCAGTGGGTGGACGTCTGCAAGTCGCCCGAGCCTGCGGAAGGGTAGGGGAGTCCAGTCTGACACGCCAAAAGAAGCGGGAGGGCGGCACGAGCCGTCCTCCCGTTTCTCATATCGCATTTTCAGTTTGAAACACTTTGCGTTTCAAACCATACAGTCTGTCATTTCGCGAAAAAACGCGTTTTTCCGCTTGGTTTCGGCCGGGCGGCGCGGTGCCGCCGCCTCGCATTTTGCCTTTTTCAAAGGCGAAATGCCCTATCAGGCAAAGACGTTTCCTAAAATTCCAGACTGCCCGGCGTGCGCGGGAAGGGGATGACGTCGCGGATGTTGGTGATGCCGGTCAGCATCATGAGCAGACGCTCGAAGCCCATCCCGAAGCCCGCATGCGGCGCGGAACCGAAACGCCGCAAATCGAGGTACCACCAGTAATCCTCGGGATTCTGCCCCAGTTCGAGGATGCGCGCTTCCAGACGATCCAGACGTTCTTCGCGCTGCGAACCGCCGATGAGCTCCCCGATGCGCGGCACGAGCACGTCCATGGCCGCCACGGTCTCGCCGTCATCATTGGCGCGCATGTAGAACGCCTTGATCTCCTTGGGGTAGTTGTACACGATGACCGGACGCTGGAAATGCTCTTCAGCAAGATAGCGTTCATGCTCGGTCTGCAGATCCACGCCGAAGGCCACGGGATAGGTGAACTCCCGGCCGCAGTCCTGCAGGATGTTGATGGCCTCGCCGTAGGAACAGCGGGCAAAGGGCTGGCGCAGCATGCCCTGCAGGCGTTCCAGCAGTCCCTTGTCCACAAAGTTGTCAAACAGCTTGAGATCGGTCTCGCAATGCCGCAGGCAGTGCTCCACCACATGACGCGTCAGCCCTTCGCCAAGCTCCATGATGTCTTCCAGCTCGGCAAAGGCCATTTCCGGCTCGATCATCCAGAATTCGGCGGCATGGCGCGGCGTATTGGAGTTCTCGGCCCGGAAGGTGGGGCCGAAGGTATAGACGCGGCCCAGGCCCATAGCCAGGGCCTCGGCTTCCAGCTGGCCGGACACCGTCAGATGGCAGTTGCGGCCGAAGAAGTCTTCCGCCGGGCTGGCCGGGCCGTTGAGCGTCGTCACGCGGAACATCTCCCCGGCCCCTTCGCAGTCCGAGCCCGTGAGGATGGGCGTATGCACCCAGGCGAAGCGCCGTTCATGGAAAAAGTCGTGCACGGCCCGCGCCGCTTCGGAACGGATGCGGAACGCGGCGCCATACTTGTTCGTACGCGTCCGCAGGTGGGCGATGGTGCGCAAAAATTCGTCCGAATGCCGCTTTTTCTGCAGCGGGAAAGTCTCCGGATCAGCGCCGCCGAAGACCTGTATGGCCACGGCGCGGATCTCCCACTGCTGCCCCTTGCCCGGAGAGGCCACCAGCTCGCCGCTGACGGAGAGCGCCGCGCCGGTGGACGCCTCGCCAAGACCGGCGTGCGCCGCGGTCCCCGCATCCACGATGCATTGGATATTGGTCAGGCATGAGCCGTCATTGACTTCCACGAAGCTGAAGTCCTTGGCATCACGCCGGGTGCGTATCCAGCCGCAAATGGTGATCTCGCGCTGCGGCGCCGTGGCGGCCAGCGCATCGACGACGAGTGTACGTTGCATAATCTCTTGCCCTGTTTGAAAAAGATGAATGAAATAACGCCTCCGCCTCGCCCCCGCCGACAGAGCGGTACGGCATGTGGCCCCAGCCGGGGAACATGCCGCCACAGACGCCGATCTGCCCCAAACGGGCGGGCATGCCGAACATGTACCCTGAAAGGAGGCGCGCCACAACCGCCAGCCAGACGGCAAAAATGCCGTATACGCGGGACTTGGCATTTTTCAAGACTTTATCTACCATTTGTCTACATTACATGCTGCCGGGCAGGACCGCTGCCCCACCGGAAGGAGAATGCCATGAAAAAACTCTGTACCGCCCTTGCCCTGCTGTGCCTGCTCTGCGGCGGCTCCCTCACCACCACGGCGCTGGCCGCCCAGGCCGATCAGGCGGGCAAGGCCCAGCCCGACAAGCCCGCCAAGACGGACGCCCGCGTCACGGCCGTGACGGTCATCGCCGAAGGGACGGACAGCATCGGCGCCAAGCTGGTGACCGGCCTCAAGGAAGCCTTCAACCAGAGCAACCTTTTCGCCCTCAATGAAAAGGACGAGCCCAAGCTCCAGCTGCTGGTCACCACCCAGCCGGAATTCCCCAGCCGCCCCAATGTGGGTTCCGTGTATTCTGTCTGCTGGGTCTTCAAGCAGGGTGAAGGCTATCTGGGCTTCTTGCTGGCCCGCGAACTGGGCACCATCAACAGCGAGGACATCGACGCGCTGGTGGCCAAACTCGTGGAACGCTCGGACGGTATCGCCGTCAAGTACGGCAACCTCTGGAAATAGAACGTATTGCCTTTAAAAAAAGCGGAACGCGAGACGGCGGCACAGCGCCGCCCGGCCCAAACTGAGCGGCAAAACCGCGTTTTTTCCGCGAAACGCCAGACCGCATGGCTTGAAACGTGAAGCGTTACAAGCTGAAAATGTTCTCGTCGGGACGACAACACAAAAAGGGCTCCTTCCTGCAAGGAGCCCTTTTTGTGCTTGAGAAGCAAAGAAACAGACCGGCAGCTCAGACGCCGCCATGCCGCAGAGCATAGAGGCGGGCCGCGAGGGCTTCCAGGATGCGGGCCGGCCCCACGGCAAAGGTCAGCGCCTCCTGCGCCTCGGCAAGCCAGCGGCCGCACAGGGCACGGGCGGGAACATCAAGGGCGGCGAGCGCCATGTCCAGCGGATCGTCCACATCTTCTCGTCCGGCCAGGACGCGCCCGAGCGATTTCTGACAGGCAAGGAAAATGCGCCCGGCAAGGGCGGCATCCAGCGCATTACGGGCGCTCGTGCGCTCGAACAGGCCGCGACCGCTGCGCAGGAATTCGCCCAGGGCCTCTTCCCAGGGCCGCAATTCAGGGTCACGGACCGAACTGTCCGGCCAGGGCAGGGTAAGGCAGAGCGCGCGGGAGACCAGCGTGGGCAGGAGCTGCTCCCGCTGCGCGCACAGCAGGACGAAGCGGGTGGAGGGCAACGGCTCTTCCAGACTTTTCAGCAGGGCATTGGCCGCCTCGTCCCGGGCAAGGGTCAGCCCGGCCAGCATGACCACCCGGTAACCCGGCCCGTGCGGCGCATCCCGCAGGCGGCTTTTGAGCTCGCGCACGCGCTCCATGTTGAAGGCCCGGACAAGGCCGGGGTTCTCCTCATCGTCCTTGTTGCTGATGCGTCCGTCGTAGGCAAGGATATCCAGATGCTCGCCGGCGGCGACCTGACGGCAGACCGTGCAGGAACAGCAGGGCGCGGACGCCTCGGGGCACTTCAGGCGGCAGGCCCACCAGCGGGCCAGGGCAAGGCGCTGGGCCTCGCTGCCGCCCTCCAGCAGC
Source organism: uncultured Desulfovibrio sp. (assembly GCF_944324525.1). GTDB lineage: Bacteria > Desulfobacterota > Desulfovibrionia > Desulfovibrionales > Desulfovibrionaceae > Desulfovibrio. The sequence goes on from NZ_CALUWS010000042.1 coordinate 15,498, forward strand.
AGCACCTGCGGCGGCTGTTCGCCCAGACGCCGCAGACGCTCCAGCAGCAGAGAAAGGCCGTCTCCGGCAAGCTCGGGAAAAAGGGCGGATGTCGTCATGGTCCCCCTGAGAGAGCATTTTCCGTTTGGAATGCTGCGCGTTTCAAACCATACGCGGCTTGTCGTTTGGCGGAAAAAGGCGATTTTCCGCGTGGTTTGGGCCGGGCGGCGTTGTGCCGCCGCCTCGCGTTTTATCTTTTTCAAAGGCAAAACGCTCTAAAAAACAAAGGCCCGGCAGACATCCTGCCGGGCCGACAAGGCAAATGCAAAATTAACGGACGATGGTCGCCCGGCGATCCGGCCCCACGGAGACCATACTGATCCGCACGCCGGCAAGCTCCTCGATGCGCTCCACATAGCGGCGCACGCTTTCCGGCAGCTGCGCAAATTCCGTGCAGCCGCTGATGTCCTGCTCAAAGCCCGGCAGTTCCTCATAAATGGGCCGCACGCGGGCCAGCTCGCCTTCACCCTGCGGCATGTAATCAAGCCGCTTGCCGTCCAGCTCATAGGCCACGCAGATCTGCAGAGCGGGCAGGCCCTGCAGCACGTCCAGCTTGGTGAGGGCGATCTCCGTCAGGCTGTTGAGGCGCACGGTCTCGCGCAGCACCACGGCATCAAGCCAGCCGCAGCGGCGCGGACGTCCGGTGGTGGCCCCGAATTCATGCCCCTGCGCCCGCAGGTAACTGCCGGTATCGTCTTCCAGTTCCGTGGGGAAGGGGCCGGAACCCACGCGGGTGCTATAGGCCTTGACGATACCCACGATGCGATGCAGGGCGTGGGGACCGGTGCCGCTGCCCGCCGCGGCGGAGCTGGCGACCGTGTTGGAGGACGTCACAAAGGGATAGGTGCCGTGGTCGATATCCAGATGGATGCCCTGCGCGCCCTCGAAAAGCACCACCTGCCCCTTGGCCTGAGCATCGGCGACGGCGGCGGAAACGTCGGTGAGGTAGGGCGTCAGACGGGCCGCCTGCGCCAGCAGCGAATCAAGGACGCTGTTTTCGTCCACGGGCTCGAATTTGTAGAGCTCCTTCAGGAGCACATTCTTCTCCAGCAGGGCGAAGCGGACTTTTTCGCGCAGCAGGTCGGGCTGCGTCAGATCCCCGGCACGCACGCCGATGCGCGCCACCTTGTCCTCATAGCAGGGGCCGATGCCGCGCCCGGTGGTGCCGATCTTCTTGCCGGCGCGCTTGGCTTCGCGCGCCTGGTCGATCACCTTGTGGTAGGGCAGGATGAGATGCGTCTTGGGGCTGATGCCCAGCCGGGCGGGGCTCACATCCACGCCCTTGGCGGACAGCGCGTCCACTTCCTTGAGAAAGACCTCGGGATCAAGCACCACGCCGTTACCGATAAGGCAGGTCTTGCCCTCATGCAGGATGCCGGAGGGGATCAGATGCAGGATGGTCTCCTTGCCGTCCACCTTGATGGTGTGCCCGGCATTGTTGCCGCCCTGAAAGCGAACGATGAGATCGCTTTCCGCGCTGAGCATATCAACAATCTTGCCCTTACCCTCGTCGCCCCACTGGGCGCCGATGATGACGATATTAGCCATATTCTGTCCGTCCTCCCCATACTCACGCTGTCAGATTGTGCGCACGACACACAAAATTTTTTCTTAGCTTTTCCGGACCGTCAAGTCAAACCGGCCTTGCCTGATCCAAAGCATTTTCCGTTTGAAACGCTGCGCGTCCCAAACCATACGGCCTGGCGTTTCGCGGGCAAACGCGGTTTTTCCGCTCACTTTGGGCCGGGCGGCGCTGTGCCGCCGCCTCGCGTTTCACCTTTTTCAAAGGTGAAACGCTCTATTTTTCATCCTTGCCGGGCAGGGTGAAAGCCAGGACGCGGCAGGGCCGCTTGGGCGCGGCGTCGCCGGGGGCGGACTCGGGAGCCTTGCGGCCGGGCGTTTCCAGCTTGAAGAGGGGGCCGAGCTTTTCCGGGGCGGGCTTGTTGTCGCTGCCCTCGGAACGGACCTGCCGGGCCCAGTAGTAGTTGAAGAGCTGATTCTTCATGCGCTTGGCTTCGATGAGCGCGAAAATGAGTACGGCCTCCTCCCAGCGCTGGGTCGGCTCAAACCGACTGGCCTGGGTGGCGTATTTGCTCCAGAGCGCCGTAAGGGATGCCTCATCGATGGCGTCGAGCTGTCGGGCAAGGCGGGCAAGCAACTTCTCCATAACATCCTCCAGCGCCCTCTTGTACGGCCTTGCGGAGCCGGCGTCAAATGGGCGTCCCGTGCCGGACTGGCAAGCGGGGGACCTTTCTGCTATGGTGCGGCCTCACGCGGAACGACGGCGGCGCTGTGCCGCCCGCGCCGCACTGCCACCGTTTTCTGCTGGAGGAAGCATGACGCGAGATCTCAAGGCCATGTACCGGGACGTTCAGAAAGACGCCTTCCCCGATTCCATGACCATTCTGCTGGGTGAGGAAAAGCTCGTTTACAAAAAGCGGACATGGACCCTGGACGGCGAGGAAAAAGGCCTGCGTTACGGGGAGAACCCCGACCAGCCCGCGGCCCTCTACGAGCTGGTGGACGGCGGCATCACCTGCGGCGGCCTGCGCTGGCGCGGGCCCGGACAGGGCATCGTCTCTTCCCTGACCGAAGCCCAGATGATCCAGGCGGGCAAGCACCCCGGCAAGACCAACCTCACGGACGTGGACAACGGCGCCAATATCCTCCAGTACCTTTCGGAACGGCCCGCGGCCGTCATCCTCAAGCACAACAATCCCTGCGGCGCGGCCTGGGCCGAAGAGGGCGTCGCCACGGCGCTGGATCGCGCCTTCTGGTGCGACCGCATCGCGGCCTTCGGGGGAGCCGTCGTCGTCAACCGGCCCTTCACTCGTGAGGCGGCGGAAATGGTGGCGGCCAATTATTTTGAGGTGGTGGCGGCCCCGGCCTTCGAGGAAGGCGTGGTGGACATCCTCAAGACCCGCAAGAACCTGCGCATCATGGAACTGCCCGGACTGGCCCGCCTCGACGAGCTGACGCAGTCGGCCTTCCTCGACATCAAGAGCCTGGCCGACGGCGGCATCGTGGTGCAGAAATCCTTCGTCAACCGCATTTTGCAGGATGCGGACTTCCTCCCGGCGCAGGCCACGGACAAAAACGGCCTCAGCGTCACGGCCCGCACGCCCAGCCCGGCGGAGATGGCCGATTTGCGCTTTGCCTGGGCCGTGGAGGCGGGCGTCACCTCCAATTCGGTCATCTATGCCCGCAACGGGGCCACGGTGGCCATCGGCACCGGCGAACAGGACCGCGTGGGCTGCGTGGAGCTGGCCGCCCACAAGGCCTATACCAAGTATGCCGACGTGCTGGCCTTCCGCGAGCAGGGGCTTTCCCTCTATGAACTGCAGCAGAAAGCCGCCACGGACGCCGGCCTGCGCGAAGCGCTGGACGACATCCAGCGCCGCACGAAGGAGGCCCGCGGCGGCCTGCCCGGCTCGGTGCTGGTCTCCGACGGTTTCTTCCCCTTCCGGGACGGCGTGGACGCCGCCATGCAGCACGGCATCACGGCCATCGCCCAGCCCGGCGGTTCCCTGCGGGACACGGAAGTCATCATGGCCTGCAATGAAGCCGATCCGCAAGTGGCTATGGTCTTTACCGGACAGCGCTCCTTCCGGCATTAAAGCCTGTTGTCGCTCTCGCTATTTGCTCTGGGGGGAAGGGCTTCCCTTCCCCTCACATCCCCATCCTTTCCCAGCACGCTTTTTTCCGGCGGCAAGCTCCCAACAGCCCGTTTCGAGGCAGCACGCCGCAATCACGGAAAAAGTCTGCGTGCCTGCCGCTCGCAAGCGGACGACTGACGGCCATCACTTCTCCCATGAACGGCACAGGAGCCCTCAGTGAAACAGCCCTCCCCGTCTCCAGTCCTTTCCGGTACGCCTGACGTAGCGGCATTGTCCGTCCCCACGCCCCGCCTCTGCATCTCCGCCGTTTCCGGCGGCGGCGGCAAGACCCTCCTGTCGCTGGGGCTGGGCCGCTGCTGGCGCAAAGCCGGTCTGCGGGTACAGCCTTTCAAGAAAGGCCCTGACTATATCGACGCGGCCTGGCTCACACAGGCAACGGGCCGCCCGGCCTGCAATCTGGACCCCTTTTTCCTGTCCGCCGAAAAACTGCGCCTGCTCTTTGCCGAGCGCACAGGGCACGGCTTCCCGGCCGGGGAGCCCGATCCCGCCACGCCCGCCGCGCAGCTTCCGGCGGATGTGGCCCTGCTGGAAGGCAACCGGGGCCTGTTCGACGGCATGGATGTACAAGGAAGCTGTTCCACGGCGGAGCTGGCCCGCATGCTCGCCTGCCCCGTCCTGCTCAGTCTCAACTGTACCAAGATGACGCGCACCGCCGCGGCCGTCGTCGCCGGACTGGCGCATTTCGAGCCTGGTCTGCGGTTTGCGGGCGTCATCCTGGGACAGACGGCCTCCTCCCGGCACGAGGACATCCTCCGCCGAACCATCGAGACCTATACGGACATCCTCGTGCTGGGCAGTCTGCCGCGCCAGCGGCGCAATCCCCTGCCCGAGCGCCACATGGGCCTTGCCACATTGAGCGGCGACGCCTTTTCTCCAGAGACGGAAACCCTGCTGGATCAACTGGCGGAACTGGTGCGCGCGCATGTGGATGTGAACGCCGTACTGGACGCCGCCCGCCGTGCGCCCGCGCTGGAGATCCCCTTGCCGGCGGACTGCGCCAGCGCCGGGGAAACCCTCTATGCCGCCCCACGGACGGAAGGACTCCCCGCTTCCGACGACGGGCATTTTGCTTCCCGTGAAACATTTTCCGCAGGACATGCGACCACGACAAGGACATCCGCTCCCATCGAAGACAGCGCACGTCCCCGCATCGGCTATGTCCATGATGCGGCCTTCTGGTTCTACTATCCTGAGAATCTGGAAGCCTTGCGCCGGGCGGGCGCGGAACTCTTTCCCGTGAGCCTGCTGGCGGCAGCGGACTGGCCCGAACTGGACGGCCTCTATCTGGGAGGCGGCTTTCCCGAAGACTTTGCCGGTCAGCTTGCGGACTCGCCCGCCGTCCGCCGGCTGCCGCAACTGGTCGCACAGGGGCTGCCCGTCTATGCCGAATGCGGCGGCTTCATGGTGCTGGCCGAGGCCATCGAACGGGACGGCATCCGCTATGCCATGATCGGCGTTTTCCCGGTCTGCGCCCAGTTCTGCCCGCGCCCGCAGGGACTGGGCTATGTGGAGGCGCGCGTCACGGCGGAAAATCCCTACTTTCCTCTGGGAAGCCGCCTGCGCGGCCATGAATTCCACTATTCCCGCTGCATCGGCGGGGACACGGCCGCCCTGCCCCCCGCCTCGGCCCTGACGCTGGACAAAGGCACGGGCATGGGGCAGAGCCGCGACGGGCTGGTACGGGGGAATGTCTGGGCCTCGTATCTCCATATCTTTGCCCCGGCCGTCCCGCAGTGGGCCCCGCGCTTTACGGCGCTGGCCGCCGCGTACCGGCGGGAAAGGGAAAACGCATGACCATTTCCTGCATCATCCCGGCCTGGAACCTCTGGGAGACAACGTGCGCCTGTCTGCTCTCGCTGGCGGAGCACAGCCAAGGCGAGGACATACAGGTCATCGTGGTGGACAACGGCTCCACGGACGCCACTCGCGAGGCGCTGGCTCCGCTGGGGGAACAGCTTTTCGGCGCGCGCTTCACGGCGCTGCGCCTGCCGGAGAACCAGGGCTTTGCCCGCGGCTGCAATGCCGGGGCCCGTGCCGCCGCCGGTGAGGCGCTCTTTTTCGTCAACAACGACATCACGTTCACGCCCGGCTGGCTGCCTCCGCTGCGCGAGGCCCTGGCCCTGCCGCATGTCGTGGCCGTGGGGCCGCTGCTGCTCTATCCAGACGGGAGCTGCCAGCACTGCGGCGTCAGCTTCAGCCCGCTCTACACGCTTTGCCATCTGTACGAGGGCTTTCCGGGCGATCACCCCGCGCTACGGCGCGTCCATCCGCTGCAGGCGCTCACCGGAGCGGCGCTCCTGCTGCCGCGCACGCGCTTTCTGGAAGCGGGCGGCTTCCATGAAGGCTACAACAACGGTTACGAAGACCTGGATCTCTGCCTGAGCCTGCACAGCGGCGGCGGCAAGCTGCGGCTTGCGGGACAAAGCCAGCTTTACCATCACACCAGCCGGACGCCGGGCCGCTTCGACCGCGACAGGGAGAACGCCACCCTCTTTTCCTCCCGCTGGGGAGGAAAGATACAGCCCGATCTGCATATACAGGCGGCGGTGGACGGCTATGAAGTGCGCTTGGGCCCCACAGGCAGGACATACGTCACCCTGCCCCCCGCCCGGACGAAAGCGCTGGAGGCTGACGCGACCATGACGGCACAGGACTGCGCTCGCCATCTACGGGAAGAACCGCTCTGGCCGGGCGGCTATCTGCGCCTGGCTGCTCTGCTCGATCAGCAGGGAGAAACGACGCAGGCACTGGAGGTCTTGCAACGCGCGGCCCGCTTTTTCCCCTTGCCGGACATCTGGCAGCCGCTGCATCGCCTGGCCCTGCGCTGCGGGCAAACGGAACTGGCGGCAAGTGTGGCGCAGGAGGCCGGCGACGACCCGGCCAGAAAACGGCCGCTCATACAACGCTACTGGCAGAAGGCGCGTCGCAGCCGTCAGGCTCCGCTGGCTGCCATTTACGAACGCTGGCTGAAGGAAAACCCTGCCTAAGGGCCTGTTGACATTCTTTGCTATCTGTTTTGGGAGAAGGGGAACCCCTCGTTCTGCTGTCGATGCCCGTAAGGCTCCTGGGTCGCCTAACGGGCACGGCCCTCCGGGCCGCCATTCGGTCGCGCTCTGCTGTCGATGCCCGTAAGGCTCCTGGGTCGCCTAACGGGCACGGCCCTCCGGGCCGCCATTCGGTCGCGCTCTG